>JAFXIS010000032.1 GCA_017532885.1 Alistipes sp. | reverse complement strand
TGGTGGACCGACGAGGATGCCGCAGCATTCAAGAGCCGCACCGATGTGTTGGTTGAGCAGTTCAACAAGATTGAGGTGTTGCCCGCCAAGGATGACCAGCCCGCAGTGATGGCCGATGGTGCATTGTCACTCGGCGAGAACATTGCCGACCAAGGTGGTTTGCGCGTAGCATACACCGCGTTGCAGAACTCATTTGGCGAGGCAGGCAAGCCCGAACCCATCGACGGCTTCACACCCGAACAGCGTTTCTACCTCTCATATGCAACCATCTGGGGACAAAACATCCGCGACGAGGAGATTGCACGCCTCACAAAGGTCGATGTTCACTCTCTGGGCCGCAACCGCGTGAATGCCACTTTGCGCAACATAGCATCGTTCTATGAGGCATTCGGCATCAGCGACGGCGAGATGTTTCTGCCCGAGAATGAGCGTATTATCATTTGGTAAGAACTTTATGACAAATAGTTAGCGTAATCTCAAAAATTACGCTAACTTTGTTTTTTGAAGATATAAAACTACGGAATTATTTACTTTAGGCTTGTAAAGTAAGAATGTCATTCCGAGCGAGTGCAACGAGCGTGGGAACGCGGCGATTAAGGCGAGATAGAGGTTGCTTGCAAACTATACCGAGCCGCAGCCGTGAAAAGCCACGAAGTGGATTAATCTCCTACCTTATTTGATGTGGGAGATTGCCACGGCTTGTACCAAGCCTCGCAATGACACCAATGAATACAACACGCCTAAAATGGATAATCCCGAAAAACGAAAATATTATGACGCAGAAAAAGACCGTAGCACTGATTTACGATTTTGACGGCACACTCTCGCCGGGCAATATGCAGGAGTATGACTTCATACCCGCCGTAGGCAAGAGCAACCGCGAATTTTGGAGCGACGCCAACGTATTGGCCGAGACACAGGATGCCGACCCCGTATTGGCATATATGGCCCGTATGATTCAGGAGGCACAGAGCAAAGGTCTTTCGCTGCGACGCGAGGCCTTTCAGGAGTCGGGCCGCAACGTGCGTTACTTCGAGGGTGTCAAGGAGTGGTTCTCGCGTATGAACCGCTACGCCGAGGAGCGCGGTCTGCGCCTATTGCACTACATCAACTCATCGGGCCTGAAGGAGATTATCGAGGGTACATCCATAGCCCACGAGTTCAAGCATATCTATGCCTGCTCGTTCCTTTATAATGTCGATGGCATAGCCTATTGGCCTGCCGTAGCGATTAACTACACCAACAAGACGCAGTTCATCTTCAAGATTAACAAGGGCGTGGAGTCGGTTTACGACACGCAGTTGGTGAACCGTTATATGGAGGAGGAGCATCGCCCTGTGCCGTTCAAGCGTATGATTTATGTTGGCGACGGTACGACCGACATCCCCTGTATGCGCTTGGTGAAGAACTATGGCGGTCACTCGATTGCCGTCTATAACCCCGCCGACAAAGGCAAACGCCGCGAGATGAATACCCTCATCCGCGACAACCGTGTAAACTACGTCTGCGCTGCCGACTACACCGAGGGCTCGGAGATTGACAAAGTGGTGAAGCGCATAATTGACAAGATTGCTGCCGACGTGGCACTCGAAGAGTTAAAAACATTTTAAGCAGAGATGAAGATATTTTACACTATACTGTTGCTCGTCATATCGAACATCTTTATGACCTTTGCGTGGTACGGCCACCTGAAGTTGCAACAGATGAAACTCATTTCGTCGTGGCCCTTGTGGCTCGTCATCATCTTCTCGTGGGGCATCGCTCTGGCTGAATATTCGTGCCAGATACCCGCCAACAGAATAGGGTTTACGGGTAACGGAGGCCCATTTACATTGATGCAACTCAAAGTGATGCAGGAGGTTATAACGCTGATAATCTTTACATTGTTCACCACAATATTCTTCCGTGGCGAGTCGCTGCAATGGAACCACTTTGCCGCCTTCGGATGCTTGATTCTGGCCGTATATTTCGTTTTTATGAAGTAATTTCCACATAAGGCTACACCCAAAAAAGAATATGACACACGAAGAAAAAGATATTCTGCTTCGTGAAGAGGTGCGCAAGGCTATCGATGCTAACATCGAGCGAGACCCTGTGCGCATAGCCCTCGATAGGAATATACCCTACGCGCGTGAGGTGGCAACGCAGGTGAAATACTTGCAACGTGCCCGCACAAAACTTCCAATGTTATACGATGCGCGTTGCATAATCCCCCAAAGGGCCTTCGAACAATCATCGAGCCAACAGTGTGCCGCCGCGAAACGCATCGGGGGCGAGAGCCTGCTGGATTTGACCTGCGGCTTGGGCATTGACTCCATAGCGTTTGCGCAACGCTTCAAGCGAGTGGTGGCCATCGAGCGCGACGAGGTGCTGGCCGAAGTGGTGAGAGAGAATCTCAAGCGACTCAATATCACTAATATAGAGGTGGCTACATCTTCGGCAGAAGATTATCTTGCCTCGTGCAACGAGCATTTCGATTGGGTTTATGCCGACCCTGACCGCCGTACAGCCGAGGGGCGCAGAGTGGTGCGCTTGGAGGATTGCTCACCCAATATGCTGGAGTTGTGGCCCGCGATAGAGCACATCAGCAAGCGTGTGGCAATAAAAAATTCGCCACTGTTTGATGTCGATGAGGCCTTCAGATTGTTTGGCGACTGCTCGGTGGAGGTCATTTCGCTGGGCGGTGAGTGCAAGGAGGTGATGATATATGTTGATGGCGATGAGCCGCGCTTGGTTGCCGAGGCGGTTGGCGTTGGGCGCTATGAAGTAAGTCGTGACGAGGCGCTGAAGGCGACACTCTCGTCGCACAACTTTACGGCAGAGGAGTATCGCTACCTCATCGTCCCCGACGTGGCGTTGCAAAAGGCTCGCCTGACGGCATCGGCTCTGCAAGGCAAGGCCGACATCTGGAGCAACAACTCTTTCGGCTTCGCCCGCCAAAAAACAGAAGGGGTGCTGGGCCGCACGGAGAAGATTGTCAGCGTGGAGGAGTACGACAGCAAGGCCCTACGCCGTGAACTGAAGGGCAAGGGTGTAGATATTATGATGCGCGACTTTCCCACATCGTTAGACGAGGTACGCCGCAAGTGCGGTCTGCGTAGTGGCAATGCCCACCGCATAGCCCTCACTCGCATCGGCGGCAAATGTTACACCATCTGGCTGGAGTAGATTTTCTTTATTTTTCACCTAATTATATTACGTTTTTGGCCACGCGTTATTCGTAGCCACGTCACTCCTCCGAGCCGCGTGGTGAGGATTGGAGTCACTACCCTATTTTATGTTTGTCATTACGAGGAGGACTTTAGTCCGACGTGGTAATCTCCTTCGTTCCTCAATACAGGAGATTAATCCCTCCTCGCTAAAGGAGGTAGGAGATTGCCACGGCTTGTACCAAGCCTCGCAATGACAGAAAAACACATTAGAGATTCCAATCAAAATCGTCAAGCCGATTTAGTGGAATGACGAGAATTTTGAATCATAAACAAAAAAAGTACGCTCCGAAATGAAGCGTACCTTTTATTTATATGTGGGGCCTTGGATGATGAGAATTATTTACTCACCCCTCCCCCGAAAATTTGGATAGCGAGGCTATTTTGAGGCTGGTCGCAGTGACGCAAAGCGGAGCATACTTGATGTATGTGAGCATTTGCGGAGCAAGCCAGACGCCAAAAGAGCCCGTTATACGAATTTTCGCAAATTAGAAGCCCTTACCAATAGCAAGAAAATCCTCAGCCTTCAAAGCAGCACCACCAATCAAACCGCCGTCAACATCCTCCTTTGCGAAGATTTCGGCTGCGTTAGAGGGCTTGCAAGAACCACCATAGAGGATGGGACACTCAGCAGCGGCTGCACCAAACTTAGATGCCAATACCTCGCGGATATAGGCGTGAATCTCCTGTGCCTGCTCAGCAGTTGCAGTCTCACCTGTACCGATAGCCCATACAGGCTCGTAAGCGATAACGAGATTCTTGAACTGCTCCTCTGTAAGGTTGAATACAACCTCCTCAATCTGTGCCTTGCAAACGTCGAAGTGCTTGCCAGCCTTACGCTCGTCGAGGCTCTCACCTACGCAGTAGATAGGCTTCAAACCGTTAGCATAAGCCTGCTCCATCTTCTTGTTCAAAGTCTCTGAAGTCTCACCGTAGTACTGGCGACGCTCAGAGTGGCCCAAGATAACATACTCGCAACCGAGTGCTGCAATCATAGATGCGGCAACCTCACCTGTATAAGCACCCTTAGCCTCAGCAGCGCAGTTCTGCGCACCTACAGCGATGTCAGAGCCCTTAACAGCCTCAACAACCTGTGAAAGGTGTGTGAAGGGAGGGCATACGATAAAGTTTACGCAAGAGCAAACCTCACCACGACCTGCTACAACGTTCTTTGCCAACTCAACGCCCTCAGCGGGGAGAGTGTTCATCTTCCAGTTACCTGCTACAATCTTCTTTCTCATTTTTCTTTAGTTTTTATGTTTGTGTTTATATTAGTTTCTTTTGTTTATCAAATTAACAACTACCTTTGTCATCACATCTTTCTCCTCAGTACGGCTCTCGGCTATCATAAGCGTAAGCGCCACAAGGGTATTGTTGTCTATCAGTCGCGAGCCATCTTCACGGTAAAGGATACCGTTTTTCTCCATAAACCACAAGAACAAAAACGCTGCTATACGTTTATTTCCATCGCTAAACGAATGGTTCTTTACCGTCAGATAGAGCAGATTGGCCGCTTTCTCCTCAACACTCGGATATAAATCTCTGCCACCGAATGTCTGATATATTGCACCCATCGTACTGCGAAACGAACTATCCTTTTCACGAGCAAACAACTCGCTCGCCCCAAACTGCTCCTTAAGCATCTGCAGAGCCTGCATAGCGTTATCATAGGTGGCGCGGAATTTCTCCTCGGGAGTAGTATCGGCTATCTCCAACTGCTGATAGTCGTAGCGGTCTAATGTATCCAATCCATAGGCATAGTCGCTGATGACCTTCAACAATCCAACAGCCTCATCCTTAGTTACCGACTTGGCAGCCAAAACATTGCTCATTACTGAGATTGTACGCTTCAACTCGTCCAACTGCTCCTGCTTGGCATTGCGGTTAATGGCATATCCCTTAATCAAATACTCCTTAAGAACTCTATTGGCCCAAATTCGGAATTGGGTTCCTCGCAACGACTTAACTCGATAACCAACCGAAATAATGACATCGAGGTTGTAAAATTTCATATTACGAGTAATCAACCTGCCTCCCTCATTTTGAATCTGTAAGAAATTCTTACAAGTTGCTGACCGTTCTAACTCACCCTCCTTATAAACATTACGAATATGCATAGTAATGTTTTGAGGGCGAACCTGCAACAGTTGTGCTAATTGCGATTGCGACAGCCATACCGTATCACCCTCCAGACGAACATCCAATTCAGTCTGTCCATCAGAGGTCTGGTATATGATTATCTCGCCTTTATCCATAACGCAAACCTATGCCATAAGCCGTTGGGCATCCTTTCGCGGCGCTTACTCGGCTTTCTGAGCGTCAATCCAAGCCTTCACCTCGCCTGTAGCAAGGCCCAACTTGTTCTTCTTATTGAAGCCGCAGAGGTCGTTGAAGAGTTTGCCACCGCCATTGGCTGCTGTGTTCTGGAACGACTCAACGGTGATGTAACCCATCTTCTGGATTGCCTCAACCCACTCGGCGGGGATACCTGCCTCGACATACTTTGCGGCATCGTCAGCCACAACCTTCTTCTCGGGGCGCATCGTCGGGAAGAACAACACATCCTGAATCGAGGGTTGGTTGAGCATAAACATCGTAAGACGGTCAATGCCAATACCCATACCCGAGCACGAAGGCATACCGTACTCCAATGCGCGCACGAAGTCCATATCGATAAACATAGCCTCGTCGTCACCCTTCTCCGAGAGTTTCAACTGCTCCTGGAAACGCTCCAACTGGTCGATGGGGTCGTTCAACTCCGAATAGGCGTTACACAACTCCTTACCATTGACGAACAACTCAAAGCGCTCGGTCAAGTCCTGATTGTCGCGGTGACGCTTACACAAGGGTGACATCTCGCGCGGATAGTCGCAGATGAATGTAGGCTGGATAAGGTGCTCCTCGCAGTACTGGCCGAAGATAGCATCAATCAACTTGCCCTTGCCCATAGTGTCGTCAATCTCGACATTCAATCGCTGGCACGCCTCACGCAACTGCTCCTCCGACTTGCCCGTAATATCGTAACCCGTCTTCTCGAGGATGGCATCGGTCATAGTCAAGCGGCGGAAGGGAGCCTTGAACGAAATCTGCTTGCCGTCAATCTCCAACTCCGTTGTGCCGTTGGTAGCCATAGCCACACGCTCCAGCATCTGCTCGGTAAAGGTCATCATCCACTTGTAATCCTTGTAAGCGACATAAATCTCCATACAAGTAAACTCAGGATTGTGTGTGCGGTCCATACCCTCGTTACGGAAGTTCTTGCCAAACTCGTAAACACCATCAAAACCACCTACGATAAGGTGCTTGAGGTACAACTCCGTAGCGATTCGCATATAGAAATCGGTATCGAGTGCATTGTGATGCGTAATGAAAGGACGAGCCGAAGCACCTCCGGGAATGGGCTGCAGGATGGGAGTCTCAACCTCAACGTAGCCGTGAGAGTTGAAGAACTCGCGCATAGTGGCCATAATCTTGGCACGCTTAACGAAGACCTCGCGCACGTGAGGATTAACAACCAAATCGACATAACGCTGACGGTAACGCACCTCAGGGTCGGTCAAGGCATCAAACTGCT
>JAFXIS010000031.1 GCA_017532885.1 Alistipes sp. | reverse complement strand
TTTTCAGTCCTTTGCTCTACCAACTGAGCTATGGCACCATCGTCGTATGTTAAAGCGGTGTCGCTTTGCGGTGCGTAGGGGACTCGAACCCCTGACCCCGTGCGTGACAGGCACGTATTCTAACCAGCTGAACTAACGCACCAATTGCTGATTGCGAGTGCAAAGGTAGTATAAAAAAACTAATATGCAAATTTTTTTTTAATTTTTTAGCCGAAAAAATGTTCGTGAGGTTTAGTGCGACGAGTATGTGATAAGGTGTTTTGTGGGCTAATTGATTGATGTTGAGAGTGTGAGAGGTTTTAGTGACAATAATATATTGTGTGAGTGTGGGGTAGCTTCAAAAGCAAAGAATATGCGTCCCTGAAAGGGATATTTTTGTATTTAAGGGTACTTTACGAATAAATTCGCAAGCACCCTTAAAACAAAAAAAACTCCTGCCTTATAGCAGGAGCTCACATATCCTTTTCTTTACGCGGAAGGAGGGGGATTTGAACGGCGCAGCCGAAGCGGGGCACCATTGAGAAATAAATATATATTGCCCCGCAACCCCCGTCACAAGGTGAGCAATGCCGTCGTTTCGAAGATGCAGAGCAAAGCCGCAGGCTGATTTGTTGTGTGCTTATGGTGGGTGCTTGCACACAGCCATAGGCACAAACCAAAAACAGACGACTAAAAAGTCGTCTGCTCTGCATTTTTCTTTAAGCGGAAGGAGGGGGATTCGAACCCCCGGTACCCTAATCGAGTACGTCAGTTTAGCAAACTGGTGGTTTCAGCCACTCACCCATCCTTCCAAACCGTACCTCCGTTAAAGAGTGGTGCAAATGTAGACAAAATTTTTAATAGTGCAAAATTATAGCTGTAAAAAATGTGTTTTTTTATTTTTTATTACGCTCTCTTGCCGCATGGTTATGTCGGGTCGGATGAGCTCGAGATGTAATACCAATACAAAGTATTGGAGGATTTGCATTTTTTTTGTACTTTTGTCGTCTATATTGACTATTATGGCTGAAAAAGATAAAGAGATATTAGATAATTTCGAGCAGGGCGAATACAAGTATGGTTTCACGACGGATATCGAAACCGATACCATCGCGCGAGGTCTTACCGAGGAGACCATTCGCCTGATTTCGGGAAAAAAGCAGGAGCCGGAGTGGATGTTGGAGCGTCGCTTAAAGGCTTTTCGTCATTGGCAGACGATGAAATTGCCCACATGGGCGCATTTGGATATTCCCGAGATAGATTTTCAGGATATCATATATTATGCTGCACCGAAGCCCAAGAAGAAGTTGGGCTCGATGGATGAGGTAGACCCTGAGCTGAAGCGTACATTCGATAAGCTGGGTATTCCGTTGGAGGAGCAGATGGCTTTGGCGGGTGTAGCGGTGGATGCTGTGATGGACTCGGTGTCGGTGAAGACCACATTCCGCGAAACATTGGCCGAGAAGGGTATTATCTTCTGTTCGATTTCGGAGGCTATCAAGGAGTACCCCGAACTCATAAAGAAGTATTTGGGCTCGGTAGTGCCTTATACCGATAATTTCTATGCGGCATTGAACGCTGCGGTGTTCTCTGATGGCTCGTTCTGCTATATCCCGAAGGGGGTGCGTTGCCCGATGGAGCTATCAACCTATTTCCGTATAAATGCCGAGGGTACGGGGCAGTTTGAGCGTACGCTGCTTGTTGCCGACGAGGGTGCTTATGTGAGCTACTTGGAGGGCTGCACAGCTCCGCGTCGTGATGAGAATCAGTTGCATGCTGCCGTTGTCGAGATTATAGTGGAGAAGGATGCCGAGGTGAAATATTCGACGGTGCAGAATTGGTATCCCGGCGATAAGGATGGCAAGGGCGGAATCTATAACTTCGTTACGAAGCGCGGTATGTGCCGCGAGAATGGTCGCCTGTCGTGGACTCAGGTCGAAACAGGCTCGGCAATTACATGGAAGTATCCGAGCTGCGTTTTGCTGGGCGATAACTCGGTGGGTGAGTTCTACTCGGTGGCGATGACGAATAACTTCCAGCAGGCCGATACGGGTACGAAGATGATACACATTGGTCGCAATACGCGTAGTCGCATAGTGTCGAAGGGTATCTCGGCAGGACGAAGCCAGAATGCCTATCGAGGCTTGGTGAAGGTGGCGAAGGGTGCGGAGAATGCCCGCAACTACTCGCAGTGCGATTCGTTGTTGATTGGCGACAGGTGCGGTGCGCATACCTTCCCCGTTGTGGAGTCGTATAATCCTACGGCGGTATTGGAGCATGAGGCTACGACTTCGAAAATCTCGGAGGAGCAGCTCTTCTACTGCAATCAGCGAGGCCTCTCGACTGAGGATGCTGTGGGTTTGATTGTGAATGGTTACGCCCGCGAGGTATTGGCAAAGTTGCCGATGGAGTTTGCCGTCGAGGCGCAGAAACTCTTGGCATTGAGCCTTGAAGGCTCGGTAGGGTAGTGGAAATTCAAAATTGCGAGTAAGCGAGAGCAGAGAGCGCTTGCGCACTATGCTGAGCGGGAGCAATTAAAAGCCGACCTTGTGTCGGGTTAAAATTCAAAATTAAGAATTGAGAATTGAAAATTCAAAATTGATTTAGCGCTACCTAAATAACGATAATAAGAAAAATACAATATATGCTTACAGTTAAGAATTTACACGCTACGGTTGGCGAGAAGGAGATATTGAAGGGCATTAACTTGGAGGTTAAGGCCGGTGAGGTACATGCCATTATGGGCCCCAATGGCTCGGGTAAGAGTACCTTCGCATCGGTATTGGCAGGAAACGAGAAGTTTACGGTTACCGAGGGCGAGGTTGAGTTTATGGGGCAGAATCTGTTGGATATGTCAATCGAGGATAGGGCTCGCATGGGTTTGTTCCTCGGCTTTCAGTATCCGGTAGAGATTCCGGGTGTTACGATGGCCAACTTTATGAAGATGGCCGTAAATGAGCAACGCAAGTTCCGTGGTGAGGAGCCTCTGTCGGCGGGCGAATTCCTGCGCCTTATGCGCGAGAAGAGCAAGGTCGTGGAGTTGGATTCAAAGCTCACTTCACGCGCCGTAAACGAGGGCTTCTCGGGTGGTGAGAAGAAGAAAAACGAGATTTTCCAGATGGCGATGCTTGAGCCTAAGCTGGCGGTATTGGACGAAACGGACTCGGGACTCGATATCGACGCGCTGCGAATTGTGGCTACGGGAGTGACAAAGCTCCATACCGAGGAGAATGCCACAATCGTCATTACGCACTATCAGCGTCTGTTGGATTATATCGTACCCGACTATGTGCATGTCCTCTACAATGGCCGCATAATCTATTCGGGCGATAAGTCGCTTGCGCTGAAGTTGGAGAAAGAGGGTTACGATTGGCTTATTAACGAGCATAAGGAGTAGGCGATGGCATTTTTGGATTATATTTTTCAGCGAGGCTTCGGCGAGGAGGCGACTTCGGGCGTTATCACCCTTTCGGAGGGTGGAGAGGCTCAGGTGTACCTTAATCCGCAGGATATGGCTGTCAGTGTAGCCGATGAGGGTGAGCGTGCGCTTGTTTTGGTACATCAAAACGATGATGCGGTGCAACTGTCATTCGATTTGGCACCCAATGCTCGTATGCGCATTGTCGAGGTGATAGCGGGTGACGGTATGGTGGATGTTACCGTTCGTCAGCAGGCAGGCAGCCGTTGTGAGATTACTACACTTCTGTTGGGCGATGCTACGGCAAATTATGTCGTGGATTTGAATGGCCGCGAGGCGTCGAATCAGCTGCGAGGAGCATTCGTTGCAGGGGGTGAGGAGCGCCAGCGCATGGGCGTGAGGGTGAATCATCTTTCGTCGGATTGCCAGAGCGACTCGCTCATTAAGGGCGTTGCCGGAGGTAAGGCACTGGGTGAGTTCAACGGTATGGTCTATGTTGCGCAGGATGCACAGCGTACCGATGCGCGCCAAACGAGCCGCAATATTGAGATAGGGCGTGAGGCGCATATCGTAACAAAGCCGCAGTTGGAGATTTATGCCGACGATGTGAAGTGCTCACATGGTGCTACGGTGGGGCAGTTGGATGGCGAGGCTATCCTCTATATGCGTCAGCGTGGTTTGTCGGAGGTGCAGGCAAAGCGCTTGCAGATTGAGGGTTTTTTGCGCGATGTTGTGTTGCCGCTCGGCTCTTTGGGAGAGGCTTTGGCGGAGGAGCTTACGGCAAAACTTGAAACTTTATAAGAACTTTGTAAGAAATATGTTTGACTCTTACCAAATACGCGAAGATTTCCCGCTCTTAGGGCGCGAGGTGAATGGTCGAAAACTCGTCTACCTCGATAGTGGTGCTACGGCTCAGAAGCCCGAGTGCGTTATTGAGTGCGTGGAGCAGATGTATCGCCTGAATAATGCCAATATCCATCGTGGTGTGCATTATCTCTCGGAGGTAGCTACCGAAAGGTATGAGGCGGCACGCGAGCATGTGAGGGCCTTTATCGGTGCGGAGCATCGGGAGGAGGTAATCTTTACGGCGGGAGCTACGGCATCGCTTAATACGGTGGCGTATGCGTGGGGTGAGAGGTTCCTCTCGGAGGGTGATAATATCATCATCAGCGAGATGGAACATCACTCGAACATCGTTCCGTGGCAGATAATTGCCGAGCGTAAGGGCGCAGAGATTCGTGTTCTGCCGTTTGATGATGAGGGTCGCTTGGAGGTTGAAAAGTTGGATTCGCTGCTCGACGAAAGGAGCCGCATGGTAGCCGTTACGCAGGCGTCAAATACGCTGGGTACGCGTCCCGACCTTAAGACGATTATCGACAAAGCGCACGCCGCAGGTGCTGTGGTTGCGGTGGATGGTTGTCAGGGCGTGGTACATGGCGGAGTGGATGTAAAGGCGTTGGATTGCGATTTTTACGCCTTCTCGGGGCATAAACTCTATGGCCCTACGGGTACAGGTGTTATGTACGGCAAGCGCGAATTGCTGGAGCAGATGCCGCCGTTTATGGGTGGTGGCGACATGGTGGATAGGGTGTCGTTTGCGAGGACTACCTACGCACCCCTGCCATTTAAGTTCGAGGCAGGTACGGCAAACTTTGTCGATGTAGTAGCCTTGGCGGAGGCTGTAAAGTACCTCGAGGCTTTGGATTTGGCGGCTGTTGAGGAGCATGAGGCGGCTTTGACGCGCTATGCCGAGCAACTGCTCTCGGAGGTTGAGGGGTTGAGGATATATGGTACAACGGAGGATAAGTGCTCGATAGTGTCGTTTAATATCGAGGGTGCGCATCATTATGATATAGGTATGATACTCGATAAGTTAGGTATTGCGGTGCGTACAGGGCAGCATTGCGCCGAGCCTGTGATGACGCACTATGGTGTGACGGGTATGTGTCGTGCTTCGATTGCGATGTATAACACAAAGGAGGATATAGAGGCTTTGGCAGCGGGAGTGAAGCGTGCTGCGAAGATGTTGAGGTAAGGGAAAGATAAAAGAGCAACCGACGCTGCGGAGCGAGAGCAGAAGCCAAGTCTTGCTTGGATTATGCCGAGCCGCGAGGAGGAAAAGCCTGCGTAGCAGGATTAAAGAGCAAAGAGCAAAGAGCAAAGATAAAAGAGCAACCGACGCCAAACCGAGGGCAATCAAACTTGTTTGAATTGCCGAGGTGCGAAGGAGGAAAAGACCGCATAGCGGGATTAAAGAGCAAAGATAAGGAGTTTAAGGAGGTTAATGAATTTAAGGAGTTTAGCGCTGACGCAAAAAAAACTTAGGTGCAGCCATAACCTCTCTAATTTCCCTAAATTCCCTAATTTCCCTAAGTTCATTTTAGACTCTTACGGTCGGATTTCATCCTCCCTCAGAGTGACGGGAGGGGCGGTTGGCTCCTGTTCCCTCAGAGTGACGGGTTAGCTACCCAATGGCGTCATTCTGAGGAGGCTTTAGCCGACGCGAGAATCTAAAAAATAATTTTGAATTAACAATATATGTTTATAGTCCTTGAAGGTGTTGATGGGTGCGGTAAATCGACCCAGATAGCCAATTTGCAGAAGATGTTTGCCCAAAAGGGTGTGGAGTGCGAGTACTTGCATTTCCCGCGCTTCGATGCCCCATATTTCGGCGAGTTGATTGCTCGCTTCTTGCGTGGTGAGTTGGGTAGTGTGGAGCAGGTAGACCCCTATATCGTGGCGATGTTGTATGCCGGAGATAGGCGCGATGCGGCACCCATGATTCGTGAGTGGCTCAGCGAGGGCAAGGTTATAATCTGCGACCGCTATGTCTACTCGAATATCGGGTATCAGTGTGCAAAGCTCTCCTCGGCTGTGGAGCGCGAGAAGCTGCGCAAGTGGATTTTGGAGCTGGAGTTCGACTATTTCGCTATCCCGCGACCCGATTTATCGTTGTTTCTTGATGTGCCGTTTGCCTTTACCGAAAGAAAGCTCTCGGAGCAGCGCGAGGGTGACGACCGCAGCTATCTGAATGGCGGAAAGGATATCCACGAGCAGTCGCTCGACCTGCAACAGGCAGTGCGCAGCGTATATATCGAGGCTGCCGAGCATGACGACGACATGTATGTGGTGGATTGCAGCGATGAGGGCCACATGGCTTCGCCCGAGGAGATTTTCTCGCGCATAAAGTTAGTGGTGAATGAGTATCTTGAACGATAGAGTATGGTGTCACGACAATTAAATATCCTTTCGCATATTTGCCGCATTGTGGCGGGCGTGGTCTTTGCTTTTTCGGGCTTTGTCAAGGCTGTGGACCCGTGGGGTACGGCGTTGAAGGTGAATGAGTACCTCTCAATCTACGGCTTGGATTTCCTTGAGCCTGCGAGCATGGTATTCTCCATCTGGTTGTGTGGTGCCGAGCTTATGATGGGCTTGATGTTGATTTTCAAGGTGCGCACGCGTCTGGTGTCAATCTTCGCCTTGGTGTCGATGATTTTCTTCACGGTGCTTACATTTCTGAGTGCTACATGGATTCCCGTAGAGGATTGTGGCTGCTTTGGCGATGCGCTGAAGCTCTCGCCGTGGGCTACATTCTTCAAAAACCTTCTTCTCCTGCCGATGGTTGTGGTGGTGTGGTACCGCCATCGCCAATATCGGGCTTTTGCATTCAATCGCCGCGAAATTGCGCTTACGACGCTCTTCTGCACGCTTGCCATGGGTGTGGGAACATATTGCTACTTCACGCTGCCGCTGATTGACTTTTTGCCCTATAAAAAAGGTGCCAATATCTACGAGATGAAGACCTGCCAGCACTACGATGGCAAGGAGCAGATGGCCGAGGAGGAGTATGTGTTGGTGTATCGCAATCGCCGCACGGGTAAGCTGCGCGAGTTTAAGATTGACGACATGGAGTGGCAAAATGAGGAGAAATGGGAGTGGGTCGATACGCGCGTGGAGAATGAAATACCCAATATTCAGGCGCTGGTAAGCGAGTTCTGCCTCTCCGACGCCGAGGGTGATGCTACGGCCGAGATATTGACGCATGAGGGTGTCGTCTACCTTATCTGTGTCACGAACTTTGACGACTTAAGCGATAAGTGTGCTGCGCGTCTGCGTGGCGTTGTGGAGCGCGCCGAGCAGGAGGGTAGCTTGGCGGTATGCCTCACACCTGAACCACTGGATGGGGAGTATTGGTATAGCTTCGATGGCAGTCCGCATGTGCGTTGCTATAATATCGACGCTACGGTAATGAAAACCATGCTCAGGGCAAAGTGTGGCGTTGTGGAGTTGAAAGACGGCGTTATCCGGCATAAGAAGAATTGCACGATGCTGTAACAAAAGTAAGAACAGTAACAGATTGTTACTGTTCTTACTTTTTGTAATGGTTGTAATTCAAAATTATTTTTTTTGAATCCTTTAGACTCTCACGGTCGCTAAAGCGCCCTCAGAGTGACGCCATTTGGTAGCTAATCCGTCATTCTGAGCAATTATTTTTTGTCATTCTGAGGAGGCATAAGCCGACGCGAGAATCTAAAAAAATAATAGCGTGAGAATCTATATAATAATATTGTCATGTCACAATTGGGTAAAGTATTGATTGGCAAGTACGCAAGAGTTGCCATTGTTACTGCTCCTCCCACAAAAAAAAGAGCAGAGATAAAAATCCCTGCCCTCTAACTCGGCCCTCTAACTCGGCCCTCTAACTCGGTCCTCTAACTCGGTCCTCTAACTCGGCCCTCTGACTCGGCCCTCTGACTCTGTCCGTCGAAGTCTACGGCGTCAGGTTCGGCTATTTATAGAACAACGAGCTGATTTCCTTATAGTTATGAACATGCTCGATAACCTCGGCGAAGATATCGGCAACCGACAGCACGGTAAACTTGCTCAAATCCTTCTCGGGGTTCAACGGAATGGTATCGGTAACGATAACCTCCTGCAACTTGCTCTCGTTGATGCGCTCGTAAGCTGCGCCCGACAATACGGGGTGAGTAATCACGGCGCGAACGCTCTTTGCACCCTTTTCCATAAGCATATTTGCAGCCATGCAGATAGTACCTGCCGTATCAATCATATCGTCTACGATAAGCACATTGCGACCCTCAACATCACCAATGGCGGTCATGCTGCCCACAACATTTGCCTTTGCGCGCTCCTTGTGTGAGATGATAATCGGAGCCTGAAGGTGCTTTGCGTAGCTGTGTGCGCGCTTTGCACCTCCCATATCGGGTGATGCGATAGACAAATCCTCGATATTGAGGTTCTTGATGTAGGGAATGAAGATTCCGCTTGCATAAAGAGCATCTACGGGAACATCAAAGAATCCCTGAATCTGGTCAGCATGCAAGTCCATAGTCATAATGCGGTCTACGCCGGCAGCAACCAAGAGGTTGGCAACCAACTTTGCTCCAATGGGTACACGAGGACGGTCCTTGCGGTCCTGACGAGCCCAACCGAAGTAGGGGATTACGGCAATAACCTTATAAGCCGAAGCGCGGCGTGCGGCATCAATCATCATCAGAAGCTCCATCAGATTATCCGACGAGGGGAAGGTCGATTGGATGATAAATACGGTGCAACCACGAATAGACTCGTTGTAGTAGGGTTGAAATTCACCATCGCTGAATTGTAGAACCTCGGCATCGCCCAACTTTGAGCCATAGCTCTCTACAATCTTCTCTGCCAAGTAACGCGAAGCGCGTCCTGTGAAAAATTTAATCTTATGAACAGCCATTGTAAGTTTGGTTTTTATTTTATGCAAATATATATATTCCTGAGTTAAAATCGCTTTGCCGCAACTGCAACTTTTCAAATAGTTATAAACATTTCTCGATAAAGTCCAATATCTCTTCGCGTCCCACACCCTTCTCGCTCGACGAGTAGAGCATCGGCGGCAGCTCCTCCCACTGCTCCGCGAGCCTCTGCTGGTAGCGCTCTACGCTCCTGCGGCGCTGCGTAGCGGACAATTTATCGGTCTTTGTGAATATTATACCGAAAGGTATGCCATTCTCGCCCAACATCTCGATAAACCTTAAATCTATGGCCTGCGGCTCGAGGCGCGAATCCACCAATACGAACAGGAAGTGCATCTTCTCGCATTTGAGGACATAGTCGAGGATGATTTTCGAGAACTCTCCGCGCTGCGACTTCGACACTCGCGCATAACCATAACCCGGCAAATCGACTAAATACCATGTGTCGTTTATGCGGAAGTGGTTTATCAGGCGCGTCTTTCCGGGTGTTGATGACACCTTTGCCAAGCCCTTGCGACCCGTAAGCATGTTTATAAGCGAAGATTTGCCGACATTACTGCGGCCAATAAAAGCTATGTCGCGCAAGTCATCTTTCGGAACTTGCGAAATCCTTTCGGAGCTACATTTGAATTCGGCCTTTGTAATCTGCATATGGGGCTAATTATCTCGGTAAATACCCGAGCGCTTAAATCGTACGGCAAAAGTAGCAAAAATAAATAAAGAAAGCACCCTTTACGGATACTTTCTTTATATAATATCAATTTTATGACTCATTCTCGCTGTTTTCCATCTTCGGCACCTCGGTAAAGAGGTCACGACCTTCGGGCCACTCGGTCACCCTTGTCAATGCCGTACGGACCATTCGGCTTATGTTGTCCCTGGTGAAAGTCGAGCCGCGATAGTGGCTTGTATTGGTCAGAAAGACAAACGAATAGCCATTGTGCCTCCACTCTATATGGGCACAAGTTCCCGACATGGTACCTGTGCGTACCAACCTGTAACCATCGTTGTAGATGTATGCCCAACCGAAGCCCTCGTTGCCATTTCGGCCATTCATTATCTCTACACTCTCGGGCGAAAGTATATCCTTGACACCCTCTTCGCCATCGACCGATGCCACCAGACGCATCAGCTCCGCCGAGGATGCCACCCATGCTCCGGCACCCTGCAAACCGGTGATATTATTGCCGCCATACTCCCTGGGACGCATATTCCCCGAGCCGTCGAAGCTCTCGATAAACTCCCCGGGGTCGTGACCGTAATACTTCACCTCGCGAGGGTGTCGCTCCTCGTAGTAGTTCGCTGCGATGTGCATATCGTAACACCCCGCAGGGCGCAGCACATGCTCGCGGATATAATCCTCATAGCTCATGCCCGCAACCTGCTCTATAACGCGCGAAAGCACCAAATACCCTATGTTGGAGTATTGCATAGCACCTCCGGGCTGACACCTCAGGCGCTTTGTAAGCTGATAGGCAATCAGCTCATCGGCAGATGGTGTTGTTGCCATATTCTCCCATTTCATGATGTCGGTAGTGCGGAACATCGGGTCGCCCAAACGCCGACTGAAACCCGAGGTATGCTCCAGCAGATGCTGCACGGTAATGGATTTTGCACGCTTGTCGCTGATGTCGGTGAATTGTGAGAGTATACCCTCCTCGCCAAAGACCTTATCGTCTAACGAGAGCCGTCCCTCGTCGCGAAGTTTCATGACGCCTATGGCTGTTACAAGCTTCGAAGCCGATGCTATGCGGAATATCGAGCCTGCCTCTACCACATCGCCATACTCCTTGTCGGCCCAGCCGAAACCCTTGCAGTAGATGAGTTTCTCGTCTTTCATTATCGCCAACGAGGCTCCACGAATATTGTAGCGCGCCATCCAGCGAGTGATATATTGCTCCATGCGCTTTGTCGCCGCCAGCGCGGAATGACGGTTGTAGAGCGAGTCGTTCAGGCGGTAAACATCCTCCTTATCGGCACCTGTAATTGCCGTTTTCTCCTCCCCACAGCTACGCGTAAGGAAGATTATGCCACCCGTAAGCAGCACAGCAATTACAAGTAAGAGGTATCTACGCATTGTTTTTCCTTTGGTTTTACTTATAACGAAACAGGGACAGAAAAATTGCCTTATTGTTCCAGCTCTTTTCGGGCGTGTTGCAATACACCCTCGCAACCATCCTCCAGCAGGTTCAGTACCAACTCAAAACCCTCGCGACCTTCGTAATAGGGGTCGGGGACATAGCTCCATTGGGGGTGATGCTTGCAGAACTCCACAAAGCGATATACCTTGTCGAGATATTTGCGCTCGGGAGCAAGGCGTACCACCGACTCGTAGTTGTTGTCGTCCATGACGATTATCGAGTCAAACTCATAGAAATCATCCTCGGTGATGCGACGCGCACGATGAGTAAGGCTGTAACCTCTCGCAGCCGCCGCTGCACGCATTCTGTAATCGGGCAAGTCGCCGGCATGACCTCCATAAGTACCCGCCGAATCGACCTCGATAGATGCCTGCAACCCTTCGCGTGCAACTATGGCCTCCATAATTCCATTCGCCGCCGCCGAACGACATATATTTCCCAAGCAGACAAAAAGTATTTTATGTATCATATATTATATATCGCTATAAAACCAAGCAAAGGTACACATAAAATCATAAATGAAAAATAGTTTGCTCAAAGGAATGATTTTTGAAACACCCGTTTCGAGTAAAAATGACAATCTGATTGCTATAATTTATTGATAATCTAATTTAGTGGGCTAAGATGAAGAGAGAGAAAGCAAAAGTCGATGCGCCTCGCAATATGAGCGATGTGGCGATACTGTTTTTGCGCATGTTTATAGGAGGAGTGGTTCTGCTACACATAATAGGGAAATTGCAGACATATGACAATGTAATCATTTCGTATCGTCATATCCTCGGCTTTGGCGGTGCTACCTCATTTGCCATTGTGACGATTTTGGAGGGTCTTTTTGCCGCGATGATAATGGTGGGTGTCGCTACGCGCTTTGCCTCGTCGATGATGATAATCGTGTCGGCTATGGCTATTGCCGAAGCTCTGTTGCCGGGTGGTATACCCTCCGACCATACGAAACTATACTTCGTGTATATGGGTATTTATCTTACGCTTACAATCTCAGGTGGTGGCGCTTATTCGTTCCATGTCCCGACTTTTATACGCAAAAATGTTCTAAAGCGCTAAATTATGGGTGTAATATGATAATGAGCGATACATGAACCAATAATTTTTCGTAATTTTACCCCCGCTTTAGAAAATTAAACAAAAAAGAGAAGATATGAAGAGAGTTGTGTTTATGGCGATTGCGCTGTTGATGGGAGTGATGAGTGCGACAGCTCAGGAGGCTGCCGATAAGTATGCTGCCGTGGAGCTGCCTCATAAGATTGAGAATGTGGTGATTGAAGATGCTCATGGAGAGTCGGCAATGTTGCCTCTGTGGGGCGAGAAGAATCTGCTTATATTCTATGTAGACCCCGATAAACACAGTCAGAATCATGAGTTTACGGTCGAGATGGAGGAGAAGCACCTCGCAGCCGGAGAAAATATCTATGGATTGGGAGTCTTGAATCTCAAGGATACTTGGTTGCCCAACGGCGTGGTGCGTTCGATTGCCCGTAAGCGTACCGAGAAGAATGGAGCTACGATAATGTCAGATACCGATAGAGTCTTGGCTCAAAAGTGGGGTTTGGGCGACTGTAATAATAAGTTCGTGCTGCTCCTTATCTCAAAGGAGGGCGAATTGGTATTCTGCCGCAAGGGTGAGTTCACCGAGCAGGACAAAAAGGAGTTTTTGGAGGTTATACAGCCATATAGATAGGCGACTTCACTGTTTTGAGGTTAGGTATAGTTGGGATGGTTAAGAGAATAGGGGGAGCGTTAAATGTCGAGAAATAGAAAATATCATAGCAAACGCCTGCTACTGCTCTTTATCGGGCTATTGATGCTTCCGGTGCTGGCACTCGCATATACCGAGCATAATCCGTTTTGGGTAACCCTGACGGGTATACTCCTGCCTTTGGGCTTTTATACCATATTTGCATCGCTCAGCGCACGCTCGGGTCGCATGGTCTGGTGGGGCTTTGCCTTTATATTCTTGAGCGCATTCCAACTCGTATTGCTGTATCTGTTTGGAAATTCGGTTATTATGCCGGATATGTTCCTGAACCTTGTAACGACGAATACATCCGAAACAGCCGAGCTATTGTCCAATATCTACCCTTCGGTTATATTGGTCTGCGTCTTGTATTTCCCTATTTTGTGGTATGCCACCCGACACCTGCGCCATAAGGTCATAATCCCTGCCGAGTGGCGACATAGGGTATTTGTATCGGGGTGTGTAATACTTCTCGCCGGTATGCTTTCGCTGTGGATTGGTTGTCGTGGTGAGGTCCGTCGGACGCTGCGAGATGAGGTTTTCCCCGTAAATGCAATCTATAATTTAGGCATTAGCATTTCGGAGGCGCATAAAACGGCGCATTTTGACGAGATGACACAAGAGTTTGAGTATCAGGCTTATCGCGATACTGTCGCCGCAGGTCGGGAGATATATGTACTTGTGCTGGGTGAGGCTTCACGCGCTTCGAGTTGGCAACTATATGGTTATGAGCGACCTACGAACCCATTGCTTTCGTCGCGTGATGATATATGCCTGTTTCGAGGCGTTACAACCCAAAGTAATACCACTCACAAGAGTGTTCCGATGATGCTCTCGTCGGTACATACCTCGCAGCATGATGAGATATATCGCCGCAAGGGCATCCCTGCGCTATTTAACGAGGCGGGCTTTACCACCTATTTTATCTCGAATCAGCAACCTCAGGGTGCAATGATTGATAATCTGGCAAAAGATGCTCACCATATTATATATATAGGGGACCCTCACTACGACATGCAGATGGTCGATGCTATGCGTGAGGCTATTTCGACAAATCCGGCTCATAAGATGCTCTTCATCCTGCATGCTTATGGCTCGCATTTCAGCTATCATCAGCGTTATCCGCGCCAATTTGCTATGTTCTTACCCGATGATGATGTCGCCATTGCGCGCAAGAATGCAACGATGATGCACAATGCCTACGATAATAGCATTCTATATACAGATTATTTCATCCATGAGATAATTCGCACCTTGGAAAGTTTCGAGGATGTGTGCGGTGCTATGTTCTATTGCTCGGACCATGGCGAGGATATCTTTGACAATGATAATGGCCGTTTTCTGCACTCCTCACCCATGGTGACATATCACCAGCTGCATGTGGCATCGCTTGCGTGGTTCTCCAAACGGTATGTAGGCTTGTTTGGCGATAAGGTTGTGGCAGCGCATAAAAATACAAATGCTCCGGCGACCACACACTCCGTTTTTCATACTATGGCAGATATTGCATCTATCTCTACGCCATATCTGCGTCGTAATGTGTCGTTAGTGAGTGAGCTGTTCGATTACGATATTCCGCGACTATATCTCAATGGACACAATAAGGCAGTAGTATTGAATGCCGAGATTGGCATAGATTCAACCGAGGAGGCTCTGTTTCGTCGAGCGGGTATAACCCTTCGATAGCAGGTGCGCTTCAGCCGAAAAATTTTGACCTATAAGCCAAGGCGCTGTAATAGCCAAAGTACAATACAAAAAAGAGGGCACTCGACCAACATTCGTCGAGTGCCCTCTTGTAGATAGTCAAGGTTTGAACTATTTCTTAGCCTCAGCTACAGAAACCTTGCGGAACTCCTTCAAAAGCTTTGTAAGCTCAAGAGCGGCCTTACGAGCGCGAGTACCAGCAGCCTTGTTGTTCTTCTCTACCTGAGCAGCGGCATTAGCTGCAAAAACCTCGATCTGTGCATTGATCTGATCTACCAAATTCTTCATAATATTGTGTTTTAGTGGTTTGTTATCTTTGCAAAGATATAAACTTTTTCAAAAATCCAAATAAAAATGCGTGGAAAATGATAATATTTAGCATTAATATTGTATTTTGCGAAGAATAAAACCCTTTTGTGGGGATAAAAAATCATAATTTATTATCTTTGTATAGGTTAGAGTTGAGATTATGGATTTACAAATAATAATAGTAAGTGTAGTTGTAGCTCTTGCATTCGTGTGGATTATCCGTAGGGTAGTGCGCTCGTTATCGGGGTGCGATACTACTTACTGCTCCGATTGTGAAAAGAAGGGGTGTCCCTATCGTAGAAAGCGATGAATTCGTCTTGCCGAGGCTCTTTCGGCTTCTGCCTCGCTGTGTTTTTTAGTGAGTTTAAGGAAATTAAGGAGTTTAGCGCTGACGCAAAAGCATCCCTAAATTCCCTAAACTCCCTAACTTCATTAGCCCCGTCATCCTGAGCAATTATTTTTTTCGTCACTCTGAGGGAGCGCGAGCGACCGTGAGAGTCTAAAGAATGTCATGCCACAATTGGGGAAAGTATTGATTGGCAAGTACGCAAGAGCAGCCATTACCCAATTGATTAATCCTGCTTTGCAGGCTTTTCCCTGCTCTTGCCTGCAAATCCTTTGAAAAAACAGAGGGTGTCCGCAACGGGACACCCTCTCTCTTCGTTATATCTTTAGCGCGTTTCGCTTACGCTGCCATAAGAATAAGCACCTGCGCTATCAATACTCGCAAAAACATTACAACGGGGTAAACCGTAGCATATCCGACTGCCGGCATATCGTTTCCTGCCGATGTGTTGGCATATCCCAATGCCGGAGGATTGGTTGTACTACCGGCTATAAGGCCCATAAGTGTGTAGTAGTTCACCTTGAGATAGAACCTTGCGAACAGGCCCACAATCATAACCGGCAGGATTGTAATTATCAATCCGTATCCAATCCAGCGATATCCTCCCGCCAGAATTGTGTCGATGAATCCATCTCCGGCACCTATGCCGACACTTGCAAGGAACATTGCCAAACCTACCTCGCGCAACATAAGGTTTGCGCTGGCTGTGGTGTATGAGGTGAGGCGGAAGTGAGGTCCGAAGCGGCTAATCAAAATTGCGACAATCAAAGGACCACCTGCCAAGCCGAGTTTTACGGGCTGGGGTATGTTAATCAAAGGTATCGAACCGAGCAATATACCCAAGGCGATACCGAAGAATATGGTAAATAGATGTGGCTCGCGCAACTTCTTCATCGAGTTACCCAATACATCGGCTACGCGCTCAATAGCTTTCTCCGTACCTACAACCATCACGCGGTCACCCATCTGCAACTCCATGCCCTGATAAGGTACAAGGTCAATTCCTGCGCGATTGATACGCGTAATGTTGATGCCATATTTTGTGCGCAGACGCAAATCGGAGAGTTTCTTGCCGTTGATGCTGTCTTTCGTGATGACGATGCGTCGCGATACAAGCTGCGTTTGGGCATCCGACGATGTTTCCCACTCTTCCTTCGACATGTGTATCGGCTGACCGAGGAATGCTGTTATCGCCTCCTTGTCCTCCGAAGAGCATATTACACGCAATTTATCACCCACGACGAGCCCATTCTCGCCCTCCGCGATGGCTATTTCGCCATTCTCGTGCATTATGCGAGAGATTACGAATGAACGATTTATTAACTCTCGGATTTGAGATATCGTTTTACCCTCCAACGCTCCGTTTGAGAATAGTATGGACATGCGCTCGGCATTGCTATGCTCGTTGCTAAGAGCCTCTAAGGCTTTGTTCTCCTCCGTAAAATTTACTCTTACTATAAAGCGAATGGCAATCATTGACATGATAACACCCACTACACCAAGCGGATAGGCTACGGCATATCCCAATGCAATATTTGGGTCATTAATGCCTGTGACATCGTAATAAGCCTGCTGAGCCGCTCCCAATCCGGGGGTATTGGTAATCGCTCCCGACATCACGCCAATCATCGTAGGAAGCGGTGTGCCTGTTATCAGGTGTATGGCATAAGTTGTCACAGCACCCAACACTACGATTGCTGTGGCGCATCCTACCAACTTCATTCCTCCATCCTTGAACGAAGAGAAGAATCCGGGACCTACCTGCAAACCAATCGAAAATACGAAGAGAATCAATCCGAACTCCTTTATAAAGTGCAGCGTGTCGTGGTTTAGCGTAAGCCCGAAATGACCTGCTACGATTCCCACAAAAAGAATCCAGGTTACACCCAACGAAACACCTTTGATTTTAAGTTTTCCGAGCATGATACCTGCCGCAATGACTATTGCCAGCACTAAGATTGTATGGGCGATGCCTTCTCCCCATAAAAGCGAACAAAACCACTCCATAAATAATAAATTATATTCTGATTAACCTAACTGCGTGCAAAGGTAGTATTAATAAAATTATTTAAGAAATATTTTTACGATAATATGCTCCAAAAGGGTAGGTTTTTGTCATTTGCCAAGGTGTTTATCTGCACGGCGGCGGGATTCGACCGCCGATAACTGATTATATTGAACCCGAAATGGAATTGAAGCTTTTTCGTCAAAGACAAAACCCCGCCCTTTGTCAAAGGGAGGGGCATGGGGAGGGAATGTCAATACACTCTCCACAAAAAAGAGCGTCTTTCCGGACGCTCATTTTTTGTGGAGGCGGCGGGAGTCGAACCCGCGTCCAAACCTGGAACCCAAAAGCTTTCTACATGCTTATTCTGCGATTAATCCTCTTGCGCAGGATGGCCACAGACAGCCTTGCCTACGCCGCAGTCCTTAAATTTTCGCTTGCCGGTCAGGACTCCCGACAAACTATCCCCTTAAAGATGATACCCCGTGTGAGCAACGGCAAAAGGGCGACGCCATCACTCGGGATACTCGTCGTCCGACCTCCTTGGGCCGGTCGATTAAGCCAATTTTCCCTGAAAATTAGGCAGCGAGTGCATAGCTATTATTGCCATTTGTAGTTCGAGTGTTGATATTTACGAGCCACCACACAATGCTCGGCATGCTTACAATCGAACTCTACAAGCTGTCAAAACCGGTCGCCCCCGACATTGACACTGCAAAAATAGTGAAAATTTTTTATTCCACGAAATTCCTACAACAAGAGCATCCTAAAACAGAAACCCCGACTCGTTAAAAGTCGGGATTTCTGAAACAAATTCATTTATTTCGCATCGCGCCATGATTTGTTTACGACCACAGGCGGATGTGTGGGCAGCAATACTGACGGACGATATGTCGCAGCGCGCGTGGCTGCCGTTGTGCGATTGCGGGCATCCCACTCAACAAACTCCTCGTAGTCGTATTCCCAACTATCACCATACGCCAATTTGTGGATGCGGTAGTAAATGGCCTCGCGCGATGGAGCGTTGAAGCCACCTGTGTTGTAGCGCATAATTGAGTTCTCGGTTGGTCGCCAAACTCCTCTCCAATATGTTAAACCGCCCTCAAATACGCCCAAACCGTCGTTTGCGTAGCGAGTATCCGAGAGGAAGTGCGCCCACTTAACCTTTGTCGGATCACTAGTTAAATCTACATTCTTCCACCAGCCATAAGGCTCCATTTGTGAATACTCTTGAATCTCCTCTGCGGGGATTGTACCATACTCCTCGTAGGCATACTCATCGGCAAGTTTTGCAAATCCGTGACCACACGCCTCGTGGTGGAGCAGTTGAGCGAATGTTTCGGCATTACCACCACGCGGGAAGTACGCTACTGATGCACCGCTACCGTGATCGCCTATTGAGTATGTTGGGGAGTACATATAACAAGTGCCTGCGTAATTATCGGAGTTCATCGCTACGATTAACAAGGCTTCGTCCATTTTATCGTCTGAAATAGCTTTGAGGGCGTAATCAAATACAGCGTTGTCATTTCCGCCAACTAGCGTGCCATCACCCCAATAACCATCAAGAGCGGTATTTCCATACTCATATCCTTCAGTAGCCGATACCACATTTACATAGTAAACATTAAAGTAGTCTTTGAACGATTTGTAGGGCTCCTCTGTAAACAGATTATTGTAGATATACTCCATATCGGTTTTATATGTGCCGTCTGCAATCTGACGGTCACTATATGCGTCGCCCATCAGTACGATGTCAATACCATCGCCAACTGTTGCGGTTTGCAGGGCGGTAACAACGCCGTCTTGAGAGTAGTCTGTAGAGGTATAGTTATCGTTCTCTTCATTACTGAAATATGTAGCTAAAAAATCTTCCGTATCTATGTATTGATTAGTCTCTTGATTGAATATAATATATCCATTTTTGTCAACTATATTTAGGTTTGGGTATATTATTAAAGTTGTATCGTATTTGGGATAATAAAATAAGTTTTCTACGAGGTAAGATTTTATTTGTCCTTGGGTGGAGAAGCAGTGCCATGGGATGTTGAACTCATTCTTATATGATGCAACTTTCTCAATATTTTCCATAGAATAACATAATATCTCCACCCCTTTGTCTTTGTACTTGTTGTATATATTGAGCAAGGTAGGAGTGAATGCAATAGAAAATCCGCAATTTGAATTGAATCCGAATAAAATTGTAAGTTCCTGTTTTGAGTAGATATCATGGGTGATTCTATCCCCGTTTGTGGTCGTGATGTCAAATGTTGGAGCTGGAATAGTCGTATTATCTACTAATATTCCATTGTATGGTATTTGGGCGATGATATAATGCCACCAATTAATCCAATGATTATGATTAATCAAAGATTGGGGGATGTCTCCTGTTAAATGATTCCAATGTAAATGAAGCTTTGATAGATTGGACAAAAATCCCAATTCAGCAGGTATTGAACCCGTTAATTGATTGCACTCTAATCTTAATTCTTGAAGCTGAGACAGTTGCCCCAATTCTGCAGGTATAGAACCGGTTAATTGATTGCAACATAGTTTTAAAACTTCTAATAAAGATAATTGCCCTAATTCAGCAGGTATTGAACCCGTTAATTGATTGCACTCTAATCTTAATTCTTGAAGCTGAGACAGTTGCCCTAATTCAGCAGGTATTGAACCTGTTAATTGATTATACTCTAATATTAATTTTTGAAGCTGAGACAGTTGCCCCAATTCAGCAGGTATAGAGCCGGTTAATTTGTTATTAGCTAAAAACAAAGTTTTTAATTGAGATAATTGTCCTAATTCAGCAGGTATAGAGCCGGTTAATTGATTGTCATAAAATGATACGGACTTTAAATTCGGTAAATTACCTAATTCTTTGGGAATAGTTCCTGTTAATTTATTTACACCACAATCAATTTGTAAAAGATTGTTTAATTCTCCCAATTCGGAAGGAATGTTACCTGTTAATTTGTTGCCTGCAATCAAGAGTACTTTAAGATTTGATAATTTCACTATGTCTGTCGGTATATACCCAGATAATTGATTGTGATTGAGATCTATGGTTATAATATGGCCCTCGGAATCAGTTTTAATACCATACCATTGACTTATAGGTTTATCAGAACACCAATACCAATTGCGTAGCCAATTGTCGCCATCTGTTGCTTTGTAGAATGCAATTAAGGCTTCGCGTTCCAATGTAAATTGATAATTGTCGTTCAATTCTTGTTTGATAGTGTATACAAGTGATAAATTACTATTAATTGACTTTAATAATAATTCGGATGATCGTTCTAAACCCTCGTTTGGCTCCAATTTTAGTGTGATACTCTGTTCGGTAAGGGCGCGGGTTCCGGGAACAACAGAAATCCAACTCTGTGCATCTTCGGGAATAACAACCTCGCACTCAACATTCGACAAAAACTCCAAAGTCATCTCACCACCTTCGGCTGCAACTTGCTTTGTCGTATTCTCCTCCACAACCAATCCCGGCTCTTCGAATGTAATGCTACGCATAATGACCTTTTCGCCATTTGATACAAATACCACTACCTTGCTGTATTCGTCTATGGTGCCGCCTGTGATAATCTGGATAATGCCTTCGGTCGATGTAGCAGGAATAACCTTTGCTTTAATATCCGACGAAGATATTACCTCTACCTTTATGTCTGTCAAAATACTCTCGACCGTATAGTGCAAATCGCGGGTGGAATTTGCCGCCATTACGACCAAATCCTCTGTGTCGAAATTAATTGATAGAGCCGAGTATAAAGGGATAGAGAACTTCTGTCCATCAGTTAAAACAAAAGTTACCTCATTATCGCCAATAATGATGCTCTCAATATAAGTGTCGCCATCCTTGCCGTCTTCGCCGTCCATGATTGTGGCTTGTGAACCGTCGGAAAAGGTAATTACATAGCCGCCTTCGATTTGGTTTACAGATTTGATGTGCAGGTCGTTTTTGTAAGCATTCATGACGGTCTCCATTGCTGACATGCGCTGCTCCAGGGAGTTGATAGAGTTCCAAATCTCGGTGTCGTCGAATTCACTACTGCATGCCGCGAAAAACATCGCAGCAGCGGATGCAAAAAGTAAAAGTAGTCTCTTCATCGTTATATAATTTTAATTTTCTATTTGCGTGGTGATTCTCCCGTTGCGGGGGATGTAAAACTTTTACAACTACAAATCTAAGTAAAATTCCTCAAAATCAATAATATTCGCACTACAAAATAAACTAAATCGCCTCCCGACCGAGGTGAGAGGCGATAAATTAAGAAAATCCCAATGTTAAAACCGGCGCTTAAAACTCATATCCGGTGATTCTGTCGGCGTAGGAGCTCCATGAGGGAGCGGCTTTGTAGGCCGAGACGGCGGCGGTGGGGACATAGATTACGGCAGCGGCGGAGATATCGGTAAATGTACCGGCGGCGATGCGGGGTGGTGTTGTCGCGGCGCAATAGATGCTCTGCAATGCCGTGCAGCCCTTGAATGCCAGAGCGTCGATTTCGTTAATCGTAGCAGGTAGAACAATGCTCGGCATGCTTACAATCAAACTCTACAAGCTGTCAAAACCGGTCGCCCCCGACATTGACACCGCAAAAATAGTGAAAATTTTTTATTCCACGAAATTCCTACAACAAGAGCATCCTAAAACAGAAACCCCGACTCGTTAAAAGTCGGGATTTCTGAAACAAATTCATTTATTTCGCATCGCGCCATGACCCCTTTATTATCGTAGGAGCTTTATGCTCTTTTCTCTTAATTTGCTTATCGCCTGTTATCTCGGTATGTTGTGCACTACGCGTGCTAACCGATTTATCGAAGCGCACAAACTCTTCGTAATCGTAAACCCACGACTCGCCTTCCGAAAGACTCATCACAGCCTTGTAAATAGCCTCTCTACTTGGCGCATTAAATTCATTGCCCATATCGTTCATAATACTATTTTCGCTCGGACGCCACAAATTAAACGGATAGTACCACGCTCCTTGATATATGCCAACCTCATCGCTATAACGGCTGTCGTTCAAGAAGTGCGACCAAAGGATTTTGTCAGGATCGTTTGTTGTATCAACATTGGCACCCCAGCCCAAATCGTGATATGTTGTTTTTATCCATGTATTAAATTCCTCAACCTCATCATCCGGAATAATATTATTTTCATAACCTCCATAGATATATTCATCCAGCAATTTTGCAAATCCGTGACCGCCGGCCTCATGTACAATTATACTGCTTGGACCTCCATTCTCAATATGAGCAACTGAAGCTCCGCTTTCATACATATTTGTATAACCACTGTTAATAAACTTATCCTGAGAATTCACAACATTTACAATCGTAACCTTATCCAAATCTACACCGCTTATCTTGCTCGCATATTCAAAACATATATTATTATCATAATTTATGCGATGCTGGCTATTTGATGCAAACTCATAATTGGGAGATACAACCTTAACGGCATATACATTGAAGCGGTCGCGCAATGATTTATAAGGCTCCACCTCAAAGAAATACTCCATTGAAGCGCGCATATCCTGTTCGTATTTACCATTTGTATCCATGTGCTTATCCACATAGGCATCACCCATAAATACCAAATCGATACCCTTGCCTTTGGTTGCCTGCTGCAGTGTAACGACCTCCCCGTCCTTGCTATAATCAGTTGATGTGTACAAGTTGCTATTATACTCCGGATGTTCTTCCGGCTCACCCAATCTTGCTCGTATTATTGGATCTATCAGTTTCTCTATATACCAAGTGTCAGAAATTGTATAATCTCTCATCCAGCAAGCCAATAAATTACCATTCTTATCGATAAGATGCATATCACCTGAACCTGCCGAAAGAGGATTTTTAGACCACATAATATCAGCGGGCAAACCCGTTGCTCTTTTTTCAATGACATAATTTATATAATCATCATAAGGGAAATCCCAATATCCACTAATGTTTACTATCATACCTAATCCCTTGTTGTGATATCCCAAAAAATAATTTACCCATTCGTCCGCAATTCCAGAAATACGATCAACCATTCCTCCATTAATTACAAAGGTGAGTTCATTCTCTTTGAGAACATCGTATGCATTCTTACGGGTGTCTTCAACGAAAAACGTAAATTCTTCATCTGGTAATATAAGTCCTGTACCATCTGAGAAATCAAAACCGCCTCCCAATTTTGGATTTTGCATTAACATGCCCCATCCGAATTGTTGCCATTTTGGATGATTTCTTATCTTTTCATGAATCTGGCCATACAGTCCATTGCCCTCTATTTGTAAACCTATTACATCATCCATCAAATCGGCAAACTCAGGTGGTAAAGTACCACATAAGTTATTATTATTAAGCTCTAACGAGACCACTTCATCCACCTTGATGGGCGTCGTATCAAACCAAGTATTTTGATTAAGTCCATACCATTCATATAGCGGCTTATCCGTGAACCAATTATCGTTTCTCCTCCAATTGTCACCATCGGTGGCATCATATATAGCTCTCAATAAGTTGATATGCTTCTGCTTCCTCATATTAGGGTCAAATTCCGAATCATCGGGCTCCTCATAATCGCCAATATTATCGTCTGACACAATTGCATCGGCATAATCCTTCCATCCGTCGGCGGATTTGTAGGCAGAAACCGATTCTGCAGGAACATAGATCATGCAACCTTCGGCATCCTCACTAAAAACATTAGTGCCGATTGTGGGTGGGGTTGTAGCTTTACAATGTACAGACTTTAGATTTGTACAATCCATAAAAACTTCAGAGCCTATATTTGTAATGGTTGATGACAATATGACTCTCTCAAGTGAATTACAACCCCAAAATGCCTTGTCTCTAATATCTGTAGTTCCCTCAGGAATATTAATTTCTGCAAAACCACAGTAACTGAATGCGTGTTTATGTATTGTTGTAACGGTATTAGGAATCTTTACTTTTACTAAATCGCAACCCGCAAATGCAGATTCTTCTATTTCTTTCATTCCATCAGGAATTTTATATACCCTAATTCCAGCTTTGGCATAACTATTTAGTACCTCATCTAAGACTAAACAACGATGATCCTCCGACGCAAATTTGCCATAAAAAGCTTCAAGGCTGCTGCAATATGCGAACGCAGCATTTCCAATCGTTGTTACGCTATCGGGAATCGTAATACTTGTCAGGCTGCTGCAATCAAAGAATGCATCCTCTCCAATCGTCGTTACGCTATCTGGAATAGTAATAGCTGTCAAGTTGCGGCAATATTGGAATGCAGCATTTCCAATCGTCGCTACGCTATTGCCAATAGTA
>JAFXIS010000001.1 GCA_017532885.1 Alistipes sp. | reverse complement strand
ATACGACTACCTGCCCGATTCGATTGTGGAGTTTCCTGAGCCGAATAAGTTTTTGGATATTTTGCGTCAGGTGGGATTCGATGAGTGCCGCCGCCATAGTCAGAGTTTTGGCATAGCGCAGATTTATATCGCTCGTAAACCATAGGAGCAGAAAGTATAGATTATGAGGTTGTTACGTTGCCTGTTGTGGATTGTTGTCTGTTGTGCTGGTTTGGCTTGCACCCCGCAGTCACTTCCAAAAATAGAGGGCGTAAGTGCCGTAAGCGCGGAGGGTGAATCGAGCGAGATACCCTCGCAGATTGAGCTTACCCTTGAAATCGACAACCCTACCTATGCCGCGAAGCTCTGTGAGGGGCAGATGCGGATAAACTATAAGGGTCGCAATGTGGTTATCCTCACACTCGATGAGAAGGTGCGGGTTGCGGCTCGCAAGCGTCAGAGCGTGGAATTGCCGTTCAGGGTGAGTGTGGCTCGCAATAGTCAGGCTGCGGCATTCAGAGATGCTTTGCGGCGGGGCGATGTGAGCGAGGTGCGCCTTGATTGGCGAGTGAAGGTGAGGGTTGCAGGCATTAAGCGTTATGAAATTGTGCAACCGTCGGAGCCTGTGGAGGATATTTTCACGCAGCAGCAACTTGAAGAGTTGCGCAGTTGGTTGGGTCGCGAGCAAAACAGGGCGCAATAGTTGAAAGGAGATACAATAAGAAAATAGAAACAAAAGATACCTATGAAAAAGTTTTTTATGTTGGCCGTTGTGGCGATAATTGCAATGTGGAGTATCGAAGCCTCGGCGCAGAATGTGGCAGGAGTGCGTAGCCGATTGGCAGTGGGTGCAAATAAGGTGACTATTGTCGAGCAGAGTGAGGCTGCCGCTGCGGTGCGTGCTGTTGAGCAGCGTCCCAAGCGTACGAAGGTCAACGGTTATACGGTGCTTATCCTCTCGGATAACTCTCGTACGGCTCGTGAGAATGCTGTGAAGGCCAAAGAGACTTTCGAGGAGAATTTTCCTGAGACAAAGGTTGAGATGTATTACGAGAGCCCTTCGTTCTACGTTACGGCAGGTCGCTACCTCACCAAGGAGGAGGCCATCATCGAGTTGTGGCGTTTCCGCTCGATATTCCCAAAGGCTATCACCCAAAATCGTGAGCTCGACATTACCGAGTTTATAATCAACCCCGAGGAGGAGAAGGAGGCAGAGCAGGAGCAGGAGTAATTCAAAATTGCCTTCGGGCGGGGATAAAAATATAAAACGTCATTCTGACATTTTTGTATTGGGAAGGGTAAGTGATGCAATTAGCCGCCATACAAAAATGTAAGAATCTACCTTATAATACACCACGCCCCAAAGAATAAACATTGCAGCAAAGACACACTCCCTCCCCTTCGGGTGCTCCCTCTAACTTAGAGGGAGAGTTTTTGGGGTTCTTTGGAAGGCATTTAATAAGCGGTTGATTCCTACATTTTTACATAGACCCTAACACTATCACCGCAGGTCGGTTGATGTAAAAATGAGGAATGACGTATATATAAAATTCTCTATCTAACTCGATGTTAGATAGAGAATTAGCCAATTTTGAATTTTGAATTCTGAATTTTGAATTCCCAAAGGAACACACACAAACAGAGATAAAATATTATTAACCTTAAAAACACGGGCAACAGAAGTTAAAAGGTAAAAAAATTTTTATGAATTACATTCTTTTTATTGTCGGCCTTGCGTTACTTACTTTTTGTGCCGATATGCTTACTCGTGGCTGCGTAGGACTTGCTGCCCGATTCAGAGTGCCTGAATTTATTGTAGGACTTACCATTATGGCCATAGGTACATCTATGCCAGAGTTAACCGTAAGCTTTATGTCTGCCTTGAAGGGTAGTGGCGAGATGGCAATTGGTAATGTTACAGGCTCTAACATTTTTAACGTTCTTATCATTCTCGGTATCTGTGCATTGTTGCGTCCGATGGATATCACGCGTGAAAATATCCGTCGCGATATGCCTATCTGTATTGGGGTTTCAATTCTGTTGTGGCTTTTTACATCGGATACATTGCTTGGCTGGGGCGCAGAGAATAAGATTGGTCGCTTGGAGGGTGTTGTATTTATGTTGATGTATGTGGCTGTAATCTTCTACTCTATACGCACAGCTAAGGGTGAGGGCGAGGTGTCGGACAATGCTCCGAAGATGGGAGTCGTCAAGATTGTGGCTTTCATTATACTCGGTCTTGGTGGTTTGATTTTCAGTGGTAATCTCTGCTTGGAGTCGGCAACTGCGATTGCACGGGCTTGGGGCGTTAGCGAGGCAATCATCGCTATTACCATTGTTGCCGCAGGTACATCTCTACCGGAGTT
>JAFXIS010000030.1 GCA_017532885.1 Alistipes sp. | reverse complement strand
TCGGTGTGCATAGGGTGCTGCGCCGCATCCTCACTCTTCACGGGCAGGAACGTACCCGCACCAACGTGCAACGTGACCTCGCCAAACTCAAATCCCGACTGCTGCATCTGGGCGATAAGCTCTGGCGTAAAGTGCAGACCTGCCGTAGGTGCTGCCACCGACCCCTCAAACTTGGAATATACGGTCTGGTAGCGCGTGAGGTCAATCTCCTCACTCTCGCGGTTAAGGTATGGAGGAATAGGAATACGTCCCAAATGCTCCAGCAACTGACCAAAGGTAAGAGGCACATCCCACTTAAAACGAATAATATGCTCTCGCTCGCCACGCTCGGCAATCTCTGCCGCAAGGCGGTACTGCTTGCCCTCGTACTCAAACTCGATAGCAATCTCGCCCTCCTTCCACTTTTTCAGGTTGCCCACGATGCAACTCCACTCCGCCTCACCACGCACCGTAAAGGCGTGCTCATAGTCGGCTGGGCGATGTGGCTCCAGGCAAAAGACCTCAATACGCGCACCCGAAGGCTTGTGCATAATCACTCGCGCACGGATAACCTTGGTATTGTTAAACACCAGCATCGAGCCTGCGGGCAGCTCCTCCGCCAAACGACCAAAACGGCTCTCGCTGATTGCGCCATTGCGATAGACCATCAGCTTCGAGTCGGAACGGTTCTCCAGCGGGAACTTCGCAATGCGCTCATCTGAAAGCGGGTAGTCGAATTTATTTATATCAATATGTCTCTCCATTATAGGATTGGTTAAATCGGGTTACTTACCCATACCCTTATATCTTGAAGGCGAGATACCAACTCGTTGCTTGAAATATTTTCCGAAGAATGACTGCGATGGGAAATTGAGCTGGTCGGATACCTGCTTGATACTAACACCCTGCTGCTTCAACAGCTGCTTGGCGTTGTAAAGTACCACATCGTCAATCACTCGCGAAGCGGTCTTGCCCCTGAACTTATAACATACCAGCGAAAGGTACTTGGGCGATATGCCGAGTCGTGAAGCGTAATATTCCACTCTGCGCTCTCGCGAATGTTCTATACTCAACAACTCCACAAAGCGAGTCATATAGTACTTCGCCTTATCACTCTCGGGCACCGCCTCCACACTTTCTTGGTCGTACTTAACAGTTGAAAGCGAAAGATAGAAGAATGCCGCCGTAAGCGATGTCACAGCACCCACTCTAAAGCGTATATCGGGATTCTTTGCTACCTTGACCATTTCGGCTACCACCGTATTCATCTTCTCCGCCAACGATGGTTCAACTTCCACTACGCGCAACGTATGCGCCTTCATATCCGCCGCGAGGAAATCCTCTGGCGCGACATCCTTATCGGCAAGAAAACGACCCTTGAAAAGAACCGCATAACCCCAACACGCCTTGCTTGGTTTAACACGCGTGACAACAGAATCATTTTGGAGCACAAACATATTATTTACACCGATGTTATACTGCTCGCCATCGATTGTCATTCGTAGCGTACCACCGCATATTACGCCGACCATAGCGCCCTGCAAGTATGGCACCATACTCTCGATATTGCGAAATTCGCTCCAGGGTAAAAATCTTACGTTCTCATAATCAATACCATCATATGAGAAAAGGTCCTTCAAAACAGATTGTGAGATGTTACTAGCTTTCGATATCATAGTTGGTTAAATTGTTCTAATCCTTAGGGCACACTATCTTCAATGCTCCGTGCAGGCAATTGACCTTCATCGGGAAGCAGCCTCCACGCTGACCATCAACATCGGTATCCTCGCTTATAGGAGTCGCGAGCGTCAATTGGCTTGTTCGCAAATACTTCACCGCACGGGTCTTGATACCGACCATATAAAGCAGCATATCAAACGCCGAGATAAACGGACTGCGCTTACGCAAGAAGATACAGTCAAATACTCCGTCACGCAGGTTTGACTTTCGCGCAATAGGCACTCTGCCTGCAGTCTCGCCATTAAACACAAGACCCATCAGCGTAGGATAGTAGAACGCCTCGGCATCGGTGGTAATAGTGAGCGGAATACCGTGAATATTACCCAACTCCTTGAACGCTGCCACTAGATACGCCATCTTACCGATGCGGTGCTTTAGCTCCTCGGGCGTACGCTGCGAGGTGGTGGTAAAGATACCAAAGCTGAAGATATTAACGAAATAAATATCATCCTCCTCACTGTGACCCATATGCTCCACCTTGCCGCAGTCGATAAGCTCGACCTCGCCCGAAGCAATCTGACGTGCCGCCTTCAGCACATTGTTCGACATTCCGATAGCCCCTGCAAAATCGTTCGCTGTACCTGCTGGGATAACTCCTATATTTATAGATAATTGGCGACGCATCATCGCATTCACCACATAATTTATCGTTCCGTCACCTCCTGCGACCACTGCCAAATCGACCTTGCCGCACCAATCAAACGGATTGGTACCAAAGCGGATAGGCAACGGCTGCATATCATAGTCCGCCTCACGGAAAATTTCGACAATACGATCGACATTCTTCTCAATCTTGCCCTTTCCCGCAGCGGCATTATATAGCAAAACTGCTCTTTTCATAGAAACGTCTCAATTACTTAATAACGTTAAAGCCCTCTGTGCTTTTCAACATCGGAGCCAGCGCGGCAGAGTAATATACATTATACTCATCGCCCTCGCCCGCCGTAATGAAATACACCATCACACCATCCTGTGCCATCTCGCGCGAAAGCTCAATTGCACGCTGGGCACCCATCGCCATAAACATTGTGCCATAGGCATCCGCTTCGGCACACGTCGGAGCGATGACAGTCGCTGATAATAAATCGGTTACCGCGCTCTTACCTGTGCGTGGATCAATAGTGTGTGCTATCTTGTTTCCCTTCTCATCGAGATAAAATCGGCGATAATTTCCCGACGTAGCCATAGCACAATCCGTCAACGATATCACCTGCTGAATGCTCGAGCCTGGCGTGTTGTTTCCATCGTATGGAGTCTCAATACCGACTCTCCACGCACCACCTTTGGGGTTGCGACCACGACAACGTATCTCTCCGCCGATATCGACCAGATACTCCTCTACACCCATACTCTCCAGCTCCTCGGCAGCCATATCGACAACGTAACCTTTGGCAATAGAGTTAAAGTCGATGCGCACGCGTGGGTCGTCCTTTATCAATCGACCATCTTCGACTCTTAACTTCTCCATCCCGACAAACTCCATCAGCGAATCCACATTCACCTTCGCATCGCGGTTCTTGCCTGCAAAACCATAAGCCTCGACAAGTGGCGCAACAGTCACATCGTAGTAACCCCCGCTACGCTCTGTCACGCGGCGAGCCAAACCCAGGCAATGAATTATATGACTATCCAAACTATCTGTCTGGTTGCGATTTACGCGGCTTAACAACGACTCCTCGTCAAAAATCGACATCGACGCCTTCGCCTCCTTATCAAGTGCCATCATCCGCTCATAAATCACATCCACCCCGACATCACTCAACGCCGTAATTTGCATAAACGTACCGAGCATCTCACCCGACGACTTAACATACTCCGCCTTCGGACGCTGACACCCAACCATCGCAACGAAGATTGCGACAAGTGAGGCTATAAACACTCTATTTTTCATACCTTCAAATGCTCGTTTTACGCTCCGCCTTCAAAGGAAAACTACGCCACGCAAAAAGCGAGGATTTTTCACTCAACGGCTCTCTTTTATTGCACAAAGATACAAAATATTACAATATTTTCGCAACTTAACGTCAAAAGTAAAAAATAAGTACCAAAATATAATGTTTTTACCCTCAAAATATTTGGTGCTTAACTAAATTCGGAGTAATTTTGTCACGCACTCTGGCGTTATTCACGGTAAGGGGAATGCGTCGTAGAGTGAAACCAGAGTCGCGACCGATCTGGGAAGCACTTCGGCACGGCTCATAAAACTTTATTTTTTATGGCTTATTTAACAGCAGAGAAAAAGCAAGAGCTTTTTGGTAAGTACGGCAAGTCTAACACTGACACTGGTTCTCCAGAGAGCCAGATTGCATTGTTTTCGTACCGTATCAGCCACCTTACAGAGCACCTCAAGCAGAACAAGCACGACTTCGGAACACAGCGTTCATTGCTGCGTTTGGTAGGTAAGCGTCGCAAGCTGCTTATGTACTTGAAGGAGGTTGATATCGAGCGTTACCGCGCAATCATCAAGACTCTTAACCTCCGTAAGTAATACGAGGGTGAATGAGGGTGTCTTTAGTTTTTCGACACCCTCAATTTTGAATTATTTTTTATGACGATATAGACATTTATGGAAGAAAAGAAGTTGTACAACGCTGTACAAAAGACGATTACGCTTGCCGACGGTCGTGAGATTATCATCGAGACCGGTAAATTGGCTAAGCAGGCAGATGGTGCGGTAGTAGTAAAGATGGGCGACACAATGTTGCTCGGTACCGTAGTCGCTGCCAAGGATGCAAAGGAAGGTACTGATTTTATGCCTTTACAGGTAGAGTACAAGGAGAAGTTCGCTTCGTGCGGTCGCTTCCCTGGTGGCTTTATGAAGCGTGAGGGCAAGGCAAGTGATGCCGAGGTGCTTGTAGCACGTCTTATCGACCGTGCATTGCGCCCATTGTTCCCATCAGACTACCACGCTGATGTATTTGTTACGGTAAACCTCATTTCGGCTGACAAGGATATTCAGCCTGACGCATTGGCAGGTTTGGCTGCATCGGCAGCTTTGGCCGTATCGGACATCCCATTCGGTGGTCCTATTTCAGAGGTTCGTGTAGCTCGCATCGGTGGCGAGTATGTCATCAACCCTAACTTCTCACAGATGGCAGATGTCGATTTGGACATCATGGTCGGTGGTACTATCGACAACATCCTGATGGTGGAGGGTGAGATGAACGAGGTATCGGAGGAGGTTATGCTCGGTGCCATCAAGTTCGCCCACGAGGAGATTAAGAAGCACTGTGCCGCACAGATTGAGCTCTCGAAGGAGCTTGGCAAGGATGTTAAGCGCACATACTGCCACGAGACTAACGACGAGGAGTTGCGTCAGCAGATTATCACAGAGCTTTACGACAAGGCTTACGCTATCGCTACAAGCGGCACAGCAAAGCACGAGCGTTCAGAGGCATTTGAGGCTCTGGAGGCAGAGTTTGCTGCTCGCTTCACAGAGGAGGAGCTCGAGGAGAAGGCTCCACTTATCCACAAATATTTCCACGACGATGTGCAGAAGAAGGCTATGCGTAATATGATCCTCGACGAGGGTAAGCGCTTGGATGGTCGTCGCACAGACGAGATTCGCCCTATCTGGTGTGAGGTAGGTTACCTGCCAGCAGCACACGGTTCGGCTATCTTCACCCGTGGTGAGACCCAGTCGTTGACCACCGTAACTCTCGG
>JAFXIS010000029.1 GCA_017532885.1 Alistipes sp. | reverse complement strand
GCCACCCTTGATGCGCTCAACAATCGGCAACGATGGGTCGCCCATTATGGCAAACATTGAGTGTGACATAGTTTCGAACTTCTCATCCACGATGCGCTCAAAAAGTTGCTCCTTGGTGCGGTAGTAGTAGTGTAGCATTGCGTGCGTTACGCCCGCTGCCTGCGCTATCGAGGTGGTACGGGCACCATCATAACCCCTGGTCAAGAACTCCTGCTCTGCCGCCGCAAGTATCAACTGCTCTTTACTCTGCTTCTCTTGATTATCCATATATTTTATAATTCAACAATACTGTTTAACAATTTTGTTATGACAAAGGTATGTAAAATATTCTATTTCGCAAAAAATCCTTTAGATTATATTCGCATACATAACAGTAGCTATTCCGAACTAAATCAAGATTATTTTGACACTATTTTATTTTGATACACTTCGGGATATGTCTCCTTGAGCCACTCCACAAATTCGACAATCTTTAAGTAATCATCTATGAAGGTTCGATAGTCTGGCACGATGTGGCACAAAAAAGCGACTGCCTAAATTAGCATAATATTTATATAGCATAATATTTATAGCCTCCCTTTCTCAAAGGGAGGTTTGGAGGGAATGTCAATATAGTTGCGGATAAAGGGACTCGTTCGGCTTGTTGCGGTGTAAATAAATTTGCATTACTGTCGCCTTAATCGCTATGTTGGCAATGGGGTTAGAGTCTTTGATAATATATAATGATATATTATAACAATTTTCTGCGGAAAAATTCATATATTTGCAGCGGAAATTCAAATGGATAACAACTATTTACAAGATATGAATATCGAAACATTTATCTCGAACATCGTTGCCTCGTCGGTTGAGGCGTTGTACGGAAAGGTGGAACCCGCGCAGTTGCAGATTCAGAAAACGCGCAAGGAGTTTGAGGGCGACTATACCCTCGTGACATTCCCGTTGCTGAAGATGAGCCGCAAGTCGCCCGAGATGACCGCCACAGAGATTGGTGAGCATATCGTGGCCAACAATCCGCAAATCAGCAGCTTTAATGTCATCAAGGGCTTCCTGAACCTCGTAATTGCGCCTTCATTCTGGGCTGAGCGTTTTGCCGAGGTGGCCTCTGACGAAAATTTCGGTCAGGCAGAGCCCTCGGGCCGTACGATTATGATTGAGTACTCGTCGCCCAACACCAATAAGCCCCTTCACTTGGGTCACATCCGCAACAACCTTTTGGGATACTCTGTTGCGCAGATTCTCAAGGCGAATGGCCACAATGTAATCAAGGTAAATCTGGTGAACGACCGCGGTATTCACATCTGCAAGTCGATGCTCGCATGGCAGCTCTATGGTGGTGGCGAGACCCCCGCTTCTTCGGGTATGAAAGGCGACCACCTGGTAGGTAAATATTATGTCGAGTTCGACAAGCACTACAAGACCGAGGTCAAGGCGCTCGTCGAGGGCGGTATGTCGGAGGACGAGGCGAAGAAGCAGGCTCCCATTATGTTGAAGGCGCAGGAGATGCTGCGTAAGTGGGAGGCAAAGGATGCCGAGGTATACGAGTTGTGGCAGACGATGAACGGCTGGGTATACGAGGGCTTCGATGTTACCTACAAGGCTATGGGTGTCGATTTCGACAAGGTATATTACGAGTCACAGACCTACCTCTTGGGCAAGTCGCTCGTTCAGGATGGCCTCGATAAGGGCGTATTCTTCCGCAAGGAGGATAACTCTGTATGGATTGACTTGGAGGCTGATGGCTTGGACCAGAAACTCCTTCTGCGTGGCGATGGCACATCGGTATATATGACGCAGGATTTGGGTACAGCTCTGAGCCGCTTCGAAGAGAATAAGCTCGACGATATGATTTATGTCGTGGGTAACGAGCAGAACTACCACTTCCAGGTGCTGAAGCTTGTGTTGAAGAAGTTGGGCTACGAGTGGAGCGACAACATCTACCACCTCTCGTATGGTATGGTGGAGCTTCCCGAGGGTAAGATGAAGTCACGCGAGGGTACAGTTGTCGATGCCGACGATTTGATTGAGGATATGGTTGCGACGGCACGCGAGATGTCGGAGGAGTTAGGCAAACTCGACGGCTGCTCGAAGGAGGAGGCCGATGCAGTCTGCACAATGGTCGGCTTGGGTGCACTCAAGTACTTTATCTTGAAGGTGGACCCCAAGAAGACTATGTTGTTCGACCCCCGCGAGTCTATTGACTTCAATGGCAACACAGGCCCGTTCATTCAATATACCCACGCCCGCATCTGCTCTATTTTGCGTAAGGCCGACGAGGCGGGTATCGACTATACTTCGCACGGCTGCACCGAACTGCTCGGCGAGGAGATTGAGCTTATCAAGTCTTTGGCAGACTTCCCCAATGTGGTGGCTGCTGCTGGCGAAAACTTCGCTCCGTCGATGATTGCGGCTTACGCCTACGACTTGGCAAAGACCTTCAATGGCTACTATCACGACCACTCAATCCTCCGCGAGGAGAACGAAGAGGTGCGTCGCATGCGCTTGATGCTCTCGGCACAGATTGCCCGCGTTATCAGCCGTGCCATGAAGTTGCTTGGCATAGATGTTCCGCAGCGAATGTAATTTGCTCGACTATTATAATGCAAATCGGGGTTTTCACGAAGAAAACCCCGATTTGTTGTTTTGTCACAGCTTGTTTTACTCAAATGTGTGCGTGAATGTTGTCGTAAAAGTTTCGCCGTTTGTCGTTAGCGACAGCGTAAAAGTATATTCACCGGGGATGTCAGGAGAGGTGGTGAAACTCATTTGAGGTTTCGACAAATAATGCGTTTTGCAAGATACTAACTTTGAATTATCACTATTAATCTCTTCGAGTTTATAATTAAATGCTATTGCACCTAAACCATACGCGTTTACATACTCATATCCTTCGGGGTATTGATATCCATTTTGCACATAATCCCAATATCTTACAATAGTGATATTCACAATATCATCCAATGGCTCACCTGCCGGATGTGCCGAATCAAAATCCTTGTCACACGACATTGTTATATCATCAAACGGATAAGCGAAAGCGCGGTCATCCCCAGGGAGTGTTCTACGGTTAAATGAAGTATCACCATTCAATTCGCTGAGATACAGAAACATCTCTCTTGTGGCACTATCTCCGCTACAATTAAGATAGATAATATCATTCTTTTGACTATCATGCTCACATGATATTTGATTTATTAAAAGATAATATGTTATTAGATGTTGAGAGAAAACCAAGCCATCTTCTGGAAGGTCAACTATGGGGTCGTCCTCGGGGTTATCATCTACATCTGTATTATTATCATTTGCAGTTTCGTTCCCGCTGCCACTCTCACAACTTACCATTGCAAACGAAAGGGTTAATCCCAATAAAATCATTAATAATCGTTTCATATGCTTACCTCACTATTTCTAACACATTGTTCTCCACCTGCTCACCATTCAAATAGAATCGGCGGTCGATATGGGCCTCTCCATCATAAGGAGCTACTATCTTATTATAAAGTGTCAAGATGTCCGAGCGACCATCTCCCCAATCAATTGTTATGTCAATATTATCGAAAAATTCATCTCCATTAAATTCTCCTATCCACAACTCATACTTCTCATTTGTAGTGTCATATTCTATCTTGATACCATAAAAATAAGCTTCATAGGCCCTTGTTGAAGAGTGTTCTTCATTCAATGTGTACTCTTCACCATTATACAGCATCTTTATACCTCCCAAATTTATAGCACTGGGTGATGCACTATCCAGCAAATCATTCCCCTCGGCATCACAAACCGAAACAACAAACTCTATTGGATAGTAATCTACCTCATACATGGGGCTATCAGGGATGTCATTGGGGGTGTCATTGGGGTTATTCACAGTATTCTCATTTTCGTTCTCTTTTCCGCAACCTACAATCGCAAACGAAAAGGTTATTCCCAATAAAATAATTAATAATCGTTTCATACATTTACCTTACTATTTCAATGTGATAACTATCCTCATCAACATGATAATATTCCACCTGCTCGCCATTCAAATAGAATCGTTGGTCGATATGGAAATCTCCATCATAAGGAGCTACAATCTTATTATAAAGCGTTATGGTGTCCGAACTACCATCACCCCAATCAATGATGATATCGACATTATCATAGAAGTCACCTCCCTCAAATTCACCCATCCACAACTCATATCTCTCTTTCGTGGTGTTGTATTCGAGTTTTATTCCGTAGAAATCGGCTGGCCAGGCCCTTGTTGACGACTGCTCTTTGTTCAATGTATACTCCTCGCCATTATACAACATCTTTATGCCTTCTAAGTTTATAGCATTGGGTGATGCACTATCCAGCAAATCATTTCCCTCGGCATCACAAACCGAAACAATAATAGGGAAAGGGTAGTATTCGACAATCCAATCCGCCCATGGGTCATCAGGGACTTCACCGGGGTTATCTCCGGTGTTATCCTCGATATTCTCTTTTCCTCCGTTACTCTCACAACTTACTACTGCAAACGAAAGAGTTAATCCCAATAAAATAATTAATAATCGTTTCATATGCTTACCTCCTTATTCCTTTAACTACTGTTATAGTATTATTAAAATTGTAACTACCATTAGATGAACTTGTATTATTCTCCGGATATGCAGGACCTACAATGGTATTAAAAATTCCACTCAGATAATAGCCATCTGCAATTCCATCCCAACCCATATTGCATAAAATATATGTATTGGTAATCATCAATGTTTCAAGAATTATTCCTGTCATCGTATCGTACATATATGATGGGGTGGTATGCTCCATTATTCCATGGCCAAGCCACATGTGTCCTTTATTGTCATTTGTTCGCCCTCCTATTAAGACGGGATATCCCGCTTTAAGTTCCGTAGCGACTTCGGCTGTATTATAAGAAACATTGCTGCCACCATCAGTATATCCAAAATTCTCCAATGTATGAGGAATATCACTGGCGTATGCACCGCTACCATCGTTGTAAATAACAGCGCCATAATCCATATTCAAATTATGTGGCAATCCCAATTGCTGCATCAAACGAGCAATTTGATCCACGCCTGTGGCACTCGGAGATGACGAAATCATATCATTCCAATTGAAAGTATAACCATTATAGCCACTCGGATATTTATAGATAGCCATCAATTGAGCCACTGCAGTTGCTACACACCCGGTAACTGCCTTTAGGCCATCGGTGGTAAAGCAATATCGATTATATGGCCCTCTTTGTCCCCACTTTACAGGGCAATGGCCCAATGGCATTTCGTAATAGACATTAAATGGCTCGCCTTCAAGAAATCCAATTTGGTCTTTTCCGGGCATCGAATCCGGTAATATACCCACTCTTGCATCATCGGGGGAATAGGTCGCAACTCGCTGCACATAGTAATCCTCCATGCGTGAGTAGGCAATTTCGAAGCCGGGGTTGTCAATCTCCGTTTCGGAAGTAAATTCCCCTTTGAAAGTGAGCGCCAACAGGGGCTCCACGCGGTCATCGCCCGACATTATGGCAAAACCCTCGTCGCGACCGAAATTAAAGATGTGGAAATAGGGCTCAATCTCCTCGCCCGAGCGTGTTGCCTCGGCTGCTCGCCCCGTAGAATAGACACTCGTGATTGGCGGCATGCGCTTCTGCTTACCACCGCGCGTGGAGGGGATTTTCAGGTCGAAAACAATCTTCTCGAGGCTTTGGCGCGCCTCGGCTTGCGTCACCTCGTGCGACGCCTCTTGCGTAGGTAATTTCGGCTCTTCGGTAAAACTGTCTGCACAACCCGAAGCACAAATCATAAGAGCCAGCATCCAGAAAAACATCCTCTTTTTCATGCGCCTGAACTTTTATAAGTTTGTGGAATTTAATTTCGTTTGCAATATACAATAAATTAATGAGATATGCAAAACTTTGCACGCAATGTGGTGGCGTAACGCCTCTAAAACAGTTCCAACTGTCCCTGGTCGTGATTGAACGATAGGCGATGATAGGGTGTAAGGCCATATTGGCGTATGGCGAGGCGATGTTGCTTGGTGGGGTAGCCTTTGTTGCCTGCCCAGCCGTATTGGGGATACTCCTCATGCAGGCGCATCATATATTCGTCGCGGTGGGTCTTTGCCAAAACCGAGGCTGCGGCGATGTTGGCATATTTGCCGTCGCCCTTGACGATGCACTTGTAGGGCAGTCCGTTATGCGATATGAAGCGGTTGCCGTCGATGGCGAGGAACTGCGGCGCGACCTTAAGACTTGCAGCTGCGATGTTCATACCCTCAATCGATGCCTTCAGGATGTTTATCTCGTCGATGCGAGCCGCCGAAATCTCGGTAACATGCCATGCCACAGCCTCACGCTCGATAATCGTGCGTAGCATGTTGCGCTGCCGTTCGGTCATCTGCTTTGAGTCGTTGAGTAGCGGATGATGAAAGTCGGGCGGCAGAATCACCGCCGCAGCGAATACACTCCCCGCCAAACATCCGCGGCCAGCCTCGTCGCACCCCGCCTCAATAAGCTCTGTTTGATAAGAATTTTCAAGCATAACATCACAAAGTTAAGAATATTTTGGTTGCATGCGAGCTTTTTTCTTAAATTTGTCATCGGAAAAGATTATATCCAAAATTCTATGGGACGCAAAGTTGTACAACATCGCATATTTGACCTTGCGCTACTCTTGCTGGTAGTCGCTGTGGTGGCTACGCTCCGAACCTATTTTTGGTCCTCGGAGAGTGAATCTGTGGCAAATATCGCAGCGCCCATAGGTGATATTTTGCAACATTGGCAGGCGCATATCCCCGTACTTTCGGCTGTTGTGTGGGCTGTCGCACTCTTTATTTTCGGCTTGGGCGTCGGGCGTCTGGGTGTGCGTTACTCGATATATCCGGCATATACGCTGATGGGTATTCCCGTTTTTGCCGTTGTTGCGAGTTGTGTGGTCGGTACGACCGACTATCTCTTAACCGCAGTGGCCGTGGCGGTTATGTATCAGGCAATGAAGAGTATGACGCGCTTTATTATGCGTACCGAGCGATTTAGCGACCTCTCGCTTGCGATGCTATATTTTGGAGTGTTGCCTTTGGTGTTTGCTCCGGCGGCGGTTCTTTATGTCGCAATGCCTCTGCTGGTGCTTGCCGTGCGCGCGTCGTGGCGCGATGTGGTGGTTACTTTGGCGAGCGTATTGCTTGCTCCGGCGGCTATTTGCTATTGGGGCTGGTGTGCCGGAGGGGAGTTCTCGGCTCCGGCCATAGATATATATAACTCTCTTTTCTCGGTGAGCGAGTTTCGCATCTTCGAGGCAATGAATATCGTAACGATATTGTTGTTGGGCGTGATTATTGTTATGATAGTGAGCGCTTTGGCGTTGATGATTTCGGACCGCTACTCGATAAAGAGCAAGTCGCGCGTGATGCTGCGTTTTAATGCTCTCTTTATGGCTGTGCTTGCTGCCATATTCTGCCTGCCGAGTGCTACGGCAACGCTCTTTGCGCTTATTGCTGTGCCTGTGGCAATGTTTGTGCCTCTGTTCTTCGTGCGTATGGGTATCGGCTTTACCGAAACGATGTATCGCCTTATGTTGCTCACGGCAGCAGTGAATATCGTAGTGATGGCGTTTTTGTAGTGATGATGAGCATGTTAGCTCGCGCGAAAAAACGGATTTAGTAACGAAAATTTTGAATTTTAGCGTGAAGGCGCATAGAGAAATTAAGAGCCTATATAATTTTTGTTATACAGGCTCTTAATTATATGGTTAAAATGTTACACCGATTTTAAGTAGGGGGTAACTGGTTTCGTCGTCGTGTAGCGGCATAAATTGAAAGCCTAAATTAATATAAAAACTTAGTTTTTCTTTAATCTTATAATTAACGCCAAATTGAGGGTTAAGCATTATTCCCAAATCATTATATTCATAATAATGTCTTTCTTCTTCAAGGTATGTAATTCCTGCAGAAATATCAAAAAACGGCTGGAGGCGTGTTGTCGTTAAATAAAATCTGCCATTGGCAAATAATCGGGCTTGAACTTCTCCATAATAGCATGCATCATAAGGGTTAGAATAAGAATCTCCATCAATCATGCTTAAGCCTACTCCTCCACCCAAAAAGACTACATCGTTGAAACGATATCCAGCAATGTAATTTGCTCCTATTGCAGTATTAATATTTTCAGATAGACCTCCAAATTCCAAATCTACGGATTGCTGGAAATAGCCTGGCTTTTTCTCTTTCTCTTTCTTTATCTTGGTTATTTTAGTTTGTGAATAGCTGATAATTTGAGCATTGGCGCTAAATGCTGTGAGGCATAATAATGCTACAATCGAAAATAAAAATTTCTTCATAATGAGTATGTTTTATTGTTTCTCTTTAATAGTTGTTTTGCTGTTGGGGTCACCTACGACGCGGAAATTCTTGTTGTCGCGTTCTACTTTGCGAGCGTATTCAACAATCTCCAGGTCTGATGCTTCGGCTTTGCGGAAGTTGCGATAAAATGCAGGGTAACCTGTTACGGTAATTTCTAACCGTCCGTTGTCATTTGTTATGACATCAATAGTCGTTCCGACCAAAACATCAGCCTTGCTTGCGCGCGCAGCACGACTCAACGCCACCTTTTTCAGTTCGGGAATCATTTTTAGGACATCTTGCGTGATTACGATGTTCTCAAAAGCCTTTGTTTCAGTGTGTTGCACCTTGATTGCTGAAACCTCCAAATCTGCAACAAGCGGTGTAAGCAACATCAAATGTTCGGGTTCGAGGTTTCGGGCTGAAGATTCCTGATACTCGATTCGTTCGACGCGCTGCTGTGCAGATGCCGTAGCGGCAAAGAGCATTACAGCCAACAAGGATAGAAGAAATCTCTTCATAAGTTCGTAAATTTTCTTCCGTCTCGGCTTCTATGGCGGTGGGTTATAAAAACAAGAAAGTGTGGAGCCGATTAGTTTATCTGAATGGAGGTTCTGGAATACCTTGGAACAAATAAACAATACCCCACACCCGTATTGTGTGGAGCAATCTTTGCTCCAGGTTTAACAATACGAAGTGATGAGTGTGTTGCTCTCCTTGTTCCATCGAAATTTTCCAGATTTCCATTCAAGGATAAAAGCTAATACACTTTCATCAAAAATATTTTAATGCCATTAGGCTTTACAAAATTAATAAACATTTGGCAATATACAACAGTGGGCGCAATATTTATACTTTGTAATTGCAATTCTTCAAAATGTGGGATTTATTCCTGATAATTTAATGATTTTGAATTCTTAATTTTGAATTTTGAATTTTATCGCATATCTTTGCACTCCCGTATCAACCTCTTATATAGGGCATAAGGTTAAATAAGTGTCGATGCCGCGAGGCAGCAGAACTTGGGATTACATGTCAATGGGCAGTATGGTAAACCTTGTGCAGCGATAATGTTGAACGGATAAATTATTAAATTTGTTGCAACAATGAACAAAGATGCAATCATTAAGCTCGTAAACGAGCAGATGTGGGCCAAGGGCGAGGCTGATGTACCTCAGTTCGCTGCCGGTGACACAATTACAGTAACTTACCGTATCGTCGAGGGTAACAAGGAGCGTTTGCAGAGCTTCCGTGGTGTAGTTATCCAGATTAAGGGTTCAGGCAAGACCAAGATGTTTACAATCCGTAAGATTTCTAACGGTGTAGGCGTTGAGCGTATCTTCCCTCTTTACTCACCACACATCGACAAGATTGAGGTTAATAAGTATGGTGTAGTTCGCCGTGCGCGTATCTACTACTTGCGTGACCTCACAGGTAAGAAGGCTCGTATCAAGGAGCGCAGAATTTCGAAGTAGTGCATCGCACTGTTCGCTTAGCCGGAGTTTCCCTTTGGGATGCTCCGGTTTTTTATCTCCGTTGCAGTTACGAATCTCGCTTGCCGCAAATAAGGGAACGGATTTTGTATAATCACAAGAGAAACTAAAAACGAAAGATTATGTATTTCTTGTGGTATCTACTTATTGGTTTGGTGGCAGGATGGCTTGCCAACCTGATTGTCAGGGGCGGAGGTGCCGGCCTTGTTGTGAATCTTATAGTCGGAATTGTCGGCGGAGTGCTGGGAGGATGGTTAGTGTCGCTCTTTGGCTGGCTGCCTATGGGAACATTCGGCAGTCTGCTCACTTCGCTGCTCGGAGCTATCGTGTTGTTGCTTATCGTGTCGCTCTTCACGCGCTCGAAACCGACAAATTAGATTTTGTTATATTAGCTTCTATCGCGAGGGGTTGCTGCAACACTTTATTTGTTGCAGCAGCCCCTCGCTATCTATTTTATGGTGTAAAATTACAGGTTGAAATCAAGATTAACCACTACGGGGTTGTGGTCCGACATTACAACGCTATTGTATAGCGGAGTCGCCGTGTGGTGGGTGTTTACCGAGGCGGAGTTCTTCGTAACCATTACATAGTCGAATTGTGCTCCCGTATTATCGGCCGTATCCCAATTGTTGGTGGTATAGCTCATGCCGCTAATCGAGTTTGCGATGTTGCGCGTATCGACCAAAGTGCCACCCTCGGCTGCTGTTTGCAACATGCGTGCAGGAGTAAGCGACGGATTGCTATTCAAGTCACCCATCAACACAACCGTGCGCCCCTCGGCTAAGCCAGCGATGCGGCCATTGATGATTTTGGTGCTTTCGTATTGGCAATTACCATCATTCGAAGCGTCGTCATCGCCTTGTGACCATGTTTCAAAATGTGTTGAGATTACGAAAAATTCTTTGAGAGAGCTATTTTCGCGAAGAATTATCCATGTGGCGATGCGCTTGTATTCGCCACCCCAACCCACCGATTCGGTGTCGTAGGTTGCGCTCAACCAAAAGCGTCCTTTGTTTACCTCGGTGAAGCGCGATGTTTTATAGAAAATTCCGCAACCCTCGTTATCCCAAAGCGTTGTTGTGCCTCGATAAGCCACATATCCGGTGTATGAGCTTAGGAGTACCGCCAATTCATCGAATTGATTCATGGTCCAGCCGTCGTAAGCCTCTTGGACTGCCACAATATCGGGCGCTTCGGCATTGATATAGGCCGCTACCGCAGCTTTTCTGTCGTCCCAGGCATGGCCGCTTGGCTCGATGGGGCGTGCCGATTTGATATTGAACTGCATCAGCTCCATGTTGAGCGTTGCTTGCGTGGAGCGCGTTGCGGATGCGTTGCCCAGTTGAGAGTCGTCGAGCATAGAGTCGCTACACGAAGCAAGGAGAAGTGCTCCCACGCTTGCCAAAATAGATAAAATGTGTTTCATAAGATTAAAGTTTTAAGTTGTTAAAAGGTTTCATTGCAAAGATAAAATGCCGATTCGGTATTATGATAACACATTTGGTCGATAGTATAACGCATTGAGTCATAAATATATGCGCCTTGCGCTTGATAGCTGTCTTTCGGCATGGGTCTTATTGAAAAGTGTCGGTTTACATCCCGGGTAAACGGTGTTTTTCGGCTTGCAGGCAGCCCCTAAGACGACTCTTGTTATGCCGTTTATCTACGAAAAAAGGTGTCGCAACCCATGCGGTTGGACACCCTCTGTATTGTATTGGTATTATCCGTTATCCCTATTCCGAGAAAGTATACTTAATCTCTACCGATACGGCATTGTGGTCCGAGAGGTGAGTGCCCTCAAACTTCGGAGGGTGAATCGTGTGCTTCATGACGGTGGGGATTACGCCTCCGCCAACAAATATATGGTCGAAGCATGAATATGGCTTCTGTGCCGCCGATGATTTTGCCTCGCTCATAGTGCTTCGAGGACATGACGCATCGGGGCAGCTCTTGCTTTGGGCTATATCCCAGGTGTCTTTGTAACCATTGTTCACGATGTTCTTCATCGGCTCTTCGTTGTAGTTGCAGTTCATATCGCCCGTTAGGATTATCGGGCGACGACCCGCAGCATCGCTCGAGCCATAGTTCGCATTCGCATTGGTGTTGTTTACGAGTATCTGGCCCTGCTCCCAAAGCACGGGATATACGCGCCAGTCGCTACTCTTATCGTCGGCCGTATTGCTGTTGTCGAGGTGGGTAGTCGTTACATAAAACTCCTTGCCCGTCGTCTTGTCGCGGAAGATACCCCATACGGCAATGCGCTCATAGTTCGCCGTGTAGGTCGTTGAGCCGATGGTTACCGAGTGCTTTGCGGGGCTATCGGGAGTGTTGCACAGCCAGAATCGACCCTCTTTTATCAGGTCGAACTTATCCTTGCGATAGAGTATGGCATTACCCTCGGCCGCGGTGTTGCGCTCATATTTTACGCCGGCATAGTTCGAGCCCATGCCACTTAAAATATAGGTGTAGTAGTCGCTGTTGCCACTTCCATATCCCAGCTCCTGCAAACCTATAAAGTCGGGAGCCTCGCTCTTGAGGAAGTTTACGATGCCGGCTTTGCGGCTGTCCCACATGCCATATAAGAATCCAATCATGCCGTTCTTTACATTGAGCTGCATAACCTTCATGCTGACGCTGATTGACTGAGGCGTAACTTTCGTTATGAGAGCCGAGCGCATTGTGTCGATGCAGTTTTCGGGGCAGAAGCGCGAGCGAATCTCGATAGCAGAGCCTCCGCCGATATTGTTGCAGCTTGTGGTGTTATTGCTATTCGCAATTATGGCTACAACCTCCTGTCCGTTAGTGCGGGTATAGCGCACCTCGGTATCCAAGCCCTTGTTCCATGAGGCAAATGTCAGATTGGCGCGAGAAATACTCTCCTGATATGTGAAGTTTGTCACGGGGCGCGTTTCGAGCTTTGCGACATACTCCTCGCCGTAAGCCTTCGCCTTAACCTCGACAGGCTCTGCGGCGTTACCCTCGGCATCCATGTTGGTGAGAGTGAAGGTGTATTCGCCTTCGGGCAGGTCGATGTAAATCGAATCGCGCTGCAAGCTACCCTCAGCCTCGCGATTGAACACCTTTTCGCATCGCTGCTCCTCGGCCGAGCCCCATGAAATGGTGGTCTTATGGAGGTCGGTTGCCACATCTTGCGACCACATCAGCTTTACGCGCTTGTAGCCGTCGTAACCTTTCGCCTCGCTCGGCTTGGCCAATATGGTCTTGGGGGTATATTTCGTTACGACTGCCGAGCGCATTGTGTCGATGCAATTCTCGGGGCAGTAGCGTGAACGAATCTCAATAGCTGTGCCCTTGTCGATATTGTTGCAAACGGCGGTATTGTTATCATTCGCGAGAATGGAAACAACCTCCTGGCCGTTGGTGCGGGTATAACGCAACTCGGTATCCAAACCCTTGTCCCAAGTGTCGAATGTCAGTGTGGCGCGTGAAATAGTTGCCTTATACTCAATCTCTGCTACGGGGCGTGTTTCGAGCTCTGCGACATACTCTTCGCCATAAGCCTTTGCCTTTACCTCGATAGGCTCCGTAGCGTTGCCCTCGGCATCCATGTTGGTGAGAGTGAAGGTGTATTCGCCCTCAGGAAGGTCTATGTAAATCGAATCGCGCTGCAAGCCACTCTCTGCCTCACGATTGAATATCTTTTCGCATGCTTGGTCCTCGGTTAATCCCCAAATGATAGAGGTCTTATGTAGGTCGGACTCCACATCCTGCGACCACATCAATTTCACTCGTTTGTAGCCGTCGTAGCCCTTTGCCTCGCTCGGCTCAAACAATACCACCGGCGCGGCCTCGACTTTGCGTTTTACGGGCGCGCTACGCATTGTGTCGAGGCAATTTGTGGGGCAGTAGAGTGTACGAATAGTCAATTCCGCACCCACCTCGGCAGGCGATATCTCGGTTGTCGAGTCGCTGTTCTTAACCCAAACTGAAGCATCCTCGTCGGCGTACTGTACCTCGGTACCAAGACCCTGATTCCATCCCTCCTGCCAATTGATTGTTGCAGTGCTACGGAACTTGTTGAACACCAGCTCCTCGATGGGGCGTGTCGCCAATTCGGCGATGTAATCCTCGCCATAGACTTGAGCCTGAATGGTCTTTGCCTCAGAGGGGTTATTCTTGGCATCATAATTCACAATCTCAAAGGTATATACACCCTCCAAAATCTCTTTAATATCAATCGAGTCGCGTACAATACCCTGCTGCGATGTCTGCTTTGGCGTATGTGTAGCGCTGCCGTTGCGGTCGTTCCAATAAATCATGGTCTTTGCTATGGCATCGTCGGAGTTTTGCGACCACAGAATCCTCACGCGCCCACATCCGTCGTAAGCCTTGATATTGGTAGGTGTAGCCACCACCGTTGGAGTCTGCTCGGTATTGTCGTTGGTACATGCCGAAAATATCAGCGCCAAGCAAAATGATTGCAAAAGGAATAACTTTTTCATTATGGTTGATACTTTAAGAATTTGCAAATGAGTGAATATTTATATGCAAATATAAAAAATATACTAAAAATCAACACATAAACTTGTAAAAATATTTGCTTTGATAAAAATTATTCCTTCCATTTTTGGAAAATAACTATGTAGACAACTTCTAAAAATCGGAATATTTTTTTTACCTTTGTGAAGATGGAGATATCTATTTTGTGAGGATTGATTATGAAACGAGATAAAACAGAACGATTAATTTTTGTTACAAACGACGATGGCTTCTCGGCAAAAGGCTTTGCTGTGGCTGTGGAGGTCGCGCGTGAATTTGGACGGGTTTTTGCTGTCGCGCCTGCCGTTGTGCAGAGCGGTCGCAGTCAGGCTATTACGATGTATGAACCTCTGTTTTTGGAGTCAAAACGCCAAGAGGAGGGCGTTGAGGTCTATTCATTCTCGGGAACACCCACCGACTGTGTGAAGGTGGCGTTCGACCACCTATTGAAGGATAAGAAGGTCGATTTGGTCATCTCGGGTATAAACCATGGCTCAAATTCCGCAATTAATGTCCTATATTCGGGTACTATGGGTGCGGCTATTGAGGGTAGCTTTTATGGCTGTCCCTCGATAGGTTTGTCGCTTACCGACCACGATGCAGATGCCGATTTCTCGGCTGCCAAGCGCTATGCTCGCGAGATTATCGCTTCGGTCTTGGAGAGCGAGGAGCCTATAAGCTACCCTTTCTGCCTGAATGTCAATATCCCGAATATCCCCGAAGCGGAGATTAAGGGCATTAAAGTATGTCGCCAATGTCGAGGTGTGTGGAATGAGGAGTTCTTCCGCCATGAGGACCCACGCGGAAAATCCTATTTCTGGCTTACGGGCAGCTATACAAACTATGAACCTGAGGCTGTCGATACCGATGAGTGGGCTTTGGCAAATGGTTATGTCGCGGTCGTACCGGTGCAGGTTGATATGACAAGCTATGCCCAGCTGCCTATGTTGAGGAGTATCTTGCAAAAGAAGGAGTAAGGTAGAAAAACGGTCGAGGTTATGATGATTCAGGTGTTGCTCTATTTGGCGCTTATCGTGCAGTGCATTGCGATGTATTACGCCGTGCGTCTGGTGCGAGTTGCCAAGTATAATGCTATAGGAATCCTTTTTATTATAGGCTTTATGGTGCTTGCCGGCGAGCGAGTTTTGCAGATTTGGATAAGCTATGGCAATCCCGAACCTCTAATTAACCTTGAGTGGTTTGATATCGTGGTGTCGATATGTATGTCGGTGGGTATTGTTCTGCTCGATAGACTATTGATATATATTGACCGCCTGAATCGTCATCGTCAGCTCTTGGATAAGCGCGTTTTGTCGGCAGTGTTGCGCACCGAGGAGCGTACGCGTTCAAATTTCGCCAAGGAACTGCATGATGGTTTGGGACCTTTGCTCTCTTCGGCGAAGATTTCGTTGTCGGCACTTGCACATAGCGAAATGGAGTCGGGGCGTCGAGATATATATAAAAATACGCTCTATGTCGTTGAGGAGGCGTTGCGTTCGTTGCGCGAAATATCGAATAACCTCTCGCCGCATGTGCTGAGTGATTTCGGGTTGGCGCGAGGAGTTCAAAACTTCATTGACCGCACAGCTTTATTACATAAGGTGAAAATATCGTTTACAACCAACCTTCGCGGTGAACGCTATGAAACGGATGTTGAGGTAATTATGTATCGCGTTATATGTGAGCTTGTTACCAATTCATTAAAACACTCCGGATGTAGCGAAATACGCCTTTCATTGTCGGTTGTGGGTGATACGCTGGAGTTGCAATATTCCGATAATGGCAAGGGCTTTAATCCTCAGACCGTTATGGATGGCGGTATGGGACTTTCGAATATATATTCTCGTATAAACTCGTTGAATGGCGATTTGGATATAACTTCATCCTTGGGTAAGGGTATGAGGGCTACGGCAAAAGTGAATGTGAAGGGTGCAACTCGAGTTGTGGCTTCATCGCCTACGCAGGATGAGACCCCAAAGCGTCGTAAACGGGATAAAAAGATAGCAAAATGATACGCATAGCACTTGTAGATGACCATTCTTTGTTCCGCAATGGTATGAAGATGTTGTTGGCGTCATGTCCCGATTTTGAGGTCGTGGTAGATGCCGGAAGCGGCGAGGAGTTTTTGGCGCGCTTGGAGGAGGTGTGTCCCGATGTCGTGTTTATGGATTACTCTATGCCGGGGATGAATGGCGCCGAGGCTACGGCTAAGGCTTTGGAGCGCTATCCCGAGTTGAAGGTCATCACGCTCTCGATGTTCGGCGATAATGCCTATTATTCGCATATGGTAGCTGTTGGCGCGAAGGGCTTTTTGCTTAAGGATTCCGACTTTGATGAGGTTGTCGCAGCTGTGCAGACTGTCGCTGCCGGAGGAGAGTATTTCTCGGAGTCGTTGCTCATGGCGCTGTCGCACTCTATGCGCTCGGTGCATGTTGGCGATACGGTGACTGATGAAATTGTCGATGCTGACCGTTTGTCGGAGCGAGAGATTGAGATTTTAGTGGCTATTTGTCAGGGCTTATCAACGCAGGAGATTGCCGATAAACTATTCATCTCAAAGCGTACGGTCGATAAGCATCGCGCCAATATTTTGGAGAAGAGCGGTTGCAAGAATACCGCCAGCCTTGTAGTCTATGCCATTCGTCATGGGTTAGTCGAGGTGTAGCGGAGAGAGAGTTCATCAAGGCTTATATTGTTAGTGCAATACGGAAATAGAAACAGAGGCAACTTGTTCGTCGCCTCTGTTTTATATTAATTACCCTATAATATTATCCTATTCCTGCCAAATCGGATAGCCTACTTGCGGGCCTCCTTGGCTTCGATGCACTCGGTAGCGTGAGGTACACGCATCAAGCGCTCCTTGGGAATAAGTTTACCGGTGGTCTTGCATACTCCGTAGGTCTTGTTCTCGATGCGCACAAGCGCCATTTCGAGGTTGCGGATAAACTTGCTTTGGTGAGCTACCAGACGACCAGTCTCCTCCTTTGAGAGCGTTGTGGCACCCTCCTCCAGCACCTTGAAAGTGGGAGATGTGTCGTGTGTGTCGTTGTCATTTGCGATATTTGCACGCAATAGTTCATAATCGGCACGAGCCTGCTCAAGCTTCTTCAAAATAAGCTGCTTGAACTCCGCCAAATCGGCGTCACTATATCTTACTCTCTCTTCAGCCATAGTCGTAAACTTTAAGGTTGTAATGTAAAGGTAAGCAAATTTTTATAAAGCACCAAATCTTTACCCGAAAAAACGATTTTTTTTGATACCCGTATCGTTGCGGTTATCACACCCATAGCCGTTCAAAAATGGCGGCTATGGGGTGAAATCGTATTATAAACGCGTTACAGCAATCTTCAGAGGCTCATCATCGACATCCGAATCAACAACTACGCCACCTGCGGGATTTGCCGAGGCTTTAACCTCTACCGCCAAGGTCTGCGATGCGATGTAGTCGGCAAAGTGCTCGATGGCACCCTCAACGATAGGCTTCTGCTCAATCTCTACGCGAATCTTGTCTGTAACCTCAAAACCTGACTCCTTACGGATATTCTGTATGCGGTTAATCAACTCGCGTGCCACACCTTCACGGCGCAACTCGTCGCTGACGGTGATGTCGAGTGCTACGGTGAGCTTACCCTCCGAAGCAACCAACCAGCCCGGCATATCCTCCGAGGTAATCTCAAAGTCGGCAGGTGTCACAGTAACCTGCTCGCCTCCGAGCTCAAGTGTGGTCTCGGCTGCTGACTCAATCTCGGCAATCTGCTCCTGCGAGAATGTTGCGGCAAGGGCAGCCATCTGCTTTGCCAATTTAGCGTAGCGCTGGCAGAAATTCTTGAAGTTGAGCTTTATGCGTTTTGTGATGATGCCCGTAGTATCGGTCAAAAGCTCGATATCCTTAACATTTACCTCACCCATAATGAGAGCCTTCACCGCTTCGATGTGGGCGGCCATTGTCTGGTCCAAAACGGGGATAAGAATCTTTGTCAAAGGCTGGCGCACCTTGATATTCACCTTACGACGCAGAGCCAATACCATAGATGATACCGTCTGTGCTATATCCATCATCTCCTCCAACTCGGTGTTGATGAGAGCAGGATTTACCACAGGGAAGTCGGCGATATGTACCGAAGAGTCGCTGTGGCGACCGCTCACGGCGTTGAGGTCTGTGAATATGCGGTCCGAAATGAACGGTGCAAATGGCGCAGCCAACTTCGCAACGGTCTCCAAGCAGGTGTAGAGAGTCTGGTAAGCCGAGAGCTTATCCTCGCTCATGCCTCCGCCCCAGAAACGCTTACGGTTAAGGCGCACATACCAGTTCGAGAGATTCTCGCCCACAAACTCCTGAATAGCACGCGCTGCGGGTGTGGGGTCGTAGTCGTTGAGGTAGCGGGTAACATCTTTTACCAAAGTATTCAGCAACGAGATAATCCAGCGGTCAATCTCGGGACGCTTCTCAACGGGAATCTCCTCCTCGCTGCCTGTGAAACCATCCACATTGGCGTAGAGCGCGAAGAATGAGTATGTATTATAGAGTGTGCCGAAGAATTTGCGGCGTACCTCATCCACACCCTCCTTGTCGAACTTAAGGTTATCCCACGGCTGCGAATTTGAAATCATATACCAACGAGTGGCATCCGCACCATAGGTTGAAAGCACCTCAAATGGGTCTACGGCATTACCCAAGCGCTTCGACATCTTGTTGCCGTTCTTGTCGAGTACAAGACCGTTTGAGATAATATTCTTGAACGCTACCGAGTCGAACAACATCGTAGCGATTGCGTGCAAAGTAAAGAACCAACCGCGAGTCTGGTCCACACCCTCGGCGATGAAGTCTGCGGGGAATACCTCACCGAAGTCCGCGCCACCATTCTCAAACGGGTAGTGAATCTGCGCATAAGGCATAGCACCCGAATCAAACCATACATCGATAAGGTCGCTCTCGCGCTTCATAGGCTCGCCCTTCGACGATGTAAGCACGATAGAATCGACATAGGGACGGTGCAGGTCGATATTCTCAACCGCGTAGTTCTCCTTCGACATATCGCCGACCTTGAAGTTCTTGTAGGGATTCTCGGTCATATTGCCTGCCGCGATACTCTTCTCAATCTCCGTCATAAGCTCCTCAATAGAACCTATGCACTTAAGCTCCGAGCGGTCCTCGGTAGCCCAAATAGGCAGCGGCGTACCCCAGAAACGAGAACGCGAGAGGTTCCAGTCGTTCAAATTCTCCAACCACTTACCAAAGCGGCCTGTACCCGTCGATTCGGGCTTCCAAAGGATGGTGTCGTTAAGCTCCATCATGCGCTCCTTCAATGCTGTTGTGCGGATAAACCACGAATCAAGCGGATAGTAAAGCACCGGCTTGTCTGTTCGCCAGCAGTGGGGGTAGTTGTGGACATGCTTCTCAATCTTGAAGGCCTTGTTGATAGCCTTCAGCGAGAGGCAGATATATATGTCGAGCGACTCGGCAGCTGCTGCCGCAGCCTCGTCGTAACGACCATCTACGGTGAACTGCGGGTCGTAAGCGTTCTTCACCCAGCGGCCTTCGTACTCTCGGTAAGCGGGAGCAACGCACTCCTCGACAAACTTCTCGTCCAACTCCTCGGTAAGGTAGAACTTACCCTGCAAATCAACCATCGGACGAGTCTCACCGCGCTTGTTAATCATGAAGAGTGACGGAATGCCTGCCTGACGCGCCACAAAGGCATCATCAGCACCAAATGTAGGCGCGATATGTACGATACCCGTACCATCCTCTGTTGTAACATAATCTCCGGGGATTACGCGGAACGCCTTATCCTCGGCATTTACCCAATTACCATCGGCATCAACCTCTACGGGCTTAACCCAAGGGATAAGCTGCTCGTAGTGCATACCTACCAGCTCGGGGCCCTTCCAGTGACCTACAACCTCGAACGGAATGAGCTTGTCGCCCGCCTTGTAATCCTCCAGAGCGATGCCCTCTGCCTTCTTGTTGAAGTGAGTGTAGAGCAGTGGCTCGGCCAATACGGCGGTAATCTTCTCGCCTGTGTAGCCGTTGTATGTACGAACTGCGACATAATCAATCTTCGGACCCACGCAGAGTGCGGTATTCGAAGGCAGGGTCCAAGGTGTTGTGGTCCATGCCAAGAATACGGGAGTACCCCAACCCTCCATCTCGGCCTTTGGCTCCAAGATGCGGAACTGCGCCACCATGGTGGTATCCTTAACATCGCGGTAGCAGCCCGGCTGGTTCAACTCGTGAGTCGAAAGACCCGTACCGGCTGCGGGCGAGTAGGGCTGAATGGTGTAACCCTTATAGAGCAAGCCCTTGTCGTAGAGCTGCTTCAAAAGCCACCACAAAGTTTCGATATATTTGTTATCGTAGGTGATATATGGGTCATCCATATTCACCCAATAACCCATCTGTTTTGTGAGGTTCTCCCACACATCGGTGAACTCCATCACCGCCTCGCGGCAGGTGCGGTTATACTCCTCGATTGAGATGGTCTTGCCGATATCCTCCTTTGTGATGCCGAGCTTCTTCTCGACACCCAACTCAACGGGCAGACCGTGTGTGTCCCATCCCGCCTTGCGATGAACGAGGAAGCCCTGCTGTGTCTTGTAGCGGCAAATTACATCCTTAATGGTTCGTGCCATGACATGGTGAATGCCCGGCATTCCGTTTGCTGAGGGAGGACCCTCGTAGAATACGAATGTAGGATGTCCTTCGCGTGTGGTGATACTTTTGTGGAAGGTATCATCAGCATCCCATTTTTTCAACACCTCGTCAGCAATCTTTGCCAAATCGAGGCCCTTATACTCATTAAACTTCATAGTGGATGTTGTATTTTGTTTTGTTTTCTTTTTAGCCTTTTTGCAACTTTTTGTTACCTCTGTAAGAGGTACAATATGCAAAGATACATATATAAATTCAAAATTAAGAATTCAAAATTCAAAAATGTCGGTTTTTATGGCGAAAAATGTTGTTTTTCACTGCGAACCACGCATAAAAAGAGTGAGAGCCCTGCCTCAAGGTAAAACTCTCACTCCTAAAATCGATTAAAATATTATTATTTTATATTACTACTTTCTGCCGCCGCCGAAAACGACACCGACATTAATCGTATATTGGTTGTTTGCCTTCTCCTGTGCTGTCAGGGCAAGCGAAACACGCAGATGATTCCACAACTCGACACCTACTCTGGGCATAAAAGCCAATCGCTCGGCTCTATCGCCTGTGATGTATCCGCTCCAATTCATTTGCGTGTTGTCGAACGATATGGGTGCTGTAACATCCAAAATTCCAAGGCCAAGGCCTACGCCAGCGAAAAAAGAGAGGTTCTTGCCGCGACGAAAGTTATAGTCGGCAACGGCCATAATGTTTACCGCAGTGGTTTTCAGTCGGTCGGCATTTTGAACCTGCTCGGCAGAACGCCAAAAGTAGCTCGATGTAGCATGGATACCCACATCAATGGGCAGAGCCTTTATGTTGTATCGCAACTCGGTGTAGAGCTTCGGGCCCGGGGTACACTTGTCGAGATTTAGTGAGCTTAATCCATCGGCCAAGCCCACTCCGACCTCCCACTCAAAGCGGCGAACATCGGTGGTCTGCGCTACGCTCTCGAAGGCCAGAAAGGCAGCGACGAGCATTGTGATGATTCGTTTTGTCATAATTTACTAATTTGGGTTAAGTTACTTTCATTAATTTTAACGGTTGCAAATATAGCAAGATTTCCCCCCCCCGCAAGTTTTTGTCAGAAAAATGTTATATATGTGAATTGTAATAAAAAACTCCACCCGCAAGGTGGAGTTCAACAATTCATATTTTGATTTTACAAGTGAATCAGCGATTTTACCGGAGCAATCTTCTCCAAGCGCTCGGCACCCTTCAGGAAATCCAGTTCGACAAGGAAGATAAATTCGTTAATAACGACCTCGTACTCAACTCCATCCTTCGTAATCTTGCGGCCTTGCAATGACTGCGCAATGCCCTCGGCTGTGCCGCCCGTTGCCAATACATCATCGATGATTGAAATATGGATTTTGTCACCCTCGACCTTGCCCGCAGCGATATCGCTCAAGCGGTAGTAAAGGTGGTCGGCTCCATACTCCTTCATAATCGAAATCTCCTGCAAATCGCCCTCCGAAAACGGTAACTTACCACTCTTACGGATGGGAATGATGTTTTCAACCTCGGGCTTCGAGATGAGCAGAGGTGCTGTGAAAAGGAATCCGCGAGCCTCGGGTGCAGCAATGTTGGGAGCGGTAACAACCTTACCCAATTCATCGGTGAGCTGAGCAAAAATCTTCTTGTCCTGCAGAAATGGAATTATATCCACGAATACGATTCCCTCCTTGGGGAAATCTTTGTAGAATTTAAGTGTATTTTTCATTGTAAATGTAGTTTCAAAGTGGTGCAAATATGGGGCAAAATCCCCGATTTTCTACACGCAGAGCAAAAGTAATAAAAAAAATCGTCACATATTACCATTTTTACAATAAAAATAACATCGTTTTTGTTTTTTTTCGTATCTTTGCATCAATTGGAAAATAATGAACTTAAAATGCCGAAGTTTTATGACAAGGTAAATGTGCTGAGGAAGCCGGAATGGTTGAAGATTAGCCTGCAAAGTAACGAGGGTTCTGCCGAGGTAGAACGCATCGTGAAGGAGCATTCGCTACATACGATTTGCAGTAGCGGTCTTTGCCCCAATAAGGCAGAGTGTTGGCGTCGTCGTACGGCTACATTCATGATTCTTGGCGACATATGTACGCGCGGGTGCAAGTTCTGCGCTACAAAGACTGGCATACCCCTTGCCCCGGAGCCTTCGGAGCCGCAGAAAGTGGCCGAGAGCGTAAGGCTTATGGGACTTCGACATGTTGTCGTGACTTCTGTCACGCGCGATGATTTGCCGGATGGCGGAGCCCGACATTGGGCTGCCGTAACCGAGGCTATTCGTCGCGAGAATCCAGACGCAACAATTGAGCTCCTTATTCCCGATTTGGATGCGCGAGCCGACCTTATTGAGATTGTGGCAGCATCCAAGCCCGATATTATCGGGCACAACATCGAAACCGTCGAGCGACTCACACCTCAGGTGCGTTCTCGTGCGAAGTATCGCACAAGTTTGCGCACATTGGAGATAATCTCCAAGATGGGTATGGTCTCGAAGAGTGGACTGATGGTCGGACTTGGCGAGAGCGATGATGAAGTATTGCAAACACTTCGGGACCTGCGCGATGCGGGTGTCGAAATTGTAACGCTTGGTCAGTACCTGAGGCCTTCGTTGGAGCATTATCCCGTTGCGGCGTATATCACTCCCGAAAAATTTGACTGGTACCGACTCCAAGCCCTTGAGATGGGTTTCAGCTATTGTGCGAGTGCGCCTATGGTGCGTTCTTCGTACTTGGCTGATGCTGCACTTGAAAGCGTTAAGCAAAAGATAGCCAAAGCGTAAGGGTTTTTCTCCTTGAATCTTTGGCGAGGCTTTTGAGCAGAGATATGAAGGAGGTAGAGTATGTAGATTTGGGCCGTATGGCGTATGGTGAATGCTGGGAAAAGCAGCGTTCACTCTTCGACCGTATACTTGCCGTTAAGGCGGGTGCGGAGGATGAGGATATTACGCCCGAAAGAGCCGGCTGGCTGCTCTTTGTCGAGCATAATCCTGTGTACACTCTTGGCAAAAGCGGTAAGGAGAGCAATATGCTCGTCAGCGAGGCGTATCTCCGACAAATAGGAGCCGAGTTCTATCATATTGAGCGAGGAGGTGATGTTACCTTCCATGGCCCCGGGCAGATTGTGGGCTATCCGATTTTGGATTTGGAGAAGGTGGGCATCGGCCTGAGAGAGTATATCGACATCTTGGAGCAGAGCGTCATTGAGGTTGTCGCAGAGTGGGGCATCCAGGCAGGACGCATAGCAGGAGCTTCGGGTGTGTGGATTGATTGTGATACGGCGCGAGCGAGGAAGATTTGCGCCATCGGAGTTCGCTCGTCACGCTTTGTGACGATGCATGGATTTGCGCTGAATGTAGCTACGGATTTGCGCTATTTTCAGCATATCAACCCTTGTGGTTTTATAGATAAAGGCGTTACAAGCATCGAAAAGGAGGTTGGTCACGCCGTAGATTTCGAGCTGGTTAAACAGCAGGTAGTAAACAAGTTAAGCGAAAAATTAAATGTTAAAATATATAAATAATAAAATTGTAAGTTATGCCTATAGAGAAGCGATGGGTAGTGAGACCCCATGGCGAGGCGGAGGCTGTGGAGCGCTTGGCGGCCCACCTCAGAATGCCCGCTGTTCTCACGAACCTACTTGTTCAGAGAGGCATAGACACCGTAGAAAAGGCCAATAGGTTCTTTAACCCGCAACTTAGCGACCTGCACGACCCCTTCCTTATGAAGGATATGGCAAAGGCCGTTGAGCGCATTGAGCGTGCCGTAGAGAATAACGAGAAGATTATGGTCTATGGCGACTACGATGTAGACGGCACAACTGCCATTGCGTTGGTTTACAAATTTTTGCGACAGATAGGTCACAAGAATTTGGTTTTCTACATCCCCGACCGTTATAATGACGGTTACGGCATATCGGTCAAGGGTATTGACTTCGCTGCGCGTAAGGGCGTGACGCTGGCAATTGCTCTGGATTGCGGTATTAAAGCCGTAGAAAAGGTTGTTTATGCGAGAGAGAAGGGCGTAGATTTCATTATCTGCGACCACCATCTTCCGGCCGACGAAATTCCGGCGGCTGTAGCTGTTCTCGATCCGAAGCGTCCGGACTGCAACTATCCTTTCGATGAGTTGTCAGGCTGTGGCGTAGGATTTAAGTTGGTGCAAGCCTATGCACAGAAGCACAACATTCCGTTTAAGGATATTGAGCATCTGTTGGATTTGCTTGTTGTAAGTATTGCATCTGATATTGTTCCCTTGACGGGCGAAAACCGTATCCTTGCCTATTATGGTTTGGAGCGCCTGAATCGTGAACCTTCATCGGGATTGCTCTCCATCATTAAGATTTGTGGCTTGGACCGCCAAAATATCACAATTGATGATATTGTCTTTAAGATTGGTCCCCGCATCAATGCCGCAGGTCGTATGCGTATGGACGAGAATGACGAGAATGCCGCACCTTCGGGAGGCTTTGCCGCTGTGGAGTTGCTGGTTGAGGGTAATGAGAAGCAGGCTCGCGAGTTTTGCGATGTCATCGACTCATATAATCAGGACCGCAAGAATATTGACCGCAGCGTTACGCAGGAGGCGCATGACTACATTGAGTCGCACCCCCATATGAAGAATCGTAAGAGTACGGTTATCTATAATCCCAAGTGGATGAAGGGTATTGTGGGTATCGTGGCATCACGCCTTATCGAAACCTATTATCGCCCTACGGTGGTTCTGACGATGAGTAACGGCTTTGTTACAGGCTCGGCGCGCTCGGTTCAGGGCTTCGATTTGTATCAGGCTGTGGAGTCATGCTCGGATTTGCTGGAGAACTTCGGAGGTCATATGTATGCCGCAGGTCTTACCATGCGACCCGAGAATGTGGAGGCGTTCACCAAGCGCTTCAACGACTATGTCGAGGAGCATATCGACCCGCAGATTCTTGTTCCGCAGGTTGATATCGATAGCGAGCTGTTGTTCTCGGATATTACCCCGCAGTTCCATCGTCAGCTCAATAGCTTCCAGCCGTTTGGTCCCGGAAACGCTGCTCCGGTTTTTGTGACATATGGTGCGAGTGTGCATGGCGATGCCAAGTTGGTGGGAGCCGAGCAGGAGCATCTGCGTATGGACCTTACCCAGAAGCAGAAGCCCAATACCAGCATCCAGTCTATCGCCTTCCAGCAGCCCATGCACTACGAGTGGGTGAAGGCCGGTCGTCCGATAGATGTATGCTATCAGATTGTGGAGAATCACTATCGCGGTATCGTTAGTACGCAGTTGCGTATTAAGGATATCAAGCATGTGGAGAATAAATAGTTATAGCAAGGTTGCTCTATCGCTGCCTGCCATTGTTCTTGCGTCTGCGGAATTGTACTGCGGTTGAGAGCGATGCAGGGGGAGGAAAGTCCGAGCAACACAGAGCGCCGCACGAGCTAACGACTCGATGTCCGTGAGGGTGTAGTAGCGTAACAGAAAATAACCGCCCGAGGGGCCGATATGGGGTTGGTGCGAGCCGATTCTATTGAGGGGTTACCGCTTGGGTAAGGGTGAAAAGGCGGGGTAAGAGCCCACCGCGATGGCAGCAATGTTCGTCGGCAGTACGCCTTGCGGGTTGCAAGACCATGTATATCGACAATTAAGGGTTGCTCGTCCAATGTCGAGGGGTAGGTTGCTGGAGGCTGTGGGTGACTACAGTCGTAGATAAATGATAGGGGCCCGATGCTTGTAGGCTTTGGCTGTAATAGGCTTAAAGTTGGGGCTGGGGTACAGAACTCGGCTTATAGACCTTGCTAAATGAAATCTGTCTGATTCTTAATCAGGCAGATTTTTTTCAAGTATGCTTATTGTACTTTTAAGACTCTTTAGTTCCTGATTTAACCAATTGATTATCTGTTGGTTTGCTTTGTCGGGACAAAAGGGACTAAATAGACTATAAAGTGCTATATTTTAGTTACTGCGAGTAAAATATTTGTTTCATATTTGCATAGGACTGTTAAATATGCAACTATGAAAACCGAAAACAACTTCTTGTCGAGGGATTTTCCCATCGACTTGGTCTATTTGTGGGTGGATGGCAATGACCCCAAATGGCAAGCTAAGCATAAAGAATATAAATCAATGGCGGGTGATGTTGATATCTCCAAGCAAGTATTGGCGGATGCCCGTTGGCGTAATAATGACGAGCTAAGATACTCTTTGCGTTCGGTTGAGAGGTATGCTCCGTGGATAAATCATATATATATTGTTACCGATAATCAATGCCCTGAATGGTTAAATCCCAACCATCCTAAAATATCAATTATAGACCATAGTGAGATATTACCCAAGGACGCCTTGCCGACATTTAATAGCACAGCAATAGAGAGTTGCCTCCACAAGATTCCCAATTTGAGCGAACACTTCCTATTTAGCAATGATGATATGTTATTCTCCGGAGAGGTGACGCCTGACATGTTTTTCAGCGAGGATGGACAATCGATAGTGCGTCTACGACAATTTAATCGCGTGACCTTTGTAAAGCGAGGTAATTATACCAAGATGTTGTGGCATATGCAGGAGTTGGTGGAGTCGCTTACGGGAAGGATGATACCTTACGCTCCACATCATAATATAGATGCCTATCGACGAAGTGATATTGAATATTGTGTGTCGCTATTCGGGGATGAGTGGCAGCGTACGGCTTATAGCCGTTTTCGTGACGATGCAGATATGCATCGTAGCTTTATAGATTATTATACCGTTGCTACTGGTCGTGCCAAGATGCGTAGGGTAGGTCGCTTCGACCGAGTGCATGGTGTTATGGGGGTGTTGCGGGCAATTTTTACAAATCGTTACGCCATGGATTCATATCGAATCAGATTGAGCAAGAAGGATTATTCGGCGATTCTTCGGCGATTAAATCCATTGATGATTTGCATGAACGATAGTGAGCGCACCTCAGAGGATGATTGCCGTCGCATGGTGGCTTTCTTGGAAGAGCTATTCCCTCAAAAGAGCCAATTTGAAAGGTAGAAACTATCTGTTTATGATAAAACGAGAGGGAGCCGCGTCCGACTCCCTCTCATTTTTTCGATTCACATCGAAAAATTAAGCATACTTGAATGTTGACTCATCTGATACGGTCAACTTCTTGCGTCCCTTTGCGCGACGCGCTGCCAAAACCTTGCGGCCATTAGCAGTAGCCATTCTCTGACGGAATCCGTGCTTGTTGATTCTCTTACGACGAGAAGGCTGGTAAGTTCTTTTCATTGCCATAACGATATCGTTTTTTGTGTTTGTGTCTTAAAAAATCCGCAGAAATACTCTCCTGCGGAGTGCAAAGGTAAAACCTTTTTTCTTATTTAACAAAAATTTTTCAAATAAAAACATCTCAAAGGACCTTAAACTCATCATTGGACATGGGCAAAAGACCCTCCAAATAGCTTTGTGGCGCAGTTTTTACGCTTGCCGGAAAGTTACATGTCTTTGAATAAATCGACCTCGCCACGCTCCACTTTGCCGTACATCGAGGCTAATTCGGCTACCACAGGCGACACCAACTCGATGGTATCTTTGATTGTCTCGGCGTGTTTCGTATCCCCTTTGATGCGATACAGCATTGCGGCATATAAGGCGCGAAATGCGAGTTCGGTATCCGAAATATCCTCCTTTTTGACCATAGCGCGTAGCTGTGGCAATTGTGGCAGGAGCTTCGAAAATGTCGCACGATAATGCTCGCCTATGGGGTTGTGCATAAGTTGCAGATGGAGGTTGTGCATGTCGGCTATCAGGTGCAGCGTATGCTCCAGGTGGCCACTCTCTTCCTTGCCCTCCTTGCGTAGCAGGTTCACAATATCCATATACCATAATAAATATATGTGCTTCTGCTCCTCCTCAGTTTGTCGCGGAGCAACAAGTTGCGAGTAGATGGCTTCGGGGCTGAATTGCAACGCACGCAACAAATCCTCCAATTGCCATAAATAGAGGATATATTCGGCGATGTTCTCTTTGCGTTTTGCTTGTGCTATATCCATAATTTGGAATGGTTTGTGGTATGAGAATTATATACGCTTTATGCACTCCTGCAATAAAATCCAGAATTTATCAACCGTTGCAATCTCCAAACGCTCGTCGGGAGAGTGTACGCCGCGAATTGTGGGACCAAAAGATACCATCTCCAAATGGGGATACTTCTCGAGGAATAGACCACACTCCAAACCTGCATGTACGGCTCTTACGCGAGGAGTGACGCCAAATAGTTGCTCGTAGCTCTGTACGGTTACCTGCAATAGGTGCGAGTCGGGATTAGGTGCCCAGCCGGGATAACCGTCCGAATGCTCCACCTCGGCGCCGGCCAATGCGAATACCGCCTCTACGCTCTGCTTTGCCCACTCCTTGCCGCTCTCCAAAGATGAACGCTGCGAAGTGGTCACTACGACATTATTCTCCTCCTTAAACTTTACCGAAGCCAAGTTTGTCGATGTCTCGACCAAACCCTTTACCGCCATCGACATTGCCAAAACACCATTCGGTACGCCAATGAGTGCGCTCACAAGACGATTTTGGGCCTCGGGGCTCAATACCTCCTGTGCAGCCTCTACCTTCGTGAGCGAGAGTCGCATATCGGGCTCGGTGATGCTGAATTCGGCCTTCACCTGCTCCGTAAACTCCTTAAAACGCTGCTCGAAAGCTGTGCAATGCTCTTCGGGAACGCCCACGACGGCGTAAGCCTCACGGGGAATGGCGTTGCGCAGATTTCCTCCATCCATATAGCTAAGGCGTGCCGCCATTGAGCTTTGAACCTCGTAAATCCAGCGAGCCACGATTTTATTGGAGTTGGCGCGACCTTTCTCAATGTCATCGCCTGAGTGTCCACCGAGCAAATCGGCAACATCCATGCGATAGAAAGCGTGACCTGCGGGTGCTGCTTCACGCTCACAAGTAAAGGTTGCAACGGTATCAACACCTCCGGCACAGCCGATGAAAATCTCTCCCTCATCCTCCGAGTCGAGGTTTATGAGGTATTTGCCGGTGAGCATGCCCTCGCCCAACTCGAAGGCTCCCGTGAGTCCGGTCTCCTCGTCTACCGTAAATAGTGCCTCAAGTGGACCATGCTCGACCTCGGGGTCTATGAGCATTGCCATTGCCGCCGCCATGCCGATGCCGCAATCTGCACCTAAGGTTGTACCCTCGGCACGCACCCACTCATCATCGACCTTCGTGCGGATAGCGTCATTATCGAAATCAAACTCCACATCCGAGTTTTTCTCGCATACCATATCCATATGCGACTGCAAAATAACAGTCGGGTGGTCCTCATATCCTGCGGTTGCGGGCTTGCGCATTACTACATTGCCAATCGCATCGCGCTGCCACTCTAATCCATGTTGCTGGGCGAACGCAATCAGAAATTCAATTATTTTACCCTCCTTTTTCGATGGTCGGGGTACCTTTGTTATGGCATCAAACTGCTCCCAGATGATGCGCGGTTGTAACTCTTTTACAAGCATATATCTTAGTTTTAGTTTATTCGTTAGAGCAAATTTACAAAAAACCGCGAAATTTTCGTATATTTGGGATATAAAACCTTATGTATATGTCGGAAAATTTGATTATTGCCGAAGGAGGAAAGTGCGAACGATATGAAATGCTATGGCGCCAAGTGGTGGCGGTGGTCGAGCATGAGAGTGATGATATTGCCAATATGGCAAATGTTGCGGCGATGATTCATGCTACATTTAATTTCTGGTGGACGGGATTCTATCGGGTCGTTGGCGAGGAGTTGGTCTTGGGGCCATTTCAAGGGCCTTTGGCATGCAGTCGCATAAATTATGGTCGCGGAGTATGTGGCACAGCATGGCAACAGCAGCAGACAATTATCGTTCCCGATGTTGAGCAATTTCCGGGGCATATAGCATGCAGTTCTCTATCGCGTAGCGAAATCGTTGTCCCCGTATGGCGTGATGGGGTAGTGGTTGCGGTATTGGATATCGACAGTGAACACCTCGCAACCTTTGACGAAGAGGATAGGGTGTGGTTGGAGAAGATTACTGACACCTTATATCATAGCCAGGAATCCGCCTAACAAGGCTCTTTCGGCATCTGCCTCGCTGTGAGATAGTTTATAAAAATGATGACTATCATTTTTATAAACTATCAAATCGTCATTCCACATTAGCACAAAGTATTTGCTCGCAGATATTGATTATCCACCATTGTGCTAATGAATGGAATCTCTAACGGCTAATTATTTTTCGGGTAGAGATGCCAGTCATTTTCTCGCTCACGCTCCAAAATGTGGCATGACGCATTAATACAAATTCCTGAAAGAGATACAGCGGTCGAACAAGGCTCTTTCGGAAAGACAAAAGGGTGCCCAATATTGGACACCCTTTCTTATATTGTTCGCTACAAATTAGTTTGCAGGAGCAGTCAAACCTGCGATAGCAGCCTTAGCAGCCTCTACTGAAGGACCTGCTGTAACCTTAGACAAAGCGGCAATAGCCTTATCCTTCATCTCCTTAGCGTTGTAAGCAGTACCCAACTGGAAGTAAACGGCACTCTTGTCCTCCTCGTCTATCTGAGCCTCAGCTGCAGCCTCACCCAACTCGATAACCTTGTCGTAGTCCTTCTTCAAGAGGTAAGCCTGAACGGTAATCTTCTGGGCCAAAGCCTGATTATCCAAGCCCTCAGCCATAGCGATGATACCATCGAAATCGTTAGCCTGCTGCAAAGTGGCAATCTTATTGTTTGTGTAGAGGTTCATCTTCTGCTTAGCCTCAGCCTTGCCCTTCTCGAACAAGGGGCTGTTAGGCAACGCCATAACCTCTGAGCAAATCTTCATACCATCGTTATACAAATCCTGCTTGAAGTAGCTCTCTGCGAGCAACATAGCAAGGTCGGTATTACGCTTGTTGGCAGCATAACCCTTAGCGAAAACCTCGGCAGCGCCTGCATAGTTCTCGGCGTTGAACATCTCACCACCCTGAACCTGATAAACCTTTGCAATAGCATTGTTGGCAGCCTGTGCAACCTTAGGATTGTTGTACATCTTAGCCTTTGAAACTGCTGTGTTCAATGCAGTCAAAGCCTCCTCGTAGTTCTTGCCACCGATAGCCTTGATACCGCTCTGCATGTAAGCTACGGGCAACAACTTCTTTGCATTTGCAACACTCTGTACAGCTGCGTCGTCCTCTTCCTCCTCACCATTGAGGATAACATTCTCGAAAAGCTCGATAGCGGCAGCAAAATTCTTTGCCTTGAACTCCTCGTTACCCTTGTTGAAGTCTGCAACGACATCACTCTGCGCTGAAACGGCTACATAGCTCATAAGCGCAACAACCATCAAAATTAACTTTTTCATACTCTTAAATTAAGTCTTTTATAGGTTTTTAATCAAAATATTTTCTCCTCTCAACTCCTAATTTGCGCAGCTTATTACAAATAAGCATTTGCAGGGTGCAAAGGTAAGGAAAATTTTACAGACTGCAAATTTTAAGCTTTCAAAGGGTTGATTTTGCTGTTTTTATGCAAAATATTTACCTCAGAGTCTTAAAAAAATCCTTCATCAGAGCCTCACACTCCTCCCTTAACACGCCTCTCTCCACTTCGGTTTTGGGGTGGAAGATTGCTCCCCCAACAGTGCGGTAACCTCGTTTGGCATCGTCCGCGCCATACACCACGCGGCTAATCTGGCTCCATGCCAATGCTCCGGCACACATCACGCAAGGCTCAACGGTAACATACAGAGTACACTCTTTCAAATACTTACCGCCAAGAGTTGAGGCTGCCGCTGTGATGGCTTGCATCTCGGCATGAGCTGTGGCATCACATAGCATCTCGACCAAATTATGCCCGCGCCCAATGACTCTCTCGCCGCATACTACGACCGCTCCAATAGGTACCTCCTCTTCTTTTAACGCTTTTCGAGCCTCTTCTATTGCCATGCGCATGAATTTTTCATCTCGCTCGGCCTGTTTTTTTATCTCTTCCATAACTAAAATAGTACTGTGCGAAAGTAGTAAAAACCTGCACAATAACCAAAAATTGCACTTTTTTTTCTTTTTCCTGCCTGCGAGATGAAGTTTCAAATGATTTTTTCATATTTTTGTATGTTTTTAACGAATATAAATTTCAAACACACTATAAATTATGTATAGAAGTCATACTTGCGGCGAGTTGCGCATCAGCAATGTTGGTCAGGAGGTAACCCTCGCCGGTTGGGTACAGAAAGTTCGTAACCTCGGAGCTATGACCTTTATCGACTTGCGTGACCGCTATGGTATCACTCAGCTTGTCGTGGAGGAGAACTCTCCGGAGGCAACGCGTGAGGCTGCGTCACACCTCGGTCGTGAATTTGTCTTGCAGGTAACAGGTAATGTTATCGAGCGCGAGTCAAAGAATCCAAAGATGCCTACGGGAGATATCGAGGTTGCTGTTACGGCACTTAAGGTGCTTAATGAGGCACAAACACCGCCCTTTACCATTGAAGAGAACTCGGATGGTGGCGACGATTTGCGTATGAAGTATCGCTATTTGGACCTTCGTCGTCCTCCCTTGCAGCGTAATATGGAGTTGCGTCACCGCATGGCACATGCCGTACGCACATTCCTCGACAAGGAGGGATTTTTGGAGATTGAGACTCCCTATTTGGTGGGTTCAACACCTGAGGGTGCGCGTGATTTCGTTGTGCCAAGCCGCATGAACCCCAATCAGTTCTACGCCTTGCCACAGTCACCCCAGACCTTGAAGCAGCTCTTGATGGTTGCCGGCTATGACCGCTATTTCCAGATTGTGCGTTGCTTCCGCGACGAGGACTTGCGTGCTGACCGTCAGCCCGAGTTTACACAGATTGACTGCGAGATGTCGTTCGTTGAGCAGGAGGATGTATTGGAGGTTTTCGAGCGTTGGGCAAAGTATATGTTCAAGGATGTTATGCACATCGACTTTATGGAGCCATTCCAGCGTATGCCTTGGATTGAGGCTATGGAGAAGTATGGCTCGGATAAGCCCGATTTGCGCTTCGGTATGGAGTTCCACGATATCACCGATTTGGCTCATGGCCACTCATTCTCGGTGTTTGACGATGCGGAGTATGTTGTAGGTTTTGCCGCAACAGGCTGTGCAGGCTATACCCGCAAGCAGATTGACGCGCTGACCGACTATGTTAAGCGTCCACAGGTGGGTGCAAAGGGTTTGGTATGGATTCGCAAAGACGAGGAGGGCCAGCTCAAATCATCTATCGATAAGTTCTTCTCGCCCGAGGATTTGGCAGTTATCGCCGAGCGTATGGAGGCTCAGAACGGCGATTTGATGCTTGTTTTGTGCGGCAAGAAGTTCAAGGCTCTTACACAGCTCTGCGCTCTGCGTCTGCATGTTGCCGAGCAGTTGGGCTTGCGTGATCCAAAGAAGTTTGCTCCGCTGTGGGTTGTCGATTTCCCGATGTTCGAGTGGGATGACGAGACCGAGCGTTATTATGCTATGCACCATCCGTTTACATCGCCTAAACCCGAGGATATCGAGTTCTTGGAGAGCGATCCGGGTCGCGTGCGTGCCAATGCTTACGACTTTGTTTGCAATGGAACAGAGATTGGTGGTGGATCGATTCGTATCCACGATGCGCAGTTGCAGGCTCTTATCTTCAAGATTCTGGGCTTCACACCCGAGAAGGCTCAGGAGCAGTTTGGCTTCTTGATGAACGCCTTTAAGTTTGGTGCGCCTCCTCATGGTGGCTTGGCATTCGGTTTCGACCGTCTTTGCTCATTGTTCGGTGGCTCGGAGTCTATTCGCGACTTCATCGCCTTCCCGAAGAACAATGCAGGCCGCGATGTGATGTTGGATGCACCTTCATTTATCGACCAGTCGCAGCTCGACGAGTTGTACCTCTCGTTGGTAAAGCCCGAATAGGTTACACATTATATATAAATATAGCCTGCATATATAAATATAGCCTGCTCCTTCTCTGGGGCAGGCTATATTGTTATCGGGCCGAATCCTTAGAACGGCAGGTCGTCTACTTCGTTCATCGGAGCTACGGGAGCCGATGGAGCGGCGGGCGCCGAGTATGCCGGCTCATCACCAAATGGAGGCATATCGGGCATCGCATCTGCGGCGGCTGCCTCTACCTGCTTGGGCTGCACACGCCAAGCGCGAACATCGGTATACCAGCGACCATTAAACTCGCGTGACTCAACATTTACCGATACGATGTATGCCTGTCCTTCGTGCAAACCCTCGACATCGGTGGGCTTGTTGAAAAATGTCACGCATACCTTGCGGTTAAACTCCTGAGGCATCTCGAATATTACATCTTGACGCTGCCACTCACCGCGCGCCGAGACTCCACTCGTTGCGGGCAATTTCTTCCAAACAATTCCTTCAAATTCCATAATGCTATTTTTAATTTTCAGTTATTATCATATTCGTTATCGCAAATATACGAAAAATTAATATTTTTGGATAGTTTTCTCCTGACTTATTAGTTATGGAACGAAATTAGCAATATCTTTGGGCAGTGAAGTTCTATGCTTGCGTCGGGTCGTTGGGAATAGTACTCGCCTCGGGCAATGGGAATGATGGTTTAAGGGAACGAAGGTTTAACGATAAGGAATAAATATTATGAAATTGACTAAGTGGTTTTCGATTTTTGGCGTAGTAGCGGTGGCAGCATTGGCGTTGGCATGTAATGATAACGATGAGGATTGGTCGAAGTATTACCCCAATGCGTTGGTTACGGTTGTGCCGACAGAAGATGAGGGTTGCTTCCTGCAACTTGATGATAACACGACGCTAAAACCTGTAAATATGGCAAAATCGCCTTTCGGCAATAAGGAGGTGCGTGCGCTTACGAACTACTCTCCAAGTAAGGAGCCTGCGGCACCTTACGATAGAGCGGTATATATAAATTGGATTGACAGCATACTCACCAAAGATGCAATCTCGATTGAGCAGATGGTTCCCGACTTTAACTATGGCGAGGACCCCGTGGAGATTGTACGCGATTGGGTTACGATTGCCGAGGATGGCTATCTCACGCTGCGCTTCCGTACCATATGGGGTAATATTGGTCGCGCACATTATGTAAACCTTATTACGGGTGTGAATCCCGGCAATCCTTATGAGGTAGAGTTCCGTCACAATGCCAATGGCGACACTTATGGCTTTGTGCGAGATGGAATAGTTGCATTCCGTTTGGATGGGCTACCCGATACGGAGGGTAAGACGGTTAAACTTACGCTTAAGTGGAATTCGTTCTCGGGCACAAAAACCGCGCATTTCAATTATCGCACGCGCACAGCGACACCTGCCGAGAGCAGCTCGATAAGCGACGAGCGACCGGTAGTTAAGATTCAGTAAGCAATTAGCTCTTGTTATACAACCTCTACTAAAAGAGGCTGTCGCAATATTGCGGCAGCCTCTCACTTTATCTATACCATCAAAATCTATACCATCAGAAACGCAAGGTAGCATGCGATTGCTCCGAGAGCCATGAGAGCCTTAATCCATGGAGAGCGGAAGCGCAACATGATGTATATCGCGGCCGAGGAGAGCAGACCAAAAATGGTAAGATTGATAACCTTCGTGTCGCCAAAGTGGTAAACACTGCCTCCGGCATAGAGTACATCGGCAATAGCCAAGACGAAGTAGTTGAATATATTGCTGCCGGCGATATTTCCAAAGGCGATATCGAAATTACGCATGCGGAAGAGCGAAATGGTAGAGGTAACTTCAGGAAGCGATGTCGCCACACCCAAGAATAATGCACCTGCCAAGCCTGAGCCCAAGTTCAGACGCTCCGAGATATCGTCGGTAATGTAGGTGAGGATTATGCTGGCAACGATAATACCGATACTTGCCAGAATGAAGCGTATCACGATGCTGCGCAGTGAGAGCGTAACCTCTTCGCAATCCCCGTCCTCACAACTCTCGCCATTATCACTCGCCAGATACTTTACCGAAAGGGCATAGAGCGCGATAAGGATAAGCGAGGTGATGCTGATATAGAACCAAGGATTATCGTTGCTGCCAAAGATGATATTATCCTCCGACATATATTGCCAATTCAGCATCACGGTGCAATACATCATAAAGAGGAAGAGCATAACCATATTGTGACTACACGAGAGGTGAGCGGCCGAAAAACCCTTGATGTAGATGAGTATAACCACCGCCAACATGCCGAAGTTAAATAGGTTACTGCCCAAAATATTGCCAATGCAAAGGCTGGGGCTGTCGATAAGTATCGTAGCCGAGATACTTGTAAAGAGTTCGGGTAGAGAGGTGATTGCCGAGAGTAAGACTCCACCTAAGAAGGCTCCGGAGAGCTTTGTCGTACGGTCAATCATGTCGATATAGCGCGACGCCAAAATCGAAAACCAAACTACGGCTGTAACTGTTGCGATGTAATAAATGTATATCATAAACTTAAGTTTTTATATTCTTGTAGGTGAAGCATCCAACCTGATAGCGATAAAGAGCATTATTGTAAAGCCCAATAACGAGGAACCTCCATAGCTGATAAACGGCAGCGGGATACCCATGACGGGAATCAGTCCGATGTTCATGCCGACATTTACCAATACATGATAGAGAATCATTGCCGCCACGCAATAGCTATATATTCGGCCGAATGGCTCCTCTTGTCGTTCGCCCATCTTCATAAGGCGCAAAATAAGCGCGCAGAGGAGGAACAAGACGAGCATCGTGCCCAAAAATCCCCACTCCTCGCCAACGGTTGAGAAGATAAAGTCGGTGTCATGCTCCGGAACAAAGCCATAACGCACCTGCGTGCCATTCATCCAACCTTTGCCGAAAAGTCCGCCCGAGCCGATGGCGATTTTTGCCTGCTGAACATTCCAGTCAAAGGTTGAGTCACTCTCGATACCCAAGAAACTGATAATGCGCTTGCGGTGGTAACCCTGCAAGATATTCTCGAAGAAATAATCTGCCGCAGGCACAACAAAGAGCGATACGATGAACAGCGCCAGCGTTAGGAACATTGACGAGTGGTGCATGCGCCATGCATATATCGTAGCGACGATGATACCTATGAGCAGAGCCACGATAAAACATAGCGTACCGCTCAATGCGCCACCTAAGAAGATGAGCGAGAGGCCATGCAGCACCACAGCGCCTAAGCATACCGAAATGAAGAATTGGAAGTGCATCTTCCAGCGTCCCGACATCATGGCATCCGATAGGGTGAATATCAGCAGCAGAAGCAACAGCAGGAATAGTTGCGTAAAGAGCAATGAGCAGACAAACAACACTGCGGCGATGATGGCAGGTATACAGAGCCACTTATTCAAGCCCTCACGATAGAGGACAAAGATAAATGAGCAGAGCACCAGACCCGAGCCGGTATCGTTTTGCATCAATGTCAGTCCAATCGGGAATACCAGCAGCAATGCCACTCGCAATAATCCCCCGATGCTTCGAATCGAAAAGGTGTAGTTACTCATCAAACGCGCGACCGATAGTGCCGTGGCGACCTTCATGAACTCGATGGGTTGCAGTCCGATAATAAGCCATGCCCGCGCACCATTTACCTCGCGTCCCAAGCCCGGAACCAGCGTGGCGAGCATCAGTACCACACACATCGCATAGCCATAGTAGGCATACATGTGATAGAATTTCGAGTCGAGTAGCAGGATTATCAATCCCATGCCGAAGCTCACGCCCATCCACATCAGCTGCTTGATATATTGCTGCTTGAAAGAGAATATGCCCAACTCGTCGTTATACGATGCCGAGATGATGTTTACCAGCCCGACAGCGACCAATAGCATGTATAGTAGCACCGCAATGCGGTCTACGCCCTCGAATAATGATATGTTTTGTCCTCTACTCGGCATATTTCTTAGGTACTCTCCAAGGTTTGTTTTTAATCATTTTCACCAGCTCGGGACGAGTGATGGTATCGGTGAGGTAATACTCCTCCAGGAGGCTGGCGATAGGCAACGCCATAGATGCTCCGAAGCCTCCATGCTCAACATATACCGAAATGGCAATCTTCGGGTTATCCTTCGGTGCGAACGAAAGGAATGTGGAGTGGTCGGCTCCGTTGGGGTTTTGAGCCGTACCTGTCTTTCCGCATACATCCCAACCCTCGAGATGTGCGCCCCACGAAGTTCCGGCGCCCTGCACATTTACACCTTTCCACATACCCTCGACGATAGGCTCGAAGTGCTTGGCATCGACCTTGACATACTGTCGCTCGTAGAAGCGGCTGTCGATAGAGTCGCGCCCCTCGATATGTTTGATGATGTGGGGGATGTAGTAATAACCGCGATTTGCTACTATCGCTGCGAGGTTTGCCATCTGCATGGGAGTGCAGCCAAGCTCTCCCTGACCAATCGAGAGCGACAATACGGTAAGTCCGTTCCAATAACCGCGATAGACCTTATCGTAGAGCTTGCTCGTTGGAACATATCCGGGGCCTTCGCCCAAGAAGTCGGAGTCGAGCTTACGCCCAAAACCAAAACTATTCACATATTCAGCCCACTCGTCTAAGCCCTGTTTTACATTATCGAACTTTCTGTTCTCGATAATATTGCGGAATACATAACAGAAATAGGCGTTGCAGGATTGAGCTACGGCGCTACGCAAATCGAGCGGCGAGGCGTGCGCATGGCAGCCCTGATGAATACGCCCCACATGATATCCCATGTTGCACGAATAGGTATTCGAGGGAGTTAAAACACCCTCCTGCTGACCAATAAGGCCCTGCACCAGCTTAAATGTTGAGCCCGGAGGATACTTCGCCTTCACTGCGCGATTGAACAGCGGCTGACGCTTATTGTTTTGCAGCTTCATGTAGTGATTACCGCGCTGACGACCAACCAACTCGTCGGGGTCATATGTGGGTGACGACGCCATGACCAAAATCTCACCCGTCGAAGGTTCGATAGCTACCACAGCACCCACTTTGCCTGCCATCAGCTCCTCGGCAAGGGCCTGCAAGCGTGCGTCTATTGTGCAAGTGAGTTTCAGCCCGGGGATAGGCAGAGAATCGTACGCGCCATCCATATACGAGCCTTTGATTGCACCATATGTATCATGCTCCAAAACCTTCACACCCTTCTCGCCTCGCAGTTCCTCCTCGTATGCGGCCTCCAAGCCCGTAACGCCAATATAATCGCCGGCACGATAGGTGTCTGGGTCGCGTTCGATATCGCGTTTATTGACCTCACCGACATAACCCAATAGGTTGCCGGCAATTTTACGAGGGTATTGGCGCGCGGTGCGATAGACCGTATGAAAACCTTGAAATTTATACTCGTCTAATCGCACTTTTGCCTCCTTGGGGATGTAGTTCGTAACGAGCATAGCTTTGCGCGGAGCGACTCGAGCATCTTTTAACTTGCGGATGAGCTGCTCCTTAGATATATCGACCAAGTTGCACAAAAGCATGGTGTCGAAGCCTCGCTTGTTCATGTCGCGATATGTAACCATAAGGTCGTAACATTCGCGGCTCTGGACCAAATATTCGCCATTGCGGTCCACGATTTCGCCTCGAGGAGCATACTGCACCTCGTAGCGCAAGACATTACCATCTGCCAAACGCTTGTATTTGGAGTCAAATAACTGTATGTATGCGACCTGTCCCGCCAGAAGCAGGAATATGCCAAGCACGATACCGCGGAGTATCATGCGTCGTGTATAAGCATCATTTCCAGCCATATATGATTAATTCTTAAAGATTCTGTCGATAATCAATCTTACGATATACCATACTAAGACCGTGGCAATAGCGCCGCTTAACAGCATGCGTAGCAGGGTGTGTAAGATATGTATCAACGATAAGGATTCCATCAGGAAATAGATTGCGCTATGCAAGAAGACAACAGCTATGACATAGCTCACAAGATTCTTTGTCGTGAAGCGGCGTAATGTAGGTAACGCATCGTCAATGCCCAAATTGCGGCCACATATTGTGCTGACAATCATAGGTCGGAAGAATCCCACAGCCGTAGTAGCGATAACATTCAATCCGGCTTGCCCCGTAGTCATGTCCATAACCAGACCGAGAAGCGCCGAGAGCAGAACAACCCACACTGGGCGCATATCGAGCGGCAATACAATGATGAATGCAATGTAAACCAACGGGTAGCAATATACCGAGAGCATGATGTTGTTCAGCAGAAACACCTGCAACAACACCAGCACCAAAAAGATTCCCGCATATGTTAGATTCCTCTGCATAATTACGACACAAAAAGGCTAATAATCCGAGTACTCCTGCATATAAGTGCCGTTCTCGACACTCTGCTCCAAGTTTACAATTTCGTTATAATCTCCATTCTCGATAAGGATAACATTATCCAATCGAGAAAACTCTGTTGCCAAGCGCACCTCGACATCGTAAGATGTGTGGTTGGGGTTCTGTTCCACGCTTTCGACATATCCTATACGGACATTGAAATCCGAAGGGAAGTAGTGTGATACACCCGAGCCTAAAACCTCATCTCCGACCTTCACATCGGCATATTTCGAGAGCTCGGTCATCCTAACCATGTAGGGATTGCGGCCCACCCAGCGAATGGCTCCAACCTCGCCACCAACCTTGCCACTTGTGTGGAAATCCTCGTTAAGCAATGGCACAACAACCGAATAGCGGTTCGAGCATGTTGCCACATATCCGACCATGTTGCCATCCGGCGTAATCACACCCATATTGGGTTGCACGCCATGCATAAGACCTCGGTTAAGGGTTATGAAGTTGTTGCGGCGATTCATCGTATTGGCAATGACTTGAGCCGTAAGGTAGCGGTACTGCACTAAATGCTCCATCAGCGCAGCGTCTATCTCGTCGTGCGCCATCTTATCCTCGCGCTCCGTTGCGCCCTGCTCGCGGTAATACTCCAACTCCGACTCCAAGCGGGCTACACGCTCTGCCAGCAACTGATTCTCGCTTCGCAAAGTGAAATAGTGACGCACATTGTATATCGTACCCTGAATGCCTCCCATAACACTATTTGCGTGGGCCAAAATCTTAGCCTGCGTGTAGTATGACGAGAGGGCATAGCAATATAGTGCTATTGCTTCGATTGTAACGAACAATAACACTACATAGATTCTGCGAATGAACTCAAGGAGTTTATACATAGCATCACGCTGCCTATGCCCTAAGGCAGATATTTTCTCTTAAACAATATTTCCCGACGAAGAGTGTCGATTACTCACCATGAATAAGGAATGAGAACTTGTCGATGTTCTTCATTGCGATGCTTGTACCGCGAGCGATAGCACGCAATGGGTCTTCGGCAATGTGAACAGGCAAGCCTGACTTATTCGACAGACGCTTGTCGAGTCCCTTAATCAAGGCACCACCACCTGCCAGGTAGATTCCGTTCTTGAAAATATCGCTATACAACTCTGAAGGCATAGTCTCCAATACGCGCATAAGTGCGTCGTCGAGCTTAACCAATGACTTCTCCAAAGCGTAGGCAATCTCGTTGTAGTTCAAGGTGACAGTCTGGGGTAGTGCGGTGAGGATATTGGGGCCTGTAAGCACGAAATCCTCGGGCTCCTCGTCCAACTCGGGGATAGCAGCACCAATGGCATGCTTAATCTGCTCGGCTGTACGGTCGCCAATGCGGATATTATGCTGCTGACGAACATAATTCTTGATATCCTCGGTAAAGACATCACCTGCAACATTGATAGACTCCGAGCATACGATACCACCCAACGAGATACAAGCAATCTCCGAAGTACCGCCACCGATGTCAATAACCATATTACCCTCAGGTGCCTCGACATCCAAGCCTGCACCCAAAGCGGCTGCCATAGGCTCGAAAATCATATATACATCGCGTGCTCCGGCATGCTCGGCAGAGTCACGCACAGCACGAATCTCGACATTGGTTGAGCCTGAAGGGATACATATAACCATACGCAACGAGGGGGCAAACATGCTGCTCGCCGTGCGTACTTTCTTGATAAGGCCACGCAACATCAACTCCGTAGCCTTAAAGTCTGCAATAACACCATCTTTCAAAGGACGGATGGTCTTGATGTTAGGATTTACCTTACCATCCATCTTCTTTGCCTCAAGTCCGATAGCCTTCACTTTGCCGGTCTGAAGCTCCAGCGCAATGATTGAAGGCTCATCCACAACGACCTTGCCGTTATAGATAATAAGCGTGTTGGCAGTTCCGAGGTCGATAGCCAACTCGTGCATCAATGAAAAGAATCCCATATATCTATTAATTTATATTTCAGTGTGTTACGCGCTGCAAAAAGTGCTTTAGCCTTGCCGCAGCTCCCCGCCGAAAACTATTTTTTCGTTCGGCACTACAAAGGTAGCAAAAAGATGTAGATAAAATCCAACTTTTTTGGTAAAATTTTTTGTATTTTTGTGGCGTCGTACAAAATGACCACACAGAGGTTGGCTCTATGGGTTTAATAAGTGTTGCGACATTGTAATAACGAACGAAACTAAACAAATTGTATAAACTAAAAAATTGATTAAACGATGAGTTTGATGAAATTGGAGACAGCCAAGTCGGGTGTTGTAATCAGCGACGCGATGAAGGCTAAGGCGCAGGAGGCGAATGCTTTGCTTCACTCTGGTAAGGGCGCAGGTAACGATTTTTTGGGTTGGGTAAACCTCCCCTCTTCTATTGATGCAGAGCAGATTGCAGCTATTGAGGCTCAGGCAAAGAAGTTGCGCGAGAAGGCTGAAGTAGTTATCTGTATCGGTATTGGTGGCTCTTACCTCGGTGCGAAGGCTGTGATTGAGGCTATGAGCAACTCGTTCGAGTCATTGAAGAAGACTCACGACAACCCCACAGTGGTTTTTGCAGGTCAGAACATCTCGGAGGATTACACTTACGAGCTTTTGGATGCTGTGAAGGATTACTCTGTGGCAGCTATCGTAATTTCGAAGTCGGGAACAACTACCGAGCCCGCTATCGCTTTCCGCCTTATCAAGGCTGAGTTGGAGAAGCGTTATGGCAAGGCTGAGGCTGCCGAGCGTATTGTAGCTATTACCGATGCTGCGCGCGGTGCGCTTAAGACCCTTGCAACCAATGAGGTATATCCCACATTTGTAATCCCTGATAATGTGGGTGGTCGTTTCTCTGTTCTTACTCCCGTAGGTCTTTTGCCGTTGGCAGTTGCAGGCATCGATATCAAGGCGTTGGTTGCAGGTGCTCAGGCTATGGAGGCAGCTACTGCCGAGGGTGTTGCCGTTGAGGAGAACTTGGCAGCGCAGTACGCTATCGTACGCAACGAGTTGTATCAGGCAGGCAAGAAGGTTGAGATTTTGGCATCTTATGAGCCTAAGTTGCAGTATATCGCCGAGTGGTGGAAGCAGCTCTATGGCGAGTCAGAGGGTAAGGATGGCCTGGGTATCTTCCCCGCAAGCGTAACTCTCACTGCCGACCTCCACTCTATGGGTCAGTACATTCAGGAGGGTGAGCGTACATTGTTCGAGACCGTAATTTCGGTTGCCGAGGCTAAGCATACCGTAAAGGTTGAGGCTGATGGTGATAACCTTGATGGCTTAAACTTCCTTGCCGGCAAGCGCATCTCTGAGATTAACAAGATGGCAGAGTTGGGCGTTCAGTTGGCTCACTTGGATGGCGGCGTTCCTCAGTTGCGTATCGAGATTCCAGCAATCAACGAGACTTCAATCGGTGCACTCATCTACTTCTTCGAGAAGGCTTGCGGTATCAGCGGTTATATGTTGGGTGTAAACCCATTCAACCAGCCGGGTGTTGAGGCTTACAAGAAGAATATGTTTGCCTTGCTCGACAAGCCCGGTTATGAGGAGGAGTCGAAGGCTATTAAGGCGCGCTTGTAATAAATATAGAATCCGTATAACAAGGCTCTTTTGGCATCTGCCTCGCTGTGAAAATCCTCACATACGCTTAGTATGCTGCGGTTTTCCCACCTTCGAGCAGCTTCAACCGACGCTGCGGAGTGAGCGCAGAGAAAGTTTACTTTCTTTGCCGAGCCGCAAGGAGGAAACACCACCCTTGTGGTGGGGTAAAATATCTCTTGTTATACGAATTCTGCGACGAAATACAGCGCATAGACAAGGCTCTTTTGGTATCTGCCTTGTTTGAAAAAAAAATGTGTGTTCCGAGTTTGTGGGACACACATTTTTTAGTGAGTTTCAAGGAATTTAGGGAATTTAGCACTGATGCCCCTCCTTAAACTCCCTAAACTCCTTAAATTCCCTAATAAATTCCGAGCAACAGTTTTTAGACTCTCGCGTCGGGCTTTGCCCTCCTCAGAGTGACGCTATGTGGTAGTCAATCCGTCGATGTGGTAGCTAATCCGTCATTCTGAGCAAAACGCAGTTTTGCGTGAGAATCTCAATTATTGTCATCCCACATCACACGCACGATATTTGCTTACAGGTACTTTGGGGATACCCTGCGTGTGATGGGATGGGATCTACCTTTGTTTTGCCCTTGCTGCCAAGTTCGTACTTGTGAGGTAGTATTTCCAAAGGTAGATGCCATTCAATTGGGCAATGTAAACGGATGCGTACCTACCAATCAACACTTTGCCCAATTGTGGCATGACGATGTGTTTTGAGTGAAATTAGGGAGTTTAGCGCAGATGCAAAAGTTCTCCCTAAGTTCCCTAAACTCCCTAAATTCCCTAATATATCTTCTCCATCATTCCGTGCAACTTCAAAATGTTTGGGACACCCTCTTTGCATATCTACTCTTTATTCATTAACTTTGCCGTATGGATTTCAAACTTGTGTCGGAATATGCTCCTACGGGTGACCAGCCCGAAGCGATTGCCCAACTTATCGAGTCGATTGAAGGGCGGTCGCAGCATAATACTTTGTTGGGTGTTACGGGGTCGGGAAAGACCTTTACGATGGCAAATGTCATCGAGCATTTCAACCGTCCGACAATCGTCTTGAGCCACAATAAAACCCTTGCGGCACAGCTCTATGGAGAGTTCAAAAATTTCTTCCCCGACAATGCGGTGGAGTATTTTGTGTCGTATTACGACTACTATCAACCTGAGGCATATCTGCCTACGACCGACACCTATATTGAAAAGGACCTTTCGATAAATTCCGAAATCGAGAAGATGCGTTTGAGTACCACTTCGGCGCTGCTCTCGGGACGCCGCGATGTGATAGTCGTGTCGAGCGTGTCGTGTCTGTATGGTATAGGCAATCCTGCCGATTTTCATGCCACATCGATTAAACTTGCGGTGGGTGACGAGGTGAGCTACAAACATTTTTTGTATAACCTCGTAGAGGCGCTCTATACCCGTACGGAATTGGAACTCACCCCTGCGACATTCCGCGTGAAGGGCGATACGGTGGATATCATGGCGGCATTTGGCGATAATTGCTATCGCGTGACCTTCTTCGATAAGGAGGTCGAGTCGATTCAGCTCATCGACCCGGCTACGGGGCGCAGCTACGATTCGTTGGATAGCGTAACGATATATCCCGCAAATATGTTCGTCACCACGCGCGAGCGTATAAATAGTGCTGTGCAGCAGATTTATCTCGATATGGGTGAGCGTATTGCCTTTTTTGAGAAGCAGGGTCGCACAATGGAGGCGCAACGCATAAAGCAGAGGGTGGAGTATGACTTGGAGATGATTAAGGAACTGGGTTATTGCTCCGGCATCGAGAACTATTCCCGCTATTTTGATGGCCGAGCCGAGGGTACGCGACCATTCTGTCTGTTGGACTATTTCCCGGATGATTACCTGATGATTATCGACGAGAGTCATGTCACGCTGCCGCAAGTACATGCCATGTTCGGTGGTGACCGAGCCCGCAAGGAGAATCTTGTGGAGTATGGTTTTCGCCTGCCGGCTGCGAAGGATAACCGCCCGTTGCGCTTCGATGAGTTTGAGGCGATGATGGGCACTACGATATATGTGAGTGCTACGCCCGCGGATTATGAGCTGAATAAGAGCGAGGGCGTCGTTGTCGAGCAGTTGATTCGTCCTACGGGATTGGTAGACCCGCCAATTGAGGTACGCCCGACCGAGAACCAGATAGATAACCTCATTGAGGAGATTGACAAGCGTGTCAAGGCGGATGATAAGGTGCTGGTTACCACCATTACAAAACGCATGGCGGAGGAGTTGTCGAAATATTTTGACCGCGTAGGTATTCGTAACCGCTACATCCATTCGGATGTGGATACGCTGGAGCGAGTGCAGATTTTGGAGGATTTGCGAGCCGGAATGTTCGATGTGTTGATAGGTGTGAATCTGCTGCGTGAGGGTTTGGATTTGCCGGAGGTCGGACTCGTCGTAATTTTAGATGCCGACAAGGAGGGCTTTTTGCGAAATGTCCGTTCCATTACACAGATAGCAGGTCGTGCGGCGCGTCACTCCGAGGGTCGTGTGATAATGTACGCCGACTATTGTACCGACTCGATGCGTACGGCTATGGAGCAGAGTAATCGCCGCCGCGAGAAGCAGGTGAGATATAATATCGAGCATGGGAAGATGCCGCGCAAGGCTCAAAAGAGCGGCATGGGGCAGAGCCTGTTGTTGGGCCCGGGAAAACCTGAAGATATGACGGCATACCCAATCGTCGAGGAACATTATGCCGTAGCCGCCGATGTGGAGAAGGATTATAGCGTAACACAAGCTATTGACTCCAAGACGCTCGACGAACTTATAACTCGAGCTCGCGAGGATATGGAGCGCGCAGCCAAAGAGTTAGACTTCGATGCGGCTATCCGACACCGTAATCGCATGTATGAGTTGCAGAAGATTCGCGAAGCGGAACTTGAGTCGTTGAAGCGATAGCGGGGCAGTTGATGTACAGCTGTTTAGCTCAACTCTGTTAAACTCTATTACCTTACTATTATATTACTTGTTATTTTAGACAAAATGCGTTATCTTTGCTTTGTAATATGTTGCAATCGAAGATGAGGCTTTTTTTGAAACAAATAGTTGGTGTTTGTGCGGTTCTTGTCGCGTGTACATTTGTCGTGCAGGCGCAAACGCGTCAAACGCGCGAAGAGTATATTGCTCGCTATAAGCATATCGCCATCGACCATATGGAGCGATATGGCATTCCTGCGAGTATCACCATGGCTCAAGGTATTTTGGAGTCGGATAGCGGAAATTCCCATTTAGCGAAGAGTTCCAATAACCATTTTGGTATAAAATGTAAGAAAAACTGGACCGGTGACCGCGTATATCATGACGATGACGAGAAGGGCGAATGCTTCCGTGCGTATGATTCGGTGGAGGAGTCTTATCGTGACCATGCCGATTTTCTGGATCAATCACCTCGTTATGATTCCCTCTTTGCATATTCGGCAACCGACTACCGCAGTTGGGCTCGCGGATTGAAGGCGGCAGGATATGCCACAGCTCCCGATTATGCACAGCGCCTTACGAAAATTATCGAGGATAATCAGCTCTATCTGCTTGACCGCGAGGATGGTGCTGCGCTCTACGCCTCACACCTCAAAGCAGAGCAGGGCTTGGCGGAGAGTTTTGCCGAGAATAGCAGTGTTGATACTCCCGTAACGAGCGAAGGTCGTATAGACCCGAATAATTATCGTGTTGCAGAGCGCACCTTTAATGGATATAGCGTGTATGTGAATAACCGTACCCATTATGTTGTGGCGCGTGAGGGTAATACCTTTAAGGATATCGCCCGCACATTCGGCCTTGCGGAACATACCCTGAGGAAATATAACGAGCTCAACCCCCAATCTACATGCGAACCTATCGCAGGCGAACTAATCTACATCGAGCGTAAGCAGGCGAAGTGGTTAGGCAATGTGCAGCGCCATATGGCGAAGGAGAACGAAACAATGCTCTCTATCTCGCAGGATTATGCTATTCGTCTGAAGAAATTGGCCCGTATGAATCGTAAAAAGGTGGGTGATGCCTTGCAAAAGGGTGAGGAGATAAAATTGAAGTAAAGAAACCAAAAATAAAAGCTATGAGCAATAGTTCAATGCGCGAGAAAATTCTCGCAACAATAATTAATAAATCTACGCTTAAACAGCAGATTTTTGATAACACATTCACTACATTCAACGAACTGAAGGATATCTCGTTTGAGATTGCCTCGGAGTTGGACGATGAGTTGGATGGCAAGTTGGATAAGCGCGTGCGTATAGAGTATCGCGACCGTGGAAAGTTTGAGGCGCAGTTGCAGATTGCCAGCGACCTGTTGATTTTCCAGATGCACACCGACATCTTTGAGTTTGAGTCGAAGCACGCCATTTGGCAGAATGAGTATGTCAAGGAGAACCGCGATAATTCGTATTGTGGTGTAATCAACATCTATAACTTCCTCTCCGATTCGTTTAAGTTTAACCGAAATGCCGACGAGGGTTATTTGATTGGTCGCATCTTCATAAATCGCGAGAAGTGCTTCTTTGTCGAGGGCAAGCGCCAGACGCTGGTTCGTCCGTCGGAATTTGGCGAGGAGCGCATTACGCGAGAGGCGTTAATCTCTATTCTGGAGAGTGCAATATGCTACGCCGTAAACTTCGACCTGCTGATGCCTCAGTACGATGACCGCAAGCGAGTGACGGTAGACCAATTCAATACCAAGATGGATAACTCGAAGTTCATTACGGGTAAGCGCTTGGGCTATGAATTTAATATCGACGATATTTAGAGTCGGGGGAGTGGGTTGTGTACCGAAATTTTTAGAATTATAGTAAATAAACCAAATATTATCATGTTGAAATCTCTGATTAAAACTCTCCTTACCGTGGTGGCTTTGCTCTGCGGTAGTGCGACATTCGCACAAATGACCTATACCGATTTGGTGAAGGTTAATCGTATGCACCAGGGTGTATCGGGCTTGCGCTCGATGCAGGATGGCGAGCATTACACCGTAAATAAGCGCGGCGCGATTATTCGTCACAGCTATGCTGACGCCGAGGTGTGCGACACACTCTATAAGGGTCGCTTCGCGTCGTATCAATTCTCGCCCAACGAGGATATGATTATCCTGGGTAATAATTATCGCTCGGTATATCGCCATTCGGCATATGTCGATTATGAAATTGTGACCGTCAATGATGGTAAGAGCGTTGCAACACTTAAGGATGTGCGCGACCTTACGCTCTCTCCCGACTCGAAGTTGGTAGCTTTCGCGAAGGATAACAACCTATATGTTGGCGAGCTGGGCAAGGAGCCGACGGCAATTACAACCGATGGCAAGTGGAACCATATCATTAATGGTACTGCCGACTGGGTTTATGAGGAGGAGTTGGGCTTTACACAGGGCTACGCTTTTTCGCCCGATTCGAAGAAGATTGCTTATATGCGCTTTGACGAGAGCCAGGTGCCCCTGTTCGAGATGATGATGTTTAACGGTACGCTTTACAATAAGCCTTATACATTCAAATATCCCAAGGCAGGCGATGTGAACTCTATCGTTGAGGTGTGGCTCTATGATATTGCAACCGGCCAGAAGAGCAAGGTCGATGTAGGCCCTAACCCCGACCAATATATCTCCTCTTTAGGCTGGACTCCTGCCGGAGAACTCTATTTCTCGCGTCTGAACCGCAAGCAGAATCATCTGGAGGTCATCGTTTGCCATGCCGATGGCAAGCAGAGCACAATCTATGATGAGCAGTCGCCCATCTATGTTGAGCGTACTTCGGATATTATCCGCTTCATTGATGAGGACCGCTTTATCGTAACGAGCGAAACCCGCACAGGTTGGAACCATATCTACCTCTACTCAATCGAGAAGGGTCTTGTTGCTCCTCTTACCGCAGGCGAGTGGGAGGTTACGCAGGTTGTGGAGACTACCGACAAGAAGATTTATTACATCTCAACCGAGGAGTCGCCTTTGCGTCGTAACCTCTATTCTGTCGATTATAAGGGCAAGCATAAGCAGCGCTTGACTTTGGGCGAGGGAACATTCTCTATTTCGCCCTCGGCAGGTATGAAGTATTATATCTCGACCTTCTCGAATGCCAATACTCCTCGCCGTGTGGAGATTTGCAACAGCAAGGGCGAGAGCATCCGCACTTTGGTCGAGAATAAGGAGTTGGCGGAGAAGATGAAATCGTTACCCACGAAGGAGTTCTTCACATTCACTACCGAGCGTGGCGACAAACTCAATGCCTACTTCATCAAGCCTGTGGATTTCGATGCCGCGAAGAAGTATCCCGTATTGATGACTCAATATTCCGGTCCGGGCTCACAGTCGGTAAGCGATAACTTCGGCATGGGCTGGGAGTATGTTATGGCAGCAAATGGCTACCTTGTAGCTTGCGTTGATGGTCGCGGTACGGGCTTTATGGGCGAGAAGTTCAAGAAGCAGACCTATGGACAGTTGGGTAAGTTGGAGGTTGAGGACCAGCTCTCGTTTGCGCGTTGGCTCGGTGAGCAGTCTTATATCGACGCGGAGCGTATCGGTATCTATGGCTGGTCGTTTGGTGGCTTCATGGCTTTGGGTTGCGCCTTGAAGGGTGACGGCATCTTCAAGATGTCTATCGCTGTGGCTCCCATAACCTCATGGCGTTACTATGACACTATTTATACCGAGATTTACAACGATTTGCCGCAGGATAACCCCGCAGGTTATGACGATAACTCGCCTATCAACTTTGCTGACCGCTTGAGCGACCGTACACGCCTTTTGATTATCCACGGCTCGGCAGATGACAATGTGCATGTGCAGAATGCTATGGAGATGTGCCACGCCTTGAATCGCGCCGGCAAGATGTATGATATGATGATATATCCCGACCAGAATCACTCGATGTATCCTTCGTATAATGTCCACATCCGCAATAAGATGGTGAAGTATACTTTGGAAAATCTATAATAGTAAGGTATCGTAAAAGAGAGAGCCTCGGAATCAATCCCGAGGCTCTCTCTTTTACGATACGCCAATCTTAATATGGCATTATATTTTGCCGTGCGTTACTCTAACTCGTCGGCATGCAGGTGCATGATTTTACCATCACGCATCACGACTAACTCGCCATCCTCGCGTTTTACCCTCTCTTTCAAGCGTTGCTGCGCCAACAGAATGCCGGCATCAATCTTCTCTTGCAACTGCTCCAGCTCTTTATCGCTCATATTATGTTCTTCTACATTTTGCATATCTTACGGTATGATAACGGATCAACCAACTCTCTTATTTCGTCTTTTGTGCCGTAGGCGATTTTTTTGACACCATCGGCAGAACTATTGTCGTAAATTACCCAATAATCACATAATGGGGTATACAGCGAGGTTAAATAGCGTATGCCTCTGTAATAGCGGCGACGCACAACCTCCGCAGGAACATTATGTCCTCCCTCCTCCACGCGGCGTGCTACACGCTCTACGGCTTGGTCGGGCGAAGGTAACCAGAAGAAGAGCAACGACACGAAATATCCGCGCTCCTGAGCCTCTCGAATCAGACGCGTGTAATATCGCGTAGCCAAAGTTGTCTCAAAGGCAAAGTCGGCTCCCTCTGACATCAGTATATCCATGCGCTTGCGCATAAGGCGGCCTGCCTCAATCGACACGCTTGCCGGGTTGAATGGCGATAAGCCTCGCGCAATCTCGTCGGCATTGACAAAATCGCGACACTCCAACATCTCGGGCAAAACGGCATACGACGCAGTAGTTTTACCTGCACCATTGCAACCTGCTATGATATAGAGCCTCGGCATCTGAATTTCAAAGTAATAATTATGGCAAAGTTAGAAAATAATCTCCAAATATCCAAAACCTTACATCTTATATCGGCAAGGCATTAAATTTGCAGTTGGTGCAGAGTATCAAATTTATAATTATCAAACCTTACAAAAATTATGAACGCAACAGCAACATTACTCTTTGTTCTTGCTCCACTGCCATACGATATTGCAGCTTTGGAGCCTTATATTTCGGAGCAGACGCTACATTATCATCACGACAAGCACTTGGCGGCGTATGTTAATAAACTTAACGAACTTATCGCCGGTACTCGCTTCGAGGGCATGCCGTTGGAGCAGATAATCTGCCAATCCAATGGGCCTATATTCAATAATGCGGCGCAGGTGTCAAATCATGAACTTTACTTCGCACAACTCTCGCCCACACCGAAGAAGGAGCCCGAAGGTATGCTTCAGGCGGCAATTGAGGAGAGCTATGGCGGAGTAGAGGCATTGAAGGAGAAGATGACATCCGAGGCATTATCTCTCTTTGGCTCGGGATGGGTGTGGCTCGCCGCTGACGATAAAGGTAAACTCTATATTATAAGTAAGCAGAATGCCGGAACACCTCTTACCGAGGGTCTTACGCCACTGCTTGCCATAGATGTATGGGAGCATGCCTATTATATCGATCATCGCAATGCTCGCGCTGACGGAGTGCGTTCGTTGTGGGAGGTTCTCGATTGGAGTATTGTCAGTGAAAGATATAATAATAGGTGATAATCCGTATAACAAGGCTCTTTCGGCATCTGCCTTGTTCCCGAAATGCTCACATACGCCTTAGTATGCTGCGCTTTCGTGAACTTCGAGCAGCTTCAAAATAGCTCTTGTTATACGAATTCTTGGGAAGAGATAGGGTTGCTAACAAGGCTCTTTCGGCATCTGCCTTGCTTGCGAAAATTCAAAATTGTTTTAGCGAGTTTAGGGAAATTAGCGCTGACGCAAAAAGCTCCAAAATTCCCTAAATTCTCTTAACTCCTTAAACTCCTTAATTTCCCTATGTCATTCTGAGCAAAACGCAGTTTTGCGTGAGAATCTCTTTGGGGCGATAGATTCTCAAGAATAGGCTCTCGCGGTCGCTTGCGCTCCCTTAGAATGACGAGAGGGTGTCAAACCAAAGTTTGGCACCCTCCCTTGTTGTTAAAATTTTGATACGGCGCGAACATTATATCTTTCGCTCTTTACGGCATCGTTTACTCCTCCGCCAAACATCCATACAAAGCATGCGCTATAATCTGTTTTGTGACTCTTCTCTTGCGAGGACCAATATCCATCCGAGGAGAAAAAGCCCTTCTTAATCTTTGTTGCCTCCCTTTTTTCAAGTGTGGCATTCACCGCCTCGCAATTCTCCGATAAGGTTTTCAACTCCGCAACTGTCGGCAGATACCACTCCTTGCCCTTGTTGCGGCACCATGTAAATGCGGGATACTCTTCATAATCCGAGCGGCGCATCACTCTGTTCGTATTCTTTATGCCTTCTTGTTCGTTTGTTGCCTTGGTCGAGATTGCTAAGGCGAACTGTTTATCCGTACACCATTGTAGCGACGCTTGGTCGAGGCTTATAATCTTGCCGTGAGTACCCGTTTCATCGACCCAGAAGACCACGCCCTCCTTGTCGTCACTTTTGTAGTAATCGCCTGCCTGATATACACCATCGCGACCCTTCCCGGCCGCTATGAGTCTTGCTATACGCAGCTCCTCCTCTCGCTTTTTGCGTGCGTTGTACGCCTCTAACAGGCTGACTTTTATATAATAAGCGTATTCAAGGTCGCGCACATCCAATTCACATTCATAATGCTCCGCATCGCTCTCTACGCCAACGAACGAGAGTTTTTGAAGTCCTTTTGTCAGTCGAATCTCTGTTATGCCCTTGCGTGTATGGCCCATAGACTTGCCGAAGCAGAATATACGGCAGGCGATGTCGCAATCTATGCGTACCAATGCCCCATACGCGGCCGGAATTTTTTTAGGGGGCAGAATCGGGCTTATGCGAGTCTTAATCATCGCTTGGATGTCGCGCTCAAAGCTTGAGTCGGTGTGTACTCGGGTGTGCTGCGTCTTTTTCACCACATCCAGCTCTTTAGGGAAACCCTCGGGGTAGCCGTTGAAGAGGTTATCCGGCTCAATGGGAATGATCTTTAGTCCGCACTCCTGTGCATGCAGAATCTCGCGACGCACCCAATCGCCCTCGTTTACGCAACGCATCATCGAATCCTTCGACAGCACCAGCACAAAGATTTTGCACTGCTTGATAGCGCCAAGAATCACATCCTCGAACTCGTTGTCGCTCAGCTCGCTGTAATCAAAGAATACGCGGTCCTGATACCCCTCAAGCTCAAGTTCCTGCTTAATCGTTCGTGCGATATATGTCCCGCTATTCAATCCGTCACGGTCGGTGCGGCGGTAGCTTATAAAAATATCGTATGCCATAAAAAATCTTTCTTATGACACAAATATACAAAGAAAAGATGAAAGAGCAAAGAGCTAAGATAGTGTCATGCCACCGAGCCAAAGGCGAGGAATAGCATCTCTACCGAAATAATTAGCCTTAGGGATGCCGGTCATTATTTGCTAACGCTCATAATGTGGCATGACGATTTGATAAAAAAGTGCGACGGCCAAAAGCAGTCGCACATAAAATTAAAGCCTTAAGCCTAAATATTAAAAAGCGGAGACAGCGCGCACATAGAAGCTGAAGTTCTTATAGCCGTTGTAGGTAAGGCCATCGTACATATCGACAAACCACGCGCAGAACTTAGGTTTATAATCTGCATATTCAGTTGATGACCAGTAGCCTTTCAAACCTCCTTTATTATACAATTTTGTAGCACCTCGACTTTCAAGAGTTTTATTTACCGCATCATGCACCGAGTCATTGAGCAATAACAACTTCAACTCCTCTATTGCCGGCAGATACCAACTTTTACCCATATTTCTACACCATACAAAGGCTGTATATTCCCGACTATCGGCACGCGTCATAACCTTATCGGTATTCGCCTTACCATCAGTCTTACTTGTTGTGCCAACGACTATTCCCTTATCATCCTGTGCCTTTGTACACCATTGCAAGTATTTTTGTGCAAGACTCACAATCTTTCCATGCTTGCCTGTTGCATCGACATAAAATACCACGCCCTCCTTGGTGCCGTTGTTGTAATAGTCGCCCACTTTGTAGCTCTTTTCGGCAGCTTGGGTTGCTTGGTCGAAGGCATTTTTGAATTTATCGATGTCTATTTCGGTGTTGTTCTCCGCTATGGCCTTTTGAATCTTTACCTCAATATTCTGTTCCTGCTCGGCTTTCTCCTTGGCGGCCTGCTCCGCTGCTGCTTTTTCGGCGGCCTTTCGCTCTGCTTCAGCTTTTTCTTTTGCTTTGCGGTCGGCTTCCGATTTCGCTTTTGCAGCTTGGTCAGCAGCCGCTTTTTCATCTGCAAGGCGTTGTGCCTCTGCCTCCTGCTTCGCTTTTTCAGGGGTTGCTTGGTTGGTGGTTTGTTTATTGGCAGGGCGTTGTGTTTCTGTCTGCTCTTGCGCTATTTTCAGAGAGTCCGTTGTTGTCTGCTCGGTGGATGGTTGTTGCTGTTCTTGGCGCTCGGTCCACCATCGCTTTGCTTCGACAAATATTCCGACTGCACCTATACTAAACACTATAACAATCACTATTATTGAGGCGATATTCTTAATCTTCTCGATGCGTGCTTGTCTTTGTTCGTAGCGTAGTCGCTTCTCCTTTTCCTCGCGTTGTATCTCCTCATTCCAAAACCTTGTTTGCTCCTTTATTTCTTGCTCCTCGGCTTTGCGTCGAGCCTCCTCCTCGGCGGCCTTCTTTTTGGCTTTGCGCTCCTCCTCTGCCTTTGCGCGGAGTACGCTCTCCTCGTCGCGGCCCAGCATCTTCAAAATATCATCCACCAAAGTGGGCTCGATGGGGTGCGACTCTATGGTGCGCCAATTTATGCTGCTAAAGACAAATCGCAGTGCCGGAGGCATAGTGCTGCCGTCGATAATGTAAGGGAGTATCGAGTTCTTTGGTTTCTCGTTAAATGCAAAGGTGAGCTCGGCATTTGTAAATTTTGACTCATACGAGCTCTTGCTGGCGAGGAACAATACAACCTTACTCTCGACAATAGCCTCGGCCAGAACTACGGGGAATTCAAAGCCTCCGCCAATGCCCTGGCGGTCGATAAAGTAGCTGATACCTGCCTTGTCGAAGGCCTCGCATATGCGGTCGGCAATGGCGGAGTCAGCACGCGAATAGCTTATGAATACATCGTGTTTCATGAATGAAGAAGGTTTCGTCAGGACAAATATAGCTAAAAATCTGCAATAAAGGCATGCTACTGAACAAAAAAGGTCCACATCTTTCGGATGCAGACCTAAAGTATATGTCGCTATGCGAATAATTAGCGGATACGCTCCTTATACTCGCGAGTGCGGCTATCAACACGAATCTTGTCGCCTGTGTTTACGAACAAAGGAACCTTAACGGTTGCACCTGTGTTTACGGTAGCAGGCTTCAATGAAGATGTTGAAGCTGTATCACCCTTGATGCCCGGCTCGGTGTAGATAACCTCCATATCGAGTACGGGAGGAAGCTCAGCTGAAAGAACAGCCTCCTTCTCGGTGTGGAACATAACCTCTACAATCTGGCCGTCAGCCATCAAATCGTAGTTGTCGATAAGGTTCTTGTCGATGTTAATCTCCTCGAAAGTCTCGGTGTGCATGAAGTGTGCGCCCAAATCATCCTCGTAAGTGAACTGATAGGGACGACGCTCAACGCGAACCTGCTCAATCTTCTGGCTTACAGAAGAGAAAGTCTTCTCGAGAACATAACCGTTCTCCAAGTTCTTGAGCTTTGAACGAACAAATGCGGGACCCTTACCCGGCTTGCAGTGCTGGAAATCTACAACAAGGAAAGTCTTGCCATCCATCTCGATGCACATACCAATCTTAATATCAGACGCTGTGATAGTCATAAATGTATAGTTTTTTGTTAAAATTTTTTCAGTGCGGCAAAGATAGTAATTTTTTTGCAATTACAAATCTCTGTCTTTCATTATTTTGAGTTACTTGCCCGAAAACGAGTGGTGTGGCATCTGAATGCCTGCATGCGCGATGATTCTCTCAACTACGGTCATTGTCGCCTGTTCCAACCCCTCGGGGTGAGCATAAAACGATGGCGATGCGGGTAAAACGATGACTCCCGCCTCGGTCAGCGTGGTCATATTGCGCAGGTGGATAAGCGAATAGGGCGTTTCGCGCGCAACTACAATCAGTCGGCGACGCTCCTTGAGCATAACATCGGCAGCTCGCTCAATAAGCGAGAGCGACACCCCCGAAGCAATCCTCCCGATGGAGCCCATAGATGCCGGCACGATAATCATCGCATCCCAAGAGGCCGAGCCGCTGGCAATGGGGGAGAACATGTCGTCGTTGGCGTAGCGCACGATTTTCTCCGACGAGGGCAACGACTCCTTCTCGAATGCCACGACCTGCTCACCCTTTTCACTTACGACAAGGGCTATCTGCTCCACCTCGTCGGCAGAGATGAGCTGTTGCAGTGTCTGACGGGCGTAAATAGCTCCGCTGGCACCCGTTATGGCGACGATGACTCTCATGGCGTTATAGCTCGATAATTTTGCACTTCAATCCCAGCTCCTGAACTCTTTGGAGTACCTTAGGCAGGGCGTAACTCATATTTCGGAACGACTTTTCGCTATCGTGGAAGGCGATGATGCTGCCCGCCTCGATATGCTTTACTACGCCTCGACTGCACTCCTCGGGCGAAATTGTCGATGTGTAATCGCGCGAAAGGATATTCCACATGATAATCTTGTATCGCTGACCCACAGCACGCATTTGCGAAGGTGTCACGCGAGCGTATGGCGGACGAAAAAGGTTGGTGTGAAGAATGGTGTCGGCAAAATCGACATCCTCGATATATTTTTCGAGTGGCATACCCCAACCCTTCTGATGAGAGTAGGTGTGGTTGCCGATTTTATGCCCTTCGTCCAAAATTTTCTGGTAGAGGTCGGGATACATCTCGGCATTCTTGCCCAACACAAAGAATGTCGCTTTGGCATCATAGCGCTTCAAAGTATCCAAAATCCACTCCGTAATGCCGGGTGTGGGACCGTCATCGAAGGTTAGAAACACTCCATTCGGGTCGTCTATCTCCCATATCATATCGGGGTAGAGTCGGCGTATAAAATTGAAGGGCTTTATCTTCATATAATTATCTCTTCATTTATCGTTCAGCAAAAGTAATGCTTTTTTGTTGAAAATGGGTATATATTTTGTGCAAACTGATTTTTTAGTTAATTTTGTATGGATAATCATTCTATGATTTGAATTTTGTTAAAAATCGGGCAGACCTATTAAAGCGTATGAAGAGAAAGATATTTTTGAGTTTGTCGTTGCTGTTATTGGCAACGATGGCAATGGCAGAGGGCAAGCAACCTGCGCAGGCAGATGCTCCTACACAAACAGCATATACTCAATCACAGCAGGAAGATGCTCCTCTGGGAGTAAGATTCTATACACGCTATGGTAAGGTAATGGAAATTATAAAGGCAAAAGCTAATGGCAACGATGTTTATCTTGTATTCTACGATGATGGCATATTCACAGCTTTTAGAAGCGATGAAGGAATGGAGAGTGTTACCGATGTTCATTTTATCGATCATTCATACAATAAAGAGTCATTAGATATGCCACCTTATGTACAAGAGTTGGTTTATCATGATTTAGGTGAGGGAAAAGAGTTTTGTGGTATAAAACTTTATAAGGAGATAAAAAATAAAAACACCGGTAAAGTATCCCATGTCAAATACGAATATAAACTTGATGATGATTCGGCTCAAAAAATCATAGATTTGATAGCCGGTGATTCAAAATGGACAAACCGAACCGATATTGAATTTTCAGAGACTACCAATCCAAGTGTTGCTCTACCAAAGGTAGTATGGGTAGAAGAGGATTAGGGGTTGTAATACTAATTGATAATAAGATTAAGATATAGAAGATATTGTTATGAAACGCTTTTTTGTAAATATTTTGATTGTGGCGATGGCTGCAATATCTATGGTGGGATGTAAGGCTCTGCATATTGTTTCATCGGGTGAAACGGCTCAGGGTCGCCCCTATGAACTTATTTTGGTGTGTGGCCAACCTCAATGGCAGAGCGAGTTGGGCGATACGCTGCGCTATTTCCTTGAGCAGCCCGTTAAGGAGTTGCCGACATATGAGCCGGCGTTCGATGTTATGCGCATTATGCCCAATAACTTCAAGAGCCTCACGCGAACACATCGCAATATTGTGGTCGTGAATATCGATAAGGAGTTCGCCGAGCCATCGATTACGGTGCGCTATGATGTTACGGCGAAGCCTCAGGTGTTTGTGACCATAAAAGGCCCCAACAATGATGTCGTTGCCGACTATGTGGGTGCGAATGGCGAGAATCTGATGCAGGTTTTGGAGAAGGCCGAGCGCGACCGCCGCATAGCATATGCCAAGCGTTATACTTCACATTCACTGAGCGATTTGGTGCGCAAAAACTTCGGCGTAGATATCACCATCCCCGACCACTATATGTTGCGTACGCAAAGCGACGATATGGTGTGGATTTCGCAGGAGTTCCCCACAGCAAGTCAGGGATTTTTCATCTATAAGTATCCTTACGAGGGCGAAAAATCTCTCTCGGCAAAGGCTTTGGTTAAGGCGCGTAATCGCTTCGCCTCGCGCATTCCTGGCCCGAAGGATGGCTCATATATGACTACCGTTAAGCAGATTCCCGACGAAACGGGTCTGGAATATATGCCTTACACCCCCGCATATCGTACGATGCGCATCGGCTCGCAACCGTGGATTGAGATGGTTGGCTTGTGGGATGTCGAGAACTATTTTATGGGAGGCCCTTATGTGAGCTACACCACGGTAAATAGTGCTACGAATGAGGTTATCACTATCGACTGTTATGTATATTCGCCGAAGATTGAGAAGCGTAATATGTTGCGCGAGTTGCAGACTTTGGTGCATTTGGTAAATTTTGACGCGACCTCTGCCGATATAAGCGCTGCGGAGCAGTCGAAGTAGAACGCATGGTATTTGAGGGTGTCGTCGGCACCCTCAAATAATTAAAGGCGAAAAATTTGGGGCATTCAAAAATTCTCATTATCTTTGCCTTACCAAAAGAGAATATTATTGTTGAATCGGGATTCTAATTCAGACGATATGGCGTAGGGATTAGGATTCTGGCTTTTTTTACTGTTATATAAAACTATGGCACAAGAGATTATTTATCTGACGGCGGAAGGTTTGCAGAAGCTGAAAGACGAGCTTCAGCATATGCGCTCTGTGGAGCGTCCCGCCATTTCGGCAGCTATTGCCGAGGCACGCGACAAGGGTGACTTGTCGGAGAATGCCGAGTATGATGCTGCGCGTGAGGCGCAGGGCTTGTTGGAGATGCGTATTGCGCAGTTGGAGCAGACTTTGACCAATGCTCGAGTTATCGACGAGTCGAAGATTGACAAGAGCAAGGTGCAGATTCTGAGCAAGGTGACACTGTTGAACCACAACAATAAAAAGCAGGTTACTTACACCATCGTGTCGGAAAATGAGGCAAATTTGCGCGAGGGCAAGCTGGCTATCGGCACTCCTATCGCCAAGGCGTTGCTGGGCAAGAAGAAGGGCGAGGTTGTCGAGGTTACGGTTCCTGCCGGAGTGTTGAAGTTCGAGATTTTGGATATCAATATCTAATCGCTTGCGTACTCTGCGGCGGTGTTGCGCTCGCGGGCGCCGGCATGCTGCTTTTTATGCGATAAATCGTCGCGCGTATTATATAATAAGGTATGATAATCTCTCTGCGTGTTACGCGGGGAGATTTTTTTTTGTGTAAATAGTTTGTTTATGGAAAAAATGTAATATCTTTGTAGGGCTGAATGTTGTAAACTTTAGCAACTACATAATTTTGATGAAAGTGTATTAGCTTTTATCCTTGATACGAAATCTGGAAAATTTCAATGGACAGGGAAAGCAACACACTCGTCACTCTGTATTGATTCTTCGATAGGGGTGTCCCCCATATCCGTCAATACGGGTGTGGGGTATTGTTTATTTGTCCAAAGGTATTCCAGAACCTCGTATCAGATAGACTAATCGGCTCCACACTTTCTGTTTAAGAAAATCACATTTGGAGTTGGTGTGGCAAAAATTAAACTATGAAAAAACTTTTCTTAGTTGTTGCCGCATTGGGTATGTTGGCAACTGCTTGTACCAAGGATGATTCAGCTGTGGTAGGCAATGAATCTTTGGTATCGTTCAGCGTCAGCTCTCCGGAGTTGATGACTCGTGCGGAGGATGGTAAGGGTCAGAGCACCAACCACCTTCAGTATGCTTTCTACGACGAGAACGGTGTATATCTTCCTGAGTTGGAGGGAGAGGTAGCCAATTTCGTTGGTTCTACTAAAATCAACATCTCTTTGGTTGAGGGTCGTACCTATTCAGCTATTTTCTGGGCTGATCACACCGATGCTCCTTATGAGGTAAGCCTTGAGCACAAGACTATGGCGATTACTGCTACCGAGTTCGACGGCAATGCCGACAAGTACGATGCTTTCTACAAGTATCAGACTAACATTGACCCGGCAAAGAAGACTCACACTATCGAGCTTACTCGTCCATTTGCTCAGATTAACATCGCAACTGCCGACAAGACCAAGGCTGCAAACGCAGGTTTTGATGCCGTAGCTACAAAGGTAACTGTACGCGCTCACAGCACATTGAACCTTGCAACAGGCGTAGTTGCTACCGATGATTACGAGACTTTCACTTACAAGTGGGCAGCTCTTCCTACATCTCCTGCCACTGCAACCGTAGGTAGCCAGAGCTACGACATGTTGGCAATGAACTATGTATTGGTAAATGACCGTGAGTTGGTAGATGTAAAGATGGAGGTTTCAGAGGATGCTACCAACTTTACAGCTCCTATCGAGCGCAACTACACAACCGTTCCCGTACAGCGCAACTACCGCACTTATATCGTAGGTAACTTGCTTACTACTACCAACGAGTTCAATGTTACAACCGTTCCCGGCTTTACTGACGATATTCCGGCTAATCTTATCGAGGCAGCTACTCGCACAATCACAGTTAACAGCGCAGAGGGCCTTTTGGCTTTGAGCAAGTTGAATGCTGATTGGGCTGATTTGTACTCTAACGGTCTGGGTACAGATTACTCTAACTATGCAGAGGTAAACGGTGGTAAGGGTGTTGCTTTCTACTATAAGTGGACTTGGACTATCAAGTTGGGTGCTGATATCGACCTTAAGGGTGCTACTATTGATCCTATTAATATTGATCGCTGGGGTACTTTCGATGGTCAGGGCTACACTATTAAGAATGCTAAGATTGAGACTGCAACCAATGTTGAGACTGAGGCAGGTTTGTTTATAGCTAATAGCTGCGCACTCAAGAATGTTGTATTGGACAATATCCATGTTAAGGGTAGCTTGGTAGGCAACTCAACTGCCGGTATTATTGCAGGTTCATGCAACGCGGGCGTTGATAAGATTACAATCAGCAACTCTTCAGTTTGGGGTGGTAAGTACACCGGTGGTGTTGTAGGTTATGGCTACACATCTGTTACAAACTGTACGCTTACTGACTGCGAAGTAAAGGGTGGTTATAAGCTCGGTGGTGTTATCGGTTACATCTGCGCAAGCAACAATCAGTTAAAGGCTGTTGAGGGCAATAAGCTCACTAATTGCACCGTTGCCGGAACTGATGGTCAGTATGCCGGTGGTAAGGATAAGTATATTATGGGTCGCATTGTAGGTAACTTCAACTGCGATGGTACTTGCAAGAACAACACTATTGTAAACATGACTACCGTTGCAACTACCGATATCGGTGAGATTGAGGCTGGTAAGAATGTTATCGCTCAGGGTTACTACACTGCTGATACTGCTGGTTTGCAGGCAGCTTTGGATGCAGCAGCTGATGGTGAGATTATCCACTTGACTGCTAATGTAAACTATGGCGTTGTTTACATGGGTCGTCCTACAGCGTCTAACAACACTGTAATGTACTGCGAGACTCACGATTTCACTACTACCGATGCCGCTGCGTTTAAGGCACACCTTGGTGATGGTGCATGGCATTCTACTCCTAAGTACACTACTACACTTAAGAATGTCACAATCGTTGGTGCTGAGGGTGCTACTATTGCAGGTTTGGTTACTACTTCAGGTCACGCATACGGAACAAATGTACACGACTATGTTCTTGATGTAGATAAGAGCGGTAGTGTTTACTACAACACTTTGCATATGGAGAACATCAAGTTCCAGAATGTAGCGTTCACCGGTAAGATTGACATCAACACTTCTGATGCAGAGACTACATACAATGGTGTTACTTTCGAGGGTTGTACTTTCACAACTGGCGGTACAGCTTCAAGCAATGGCGCAGCAATTCGTTACTACAACGAGTCTGCTACAAACGGTCATGTTAAGAACATCGTTGTTAAGGATTGTAAGTTCAACAACTGCTATCAGGGCGTATATGTACAGAATGTAAATGGTGTTACTGTTACCGATAACGAGTTTGACACTACCGGTCACAACGCTGTTGGAGTTCAGGGTACATGTGATTTGAAGGCTGTAGTTATTACAAACAACGAGTTCAAGAACATTGGCGACCGCGTTATCCGTTTCAACAATGTTGGCGCAGATTCTCAGATTACTATCCAGCACAACACTGCGACTAACTCTGGTGATGATGCAGGCGAGGTTATCAAGGCTACCTCTATCGCTGCCGGTGTAACCACAAATGTTGGTTACAACAACTGGAATGGCGGTGTAGTTGTTAATCCCGAGTTGCGCGATACAGTAGCAAAGGCAACTACACAGACTGAGTTAAAGAATGCATTGGCAAATGCCAGCGTTGAGACTATTGAGTTAGCATCAGGTACTTATAATGCAGATATTTACTCTAATAATGTAGCAAGAAAAACATTGCACATCATTGGCGATGGCTCAACAAAAATTGAATTTTCTAATTTGCAGGTTCGTGCAGAGTTGTTCGATGAGTTCACAATTGAGAATTGCGAAATTTTGAGAATGCCTAATAAGGCTTGGGGCCATTTGGTTTTCGGTGCAAGTAAGGATGCAAATGGTGTTTACACTATTTCTAATTGTACTTTCAATGGTCAGGGCTCACAAGGTATTTACATTAACGAAACAGTATCTGGTGCAACTTACAACATTAAGGATTGTACTTTCAATGGCGATTTTGGTGGCGAGGGTGCTATAACAATTCAGAACAATGATGGTGTAAATCACATCGTAAATGTTTCTGGTTGTACATTCAACAACATTCCTGCTACTAGCCATAATATTTGCGTGCTTTATGCATACAATGGCTGGACATTGAATACCGACTTGGACTCAAGTGATGTTTATTGGAAATAGTTGAAGCCGTAAAGCAAAACGCACAATAAATAATTGCTCAAAAATTTAGAGTTGCACTCCTTGGGTGGGGTGCAACTCACAAGTGGCAGGGCGCCGAAATATGTGCCTTGCGGCGTCGGGAGGGGCTGCCCCAAAAGACCTATAACCCCAAGCCCGAAAGCGAAGATGTCATTTTTTGTCGATTGTTGTGGCATCTTCAATTTTTTTTCATGTTAATCGCTGCGCCTCGGCCAAAGGCGCAGCACTTTTTTTATCCCCCAAAACCGTCACTCTGAGGGAGCGCATGCGACCGCGAGAGTCTATCTCCCAAAATAGAATTTAGAGAGATTAAGGAATTTAGGGAGATTGGCGTAGGCAATTTTGAATTCTTAATTTTGAATTTTGAATTGTAACTTGTAACTTTGTCCCCAAATGGCGTGAAGGCTGTTGGAATTTGAAAATTAAGGACAAAAAAATCTAAAAAACGATATATTATGAGCGTAGAACTCAGCGAACAAGAACTTTTGCGTCGTAAGTCACTTTCGACCCTGCGCGAGATGGGCATCGAGCCCTATCCTGCCGAGATGTTCGAGGTGACGAACACGGCTGCCGAGATTTCGGCAAATCTTTCGGAGGCGACAACCGAGCAGTTTGCTCAGGTGCGCATCGCAGGTCGTATTATGAGCCGCCGCATTATGGGTAGTGCCTCATTCTTCGAGTTGCAGGACCACACAGGCCGCATTCAGGTCTATATCCGTCGTGACGACATCTGCCCCGAGGGCGACCCCACATTGTACAACACCGTATTTAAGAAGTTGTTGGACATTGGCGACTTTATCGGCGTGGAGGGTTTTGCCTTCATCACCAACACAGGCGAGAAGTCGGTACATTGCCAGCGATTTACCATTTTGTCGAAGTCTATCCGTCCGTTGCCCATCGTAAAGGAGAAGGATGGCAAGCAGTTTGACGCCCTGACCGACCCCGAGGTGCGCTATCGCCAGCGTTATTTGGACTTGGTGGTAAATCCCCATGTGCGCGAGGTCTTCGTCAAGCGTGCGAAGATTATGGCCACTATGCGCGAGTTCTTCAACGAGCATGGCTATGTCGAGGTTGAAACTCCTATCTTGCAGCCTATCCCCGGAGGTGCTTCGGCGCGTCCTTTTATCACGCACCACAACGCCTTGGACACCGATTTCTATATGCGAATAGCTACGGAGTTGTACCTCAAGCGCCTTATCGTGGGCGGTTTTGACGGTGTGTATGAGTTCGGCAAGAACTTCCGCAACGAGGGTATGGACCGCACGCACAACCCCGAGTTCACCTGCATGGAGATTTATGTGGCGTACAAGGACTACAAGTGGATGATGTCGTTCACCGAGCAGATGTTGGAGCGCGTGGCTTTGGCTACAAACGGCACTACGGAGCTTACAATCGGCGACAGGCAGATTTCGTTCAAGGCACCTTTCCGCCGCTTGACGATGACCGATGCCATCAAGGAGAAGACCGGCTACGACATCACAGGCCAGTCGGAGGAGCAGCTGCGCGAGGCTTGTCAGCGCCTGAATGTCGAGATTGACGACACTATGGGTAAGGGTAAGCTCATCGACGCTATCTTCGGTCAGTATTGCGAGGAGGATTTGATTCAGCCTACATTCATCTGCGACTATCCGCGCGAGATGTCGCCCCTGTGTAAGCGTCACCGCGACAATGCCGATTTGACGGAGCGTTTCGAGTTGTTCGTAAATGGTAAGGAGCTTTGTAACGCATATTCGGAGCTTAACGACCCGATTGACCAGTATGAGCGCTTCCAGGAGCAGCTGAAGCTCTCGGAGAAGGGTGACGACGAGGCGATGTTTATCGATATGGACTTCGTGCGCGCTTTGGAGTATGGTATGCCCCAGTGCTCGGGTATGGGTATCGGTATCGACCGCTTGGCGATGTTTATGCTTAACCAGCCCTCGATTCAGGATGTGTTGTTCTTCCCGACAATGCGCCCCGAGAAGAAGGTTGTGGCAGATGACGCCGAGAAGTACACCGAGGCAGGTATCCCCGCCGAGTGGGTTGAGCATATCCAGAAGATGGGTTACATCACCGTTGAGTCGTTCCAGAATACGGCGGCAAATGGTGGCGGCAAGCTCTTCAACGACCTCTGCGGCTTCAACAAGAAGAACAAGTTGGGCCTCGCAACAGCCGAGATTAAGGCGTGGATAGACTCACAGAAAGCGGAGTAAAATTGAATAAGGCGGCTCTTTTGGCGTCTGCCTTGCTGTGAAAATCCTCACATACGCCTCAGTATGCTGCGGTTTTCACACCTGCGAGCAGCCTCAAAATAGCACACCTTATGCAATTTTGGGGGCTTTGGCAGAATTAAGAAGAAAATTGGTACAAAACATAAACAAAACTTACAGAAAAATGAGAAAGAAGATTGTTGCAGGTAACTGGAAGATGAACACTCTCCCCGCCGAGGGCGTAGAGTTGGCAAAGAATGTAGTAGCTGGCCGCGGCGAGGTTTGCGAGTGCGTGAACTTCATCGTATGCCCTCCTTTCACACACCTTTCACAAGTTGTTGAGGCTGTTAAGGGCTCTGATATTGCTGTTGGTGCGCAGGATTGCGCTACCGAGGCTAAGGGTGCTTACACAGGTGAGGTTGCTGCCTCTATGATTAAGGCACTCGGTTGCGAGTATGTTATCTTGGGTCACTCGGAGCGTCGCCAGTACTATGGTGAGACTTCAGAGACTTTGAACAAGAAGATGGTGCAGGCTTATGCTAACGGTTTGAAGCCTATCTACTGCGTAGGTGAGAGCCTCGACGAGCGTAAGGCAGGCAAGCACTTCGATGTTTGCAAGCAGCAGATTGAGGAGGTTGTGTTCAACCTTTCAGAGGAGCAGTTCAAGGAGCTCGTAATCGCTTATGAGCCCGTTTGGGCTATCGGTACAGGTGAGACCGCTACTGCCGAGCAGGCACAGGAGATTCACGCATACATCCGTGAGGTTTTGGCATCTAAGTTTGGTGCGGCAGCTGCAGAGTGCCCCATCCTTTATGGTGGCTCTTGCAAGCCCTCAAATGCAGCCGAGATTTTCGCTAAGGAGGATGTAGACGGTGGTCTTATCGGTGGTGCAGCGTTGAAGGCTGAGGACTTCCTCGCTATCGGTAAGGGTTTCTAATCTGATACAGCGCTAAAGCAAGAGGCTGTCCAACGATTGTTGCGACAGCCTCTTTTTCTTTTCTACTCCTTCACTTTTTTCAGCACTAAAGCCGTTCGTGAGGTGTTATATATGCGTAGGCGGGGTTGCACCGTGCCATCTTCGCACTCGAAGTTGTAGGTGAAGAACTCCGCGCCAACCTCCTGGCGCTTCAGACCGCCAAATTTCCCCTCGTCGGTCGAGAGTACCGACACATACTTACCCGCCTCGTGAACGGGCAACTCATAGTCGGGAATAGATGCCGTAGCGTGCCAATTGAATACGAAAATAAGGTCACGATGCGAGTAAACCATTGTCTTGTTATGCTCGTCCATCAGCAGGTTGTAGGGGTAACCATCTGATAGAATCTTCTCTTTCTTCACGAGCTTAATCATCGCGCGGTCGAAGTCATTCAAGTACGAATAGCGCAACGACTTACTATCCGCCAGCGACCATTGACGGCGCGCATGCGAGTATGACCAGCCATTGCCCTCGCGCGGGAAGTCAATCCACTCGGGATGACCAAACTCGTTACCCATAAAGTTGAGGTAGGCCTCGCCACCCGTAGTGATGGTTATCAGGCGTATCATCTTATGCAGCGCAAGTCCTCTATCCACAACGATGCTCTGCGTTTTGCGGTCCATCGAGTCGTACATCAGCTTATCCAGCAGGCGGAACGCTATGGTCTTGTCACCCACCAACGCCTGGTCGTGTGACTCGGCATATGCCACAGTCTTAACCTCCGGCAGGCGGTTTGTAAGTACGCTCCACATCTCCCAGATGTTCCAGTCCTCATCGGGCGTATCTTTAAGCATCTTAATCCAGAAGTCGGGAATTGCCATGCCCAAGCGATAGTCGAAGCCCATACCTCCGTCGTTGATGGGCGAGCAACTGCCCGGCATGCCGCTGACATCCTCGGCAATGGTAACTGCCTGTGGATTAAGCTCATGTACCAAGCGATTTGCCAGCGTGAGGTAGGTTATAGCATCCAAATCGACACCCTCGTCAAAGAATTTCTCTCTTGCGTCGAAGTCGGTGTAGCCGCGGTGGTGGTAGAGCATCGAGGTTACGCCATCGAAGCGGTAACCGTCGAAATGGTACTCCTCCAACCAATATTTCACATTCGACAGAAGGAAATGCTCAACGCCTCCCTTACCGTAGTCGAATACCATCGAGTCCCAATACTGCTGATAACCCGCCTCGCCCGGCTTTGAGTAGTGATATCCCGAACCATCGAGGTCGAGGATACCCTCGTTGAGATTCTTGACATAGTGGGCATGCACTAAGTCCATAATTACGGCAATGCCCATCGAGTGAGCCGTGTCGATAAGGTGTTTCAACTCCTCGGGCGTGCCGAAGCGTGACGAGGGGGCAAAGAAATTCGCCACATGATAGCCAAACGAGCCGTAGTAGGGGTGCTCGGCAATGGCCATGAGCTGCACGGCGTTGTAACCTGCTTTTTTGATGCGCGGAAGGACATTTTCGGTAAATTCGTTGTATGTACCTACGCCCTCCTTCTCTTGCGCCATGCCGACATGCGCCTCATAGATAAGCAGATTTCCCGCCTTCGCGATGTTGAACTTCTCATCATGCCACTCAAAGGGCTGCTCAATCCAGAATTGAGCCGTATAATTTTTCGTTACATCGTCCTGCACCACGCGCTTCGCGTATGCCGGAATGCGGTCGTGCCAGCCGTTCTTGCCATGAATGTGCAGCTTGTAGAGTGAGCCATGCTGCAACAGATGACCATACATCGCCTCGGGCAGGAAGATGCTCCACACGCCATTTTCGCCCTTGTCGAGGCGTAGCTGCGTGCGCTGCCACGAGTTAAAGTCACCAAAGATAAATACATCGTAGGCTTCGGGTAACCATTCGCGGAACCACCAGCCACTGAGCGTATCGTCCCACTGCCAACCAAAAAAATGGTGGCCGTTGGCATAATCTACGATAGAACCCGCTTGATTTTCAATCGCTTGCATGCGCTGAAGGTAGCGATTGTGTCGCTCCTCGATTTTCTCGGCAACGGGCTCCAGCCACTCGTCGCGTGCGACTATGGGCAGTACTTTTTTCTCCTGCTTCATGGCAAAAAGATTTTTTGGTTTATACAAATATAGTAAAAATCACTCCGCAAATCAAAATTTTCCGCCAATAAGCATAAAAACTTTCCAATATACGACAGTTTTTGTTTTTATCCGACCTTGCCCAATAAAAAACCGGCCACCCAAAAGGATGACCGGTTGAAAGATTGAAATATACTATTTTCAATTATTTTGCCTTAGGCATTGAGCTTGACCAATCGTCATTCTGAACAACGCCAAAGCCTGCATTAATCTCGCTTGCAGGGATAGGGAATACCAAATCTGAAATTGCGAAATCAGTGTGAGTAAACTCTACAGCAGGAGCAGCCATTGCAAACACTTCTGCCTTATCGCCCCAACGACGCAAGTCATAAAGACGCATACCCTCCTGGAATAACTCACGAGCACGCTCCTCCTTAATGAAAGCCAAGATCTCTGCCTGCGAAGATGGGAGGTCAGCAGTGGTAGCGATATCGGCGTTACGCTTTGCGACTACGAGCAATGCATTCTGTGCATCTGTAAGAGATGTGCCACCAATGTTAGCCTTAGCCTCTGCGATAATAAGGAACATCTCAGGTGCATTTACGATATAATTGGTACCATATGCTGAATTACCGCTTGAAGTGTGAACAAACTTACCCGCGCCATATACAGGGACCTCAGGGGTAGAAGATGCACCAAAGGTCATGATAGATTTACGGCAGTCGTTTGCACCATACATAGCCTGAAGCTTGGGGCTGGGGCTATAGTTGTAAGTGCTCCACAAAGTACCGCAAGAGTTTGCAGACCAGTTGTTAGAAGATGTGATAGCCAAAGCAAACATACTCTCATTGTTTGAGGTCTCAGATGCATACAATGCGGCATAAGCATCGGCTGTATAAGCCAAAGTTGTGATACCTGCTGCATCCAAAGCGTTCTGCGCATTTGTTGCGGCATTAGCCCAATCCTCCATGTAGAGGTAGGTACGCGCTAACAAACCATATGTTGCAGCCTCACCCAAATACTGCAAGTTACCACGGTCACCACCTGCTGCAGTGAAATACTCAAGAGCTGTCTTGAAGTCATTAACGATAGCAGCATAGCTCTCGCCTACGGTTGAGCGACTAACTTCGGTATATGCCGGAATAGGCTCATCCACAACTACAATACCCAACTTTGCAGAGTGGTCTGTACCATTAACCTTAATCTGGTGAGCAAATACATTAGTCAAAACCAAAGATGCGTAACCACGCAAAGCGTGTGCCTCCGCCAAATAGAGACTCAACTCAGCCTTCTCGGCATCAGAAGCACCCTCATAAAGAGCCTTTGCAGCCTTAATTACGCGAGCAGAGTTATCTACAACCTTGTAGCCATAGTTCCAAATACCTGCCAAATAGTTGTCGGTATCAGTGTAAGTATAGGTGTGGATGTCATCAAAGTGACCAGTCAAACCATTCCAGTAAGCAAGGTCGGTAGCAATATCACCGATAGATGTTGCATAGTTACCTGCGAAATAGTAAGCAAACAAATGATAGTAAGTACCGTTAAGTGCTGTGCCGATGTTATTTACCGAGTTCAAACCGGTATCGATATCAATACCACGATAATATTTTGTCTCAAGGAAATCGTTACCACAGCTTGCGACGCCTCCTGCAAGTGCAAGAACAGCAAATGTCTTCAATATAAATTTTTTCATACTCAAATTCTCCATTAAAATGTTAAACATCGTTCTCACTGTGATTAGAATGTAATCTGAACACCGGCAGTATAAGTGCTAACAGCAGGGTGCTGCCAAGAGATAATACCGTCTGCATAAGTCTCAGGAGTATAACCAATGAAGTTCTTTGCAGTAAAGATATAAGGATTATCCAACGATACATAGATACGGAACTTCTCGATCATAGCCTTTCTTGTCCACTTTGAGGGCAATGTATAACCCAAAGTGATGTTGCCAATCTTCAAATAGTCAGCATCGTAAAGGAACAATGTAGAGTCAGCTGTTGCATTGAATGGGTCAGAGTAAATATACTGAGCATACTTAGCATTCTTGTTCTCAGGAGTCCATGAGTTATTAACCATATCAACATGAGGAGTATAGTTAACCATACCGAAACCTGTGAAGTAAGCACCGTAGTCGTAAACCTTACCACCCATACGATAAGTAAATGTAATGTTGAAGTCCAAGCCCTTCCACTTAAGGTCGGTACCGAAACCACCAACAACCTTAGGCTGAGCCTCGCCAACATAACGCTTAGCTGCTGCGTTATAGTCTGAAGTAACCTCGTTGCCGGTCTCGTTCAAATACCACTGAGGCATACCGGTCTCGGGATCAACACCTGCCCACTCCTTCATGCGGAATGTATTGAAAGGACGACCCTCCTCCAACATAGTCAAAGTACCCTCAACAGGCTCACCGTTAAGCTTAACAACCTCGTTCTTGTTCCATGAGAGGTTTGCATAAGCGTTCCATACGAAGTTTTTCTTCTGCATAATGGTTGCATTTACCGAGAACTCAATACCAGAGTTGCGAACTGATCCGATGTTCTGGGTAGCAGAACCCATACCTGTAGTCTGCGACAAAGGTACGCTGTAAAGGGCATCCTCAGTAACCTCGTTATAGTAGTCCAAAGTAAAATGTACGCGATCAATCAATGAGAACTCAACGCCAACATCAAACTTCTTTGAGGTCTCCCAAGTAAGCTGACGATTAGAGATTCCCGAAGGAGTCATACCCGGAGTGCCTGCATAGTTTGAACCAGCTACATAGAAACCACGAGCAGCATACCAACCAATATCCTGGTTACCTACGGTACCATAAGATGCACGCAAAGCAGCATTTGTAAACACATCACTCTCGCTGAAGAAATCCTCGCTGAAACGATACTTCGCACCCAATGACCAGAAGTTACCCCAACGCTTGTCGGCACCAAAAGCTGATGAACCATCACGACGGAATGAACCTGATACATATACGCGGTCGTTGAATGTATAGTGAGCATCCAAGAAGTAAGATGCCAAAGTAGCCTCACTCTTGTAGAATTCTGAATCCATCCAGCTACCAGCGGTTGAAAGGTCACGCATACCATTGTCTGCATATGGGAAGTCGCTACCGCAGAGGTACTCATACTGATAGTACTTACGCTGCATCTCCTGGCCTACCATTACACTAACATCGTGCTTGTCGCCAAATGTATAGTTCCAACCCAATACATTGTTCCAAGTGATAACGGCATTCTGGGTGATGTACTCCTGACCCAAACCGTTGTAACCCATACCCTGGTTGTTGTAAACGGCACTCCAATAAGAGTACTCACGCTGATGTGAGATGTTTACACCCAAAGTTGATTTCGCATAAATACCCTTACCGAAGTCGAGCTGAATATAGGGGTTAATGTTGATTGTAGAGTTCCATACACGGCTCATATCACCCAACTTCTCGTCCTGAACAGCCAAGGGGTTATAAGAAACCGATGTGTTGTAAGAACCATCCTCATTATAGAAAGGATAGAAAGGCTTCATCTGAGTGATTGCACCTACTGTGGGGTTGGTCATAGAACCACCTGTTGACTGAGAGAAACCATCCTGAATAGAGTGGCTGAATGAGGTGTTTACACCCAAAGTAGCATACTTAAATTTGCTGTTAAGGTTCAAACGACCAGAGAAACGCTCCATATCAGAATTGATAACGATACCCTTGGTGTTCAAGTAACCCAAACTTGCAAAGTATCCTACCTTACCGCTGCTACCAGATGCACTTACATTGTAATCCTGATAGTAACCCTTACGAGTAACCTTATCAAACCAATCGTAAGAAGATTCACCATCCCAACCATAAGAACTTGAGAGAGCAGCTACAGCCTGATCATATGACAAATCTCGACCATTAACCTTGTAGTAAGCTGAATAACCACGAGCAAAGAGGTCCATAGACTGTGCTGCATTAGCATACTCCATGTTGTTGTTTGCTACATCGGTGAAACCCTGCTTGATGCTGAGGTCGATGTTAAACTTACCCTGTGAGCCCTGCTTTGTAGTCACGACAATCACACCGTTAGAAGCACGCGAACCATAGATAGCTGTTGCCGCAGCATCCTTCAATACGGTGATAGACTCGATGTCGGCGGGGTTAATAGCAGCCATAGGATCAAATGCAACATTGCTACTTGAAGACAATGCATCAGCATCCGAATTTACGGGCATACCGTCAATTACATAAAGAGGAGCAGAACCTGAAGAGAGCGAACCGCGACCACGCACAAAGATAGAACCCCACGCACCGGGAATACCTGTTGAGTTGTTCATCTGTACACCTGGAACGCTACCCTCCAAAGCCTTTACAAAGTTTGCGTCTGACTTCTTCTCCAATACAGAGTTGTCAAGAACAGCCGCTGCTCCAGTAAATGAGGCCTTGCGTTGTACGCCGTAACCAGTTACGACAACCTCGTCGATTGCCTGAGTATCCTCATGCAACACGACATCAATTTTAGCTTTTCCGGCAATCTCGATACGCACCCCTTCATATCCGATAAATGATACTAATAAAGTACCATCTGCAGGTGCCTGCAAAGCGAAATCACCATCCACATTAGTTGTGACGCCGATAGAAGTGCCATCTACAAAAACAGTAGCACCTACGATAGGACGACCCAAATCATCCTTTACCGTACCGGTCACTTTCTGATTCTGTGCAAGGGCTGAGAAGCTCAATGCCAGAACAGCTACGATAGAAAGTACAATTTTCCTAACCATAAGCATTTAATTTTTTTGTACAGTTAATACTTGTGTATTTGCCTTTTTTAATAAAAAAT
>JAFXIS010000003.1 GCA_017532885.1 Alistipes sp. | reverse complement strand
TTTGATAGCTAATTTCGTGTAAATTTTCATTTGGGGTATGCAGGTAATAGTGGACTATTTCCAATTATCACAAATGAAAAGTTGCCGAAAAGAGCCTCAAAGAAGCCGAAACTATCTTTTGTAGCAACGAACAAACTCTTTCAATAAAATTCAAAACAGCTTCTTAATGCGTTGTGTGAGAACTATTTTTTAGAGATTTTAGGTAGGAATTTTTCGATATAATCAATCAAGTATGCTTCAAACTCGGGTGAGTCTATGATGCGAATGTCGTCCATCAAGCCGATTACAAATCGTGATACTCCGGCATAAGCAGCTACCTCGATATCCAATATCCAGCGATTGCTACCCTCCTCTTTTTTAATATATTGCTCGGCTAAAGGATACTCCTCGATAAGCAGATTTCGCGATAGCAGACCAAGTGAAAGTTTTACGCGATAACGCTTGTCATCTTTTGCTGTCATTCGGAAAATATCAATAAATCCCTTCTGGTGCTTTTCGCTGTGCTGCCACTCCTCATCGAGAATCTCCACCGAGCCAATGCGCGAGGTTTTGAATAGCTTGCAGCTATTGCTCTCGGTGTCATAACACCATGTCTGTACATAGTTCGTTGTGAAGGCAAAGGGCTCAACTTTGCGGTCGCGGACTACGCTGCCGTGTGCCGAGCGATAGTCGTGCAGAATGACATTTTGGCGATTCTCGATAGCCTCGATAAGAGAGTGTACGGTTGCTGCCGCACTGCCCTGCACTATGGTGTCGGCAAGTATCTTATTGTCGTAAACCGAGTAGAGTTTGCGCTTTAGATTTTGCTTTAGCATGTTGGTGTCGTCGATGCTCTCGATGGCACGCTTAAGGATTACAGCCTCCTCCTCGGTGAAGTGTACGAGCTGTGAAATATCCTTAAAATGAGGTGATTCCTTGTCTAAGCGGATGTGGTTGCCGCTCTTTTTTATGACAAACCCAGCCTCGCGAAAGGTGTCGATATAACGATAAATCGTGCGGCGCGACATGTCGAGTCTTTCGGCCATATCATCTACGCTGTATGAGGTGTTGGCGGTCATCATCTTCATCAGGCGCAACATTCTCTCGATTTTTGGCTGGTCCATAGTGGTGTGATTTATGGTTTGTGGGAGTAAAGATAGAAATAAAAGATGAAAGATAATTCAAAATTCAAAATTCAGAATTCAAAATTAATTTTTTTTGAATTTCTTGAAGCGTCAGCGCTAAATTCCCTAAACACACCCCGTCGTAAAAGCACAATAGGCGTAACACCCTTGTTACGCCTATTGTGCTTTTACATTGTTGCACTCTCTTATTGCTGAATCATCTTCTCTAACTCTTCGATTTGACCGCGGAAGAGTTTGTCGGTATCCATCATGTTGCTTACTGCCTTGCATGAGTGAAGTACCGTTGCGTGGTTGCGGCCGCCGATAGCAGAGCCGATGGCTGCCAAGGGCAACTTCGTGTGTTGCTTTGCCAAATACATCGCAATCTGTCGTGCCTGCGCCACCTCGCGAGTACGCTTTGTAGAGTTGAAGTTTACCTCGTCGATATCGAAATACTTACATACCGTAGAGGTTATATGATTAATCGAAATCTCCTTTTGGCTCACATGTACAAAGGCCTTCAAAACCTCCTTGGCGAGTGATGTCGAGATGCGACGACCCATAAACGAGGCGTTAGCCTTCAGGGTGAGCAGTGCGCCCTCTATCTCGCGGATATTTGCCGAGATATTGTCTGCCAGATAGAATACCACCTCCTCGGTGAGCGAAATACCTATGCTATCGGCCTTCGAGCGGATGATTTTAATCTTTGTTTCGTAGTCGGGAGCCTCAATCTTTGCTGACAAACCCCACTTGAAGCGCGTGAGCAGGCGCTGCTCAATATCCTGCAACTCTACGGGTGGCTTATCCGAAGTGAGGATTATCTGCTTACCCGCCATCTGAAGGTGGTTGAAGACATTGAAGAATACATTCTGCGTACCCGGCTTACCTGCAAGCTCCTGAATATCATCGATAATCAACACATCTATCATCTGATAGAAGCGGATGAAGTCGTTAATCTCCTGATTCTTATGAGCGGTCTGGAACTGCGCCATGAACTTGTTGGTCGATACATAGAGTACCTGCAAGCCCGGATGGCGCTCGCAAACCTCGTGACCAATAGCCTGCACGATGTGAGTCTTACCCAATCCCGATGCACCATATATATATAAAGGGTTGAAGGGCGAAGAACCCGGCTCCAAAGCTACTGTCTTACCCGCCGAGCGTGCCAAGCGATTGCACATACCCTCGATGTGGGTCGAGAATGTATATTTGGGGTTGAGCTGTGTGGGGAACATCACCTTCTTCACGCCCGGAATAACAAAGGGGTTTGTCGGGACATGCTGGGTGTTGGTCTGCGTTACATGCTGCGTAATGGCAGTCATATCGGCATTTGTCGATATGGGAGTCTTCTCCTCGCTACTGGGTATTGCGTAGTGGAGCTTGGTCTGACGACCAAAGAGCTCGAATATAGCCTGCTTGAATATTGCGAGGTAGTGGCTCTCAATATGCTCGGCATGGCTACCGTCGGGTACCTTGAGTCGAAGGTTTGTACCGTCAAATGATAATGGCTTCAAAGGCTCAAACCACTTCGCAAACTCCTCCTGTGAGGTGTGTTGTTGGATGCGGTTAAGACAAACCTGCCATACTTCTCTATATGTTTGAGCATTCGCCATTATATCTAAATCAAATAAATATTACAAAACTTCTTCTTATTCTCTGTTTGTTTGTCTAAAATCATTATCTTTGGCGCGAATCTTGCCCGCCACCCTTTTATTATAAAGGTGGTAGCCGATTAAGTGAGGAGCGACCAGTAGAGCAAGTGTTATACAAGAGCCATTGCCCAATAACCTCTTACCAAACAGAGTCATTGCCCATGACCTCTTGCCGGACAGAGCCATTACCCAATGACCTCTTTTATACCGAGCCATCGCCCATGACCTCTTTTATACCGAGCCATTGCCGATGACCTCTACCGACCAGAGCCAACCTCACTAAAAGTAAGCGTCGCGGATTATGCTTTCTTTGACACCACAAAGTTGTGAATAAATTTGTTAAAATAAATCTCATTTGCACTTGTTTTTTTACTTTTTTTATATATAGAGATTCAATACTTTTTTTAGGGTGATTTTTTAACTCGCTGATATTGAATAATTGAAAAATAATTGGTAATTTTGCGTATTGGAAAATGCAATAAAAGATAATATTAACCATAACAAAAACTTATAGTAATATGGCAAACGATTTGGAGCTTACAGTATTGTCAAAAGCTCAGAAATGGATGGATGGAGATTATGATGCTGCTACCAAAGCACAGGTTAAGTTGTTGATGGACAACGATATGAAGGAGCTTACCGAGAGCTTTTACAAGGACTTGGAGTTCGGTACAGGAGGCTTGCGCGGTATTATGGGTGTAGGAACCAACCGCATGAACATTTATACCGTAGGTGCTGCAACTCAGGGACTTGCGAATTACTTGAAGAAGAACTTTGCAGGTGAGAAGGTTCGCGTAGCCGTAGCTCACGATAGCCGCAATAATTCTCGTATGTTCGCGGAGCGTGTTGCCGACATCTTTGCTTCGAATGATTTCGAGGTATTTTTGTTCGACGCTTTGCGCCCTACTCCCGAGCTTAGCTTCGCAATCCGCGAGCTTAAATTGCATTCGGGTGTAGTGATTACCGCGTCACACAACCCCAAGGAGTACAACGGTTATAAGGCCTATTGGACTGATGGCTCGCAGGTTACCTCTCCGCACGATGTAAATATCATCGACGAGGTGGCAAAGATTACCGAGAATGCGCAGGTTTTGACGGGCAAGAATCCCGAGAACATCACAATCCTCGGTGAGGAGTTCGATAAGATATATCTCGACCGCATTAAGGCCGATATTCAGCTCTCTCCGGAGTGTGTTGCCAAGTATCACGATATGAAGATTGTCTATACTCCACTCCATGGTGCGGGTATGCGATTGGTACCTGCTTCGCTCAAGAACTTCGGCTTTACCAATGTTATAATGGTGCCCGAGCAGGCGGTTATCGATGGTAACTTCCCCACCGTAGAGTCACCCAACCCCGAGGAGCGCAAGACCATGTCTATGGCTATCGAGTTGGCAAAGAAGGAGGGTGCCGACCTTGTTTTGGCTACTGACCCCGACTCTGACCGCTTGGGTGTAGCGTTGCGTAATGGTCAGGGTGAGTATGTGCTCTTGAATGGTAACCAGACTTTGGCTCTGTTGATGAGCTACCAGCTTACCCGTTGGGCTGAGCGTGGCGATTTGGATGGTAATCAGTATGTTGTAAAGACAATCGTAACCTCTATGATGCCTAACGCCGTAGCCGAGCACTTCGGTGTTAAGTGCTACGACTGCCTCACAGGCTTTAAGTATATCGCAAAGATTATCCGCGAGAATGAGGGTAAGGCGAAGTATATCGGCGGTGGCGAGGAGAGCTTCGGCTACTTGGCTGGTGACTATGTGCGCGATAAGGATGCCGTTTCGGCATGTGCTTTGGCTGCAGAGGCTGCTGCGTGGGCAAAGGATACTATGGGTCTTACGCTTTACGAGTGGTTGCAGGAGTTGTATGTGAAGTATGGCTTCTATCGCGAGTCTTTGGTGTCGGTTGTTCGCAAGGGCAAGGAGGGTGCCGAGGAGATTCAGCGCATGATGGTTGATTTTAGAGAGAATCCTCCCAAGGAGTTGGCAGGCTCTGAGGTCTTGACTATCCGCGACTTTAAGTCGTTGCAGGAGTTGAATGTCCGCAGCGGTGTTCGCACCCCTATCGAGCAGGACTCAAGCAATGTTTTGCAGTGGATTACAGCCGATGGTACTATCGTTTCGGTTCGTCCTTCGGGTACCGAGCCTAAGATTAAGTTCTACTTCGGTGTTAAGGAGCCTTTGGCTTCGGTTGCCGAGTACGACACAGTTGAGGCGCGCCTCGATGCTAAGATTGAGAGAATTAAGAAGGACCTTAAGCTGATTTAATACCTTTTATATTATATAATAAGGATATTTAGTCAGGCTTATCGTAAGTCTACCTGCCACCTCCGCTTTTTGGGGGTGGCTTTTTTGTGTGGGTATTTATTGAGGGTGTAACCGGGATCTGCAATGCCATGCATATGTAAATTGTGGCATGACGGTATATTTTTTAGACTCTCACGGTCGCATCCGCTCCCTCAGAGTGACGAAAAGTGGTAGCCAATCCGTCATTCTGAGCAAAACGCAGTTTTGCGTGAGAATCTCAATTTTGAATTTTGCCCCCTCCTCTTTCCTCTTTAATCCCACTATCCAAAAATTTCGTATCTTTGTGGTCGCAAAATAATAAATACTTCGTCTATGAAATCATTCGGCTTGCCCAAATCGCTTGCGTGGGGCTTCTTGGGAATCCTGATATTCACTATGGGTGTCGGTATCGAACAGACATGGCTCAGCAAATATATCCAGCAGCAAGGCATGGATAACGAGCTGTTATTCACCGTATATGGCATTGCCGTAGCGCTCTCGTCGTGGCTGTCGGGCGTCATTGCCGAGACCGTTGGCGTGAGGCGCACGATGACCATTGGTTATCTGCTCTTTGCCGTTGGCATGGCACTCTTTGCGGGCGTGGGAATGACCAATATGAACTACCCCATCTTGGTTGCGACCTATGCCATGAAGGGCTTGGCTTATCCACTCTTTGCCTATACTTTCATCGTGTGGATAACCTACCGCGTGGGCAAAAGCGAGCTGGGAACGGCACAAGGTTGGTTTTGGGTGATGTGTACGGGTGGTATGGATGTTTTGGGTGCCTATTATGGTGCCTTTGCCAAGACGGAGTTCGGTGTCGTGCCGGCATTGTGGACCGCAGTTGCGTTTGCTTCGGTGGGAGCGGCTATGGCTCTGTGGCTCAATCGCTCGGAGGATAAAAACCTCTTTGGAGGCGATGACTCAGCGGCAGAAAATAGGGGTAACGGCTCAAAAATCAAGGAGTTGGTGCGAGGCTTGTCGATTATCAAAGATGAGCCGAAGGTGCTGATGGGCGGTATTGTGAGAATGATAAATACCCTATCGTATTTCGCTTTTCTGGTCTTTATGCCGCTCTATTTGATGTCGTATGGCATTGATGATAGTGCGTGGGCTACGATTTGGGGTGCAGCCTTCTTCTGCAATATCATATTCAACCTCGTCTTCGGTGTTGTGGGCGACCGCATAGGCTGGGGGCGTACCGTAGGATTTTTCGGCTGCGGAGGCTGTGCAGCGAGTGTGCTGTTATTCTATTATTCGCCGATGATATGCAATGAGTTTTGGTTTATTCTGCTCTGTGGCTGCCTTTGGGGCGTGCTTTTGGCAGGCTTTGTGCCTGTGGGTGCGTTGGTGCCTTCGCTGGTCGAGAAGCGTAAGGGCGCAGCCGTCTCGGTGCTCAATCTCGGTGCCGGTATGGCGGCATTTGTTGGCCCACTACTCGTTAAATTGCTCAAAGAGCCTCTCGGCTACGAAGGTATTGTGTGGACTTTGTCGGGTATCTATCTTGCGGGCGGAGTGATGACCTATTATATCAGCCGCGAGAAAAAATAGACATATTTTCTCTATGGCTTGTAATGTCATTCTGAGCATTTGTTTTTTAGACTTTCGCGTCGCTACACTTCTCAGATGATGAAAAACAAATGCGTGAGAATCTATTTTTTAGTAACAAGCCTAAATATTATAATTCCGTTATAATTTTACTATGTACTTTTGTACATAGTATTTTTTTTCTTGCAAAAATAACTAAACAATTAGTTGTAAAACTAAAATATTAGTTATATCTTCGCATCAGGAAAATGAACTAAACTATTAGTTGAATATTGTAACCTTTTATTTATAAACAAAAATTCAAAGAGATATGACAGCGAGAATGAAAGAACGCCCACAAGAACTTACGCGTGCAGAATTGGAGATTATGCAGATTTTGTGGAATCGCGAAGTGGGATTTGTGAATGATATTTTGGAGGAGATGCCCCACCCTAAACCGGCTTATAATACCGTTTCTACTATTGTTCGTATATTAGAGAAGAAAGGTTTTGTCGGGCATCGTTCTTATGGTAAGAGCCACGAGTACTACCCCATTATTGATAGAGATACCTATACCGGAGGCTTTATGTCGTCGGTGTTGAATAACTTTTTTGGAGGTTCGGCAAGCCGTATGATGTCGTTCTTGTCAAGCAACAACTCAATATCTGTCGAAGAGGTTGATGAAATTTTGAATCTGTTAAATGATAAGAAATAATGTCTGCTGTTCAATACATATTGGAGAGTTTGGTCTGTTGTGCCCTCTTTCTTGCGTTATATAAACTCGTTTTGGAAGGGCGTGTGTCACATCGTGCATCGTGTCTTTATCTGGTATTGACGACACTGCTTGGTGTCGCGATTCCAATTATGGAGTTGCCGTTATACCCTGCCGAAACGGTATATTTGGAGATTCCAGTGGTTGCAGCACCCGAACAATTGTCTGTCGCCGTGGCGGCTCCTGATGTGCCACAGCCAATAAATTGGAGTAAACTTTTTTGGTCGGTTATATTGGTGATATATTTTGTCATTGCGGGCTTTAATCTAATTCGTTTCTCATGGCGGATATACCAGATTCAGCGTCTGCGAATGCAATCTCAATTAACTTTCTATGAGGCATACGCTGTGGCCGAGAGTGTGCAGGTGCGTGAGCCATTCTCTTTCTGGCGAACAATATTTCTCAATTCCTCGATTCAAGGCATTGAACGCGAGCAGATTGTGGCTCATGAGGCGAGTCATATACGCCATCATCATACCGCTGAACGCATTATAGTGGAGTTTATGCGGTGTGTTGTGTGGTTCAACCCTTTTGTGTGGATTATGGGCAATATGCTAATTCAAGTACAAGAGTGGGAGGCTGATAGCGATGTGTTGAGTGAAGGTTACGATGTTCAAGAATATAGAAAAATCATTTTCCGTCAACTCTTCGGTTATAATCCGGATATAACTTGCGGGTTGAGAAGTCAAATCACTAAAAAACGCTTTATTATGATGACAAAATTTAAGAAAGGAAAGTTCTCTTTCTTGCGCCTTAGTATGGTGCTTCCGATGGTTGCGGCTATGATTTTAGCTTTTGGTGCGGTGCGTGCCGAAGCAGAGATTGTTCTTCCTCAGCAGAGAGAAAATAACCAAGTCGATGAAAACAAAGCAGAGGTCTATATATCGGCCGATGGTAAACTATTGTTTAATGGCCTGGAAGTTAAGAAAGAGCAGTTGTTGTCTAAGTTACAGCAGGCTCGCGAGAAGATGGGGGCTGCGGCAATACTCTCTATCAAGGCCGATGATGATGTTCCGATGGGCAAAATAAGGGAAATCAAGGAGATGGCACGCGAGGCAAATATGTTGAGAGTTCAGTATGATGTGCCAAAAGAGTTGTTAAAGGGTTTATCGTCATCCTCGACCAACTCGTCATCCGAGGTTATCTCGGTTACCGATTATATTATGACAAGTCGTAATTTGCTCACGCTCTTCGTTAATGCTCGTGGTAAAGTATTGACTACACGCCCGGATGGAACGCAGGGAGTGGTTGAAATGGGCGAGCTGAAAGAGATTGTTAAGGCCTTTGTTGATAATTCCGAGCACAGAGATGGTAAGCGACAGATTAAGAATCCGAATTATGCAGACTTTACTTGGCAGACCATTCCGCGTGATAAGGGCGAAGTGCATTACCCTGTAAGCAATGGCGTAATTTCAATCGAAGCAGTAAAAGATGTGCCGGCAGGCCGATATATGGAGATTCAAAAGACCATTCTTGAAGCCTATGCAGAATTACGAGAGGAGTTGGCGCAGCGAAGTTTCCATTGCTCGTTTGCATCGTTGGAAGATAATGAGAAAGAGTATATTGTGCGAGCTATACCCATTAGGGTCAGCGAGGTTGATAGAGCCAAACGCCCTGCTGCTCCACAAAATATGTAGGACTAATTAGAAACTGAATGAGGCTATCTGCCACGCGATGGTTGAATAGCCTCATTTTTATTGTGTCGGTTGGCGAATCTATTTTACCCTTATAATATTTATGCCGTCGCGCAGGGGGAGGATGACACTCTCTACCCTATCGTCCTCGACAACCATACGGTTAAACTCGATGAGAGCCTGCGTGTGGTGGTCATTGTGCTGTACGGGTTGCACAACCTTGCCGTACCATAGGATATTATCGGCCAAAAGTATTGAGCCGCTACGCACCAACCCCTTGTCCATCAACATATTGTAGTATGCGGGATATTCGCGCTTGTCACCATCGATAAATACCATATCGAACGGCCCGCCCAACTGCGGAGCAATCTCCAAAGCCGAGCCGATGTGCAGATGAATCTTATGCCCGTGTGGCGAACGGTCAAAGAATGATTGTGCGATGCACTCCAACTCGTCGTCCACCTCGCAGGTGTCGATTGTTGCACCCTCCTCCAAACCGGCAGCCATGCAAAGAGCCGAATAACCCGTAAAAGTGCCTATTTCGAGTATTCTTTGCGGGCGGAACATCTTAACCAACAATTCCAACAGCTTACCCTGAATATGGCCCGAAATCATACGGGGATTTATTACCCTGAGGTGCGTCTCGCGGTCCAACTCGTGCAGCAGAGCATCCTCTGCCGATGAATTTTCGTGAATATATTTTTCCAATAAGTCCATAGGCGTATAATTATTAATTCAAAATTCAAAATTCAAAATTGACCTTCGGGGCGGTAATTACTACAAAAAATATCAATTATAAAAATATCACACGAAATATAACTTGTTGAAAATTATAGAGAATATGTCGGTGCGTTAGCCAAAAATTTTGAATTTTGAATTTTGAATTCCCCTTTATCTATATATCAGCGTTGAGGGCCGCGAGAAAATCTCCTCGGCAACCTCCATAATCTGTTCTGCCGTGACGGCCGAAACCTTCTTGTAAACCTCCTCCAGCGTATCTATCTCGTCGTGAACAAGATAACTCTTGCCTGCGCCAAGCATATAACCCTCGTTATTCTCCATCGAAATCGCCATCTGTGCCAAGAATTGACGCTTTATGAGCGATAGCTGACGCGATGTAAGACGCGATGTGCGCAATGCATGCAACTCCTTGTCAATCAGCTCGCGACACAGGTCGGCATTGTGGTGGTCGCAACTGAAATAAATAGCCACGGCACCGCAGTCGTTATAAGGCGTGTATGCCGCCTCGATATTGTACGACAAGCCATTCTTCTCTCGCAGCAGAATATTAAGGCGCGAGTTTGCCGAAGGACCTCCCAAAATGTTAATCAACAGCGACAGAGGCAGACGCTTCTCGGCGTTGATGTCGTAAGCCCTCGCTCCTACTATGCAGTGAGTCTGGTGCGTATGCTTGTTGAGGCACTTCTCGAATGGCTCAACCAAAGGTGGCGTGCTACGCTGAAAATTTCGTTTCGAGGTGGGTTGCTCCGCCAAATATCGCATTGCGACCTTCTCGACAGCTCCCACCGAAAGGTTGCCGATAGATGAAAATACCATCTGGTCGGTAGTATGTGTGCGAGTGATGAATTGCTTTATATGATTGGTTGAATACTTTGCTAATGAGGCTTTTGTGCCTAAAATATTATGCCCCAACTCTGAGCCTGCAAATATCATATCGTCAAACGAATCGAATATCATATCGGCGGGCGAATCCTTGTAAGTGTTTATCTCGTCGATGATGACCTCCCTCTCCTTCGTAAGTTCCTTTTCGGGAAATGTCGAGTGAAAAGCCACATCGGCAATCAGCTCCACAGCTTTCGAGAAATCGCCTCGCAGCGTGGTAGCATGAATGGTTGTATCCTCCTTTGTGGTGTAGGCATTTAACTCTCCACCCAAGTTTTCCAAGCGGCAATTTACCTGATAAGCCTTGCGATGGGTCGTACCCTTAAAGAAGGCATGCTCGGCGAAGTGCGCCAAGCCGTATTCGTCTGTCTGTTCGTCACGCGTGCCGGCATTTACCACCAAAGCGCAGTGCGTGATGCTTGATTTTACGCGGCGATGTATACCTTTTATGCCGTTTGGTAATATATATGTTTCAAACTCCTTCACTTCTTTATTGCTTGTTATGTAGTTTTAGGAAGTGCCCCGTGTGGCTATTTTCGCACTGTTCCAAGTCGCGAGGTGTTCCTTCGAAAACAATCCTGCCACCCTTATCTCCCGCTTCGGGACCGAGGTCGATAACCCAATCGGCACACTTTATAACATCCATGTTATGCTCCACGATGACAATGGTATGTCCATTGGCTATCAGAGCGTTAAACGCCTTCAAAAGACGATTTATATCGTGAAAATGAAGTCCTGTGGTTGGCTCGTCAAAGATAAACATAATCTGACGCTGCGCGCTGTCCTTCGCGAGGAACGACGCCAACTTCACACGCTGGCTCTCACCTCCCGACAGCGTCGAAGAGGATTGCCCCAAGCGGATATAACCCAAACCTACATCCTGCAAGGGTTGTAGTCGCTCAACAATGCGTCGGCAGGTTGAGTTTTTGCTCTCTTCGCTGAAGAAGCTGATGGCGTCATCGACACTCATCTCCAACACATCGTGGATGTTCTTACCACGATATTTTATCTCCAAAACCTCATCCTTGAAGCGTTTGCCGTGGCAGGCATCGCACACCAACTCGACATCTGCCATAAACTGCATGCTGACCTTAATAACGCCCTCGCCCTGACACTCCTCGCAGCGCCCGCCCGCTACATTGAACGAGAATGATGCTGCTGTGAGGCCCGTATGTATGGCGTGTGGCTCATCGGCAAAGAGTTTGCGAATCTCGTCGTACGCCTTGATGTAAGTCACGGGATTCGAGCGTGAGGATTTTCCGATAGGATTCTGGTCTACGATTTCAACCGACTGAAGCATCGAAACATCGCCCTCCAAACGGTCAAAATCGCCCGGCTTTATACCGGTGTCGAATAACACTCGGCGCAGTGCAGGGTATAAAATACCCTTTGCCAACGACGATTTACCGCTACCGCTGACGCCTGTAATACAGGTAATTACACCCAACGGGATGCGTACATCTATGTTGTTGAGGTTGTTCTCCCTCGCTCCGCGTATCAAAATCGAGTTGCTCCAGCCTCTCGAGGTGGTTGGTTGCTCAATCTTGCGATGTCCCGAGAGATAATCTGCCGTAAGGCTGTCTTTAGATTTCAAAAGCTTTGACAGCGAGCCATTAAAGACAATCTCTCCGCCATGCTCACCTGCGCGAGGGCCTACATCTACTATATGGTCGGCAGCGCGAATAACCTCCTCCTCATGCTCGACTACGATAACCGTATTACCTATGTCGCGAAGTTGTTTGAGGACTTTTATCAGACGATGTGTGTCGCGCGGATGCAAACCTATGCTCGGCTCATCGAGTATATAGAGCGAGCCTACGAGGTTGCTGCCCAGCGATGTGGATAGATTGATGCGCTGGCTCTCACCTCCCGACAGCGTAGAAGACAGACGGTCCAAAGTGAGGTAACCTAACCCTACATCGGCTAAATATTGCAGGCGATTGCGTATTTCGATAAGTATTCGCTCGGCGGTTTTTCTATCGTGATTGTCGAGTTGCAAATTGTCGAAGAATCGGATAAGTTCATCGGCCGTCATTGTGACCAATTCGGCGATATTCTTCCCTCCGACCTTTACATAGAGTGCCTCCTTGCGAAGGCGGCTACCACCGCACTCCGGGCAGCGGGTTTTGCCCGTATAACGCGCCTTCATTACGCGGAATTGTATCTTACGACGCTCACTATCAATATATTCGAAGAAAGCGTTCAATCCGTGAAAATACTCATTTCCACGCCATAAGAGTAACTTCTGCTCGTCTGTTAAATTGTAATACGGCTCATGAATCGGGAAGTTGAACAGGTAAGCATTGCTTACAAGCTGCTCCTTCCACTTCTTCATTGTGGCGCCTCGCCAGCAGGCTATGGCATCTTCGTATATGGTCTTGCTCTTGTCGGGGATAACCAAATCTTCGTCTATGCCGACAATCTTACCATACCCTTCGCATACGGGGCAGGCTCCAATGGGGTTATTGAAACTGAATAGGTGTTCGGTGGGCTGCTCGAAAGCTATGCCGTCAGCCTCGAAGCGGGCAGAAAACTTACTCTCCTTATCTTCGATTCTGACACTGCACACATCCCCTCCATAGCTATAAGCTCGAGCTACTGAGTCACGCAGGCGCAAAAGCGTTTCATCATCATCGGCGCCGCGTAGGCGGTCGATAACAATCGCAACATCCTCTTCGAGGGTGTCGATAGTGATAGTTGGCAGAAATTCTTCAATCGTAACTGCCCTATTTTCGACCCATACACGCTGAAAACCATCGCCGAGCAGTTGCAACATCTTATCAATCATACCCTGTCCCTTGCGCAAGCATATAGGGGCGGTTATAATCACCTTCTTGCCGATGCCGTTTGTGGTGATATGCTCCACCACATCATCTACGCTATGACAGCGCACCTCGCAGCCTGAAACAGGCGAAAAAGTGTGACCTATGCGGGCGTATAGCAGTTTTAGGTAATCGTATATCTCGGTCGTGGTGCCCACCGTTGAGCGTGGGTTGCGCGTGTTTACCTTCTGCTCGATGGCAATGGCAGGGGCTATACCCGAAATTAAATCTACATCGGGTTTTGTGATGCGACCCAAGAATTGACGCGCATATGCCGAAAGACTCTCCACATAGCGGCGTTGTCCTTCGGCGAAGATTGTGTCAAAGGCAAGAGTCGATTTTCCCGACCCTGAAAGGCCTGTGATGACCGTTAGAGTATTGTGTGGAATATCGAGGCTCACATTTTTAAGATTGTGAACCCTCGCACCCTTGATATGTATGGTCTTGTCGTTTGACATTGCTTTTCTATTTTAACTCTGTGCCACTTTACCGGGCAATAGGCGAGGTTTTTGTTTTGTGGCGATAGTGGTTTAATGAGTTTAGGGAATTTAGTGAGTTTAGCGACTACGCAAAAAATCAATTTTGAATTTTGAATTTTGAATTCTCCTTACTCTTCTATCACCTCCAGTGTTGCCCCTTCCACCTTTCGCAGTCGTCCCAGCACCTGCTCGGCTCGTGAGTTACGCACCGAGATAGTCATCGAACAGAGGTTATCGAAAATCTGCTCCTCAATTTTGGGTTGCTCCTCCTTTATGATGCGCATAACATCGTTCATTGCCACATACGAAAAGTCGATTTTAGCCCTCGTATCGACTGTGCGCTCGACAATGGTCGCCGCCTCGATAACGGCAGCTGCCGACTCCTTGTAGGCTGCAATAAGCCCCGGAACGCCCAATTTTGTGCCACCAAAATAGCGCACCACGACAATCAGACAGTTGGTTATCTCGTTTGATAGCAACTGCCCCAAAATAGGCTTACCTGCGGTGCTTGATGGCTCGCCATCGTCATTGGCGCGAAACTTTTCACCAAAAGGCCCCAAACGCCAAGCATAGCAGTGATGTGTAGCATCGTAGTATTGTTTGCGCAGAGGCTCCAAGCAAGCTGTAATCTCCTCCTCGCTCTCCACATGGAAGGCGTAGCAGAGGAATTTACTGCTCTTCTCCTTGAAGATAGCCTCGGCATTACCCTCGATTGTAAGGTAGCTATCTCGTATGTTTTGATTGGAGTTCTCCACGATAAATCTCTATTTTACTTTGTTAAACAATCTGCCCCAGCGGATATTCTGCGGGAAGGATTTTTCGTTGTCCAATGACAACCAGATGAACGATGCTTTACCGACGATATGGTCCTCGGGTACAAATCCCCAATAGCGCGAATCTGCCGAGTTGTGACGATTGTCGCCCATCATCCAGTAGTAGTTCATCTTAAAGGTGTAAGAGGTTGCCTCTTCGCCGTTAATGAAGATTTTATCGCCCTCAACTTTAAGGTCGTTATCCTCGTAGACATCGATAATGCGCTCATAAAGCGGTAGGTTGTCTATTGTAAGAGCTATTGTAACACCCTTTTGAGGTATCCATAGTGGTCCGAAATTATCCGCCGTCCATGCGTATTTGTCGCTATGAGGGAAGGCTTGCTCCATAGCTCGGTAAGGAGTGATGCTTATAACATTGGGCATCTTCTCCAGCTCCTCAATCATTTGGGCGGTGAGAGGCATGAAGTAGTTGTTGCCTCCCGAAGATAGCTCTGTTATGCCGAGCTTTTGAAGAGCATATGCCGATAGTGGTGACGAGGTGCGCACTGTGTAACACTGCTGCGCAAATGGTATTGCATCGGACGGCATGCCGTTAATGAATAGCTGGGCATCGATAATCTGCAATGTGTCGCCGGCCATAGCAACGCAGCGCTTAATGTAGTTCTCGCGCTTATCTACCGGGCGAGCAATTACGGTGTAGTGTTCGTTCAAAGCTTTGCGACCGCGCTCCTTGCCATATTGGCGCTCATAATCGCGCACAATATCGTAATAAGTTACTGCCTGATTCTCAAGCAAAACGGTATCTCCGGCAGGGAAGTTAAATACAACCACATCGTTGCGCTCGATTTGGCGTAAGCCCTTCAGGCGATGATATGGTAGCTTTATAGCCTCCGAGAAGGATTTCTTTGTCTGTGAGAAAGGCATTGTGTGATGCACGAATGGGAACGAAATGGGCGTGTTTGGCATCTTGGGACCATAAGTCAGTTTACTCACATAGAGGTAGTCGCCTACCAGCAAAGATTTCTCCATAGATGATGATGGAATGACATACATCTGGAAAAAGAAGATATGAATAAGCGATGCCACGACCGTAGCGAAAACTATGGCGTTTACCCACTCGTAGATGTTTCGATATAAGGAGCTTATCTCGCACAGACGCTCATTTTTGCTCCATACATAGCGATAAAACAGGCGTGAAATATAGAGGTCGTAAATAATGGGTACTCCCAACAAAAACCATGCATTGCCCAACCATACGACAAACCACAACAGATAGAGCGTTGTGGCAAGAGCGAAGCCTACCCAACGATTTTTAAGTATATTTTTTATTCTATTCATCAACTCTCAATTTTGAATTAGTTTGCTCTTAAAAAAGGTCCTCCATTGTAAATACTCCATGCTTACCGCAGAGGAATTCGGCAGCGATAACAGCTCCTTGAGCCAGCGTGCGACGATTCTTTATCGAGTGGCGAATCTCCAATGTGTCGTCCTCCGAGGTGTATGTTACGGTATGGTCGCCCGGGGTCATGCCTATGCGGAACGATTCGATACCTATGAGATTCTCCTCTTCCGTTGGCTCATTTACCCATCCCGTTTTGCGGTCAAGACGCGCAATAATATCCTCAGCCAATGTAACAGCAGTACCACTTGGGGAGTCCTTCTTCTCGGTATGGTGGGTCTCGGTCATTGCGACATTGTATCCGTTAAAAGCATTCATCATGCGTGCCAACTCTCTGTTTAGGCGGAACATAAGGTTTACACCTATCGAGTAGTTCGAGGCGTAGAACATTGCCCCACCCTTCTCCTTGCATAGCTCCTGCAACTCCTTTAGACGGTCGGTCCAGCCCGTAGTGCCCGACACAATGGCTGTGCCACACTCCAAGCAGGTGCGAATGTTGTTGTATGCGGTTGAGGGCGTTGTAAACTCGATGGCAACATCTATTGCCTTGAGGTTTTCGGCGTTGAGGTCGGCTGTGTTATCTTGGTCGATAATGAGTGCCACCTCGTGACCTCGCTGGAGCAATATCTTCTCTATCTCACGCCCCATCTTGCCGTATCCTATTATTGCAACTTTCATGGTTCTCAAACTTTTTATCGTCTACTTTGTAGACGGGTTAATATAAATCGGACAAAGATACAAAAAAATAATACCGATACAAAACGAATGTATAAGAATAAAAATACCCGCCACCATTTACGGTTGCGGGTAAGATGTTAAATGTTGTTTTTATTGCAATTGTGCTTTAATTGCAGCAATATCGGCATCCGAGAAACAACTCTTGTCATTGAGCAAATCTATCTCCTTGCCATGGACTGTAGATGCGTGCTTTGAGAGGATGTTTACAAAATAAGTGAATTTGTCGTATTTATTGCTGTAAGGACAAGAGTTTGACCTAACCTCGCGGAAGGTCTTCTTGAATGGCTCCCAGCCAATAAACTCATCACCTGCAAGGCGTGCCAAGAGATAATGTATTGCATTGTCGTTAAGCTTACCCTTCGGGAGAGTTTTGTCGTAATCCTGCTTGTACATGTTCAAAATTTCACGACCTGTATAGACTTTTGTGCTACTATCTAATGCACCTTTGACATAAACGCCCAAATTGTTCATTTCCAGAGCGTACTGCATGCGGAAGTTGGCAAACATTTCGTCATTCCAATTCCAGTTAGTCTGCCCGAGGTTGAAGACATGGCCTATCTCGTGCATCATACCGAAATTCATGGTTTGATGTGTTGAAATCTCCGAAATAATACTTGGTATGTGCGATACTCCAATAAGAATGGGATAACCGGCCAAGGCTACATATCCACGATACATGCCTGGCGTTGAGAGCATTTTGAATTGTCTGCCGTTTTGAGGCGTGATGCCCACCAACTCTTTATAAGATTCATACATCTTGTCTATATTTGCAAGCCATGTATCGATAAAGTGGTCGGCGCATTTAACCTTGGTCGGATCCCAATAAATACACATATGTTCACTCTCGCGCATATAGAGCTCATTCGCTGTTACTTTGATAACCTCTACATCGTCGTAGTAAGCTACACCCGTAGAGCGACCGCCGTTTGCAAGTCCACCCTGCCAGAAACCTAACGCAAGGCTTATTGTGGCGTTACCAGAGGCATCGGCAAGGAAATCTACGAAGACTTTTTTGTATGTTGTGTTTGTACCATATGTATACTCCGAAGCGTTCCAATATTGGTCGGTGTTAGGGCTGAACATTACAGCGCCACAACCTTCGGCTACATTCTCATAACGGACTTGTGCTACTAAACGATACATCTGATCGGGGTCTAAACCTGTGAGTTTTCGCTCAACGGCAACGCTACATTTTAGATCTGCCGCTGCTTGTGAGATTTTTACGGCTTTGCTGCCATTGATACCTGCGCCATCAACAACCTCCACTTTGGTCTTTGTGCCATTGTGGTATTTCTTGATGCTCCAACCTTGCAGACCCTGCTCAAAATCGCTGTTTGACAGTTCGACCGGTAGCACGACTCCTGCTTCTTGGGTTAATACCATCTCTTCCGAGATGTTGTATGTGTCGTTCGAGAGAACAATGGTGGTTTCCCTCTCTGTGTTAAGCGTCGAAGCCTGCACAGTGATTTGTATTGCGCCATCAATAGCTATGCACTCGAGCCAATCTGCGTCGCAATGGATGTCGTATGAAATGTTGCTATAAACCTTTACAGTGTGAGTGCCGGCATTTGCGCCTATCGTCAAGTCGTGATTGTTAATTTCGAGCATGGGCTTAAACTCCTCTTGTGATACCGAAACAGACTCCGATACCTCGTATTTCGAGTTTACCACAAATATCTCGGCTGTGCGGGTTTCAGTTTCGAATGATGGCTCGGCTATAAGCTGAATGCCTCCTTCGGATGTTGTGTAACTCAACCACTCGTAATCATTTTGAATGGAGTATTGAAAATTTGCCTCGATAGTAATAAATTTACTGCCACCAATGACGCCGAACTCCACCTCTTGTGGTGCTATGGTAATTTGGGGAACAAATGCTTCTTGCGTGATAGTGTACTTCCCTTCTTTTGCTGCTGCTGAGTTTGTTACGGTGATTATAGCTTGGCGTGCAGATTTTTCGAGGTTTGGTGCAATGGTATAATTAATTTTATTACTACCCGCCTTTCCGATAGTTTCGTTAAGCTTAACCCATTCTTTGTCACATGAGGCTTCCCATGAGTGTGTTGAGTTGAACATAAAGTATCCTTCGCCGCCCTCGGCAGGAAGAGTATTGTTGTCCATTGGAATTGAAATCTTTCCAACAACATCTTTGGCGCATCCGCTTAATGATAACCACAAGGCAATTGAAAGTAAATAAATAAGTCGTTTCATAATAATAAGGTGTTGCTTAGGTTAATATCATTACAAAGATAAATAAGGGGTGGCATTAAAGCAAATTTGAAGGTCAATATTTTTTTTATTTTGAAAATGTGCCTATATTTGTTTAGGAAAAATCGTTTATGCGTTATTTTATAGAACTTTCATACGATGGTAAAGCCTATTGCGGGTGGCAGAGGCAGAGGGAGGCTCCGAGTGTGCAACAGACCCTGGAGCAGGCCCTGACTACCCTATTGCGTACGCCTTGCGAGGTTGTAGGTGCAGGGCGCACCGATACGGGTGTAAATGCATCGTATTATGTAGCGCATTTCGACGCCGATAATGATGTGGATTGCAAGCAGTTGGCATATAAGTTAAATTTGATATTACCCGCAGATATTGCCGTTGCGAGGGTCTATGAAGTCGATGCACAAAAGCATGCCCGATATGATGCTGTGGAGCGCGAATATACCTATTTTATCTCGCAGCGCAAGAATCCCTTTAGGCGGTATTCGGCATGGCAATATTATGTTCCGCTCGATATGGAACGGATGAATCAGGCCGCTGCTGTTTTATTGCGTTATGACGACTTTACATCGTTTGCAAAATTAGGTTCCAACAATAAGACCAATATTTGTCGCATAATGGCAGCTGAGTGGCATCGCGATGCGGATGATAGTGATGTATTGGTATTTAAGATTCGTGCCGACCGTTTCCTTAGAAACATGGTGCGAGCTATCGTTGGTACTTTGGTTGATGTGGGTCGAGGTCGCCTTACGGTTGAGGATTTTGAACGCATCGTGGTAGCGCGTGACCTTTCGCTCTCGTCGGCAGGGGCTCCTGCTGAGGGGCTGTTTTTGAGTGATGTGTGTTACTCCAAGGCGGAATCCGTATAGTGAAGCGATACTTTAAGTAGATGAGTGTAAAATACAGAATACCTTAATGTTTAACTAAAATATTTTTTATTTATGGTAACTTTAATTTGTTACATTATTCAGATTGTATTGGCTGTGACCGTTTTCAAGCGTCAGGACTTGGATTTGGTTGGTAAGTTGATTGCCATTTTGATTATTATTGTTCCTCCCTATTTCTTGGGTGCAGCGTTCTACTATTTCTACGCTAAGGATCAGTTGCCTCAGTGGTTGGGTAAGAAATAATCAAAGTGAAGTATTTAGAAAAAGGTTTTTCTTTTGGGAAAAACCTTTTTCGTGTTTTTAATCCTTAAGTCAAATGCTTTATGCGCGAGATAAGCTCCTCGCCCAAAGCGCTCTTTGCTTCGATATGCTCCACTACTGCCCGCACAAAGGGATTATTTTCGAAGTCGCCTCGCACCTGCTCGAAGTCCAAATCTTTTTCGGTGCGCGTTCCATCGGCGCCGAATCCTGTGCGCGAGGCTAAAGAAAACTCTTTGCGGGCATCTTCGTAGACCATTTTGTCAAGCCCCACAACGGCGTCGCGCCACTGCTCAACTATTGAAATTATATCGCGTGCCGTAATCTCTTCGGGTTTAATCCCATAAAAAGCCTCTATGTTGTCGTATACCCAAGTCCATTCGTAGGTGTAGTAGTTGCGGTGCATATGCTCCAAGATGGCGTTGATCTCCTTGATTTTGTTCGTCTTGCCGCTTTCGATAGAGTTGAGAAGGCGCTCGACTTCACTTTTGGGAGCGATAAGGCCCGAAAGGTCTACCCATTCGCCATGTCCAATGGTAGTATCGGGGCGTAGACGCCGGCGAATCTCTTCGTTTGAGTCGAATTTGCGGCATTCCAAGCGCTTTATGATAGAGTTCCCCATAAACTTATGAATTGCAGTTTGGTATAACTCAATACCGCGACGAAGTGCGGAGTTTTGAATTTTTGCGCTATGGAACGAGTATATATCGGTAAGCTCTCCGCTTGCTTCGCGTAACCCGTCAAGAGTCTGCTTGCCACGCATCATCTTCTGTACCGTATAAGGACTTAAAAGATTGTAGTTTATCAAATCCAATTGTTCGGTGTCGGTGCGTCGGTCACGCTTGGGCCACTTTTGCACATCGCGAATAGTACCTACCGAACGAAGGTTTATTGCCGGAACGAGATATGTGGTATTGTTCTGCTCGATTAGGTAAGAGAAAGGCAGATTTGATGTGTCGGAGTGATTGACATGGCGACCCATAACCAGCGAAAAAGCTCCGACGCGCGATGGCCAGAGAATGTAGGAGTTGGATGTGGTCTTTGCTCCGCGCTCCATGGTGCCTTGGTGTATGGGCCCCAACTTGTACATATGATTGCTTTGATTTGAGCCTGAACCGGCATTCATAAACGAGAACATGCCTGCAATAAGCAGCGTAGATTTATGATGCGTTACGGTGTAGGGACCTGCAAATATGGCACATGCTTCGCCATTTTCGCCGTGGCAATTACTGAAAAATAGCGAGTCGGAGGCTGTGTAGTGGTGTCCAAGGCGGCATGCCTGACCCACAAAGCAACGAGTTAATGTTGCTCCGCTGTCAATCTCCGAGCCACTTGAGATGATAAAGTCGTCACATATTACCCCGCGCCCAATATGCACCGGAGCTGCCGTAGTGCTGTTTATCGAACCATTGGAGAGTCGCGCTGCACCCTCTATTACGCAATTATCACCAATGCGCAGATTGCGAATAGCTCCGACATTGGTAATAACGACATCGCTGCCGATCGAGCCTCTGTCGGATGAATGCTTTACGGTGTAGTTCGTGATAATCTCGCGCATGCGGGTGATTAGTTGCGGACGATGACGATATAGCGCCATGATATAAGCTGTGTGGGCCGAGAGTTTGTCGCTTATCATCACTTCGCGCCCTCCCAACTCATTCAGTACTGCAACCTCAACGCCATTTCCAAATGATGATACCCCATCGACGACCAGTAAATCGCAATTCTCGATGATTGTATGCTCGCCGATTGTGTAGTTTGCTATGTAGTTGTTGATGTTCTCTATCAGGCAGTCGTTGCCTATGGTGACATTGTGTAACCTCGCATTGCGGAGTCCTGAGTGTATCTTTACACCTCCCTCTCGTGTGAAGGTATGTGTGAAATGTCCGAGGTGTATTTCTCCCGAAAATTTTACATTATATATATTGTCTGTGGTGAAGTTGGGATGTACCCATATTTTTGTCCAATCTTCAGCAGTGCATTGCTGGCGGATTAGCTTGCAAATCTCCTCCTCTATAAGATTTCTATACCCTATCATACTCATGCCTGTTTTTGCTCTGCAAATATAACGCAAAAATCGACACGAAAGTATCAAAATCTATAATTTTTATATCAAAATAGAAAGTTGTTGTAGGTAGCTCCGTTTGGCGAGTTGGATATGCTTGTTGCGGATTTATCGGCTGCCGAATATGGTTGAGCCGATGCGAACCTCCGTAGAGCCATACTCCAAAGCGAGGTGATAATCATCCGACATGCCCATGGATATAGTGTCGAATGCTTCGCCGAAATACTCCTTCAAAGCCTTGAAATAGTGGGCCAAGCGCTGAAAATCAGCCCTTACAATCTCCTCCTCATCGGTCAGTGTTGCCATACCCATTACACCTCGCACGCGAATATGTGTCATGGCGTTAAAACCTCCTGTTTGTATAAATTCCAAAAGTGAAGAGTATTCCCAGCCCGATTTGCTATCTTCTTGGGTTAGGTGAATCTCCAAAAGGCAGTCGATAACCCTCTCAAATCGCGCACCCTGACGCTCAATCTCCTCGGCAAGGCGCTCGCTATCAAGCGATTCGATAAGAGATATAAAAGGTGCTATATACTTTACCTTATTCGTCTGCAAGTGCCCTATCATGTGCCACTCGATATCTTTGGGTAGAGCCTCATACTTCGATTTTAACTCCTGCGGACGACTCTCGCCAAAGGCTCGCTGCCCCACCTCGTAAGCCTCCATGATTGCCTCGGCGGGATGAAACTTTGATACGGCAAGTAGCTTAACCCCAGCGGGTAAAGTCTGCTGAAACTCTTTTATCTGACTACCTATCGACATAATCGTTTGTTTTGCTTCGGTAAAAATAGTGATTTTTCTTGGATTTTACATCTGATTTTTTATTATCTTTGTCAATTAAGAGAATTTTTAACAAAAACAGATAACATATGAAACAATTACTCAAAAGCTTGATTTTAGCTGTTGCGGGTATTATGGCAGGTGCTGCAACCGCCGATGCCTGTACAAACTTTATCGTAACAAAGGGTGCTTCGACCGATGGTTCGGCGATGGTGACCTATGCGGCAGATTCGCACTCTCTGTATGGTGTGCTTTATAGCCATGTCCCCGGCAAATTTACCGAGTATATCGATGTTACCGAGTGGGACTCAGGTCGTTATTTGGGTAAAATTAAGCAGGTGCCTACGACTTATCGCACTTTGGGTAACTCTAACGAGCATTCGCTCTTTATCACCGAGACAACCTTCGGCGGTCGCTCGGAGTTGGAGGATCCAAAGGGTGGCATCGACTATGGTTCACTTATTTACATCACTTTACAGCGTGCCAAGACCGCTCGTGAGGCTATCCAGATTATCGTCGATTTGGCAAATACCTATGGCTACGCATCAAGTGGTGAGTCTTTCTCAATCGTTGATACCGAGGAGGCTTGGATTATGGAGCTTATCGGCAAGGGTCCAAATAATAAGGGTATTGTTTGGGTGGCACAGCGTATTCCCGACGGATATGTTTCGGCTCATGCTAATCAGGCTCGCATCACTCAGTTCCCGCTTAATGACAAGGAGAACTGCCTCTATGCTCCCGATGTGATTTCGTTTGCTCGCGAGCAGGGCTATTTCAATGGCAAGGATGAGGAGTTTTCGTTCAGTGATACCTATGCTCCGCTTGATTTTGGCGGTATGCGTGCTTGCGAGGCTCGCGTTTGGACCTTCTTCCGCACTATTGCTGATGATATGGACAAATACGAGGACTACGCTATGGGCTACAACCCCAACAATCGTATGCCTTTGTGGGTTAAGCCTCGCACAAAGCTCTCTCCGAAGCTTGTTATGGATTGCATGCGCGACCACTACGAGGGCACAAAGATGGATATGACTACCGACATCGGTGCTGGTGGCGAGGGTTGCCCCTATCGCTGGCGTCCTATGCACTTTGAGGTTGATGGCGTGGAGTATGTAAACGAGCGTGCTATCGCTACCCAGCAGACAGGTTTCTGGCTTATGGGTCAGGCTCGCCCCGGCAAGAAGGGTATCCTTTGGTTTGGTACAGATGACGCTGCTACATCACCCCTTACTCCCGTATATGTAAACTCTCAGGCTGTTCCCGAGTGCTTGCGTGAGGGTAATGGCTCGATGTTGGAGTACTCTGATACCGCGATGTTCTGGATTACAAACCGTATTGCGCAGTTTGCTTACTTGCGTTACAATGTTGTAGGCAAGAAGGTGCGCGAGCAGGTTGATGCTTGGGAGAATGCTGCTTTGGAGGCTGTTGAGAAGATTGATGCCGCTATTGCCAATACCCCTAATGTGAAGAAGCAGAATAAGATTGCGACAGAGTTTACCGTTGAAACGGCACAGCGTTTGTTTAATATTTGGGCTAATCTTGACGACTACTTGATGGTTAAGTATATCGATGGTAATATCAAGAGCGAGGACGAGAATGGCTTCGTGGATAATGGTAACGGTAAGAATATCCCCGGTAATATCCAGAATCCCGGTTACAGCGAGAAGTGGAAGAGAGCCGTTGCGGCAGATAATGGCGAGGTGTTGAAGGTTGTTAAATAATCGCGAGGATTATGGCTTTTTTAATGACTTTAATTACGGCTGCCAAGCTTTTGGTTGTGGCTGTGACTTTGTTGGTAGTTATACTTTCAGTATTGGCTATCATAGCACTCGTTGAGTGGATAAAGTATCTCCGTAGACAACAAACAAAAATTGAGTAACGATGAAATACGACATTATAGTTATAGGTAGCGGACCGGGCGGCTATGTAGCCGCCATCCGCGCTGCACAAGAGGGCAAGAAGGTTGCTATCGTCGAGAAGGCGGAGTTGGGAGGTGTTTGCCTTAATTGGGGTTGCATCCCGACAAAGGCTCTGTTGAAGAGTGCGCAGGTTTATACCTATTGCAAGAATGCAGCGCACTACGGCGTAGAGATTGAGGGTGAGGTAAAGCCCGATTTCGAGAAGATTGTGGCACGCTCGCGCACCGTTGCCGAAACAATGAGCAAGGGAGTAGCTTTCTTGATGAAGAAGAACAATATCGAGGTGATAAATGGCTTCGGTCGTGTTGTTGCATCGGGCAAGGTTGAGGTCGAAGGCACAAAGTATGAGGCGGAGGCTATCATTCTGGCTACGGGCGCAAGACCTCGCCAAATGCCTTTTATGCCGGTCGATGGCGAGCATATTATCTCGTCGAAGGAGGCTCTTACGCTCAAGAAATTGCCTGAGACAATGGTTGTTGTCGGCTCAGGAGCTATCGGTAGCGAGTTCGCATGCCTTTATGCCTCGTTGGGTGTGAAAGTCACTATCGTAGAGTATCTGCCACAGCTTATGCCTTTGGAGGATGAGGAGGTGTCGAAAGCCATGGAGCGTGCTTTCCGCAAGATGCGCGTAGGCGTGATGACCTCAACAACCGTAAAGCAGGTGTCGGTCGGAGAAGATGGACTTTGCAAGGTTGAGATTGAGGGCAAGAAGGGCGCAGAGATTCTCACTGCCGAGGTCGTTTTGTCGGCTGTGGGCGTGAAGTCCAATATCGAGAATATGGGCTTGGAGGAGCTTGGCGTTGTAATCGAACGCGATAAGATTGTGGTTGATGAGCATTATCAGACTGCGGTTGCCGGCGTTTATGCTATTGGCGATATTATCGCAACTCCGGCACTTGCGCATGTCGCTTCGGCAGAGGCAATTCACTGCGTTGAGCATATTTGCGGACTTAATCCCGACAAGGTTGATTATTCAACCATTCCGTCATGTGTATTTACCTCGCCGGAGGTGGCTTCGGTGGGTATTACCGAGCAAAAGGCTCGCGAATTGGGCGTTGAGTATAAGGTAGGCCGATTCCCATTCACCGCATCGGGTAAGGCTACGGCTGCCGGTGACCGCGATGGCTTTGTGAAGCTTATCTTCGACGGCGATGAGCGATTGATTGGCGCGCATATGGTTGGCGGTACTGTTACCGAGATGTTAGGAGAGCCTACACTCGCAAAGCGCTTGGGTGCCACGGCTCATCAGATTGCCAAGACTATTCACTCACATCCGACGATGCACGAGGCTATCATGGAGGCTTCGGAGGCGGCGATGGAAGCTGCTATACATCTATAATATTATTGTTTTACAGATTACGCAAAGAGATGAGGGTGTCCCGATTGGGACACCCTCTATCTGTTTTATGGCATGCGCACTACTCTTGCTTTGGCGCAGGCTTGGAATCCCTGCTTTTGCGTAGCTTATGGCGTATAATGCGATAGCCGAGTGTACATAACAGAGTGAAGAATAGTGATATAAATGTCGTTAGGAAGAAGATTCTTGCACTCTGCAAACTCTCGGTTTGGGGAAACTTTGCATGAAACTCCAAGCCGTCGCGCATAATCTGTTGCAACTTAAGCGAGTCGGTAAATTCAAATCCCGACATCGACACTATATCGGGCTCGGGTGACATCGGTAATAACTCTACGGGGCCCATGAAATCGACTTTCAGATTGCCGAGCGGCAGAAGCTTGTTGTCGGGTATTGGCTTGCCATTTGCGTATGTTTTTGAGAATGGGTCGCTATCGGTGGTGTATTGCAATCGGTAGCTCTTTTGAGATATATCCCAAGTATTCCAAATGCTGGGATAAGCATTTATGCTCTCCATAGAATGGAGTACGCTGAATCTAAATTCGCTTTCGTTCTTACAACCAACATATCCTGTTGATGTGTCGATGTATAGATAGTTGAATATCTGTGCTTGAATCTTCTCTATCGTTGGGTTGTCTAAAACGGCCCACAAAGTCTGTTCTCTAAAAGATATGCTCGGAATCTCATATTGTGGTGAGAGTTTGTGTATAAGAACACGCTTAAAGTCCTTCGTGCGGGTTGTGATTTTGTAAAGATGAGCTATACTGTCGAATGGCTCATTGGGAGCTATTGCGCGCATAGTAGAGTCTGCTTTACTTCCTACAATGTTTTGTCTGATGCGATGGTTGTAGGTGGTGTCGTATTGTGTTGTAAGGATGATATTATCTCTTGGAATAGAGTCCTGCTCAAAAAGTAGGCCGTTGTTGATGTGTATATTGAGCTCAGCATTACCCTCTTTGGTAAGGCCTCGTATTTCATCAATATGATACGATAGTTCGATGCGCTTAATCTGATGAATGCAGACAAACGACCATACCATGCAGACGAGTCCTATACTAAGAGCGATTGTTTGCCAGGTTTTTGCCTCAAAGCCTGTTGCTATGCGCTTGATGATAGTCCAAATGGTTATAAACGGGTTAGTCATGAGTTAAATAGTTTTTTTATTAGTGGGATTTATTCTCTAAACTCCCTAAATTCTCTATTTCCGAGATTCTCACGCAATTATTTTTTTTCGTCATTCTGAGGAGGTATCAGCCGACGAGAGAATCTGAAAAAAATAATCGCTCAGAATGACGGCGAAAATCTTACTCTTTGCCGAGCCGCGAGGGCTTCCCTTAATTGCTCCGCCATAACAAGCCTCTGTATATGGCTTAATCGCAATTTTGAGCCGACGCACGAAGCAAGTGCAGTGGGCAAATTTATTTGCACTATGCCTTGCAAGAAGGATGATAAGCCGACCTTGTGTCGGATTAATTTTGAATTTTGAATTTTGAATTT
>JAFXIS010000028.1 GCA_017532885.1 Alistipes sp. | reverse complement strand
GCACGGTTTGACCTCTATCCTGACGGCGATATCTATCACCTGCCGAGCTGCCACTGCCGCCCGAGAAGCTACCCGAGTCCCAATCTCTATCCTCATCATTTCCGCTACGATACGGGGAGTAAGAGTCTGACGAAGAGCGGAAGAACATCACATAAACTATCCACACAACAAATGCTACGCCCGCAAGTCCGATAATAGTCGATAAAAGGTTCATAAAGAACGAGCCCTTAAACATCTCGACAACCAGCACAACGAAGCCTACAATCATACCTAAATAGCTCATAATCATTGCCGGTTCATGTAGTACAGAGTCGCGTCGTCCGGCAAAAAAGAGCGTAGCAGCGAACTGCAAGCCAAACAGCAGTATCATATTGACAAAGTCCCTCATCATATCCCCTGCTCCCGGCATAAGGAAGAGAATTGTCTCGGTAAGACCTATTAAGCCCACCAGCAACAGACACCAGCGCCCCAAGCGAAAATAGCCGCTAAAGAGGAAGCAGATAACAATTGCTATCAAAAGATAGATTATAACACTACCCAGAAAGGGTATAATACCCGCCTCGGCCACAGCAATTCTTGCACGGTCTTGCCACGAATAGTCAAAGGCATCATCATAGCTCTGCGTAACCGAGCCATCGCCCTCACTTACAAAATCATATATCGGAGCAGCCTCCACGCTTAAAGGAGATAGATAGGCTATCGCGCCAAACAACATGGCGCTCCACAGCATATAGCGTAGAAAATTCTTCATTTCAGGTTAGGTCTAATTAGGTCTAAATTCGGATTTATCGCAAGGTGTTAAGCTCTGCTATGGTTCTGTCACAACCTCCTCCATAACCGTTACGATAGAGTCCACAACAATCGCCGCCTGTTCCTCCAAAGCTACACTATCGGGCTTGACCAACTCCGGGACAACAACCTCTTCGCCGGCAGAGAACATATCCTCCGGGAGCATACTTTTGTAGCTGTCACGCCCCAAAACAGTAAAGACTATAAGAACAATAATGGCTAAAGATGCCAAAATGCCAATAATTCGCTGTATCATACCATCTCAATGTTTATTCTGTTACTCCTAAAGGCTATTTCGCCAATTCACTCTGTTCGTTACTCTGCTCCGCGCTCTGCGGCTCGGTATTCGGTTCCGTACTCTGCTCGGCATAGGTGTAATATTACTTTCGGGATGCTCCTTGAGCCATTGCAATGCGGCTTTAACGGCATCATCTATGGCAAAAATATTATAATAGAATCCGTCATCCTCCAGCACCGTATTACGACCTATATAGGCTCGAAGCTGAGCCACCATAACATTGCGTGAGCGTGCAAAATCCCTCTGCGAAGGTTTTACGCCATGACGCGAAGCATAGCGCACAAAATCCTCAAACAGTGTTTTGTCGTTATCAAGCAGCGCCGTCAAGTCCTGAATCGTCTGCACCTTATTCAGCTCTTCACGATGCTTGTCGGCATACTCCATAGTGTAGCGATAGAGAATATTACGCCCCGAAACCTCGATATAATAGGGTGAGATATAGGTCGTATCCATAGGGATAAATATGTCGGGCATAATACCTCCGCCTCCATACACCGTACGGCCCTGAGGTGTAGTAAATTTCAACGAATCGGCAAAATGGATGCTGTCTGCCGTAAAAAACTCGTTATTATTGTAACGACGCACAATATCCATGCGATAGTCCAACTCCTCACCATTCACATATGGGCGCTGAATCGAGCGGCCCGTAGGAGTATAGTAGCGTGCAATGGTAAGGCGCAATGCCGAGCCATCGGTATAAGGGATTTGATGCTGCACCAAGCCTTTACCAAATGAGCGGCGACCCACAACCATGCCTCGGTCATTATCCTGAACGGCACCTGCCAAAATCTCACTCGACGAGGCGCTATCTTCATCCATAAGTATCACAAGGGCTATATCCGAAGCCAGACCGCTGCCATCGCTGAATTGCTTGAGTTGGCGACCATTTCTATCTTCGGTATAGACAATCAACTTGCCCGCCGGAAGGAACTCGTTGGCAATAAGGATTGCCTGATCCAAAAATCCTCCCGAGTTGCCTCGCAAGTCGAAAATCAACTTCGTCATACCCTCCTGACGCAACTCCGCCAGAACCTTCATTAGCTCGATATGTGAGGTACGCGAGAACTGCGACAGACGCACAAATCCCGTATCCTCATTGACCATAAATGCCGATTCGATGCTATGGATAGGTATCGCATCACGCACAACCACGACATCCACCAAATCCGGAATACCTCGACGCTGCAACGAGAGTGTAACCTCCGAGCCTCGAGGGCCTCTCAGACGCTTCATGATATCGGTTTGCGACATCTTAACTCCGGCAATAAGGGTATCATTCACCTCAATAATCCTATCTCCGGCAACAATTCCCGCCTTGGCACTCGGGCCATTGGGTACAACATTCAGCACGACAACCGTATCCGTAGCGGCATTAAATACCACACCTATACCATCAAATTCGCCCTCCAGAGGTTCATTCATCTGCTGCATTTCACTCGCCGGAACATAGACCGAATGAGGGTCCAACTTCTCAATAAGCATGGGGATAACCAACTCCGACAGGGAGTCCATCGAAATCGAATCGACATACTGATGTTCGATAAGCATGCAGGTCTGCATGATTTTATTATTCACATCCAGCCCCGAGCGATTTATCAACGACATAAACTGCGTTTCGGCACGATTACGCCCCACAAATTGGCCCAACATTATACCTGCGACAATGCCAATGGCAAGTATCAGCGGGAAGATTATCGCACGCTTGGAATTTTTATATTTCATAACCTAAAATAGACCTAAGCAGATAGAGTATTACAACAGCTATGCCGCACCCGCCCGGGTATGGCATAGAAATATCAACCCAGCAACCTATTAACTTTTATTTGTTCTTAAATGTATAAGTCAGACCTAAAGTGAGCATCGAATACAACTGCACCGAGGTGTTCTGCGCCTTATCGTAGTTGAGCTGCACATAGACATCGGTCGAGATATACTTCGAAGCTTTGAACGAAATGGTATTACGCCACTCAATAGTAGGATGCAAACGCACGAACATAGGTACTGCCGTAGGTTTTGTCGCCTCATCAGCACCTGCGCCCTCCCAAGCCTTAAGCTGCTTCAGATATTTATCGTAAGCCTTGATTTTTGAGCTACGACCAACATTCGTAATCCAACCATAATAGCAGTAGAGGTTCGTATCATATGACAACCAATCCCCCTTACCCCACTTGCGGTTAAACTTCAGGTTCACTGACGAACCACCCGTAAAGAGTGAATTTTTGTCGATATCAATACCGAACCAAGTCGCAGCATTCTGCGCTTTGTAGTAGTTACGCACCTTTTCGCCACATGCCCATGTACCGCTTGTAGACAAGGGGTTGAGTGACACCTCGATAGGGAATTTCGGCTTGGGGCTCTTGAAGGTAAAACCGACAGATACATCGAGATAACCCGGAGTAAACAGACCCGAAATCACATCGTCGGCATCCTGCTCGGTGCGCGACAGATAGGTATTCGAGAATTGGCTACGGAACTTCAGCAACGCCGACATCGCCCAATTCTTACTGATTTTATGCGCCGGTTGAGTCTGCACCCAGAACTCGTCAATATTCTTGAACCATACGCCCTCCTGCTTATCCTCTGCGACATCTACCTTGATGCGGTTATAACCATACTTCGCACTTAAATCGGTTGCGATATTAAAATCCCCTTTCTTGAAAGTATGCTTCAGCGTAAATGTTCCAAGTACCGTCATAGCGTTATCTCCACCTCGGCTATTGGTCCACGCATCGTTATACGAAGTCATTGAGCCTTGTAGTTTGGCGTTAATCTCCAAATAGTTACGCTCCTTGCGGATTTTTAGACGCTCTGCGCGCGCCTCCGCAGCACTATAATATTCGGTGCTGGCATCCATGGTCTTAAGTTTCTCGGTAAACTTCGGCTCCCCACCCTTTGTTGTGGTCGTCTCCTCAACCGAAAACTGCGCATAAGCATCCACACAGCCAAACGCGAGCATCAAAATTGTAAGATAGAAAAATCGTCTCATATCTGATATAATTATTTTGTTTGCCTGAATCTTCAAAGATTTCTTAGTGCAAAGTTAAGATTTTTCGCAAAAATAAGTAAATTTGTAGAGGATAATATTACAATAGAATTGAGATGAAATATATAGGTGCACATGTAAGTGCTTCGGGAGGTGTGGAAAATGCACCCCGCAATGCACATGAAATTGGAGCTACGGCGTTTGCTCTCTTTACGAAAAATCAACGCCAATGGGCCGCTCCGCCCCTCTCCGCAGAGCAAATCGCAGCTTTCCGCGCGGCGTGCGAGCAGTATGGCTACGCGGCGCAGCAGATTTTGCCTCACGACAGCTACCTCATCAACCTCGGGCATCCCGAGGAGGAGGGTTTGCAGAAATCGCGAGCTTCGTTCCTACACGAGATGCAGCGTTGCGAGGCTTTGGGGCTGGACCGTCTGAATTTCCACCCGGGTAGCCACCTAAAGAAGATTTCGGAGCAGGAGAGCCTTGCCCTTGTTGCCGAATCCATCAACATTGCCTTGGCAAACACAAAGGGCGTAACGGCGGTAATCGAGAACACCGCAGGTCAGGGCTCAAATCTCGGCTATGCCTTTTGGCATTTGGCATATATCATTGAGCGCGTGGAGGATAAGTCGCGCGTAGGAGTATGTCTTGATACCTGTCACTCGTTCGCTGCGGGCTATGACCTCTCAACAGAGTTAGGTTGCGAAATGGTTTTCCGCGAGTTCGACGAGATTGTCGGCTTCAATTACCTGCGCGGCATGCACCTTAACGATGCATTGAAGGCTGTGGGTAGTCGCGTCGATAGGCACACACCTTTGGGCGAAGGTTTTCTGGGAATCACACCCTTCCGCTACATTATGCAGGATAAGCGTTTCGACAATATCCCTCTGATTCTGGAAACCCCCGACGAAGCCCGCTGGACCGAGGAGATTGCCCTGCTCAAGAGCTTTGCCGAGGAGTACTAAATAAGAACAAAAAGCCTATCCGAACAGATAGGCTTTTTCTTAAAATTGTATCACAAAGACTATTTTTGATTTTACTCACTCTTTGCCTCCAAGATAGGCAAACCGGCCTCGGTCGGGATGTAGATAACCTTGTTGGCCGAAGTATTCTGCTGGCGCACCCACAGATACTGAATATAGGTAGGCGTAAGCGAGCCATTCTCGATTTTGATAGCCTCGGCAGCACCCTGCGCACGCACAACCTCGGCCTGAGCATTGAGTTTCTCAGCCTCCAAATTGGCCTTTGCCTCCTCAATCTTAATCTGGCGATTCTGCTCGGCCTGCGCCAACTCGGCACGGCCCTTCATCTCCTGCTGCCATACATTATAGCGCGGAATACCAAACATAAAGAATGCCACGATAGCAGCAAACACAAAAGCGATGGCAAACACACCACCAGCTGTAATCTTGATGCCTGAATTTGTGTTACTCATAATTTTAAGTCTTTAGGTTTATAATTACAATCTGTCTAAACATTTACGAATCAGCGCGACGCAATCCCTAATCTCGTCATCCGAAATCACAAGCGGTGGAGATATTCGGAACGCCGTATCGCAATACAAGAACCAATCGCTCAAGATGCCCTCCTCGATAAAAATATCCATCAGACGATACAACTTATCACTTTCGCCTAATTCGACTGCCAGCAGCAATCCACTGCGGCGTATATCCTTCACTTGCGGATGGTTGCGCAGTGCCTCCTCGAACATCGCACCCTTACGCTCGACATCCTCCACTACCCTATTCTCCTGCAAAAATCGCATCGCCGCCAAGCCCGCAGCACAGCATACGGGGTGACCGCCAAAGGTGGTGATATGACCCAAAACGGGGTCGTGCGTAAGCGAAGACATAATCTCATGACTCGCAACAAATGCTCCAAGCGGCATACCGCCACCCAAAGCCTTCGCCAAGCAGACGATATCGGGCGTTACGCCATATTTCTGCATAGCGAACATCTCACCCGAGCGGCCCATGCCCATCTGAATCTCGTCGAAGATAAGCAGTGCCCCCACCTCGTCGCATCGCTTGCGCAGGGCCTGCAAATAACCCTCCTGAGGGGGTATAACGCCTGCCTCGCCCTGCACCGGCTCACACAATACACAAGCTGTACGGGAGGTAATCTGCGCCAAATCCTCCTCGCAATTAAAGCGAATAGCCTTCGTATCGGGCAGCAAGGGTCGGAAGGCATTTTTCCACTCCTCGCCCTCCGGTGCGCCCATCATACTCATAGCACCATGTGTAGAGCCGTGATAGGCTCGGCGCATCGAAATCATCTCGGTGCGGGCAGTATATCGTTTTGCCAACTTTAATGCACCCTCGACCGCCTCGGCTCCCGAATTAAGAAAATAGACCGTATCCAAAGGCGCGGGCAGAGCCTCCGCCAAAGCGCGGGCAAACTCCACTTGTGGGCGCTCAACCATCTCGCCATAGACCATAATGTGCATATAATCGGCAGCTTGGCGTTGCACAGCCTCGATGACCGCCCGATTACCATGTCCGACATTATTCACCGACACACCCGACACCAAATCGTAGTAGGGTTTACCCTCGGGCGTATAGAAAAAGACTCCCTCGGCACGCGCAACCTCAATTAGCTGCGGAGCAGGCGAAGTTTGTGCCACATGGCGCAGAAACTGCTTTCGTAATATCTCGTTCATAGTAATTTCTATTTTTTCGGAAAAGCTCGCTATTTTTCGGGGAACTCGCGCTCCAAAATTCGCTCGGCATCCCTCACCGACGACATAACCCAGCGGAACAGCAGCTCACGATTCTCCTCTTCGCTTAAATGCCAATCAATCGAGGGCGAGAGGCGCATGCGCTGCGAGAGCATATATATAAGAATCGCCGCCGAAGCCGACACATTCAGGCTCTCGACCATACCACACATAGGTATGCGCAGATACTCATCGGCAGCCTCGATAATCTCGTCACTCACACCGGCATGCTCCGTACCAAAAATGAGGCAGAAAGGTCCCTTTTCGACATCGAAAGTTTCGGGCGTACAGCTCTCGCGGTGGGGCGTAGTGGCAACCAAACGATATCCCGCAGCCTTCAACGACGAGATAGCCTCCGCAGTTGAAGAGTGGCGCGTAATATCGACCCACTTATCCGTTCCGCGCACAATATTCACATTGGGATTGAACTTGCACAGCGTCTCGACCGTATGTAAATCCTGCAAACCGAAGGCCTCACAATGGCGCACCAAAGCCGACGCATTCTGCGGATGGAAGGTGTTTTCGGTAAGGATTGTCATATAGCGCGTGCGCTCGGCGAGCGTACGGCGCAACACCTCGATACGCTCCTCGGTCAAAAATCCCATCATATACTCCATGCGGGGTGCATACCACTCCTCGTCGTGACCTCCGCACAAACGCTTTAATCTACTTGCGATACTTGTCATCTTCGTCCATTATTTTCAGGTAACTCTCATAGCGCGGATAGGCTATTTCGCCTCGCTTGACAGCCTCCACAACGGCACAATGCGGTTCGTGCGTATGAGAACAATTATAGAATCGGCATTCGGGCAGAAAGCGCATCATCTCAGGGAAATAGTGCGCCAACTCGGCATCCTCGATATCTATCAAGCCGAAGCCCTTAATACCGGGGGTATCAATTATATAGCCGCCCTCCGAAAGAGGGTACATCGTCGAAAAAGTGGTCGTATGGCGACCCTTGTGGTGGCTTTGCGAAATCTCTCCCGTACGGATATCCAATCCCGGCTCAATGGCCGCTACAAGCGTAGATTTTCCAACGCCCGAATTACCCGACAGAAGTGTTGTCTTGCCGCGCAGCATCTCTCGCACCACATCTACGCCTTCGCCCTCCGTAGCCGACACCTCAACGATACGATAGCCTGCACTCTCATATATTGCGTGGAACTCCTCCACGGCCTCAGGTGCTTGACGCGCCAAATCAATCTTCGCCAAAAGAATCGTCACGGGGACTTTATACGCCTCGCAGGTAACCAGAAAACGGTCGATAAACTCCGTAGCCGTTTCGGGCGAGAAGAGTGTCACAACCAACAACGCCTGGTCGATATTCGAAGCTATGATATGCGACTCCTTCGAGAGATTCGATGCTCGGCGAATGATATAGTTGCGGCGAGGCTCAATCGCCGAGATAATATACTCGCCCTGCTCATCCTTTTCGCAACGCACCACATCGCCCACGACGACAGGATTGGTCGAGCGCACCCCCTTGAGGCGTAATTTTCCGCGTATGCGACACTGCAAGCACTTACCTTCGTGCAACACCTCATACCAACTGCCCGTCGAGCGGACTACCGTAGCCAAAAAACTCTCCGCCATACGCCTACTGCAAAATATTATCCTTTATCTCCTCGAAATAGGGTGTGAGTTTGTCGGTAATCTCAACCGCCGGCTCAAACCAACGCGAAGATTCGATTTTCTCGCGCGATGCCAACCTGTAATCTCTGTTCAAAGCCGAGAACCAAGAGAATAGCACGCTGACAATAAGCGCAACCTTCGCCACCGAGAAGAGAATACCCAACAGAGTATCGACAATGCCCAAACCCGCAAGTTTAAGCACTCCGCGCAACAAACGCCCGGCGAGAGCGATAGCGATAAGTGACGCCACAAAAATAGTTATAAATCCACCTACCTGAGCCGTCGTACCCTTCATGCCAAGTAGAGAGCCGAGTTCCGCACCATAGAGAGCGCCCAAATAGAGAGCGGCAATAACAGCCACAAGCGAGAGCATCTGCAACAAAAAACCGCGTCGCCAGCCATTAAATACAGCCCATGCCAAAGCGATATATACTATGAGGTCAAAGATATTCATATTCGTTATTTTTTCATATTTATTCAACTTTTAGTTGAAGTCAAAGCACAAATCTCGCACGAAGTTAGCATATTTTTTTGATAATTCGTATCTTTGCGGAAATTTAGTCACCCTTTAATTAAAAGTGACAGAGAATAAAGGTCAGGTTATGAGAAGAATTTTAGTTACAATATTATTGGCATTGTGCGCCCTGCCGATTATGGCGCGCCAGACATTTTCACTAAACGATAATTGGCAATTTTTCTTCAAAGTGGAGACAAGCAGTGACTATGCGCGAAACATCTCGCTGCCCCACACATGGAATTTGGATGCACTTGCCGGACAGGGCGAATATCTGCAAACCACAGCCAACTACTCTCGCGAGATTTACATCCCCTCGGAGTGGAGCAACAAACGCATATTCATTAAATTCTATGGCGTGCAGAGCATAGCCGATGTGTTTGTAAACGGCAACCATGCAGGTGAGCATCGCGGTGGTTGGACTGCATTTACATTCGAGATTACCAACCACTTGCGCTATGGCGACAACAATTCACTCGTTGTGGTGGTAAGCAATGCTTATCAGAACGATATACTCCCCACCTCAACCGAGGAGAACCTCTATGGCGGCATATATCGCGATGTGGAGTTGATTGTGACCGAGCCGACGACAATATCTCCGCTCCACTACGGCTCGGATGGAGTGTTTATTCACCAGAACAGCATCTCAAGCAACGAAGTTCATGCAACGGCGTCGGTATGGATAACAACACTCCACGACAAGGCGTGCGACCTCTCGATTACAGTCAGAGCCCCATCGGGAGAGGCTGTATTCACGAAATATGTGAAGGGCAAAATTGAATCAAATCATCCAATCGACATTCCATTCACGATTGAGGAGCCTCTGCTTTGGAGTCCCAAGGAGCCCAACCTCTACACCATAACCATTGGTGCTGGCCTGCGTCACGAAGATGAGGTTACCGTAACGACAGGTTTCCGTACAATAGAGCACACTGCCAAAGGATTAAAAATCAATGGCGAATACATCCCTATACATGGAGTTACGCTGCACCACGACCGCGCGGCCATTGGTAGCGCTCTACGCACTCGTCACTATGATGAGGATTTGGAGCAGATTGCCGACATCGGAGCAAATGCCATTCGTTCGGCAACAGCGCCACATGCTCAGTACCTATACAATCGCTGTGACGAATTGGGTTTATTGACATGGGTCGATATTCCATTTACGCGCGCACCCTATCTTGGCGATATATTCTATTACGCCACCGAGAAATTCAAGCAAAACGGCTTGCAACAACTGCATGAAATTGTCATGCAGAATTACAACCACCCCTCGGTTGTGATGTGGGGAATATTCTCACTGATTTGGGAGCGCGGAGATTATGTCTTGGATTATGTGCGCGAGCTAAACTCTACGGCGAAGCGATTAGACCCTACCCGCCCGACGGTGGCTTGCAGCAACCAAAATGGCGATGTAAACTTTATTACGGACCTGATTGTTTGGCAACAGAATGTAGGTTGGGAGCGCGGCTCGACTGAGGATTTAGCTATTTGGCGCGACAAACTTTACAAGGATTGGGGACATCTGCGCTCTGCCGTAGCCTATGGTGAAGGGGGCTCGATTGACCAGCAAACCGAGGAGGTGATTAAACCCACCCGCATTATAGAGCGTTGGTTACCTGAGCGTTGGCAGACAGAATTTCACGAAGGATATGCCAAGCACATCGCTCCCGACTCGATATTTTGGGGTGTCTGGATTAACAATATGTTCGATTTCGGCTCGGCACGACACACGGGAGGTATGTCGCAACGCGGATTGATAACCTTCGACAGGAAGGATTGCAAAGACGCCTATTATCTCTATCGTGCATTGTGGAACAAGAAGCAACCTACGCTACACCTTACCGAAAAGCGTCGTAACATTCGCCAAGACACAATTCAGCAGGTGAAGTTCTACTCCTCGGCAAAGGAGCAGCCGATATTGTTGGTAAATAAGGATACCATTGCGGTAAAGGAGGTCGCTCCATGCCAATTTATATCCGACTCCATCATCATGCACGGACGCAACAAAGTCGTAGTGAAAGCAGGAGAGCTCACCGACGATGAAACCATTACAATTGGCAACGCATTAAAACAGCGTCGATAGCCGAAGGGCCTTCACACATTATGAGGTCTAAAATCGAGAGATTTGCCTGAAATGGCATACGGTCGGAAAAGACCTGAAAATATGGCTCTGCAACAAATGTGGAGCCATTTTTATTTTTAGGGCGTAGGTCCAAATCTCCCTCCGCGGCGACCACATACTGCTCCGAATACTTAACCTCACACTTCGAGCCCAGCAACTTCAGCAGCACTTGCAGATACTCGCGATTATAATCGACCAAGAATTGCCACTCACGACGATAGAATGGCTCGATATCGTCGGCAAAGTAGTCGAAATATGGCGACGACTTATATGCCGAGAGGATTGATACCCAATGTTGATGTTGCCAGCGCTTTGAGTAGTCGATTCTGACATCGCGCATCTTCTGACGCATGCGGTTGGCATTCTCCACATGAACGGTAAGTGGCATAACTCCATTTGCCGAGAGAATCGAGGCTCGATTGCGCTCCGAGCGTTTCACATAATGTTCGCCCAAATCTATAACGCACTCCTCACGCAACAGGCGTGCGACATACTCAACCGAGGGCATATATGCAGAGGGTAATATTGTCATACGCTAACTATTTTTACGACACACCATAACTGCCCAACCTCCACGCTGCGCATGGCGCTCAAGACAAAAACCATACTCCGAAGCAGAGCGCTCCAAGATAGGGATATCCTCGGCAAAGAATCCGCTCATAAGCAGATATCCTCCCTCCGACAAAGCCTCGGCAAACGAGGGCATCATATCAATAAGGATATTGCGATTTATATTAGCCAACACGAAATCGAACTTTTCGCCCGCAACCTCCTGCATTGAGCCACAGCGGACATCCACCATTTCGGCAACGCCACTCAGTGCAATGCTATCGCGGCAACTATCGCATGCCCAATCGTCAATATCGACTGCAACCATACCGGCAGCGCCACACTTTGCCGCAACAATCGCCAAAACACCCGTACCGCATCCCATATCCAAGCCGTACTGATTGCGGAAATCCATTTCGGCAATCGTGCGCGACATAAGGGCTGTTGTTGAGTGGTGACCCGTACCGAACGACATTCGAGGAGCTATAACAACATCCATCACCCCCTCCTCTGCCGGTGCATGATGCGGAGCGCGAATAAGTATCGGGCAATCGCCCTCAACACTCACAGGTTCAAAATCACTCTCCCACGCGGCATTCCAATTCTGCTGAACGATGCGTTGTTCCGACCACACGACATCGAGCGTGGCAAGCGTCGAGGCAACCTCCTCATGGCATGTATCGTACTCCGCAGTAAGGATATAGGCGCGCAGCTCTTTATCCTCGCCATCAAATGCCTCAAAAGGGAAATCCGCCAACATTGCCGTCACTATCTCGGCATGCTCCTCGTCACGAACAGATATTTTAAGTTCGGTATATTCCATATTATGTAAAATTTCACTACTTTTGCGTTATAAATAGCATTTACAAAGTTAGCAATAATATGGCAGAAACCAGCAAGGATTGGGAGAATATTTCAACTTTCTATCAGACATACATGCGCATCGAGAAGCATCTCTATGCCAATACGGTCGAATCCTATATGAGGGATTTGGATATCTTCAAGCACTATATCCTACGCCAATATGATGTGCGCCCCAAGGAGGTATGCCGCGAGATGATTGAGCATTTCATCACTTGGCTCTACGAAAACCAAAAGTACGAGAAGAGTTCGCAGGCACGCATCTTAAGCGGCGTAAAGAGTTTTTTCAACTATCTGTTGCTCGAGGAGAAGATAGACAGCTCGCCTGCGGAGTTTATCACTCCGCCCAAAATCGACCGCACACTACCCGACACACTCTCCATCGAGGAGATAAACCGCCTTATCGGCTCGATAGACAACTCCACAACAAAGGGTCTGCGCGACCAAGCGATATTGGAAGTTCTCTACTCGTGCGGGCTGCGCGTATCGGAGCTGTGCGACATAAAAATCGGCGATTTATTCTTCGGCGAGGGCTACATCAGAGTAATAGGTAAAGGCGACAAGCAGCGATTTGTACCTATCAGCGGCATAGCGCGTGACCGCATACAACTATACTTGGAGTATCGCAAGGAGGATGAAAAGAGGAAGAAAAGCAAAGCAAAAAAGGAGTCGACAGAGAAGAGCCGCAAGAGCAGAGGCAGCGGAGATTTTCTCTTCCTGAACAATCGTGGCGAGCGCCTTACGCGAGTGATGATATTCACCATAATAAAGCAAGCGGCAGAGCGCGCCGGAATTAACAAGAAAATCAGTCCTCACTCACTGCGCCACTCCTTTGCTACGCATCTTTTGGAGGGTGGCGCCAACATCCGACAGGTCCAAGAGTTGTTGGGGCATGAGAGCATCACCACAACCGAAATATACACCCACCTTGATGCTACGCACCTCCGTGAAACCTTAGAAAAGCATCTGCATATTCCGAAGTGATAGCTCGGGATACTCTCATCCAAAGCATATTGCGCGAGAATAGTCGCAAGATATACGCATAAATACTTACTTCTTATTAGACTATTTTCACCATCTTTGCAACATTGTTGGACATTTTTACGCACATTAAATACCTAATTAATAATGAAAAAACTTTTAGCTACTTTCAAAAACGAAGATTGGGTAATCGTTTATGCCGGAGCATTGATTCTCGCTTTGGCTGTTATGTTCCCCGATTTTATGCCTTCTATGCCTAAGGAACTGCTCACAGGAGCTTCATGGTTGAAGGCTGCGGGTATGTTTGCTGCAATTTTGGGTATAACATACATCTGCAACATTGTATTGCGTCGCAAACTAAGAGGCATCTTCCTCTCGTTGGCAGTAATCTTCCTACTCTCACTTTTTGCGACCGTTATCTCGAAGATTGAGCCTATCAAGACTTGGGGCTTGGAGCCGGTATTCTTCTCGGTAATCTTCGGTCTTATCATCAGTAATGTATTCCGCGTACCGGAGTGGTTGAAGCCCGCAATTCAGAGCGAGTTCTATATCAAAATCGGTATCGTCTGCCTCGGTTCGACAATCCTCTTTGGCGAGGTTATGAAGTCGGGCGTATTCGGCTTGGCACAGGCTCTTGTCGTGGTATTTACTGTATGGTACTTCGCATTCTGGTTCTCTCGCAAGCGCGGCGTGGACGACGAAACAGCTACAATGTTGGCAAGTTCGGTATCTATCTGCGGTGTATCGGCTGCGATTGCAACTTGTGGTGTAATTAAGGGTGACAACAAGAAACTTTCATACATCATCTCTTTGGTTTTGGTATGTGCTATACCTATGATGTATCTTATGCCGTTTATCGCCAAGTGGCTCGGCCTGCCCGATGAGGTTGCCGGCGCTTGGTTGGGTGGTACTATCGACACTACGGGCGCTGTGGCTGCTTCAGGTACTCTGCTCGGTGATGTTGCTGCACAGACCGCCATTATCGTTAAGTCATCACAGAATGTATTGCTCGGAGTTGCGGCATTTGCCATTTCACTCATGTGGTCATACCGCGGCGAGCATAAGGAGGATAAGCCTACAATCGGCGTTATCTGGGACCGCTTCCCCAAGTTCGTCGTTGGCTTCATCGTAGCCTCATTGGTGTTCAGCTTCTGCTTGGATACTCCCGATGCAAAGGCTGTGGGCAAGATTACCAAGGGCTTCACAAACGCCCTGTTCAGCATTGCCTTTATCTGCGTAGGTTTGGAGACTCGCTTCGCCGATATCTTCTCGAAGGAGAACCGCAAGACTTTGTGGGCATTCCTCACAGCACAGGCATTCAACATCGTTGTAACATTGGTTGTAGCATATATGCTCTTCGGTGTAATTAAGCCTATGTTAGCAGCGTAAAGCGCGCAAACAAATAGAAAAAAAATCCTATCCTCGCACGAGGATAGGATTTTTTTTGCAGTAAAAGCAAATGGGGGAACATAACCTCGAAGAGGCTTTACAAGCACAAGAAAAGGCGGTCCGAAAACCGCCTTTTATCATAATATATGCTAGTTGCTCCACGCAACCAATTATATCCAGTATTACATTCTAAAAACTTGCTATAGCACGCACATTCATAATCAGATCTTTACGGCACTCCTTCGCACAATTTTCAGCAACATCAATGCAATATGCGAGGTAGGGCTCATTTTGCGGATGCTCGGTTGATGTCCAGTAATACAATCCATAATATGAAATTTCTGTTGCGCTGCGCTCTTTAAGTGTACGATTTACTTTGTCGCGCACCGTTTGATCAAGTGTCAAAAACTCCATCTCCCATAATGCCGGCAAGTACCAATCCTCACCCATACTTCGACACCACACAAACGCAGGGTATTCTGCGCTGTCGGGTCGGGACATAACAGCATAGGTGTTAGCTTTACCATCGATTTCACACCCGGCATTTACTGCTATACGGCTTACAAATTGATCTCTGGTAGTCCATGCTAACACATTCTGTGTAAGGCTTACAATTTTGCCGTGCTCTCCTGTTTCATGTACCCAGAAAACAATACCTTCTTTGCCGTTTTTGTTGTAGTAGTCGCCGACTTTGTAAGTTTTCTGTAAACACATCTCGCTCATAGATTTATTTTATCAGAATCTACATGAAACCCTGAAAGTTAGGAAACTTTCAGGGTTCATATTAAAAGGAGTTACTCTCCTAAAAATCGTAAAGCCTAAATTTACTCTACACGACCTGCAGAACCCAAAACATTCTCGCACTTGTGCTTGTAAAGCTTCTTCAACTCGTCACGAGCGGGACCCAAGTACTTACGAGGATCGAACTCTGCGGGGTTATCAACGAATACCTTACGAACCATTGCAGTCATAGCCAAACGACCGTCTGAGTCGATGTTAATCTTGCAAACTGCTGACTTTGCAGCCTGACGCAACTGCTCCTCGGGGATACCTACGGCATCCTTCAATGCACCACCGTGAGTGTTGATAATCTTAACATACTCCTGAGGAACTGATGATGAGCCGTGGAGAACGATGGGGAATCCGGGCAACTGCTTCTCGATCTCTGCCAAGATATCGAAACGCAAGGGAGGAGGAAGAAGGATACCCTCCTCGTTACGAGTACACTGCTCGGGCTTGAACTTGTTAGCACCGTGTGAAGTACCGATTGAGATAGCCAATGAATCAACACCTGTCTTTGTTACGAAGTCTACAACCTCCTCGGGGCGAGTGTAGTGAGCAACCTCTGAAGAAACCTCATCCTCAACACCTGCCAAAACGCCGAGCTCACCCTCAACAGTTACATCGAACTGGTGTGCGTAATCTACAACCTGCTTTGTAAGAGCTACATTCTCGTCATAAGGAAGGTGTGAACCGTCAATCATAACTGAAGAGAAGCCCATGTCGATACAGTTCTTGCACAACTCGAATGAGTTACCGTGGTCGAGGTGAAGAACGATAGGAATATTCTTACCCAACTCCTTAGCATACTCAACAGCACCCTGTGCCATGTAACGCAACAAAGTCTGGTTAGCGTACTTGCGTGCGCCAGACGATACCTGAAGGATTACAGGTGAAGAGCACTCTACACAAGCTGAAATGATAGCCTGCATCTGCTCCATGTTGTTGAAGTTGAATGCGGGGATAGCGTAGCCACCCTCGATAGCCTTCTTGAACATCTCACGGGTGTTCACAAGACCCAAATCTTTGTAAGATACCATAATTTTGTCTTTTATTATGAAGTTAATGAATAAATCTCTTACTCTTTTAACACCTCTTTGAGGTGGGTAACACCCTACCCTCAATAAGTTGCGCCGCAAAGATACAAAATAATTGGTTCTTTAGGAAATTTTTATGCCGAAGATAACCCATTCTTGTGAAAAATTTTCCATTACTGCCTCAAAACCGCCAGGCTCGGTGGTATTATATGGTAAAAATGACAAATAAAGTCATTCGGTGCAGTGAAAAAATCATTCGAGAGAAGGCTCGTTTTAAGAAAAAAGATTATTTTTGTAAATAGCATTTTCCCATGTAAGGGATTAAGATGCGTTATTATTTCAATATTGGGAAATAAATCACTAAGAATATGAAGAGATTATTATTATTTTTGGCTCTATTTTTAGCTCTGCCCGCAATGGCGCAAGTGAGTCTTACCAGCTTGAAGGTCAATCATTTGTCGGCCCCCGAGGGTTTGGCCGACCGCACACCATCGTTCAGTTGGATTTTGAAGAGCGATGCCCGCGGCATTATGCAGTCGGCATACGAAGTTGCCGTTTACAAGGGCAATAAGTGCATCTGGTCGTCGGGAAAGGTGCTATCCGACAACTCTATCACTGTACCCTACGAGGGCCCCGAGTTGCAGTCGGGTACGCGTTACGCATGGAAAGCGAGAGTATGGGATAACAAGGGCAAGGTATCGAAGTGGGCAAGCAGTTCGTGGCTCACAGGTCTTTTCTCGACCGAGGATTGGCATGCCAAGTGGATTGAGCCGAAGTTGCAGGACGACCGCTCACCCATTATGCGTAAGGAGTTTGCGGTAAATAAGAACATCGCATCGGCTGTGCTGCATGTTACGGCGCATGGCGTTTACGAGGCAACCATCAACGGCAAGAAGGTCGGCAATGCGCACCTCACTCCGGGTTGGACAGCCTACAACAAGCGTCTGCAATATCAGACCTACGATGTCACCGATATGCTTGCGAAGGGAGCAAATGCCTTCGGCTTGGAGTTGGGCTATGGCTGGTATCATAGCCGAATGTGCTTCCAGGACCGCGCAAATCGTTATATGTACAATATCCATCAGGTGGGCGCTATTGCACAGATTGATATCACCTATACCGACGGCACGAAGGAATCAATCACAACCGACAAGTCGTGGAAGGCCTCTACGGGCGAGATTCTTCACTCGACAATCTACGACGGCGAGACTATCGACGCCCGCAAGGTACAGCAGGGCTGGAACTGCGTAGGCTTCGATGATTCGGCTTGGCAAAATGTAAACGAGGCATCGTACTCGTTAGGCGAACTTACAGCTACGGAGTCGGAGCCGGTAGTTACGCGCGAGAGGGTTAAGCCTGTGAAGTTTTTCATCACTCCTGCGGGCGAGAAGGTGCTGGACTTCGGTCAAAATCTTGTAGGCCGCGAGGTCGTAAAGGTAAATGGCAAGGCGGGTCAGCAGATTGTTCTTTCGCACGCCGAGGTTTTGGACGAGAAGGGTAATTTCTATACTACAAATCTCCGCACCGCCAAGGCTCAAACGCGCTACACATGCCGCGAGGGCGAGCAGACATTTTCGACAAAGTTCTCGTGGTATGGCTTCCGCTATTTGAAGGTCGAGGGCATCAAGGGCGACCTCAATTTAGATGATTTTGTTGCCGAGGTTATCTTCTCGGACTACCCCGAAACGGGTAATTTCGAGTCGTCAAATGCGCTTGTAAATCAGTTGCAGAGCAATATCAAGTGGGGTATGCGTGGCAACTTTGTAGATGTGCCGACCGACTGCAACCAGCGCGACGAGCGTATGGGCTGGACGGGCGATGCACATGTATTCTTCCGCACAGCGACATTTATGGGCGATGTGCAGAACTTCTTTATCAAGTGGCTGAAAGATTTGGCTTTGGATCAGTGGCCGGGAGGCGAGATTACCGACCTTGTGCCTTGCATCCCCGGTTGGATGGGTGCCGGTCGTACGGGTTGGGCCGATGCGGGCGTTACTATCCCGTGGCAGCACTATATGGCCTATGGCGATAAGCGCGTGCTGGAGAATCAGTACGAGAGTATGAAGCGCTGGATTGACTTTATGTTCCGCAACTGCCAGGACTACCTCTGGTCATCGGGTTGGCACTATGGTGATTGGTTAGCATATCAGGCAGAGAATGACTTTGGTGGCCGTTCGGCTGTGACCTATCGCCCACTTATCCAGCAGTGTTTTATGGTACACTCTGCCGAGCAGTTTGTCGAGGCGGCAAAGGTGCTGGGCAAGACACGCGTTGCAGAACGCTATGCGGCGACTGTCGAGAAGTGCAAAAAGGCCTTCTGCGAGGCATACCTCACACCACGCGGACACCTCGTGTCATCTACCCAGGCGGCCTATGTGCTTGCGTTGGAGTTTGATATGGTTCCCGACCATATACGCCCCACAATTGCGGCACGCTTGGCGGAGAATGTTCGCGAGTATGGCCACCTGACAACAGGCTTCTTGGGTACGCCTTACTTGTGCCATGCATTGAGCAATAACGGCTATACCGAGTTGGCATACCGCATTCTGCTGCACGAGGGTTATCCCGGCTGGTTGTATTCGGTTAAGATGGGCGGAACTACGATTTGGGAGCTGTGGGACTCTATGAAGCCCGACCGCACTATCCCCGATACGGGTATGAACTCGTTCAACCACTACTCGAAGGGTGCCGTTGGCGATTGGCTCTATCGTGAGGCTGTCGGCCTAAAGGAGATTACGGCCGGTTACAAAACCTTTATGGTACGACCCAATCCGGGTGGCGGCTTTAAGTATATGGGTGCCGACAAGGTTACGCCTTATGGTCGTGCTGCGGCTAAGTGGTACGACGAGCCGGGTAAGTTCACTTTGGAGGTCGAGGTACCTGCCAACTCAACTGCCGAGATTTATGTTCCCTCACCTTCGGTTGATGCCGTAACGGTTGATGGCGTGGCGGTTGCATCGGTTGCCGATGTTAAGGTTATCGGCAAGGACGGCCCTTATACCAAATATATTGTAGGCTCGGGAAAGTATAAGTTTGTCGCCAATAGGTAAAGCGTCATACCACATTTTCGCACAACAAATAACGGAATGGTATAGATTAATGTTGTTATGCGTCATTCTGAGCATTTGTTTTTAGACTCTCACGGTCGCCAATGCTCCCTCAGAGTGACGGAAAAACAAATGCGTGAGAATCTCAATACCTTTTTGAGGTACAACACTAAACTATATAATTCCGATATATAATAGTAACGCGGGTAGTAAAATCACTACCCGCGTTATTGTTTTTCTATGTGAATACTCCGTTATCTCCTTACGGGAGTGATGCGGAATGCGAATGTATAATCCTGATACTCCACGCGATAGGGCTTTTGGGGCGGGAAGCTCCACGAGTTGATGCAGCCCAGACCCTGATGTATGCCGTCGAAGCAGATATGCGTTTTGCCGTCGGGTTTCAAATCACCCGAGTGGCGTTGCTTTGGTCCAATCGTCACATCCATAGCCTCCTGCGAGTAGGGCAAAGCCGATACCGCGAATGAGGCATTTTTATCGCGACGCATCTTTGACTCCTCACCTTCACCCTGTGGCTCCAAGGCAAAAGTCCCACTGCCATACAGACATATACCAAAGCCCGACGAATCGGTAATCTCGCACCAACGAATATCGCTATGCAGACCCGACTCCTGCGGACGCACAAGTGTCTCGTCGTATTGGTCGGCTACACGCTCGGTGTAAAGACCTATGTCGGCGGCCGCTTTGCGGTCGGAATAACTCTCAATCGGACCACGGCCGTAGTAGTGCATCGTGCCATAGCGTGCCGGCATCTCCATACGCATACCCACGCGGAACATACCGCTAACATCGGCACCCTCCTCGGTATCTAACTGCATATAGCCATTTATGCGGCCATCGGCATCGATGCTATAACCGAGTGTCAAGGTCGCCTTAACATCGGGCATAGCGTATTTTGCGGTAATATCCTGTAAATAGCAGGGATATTTATGCCCCTCGGTCTTCTGCTCTCGATTCTTTGACGAAAACTCTATAAGCTCCATCTTCGGCTCACGCCATGCCGCAAAATTCTGCTCTGCCTTTGCTCCGAGGTCGTTCTCGGTGGGGGCTCGCCAGAAATTGGGTCGCAGGGTCGAGCCCTCGGCTAATAACTCCTCGCCGTCATACTGCATCGAGCAGATAAAGCCTTCGGCATTGAACTTTATGTTCCAATTCTCGCCACTGATGATGGTCTTGCCCTCCTCTGTTACACTCTTTATGGGGTTATAGGGGGTATTAGGAGCCATATCGAAGTAGGCAAAAGCGAAGCCTCCTATCTCCATCTGCTCGCGTGCCACAACGGAGCCGGCATCCAAAAGCGGCTGGCTCTCTTTTAGCACATAGCGTACATTCAGCAACAACTCGTTACCCATAAATGGAAAATCGTAAAAATCTTTTTGCGTGTAGCCAAGCGAAATCTGCTTACGCTCCTGCGGCTTCAGGTCGAGATTGTCGATGCGGCCACGCTTGAACGGCTTGCCGTTACATATCAACTCCCACTCCAAAGCGTAAGGCTTTAGGTCGGTGAAGAATCTCTCATTATAAATCTCCACAACGCCGTTTTTAATATCTACGGGCGTGGTGTGAATATCCTGCTGGATGCGCTGCACCTCATAGGCGTGGGCATGAGGTCGGCGGTCGGCTGCAAATACACCGTTGTTGTTGAACGAGTTATCCGAGGGGTCGTAGTCGTTGAAGTCGCCACCATAGAGGAACGACACCTTGCCGTCGGCCTCGTATCGTGCCAGACCCTGGTCGGCAAAGTCCCAGATAAAGCCGCCCTGATAGTTATCGTATTTGCGAGTTAAGTCCCAATACTCCTTGAAACCGCCCATCGAGTTTCCCATTGCGTGGGCATACTCGCAGAGGATAAGCGGGCGCTCGGGGTTGTTTTTCATATAATCTTCGCACCACTCGGGCGTAGCATACATCGGGCTCATAATATCGGTGCAGGCGATGTTTTCGTATATCGCACGCTCATAATGCACGGGGCGAGATGTGTCGTAGGCTTTCAGCCACTCGTAGACCCTCTCAAAGTTAAAGCCCATGCCTGCCTCGTTACCCATACTCCAGCAGATAATCGAAGGGTGATTCTTATCGCGGGCAACCATGCGCTTATTTCGCTGCATGTGTGCCAATGAGTAGTCCTCGCGAAGAGCCAGAGTGTTGCCGCCGAAGCCAATGCCATGTGACTCGACATTCGCCTCGTCCATCACATAGAAGCCATACTCGTCGCAGAGGTCATACCATTCGGGCATATTGGGGTAATGCGAGGTGCGTACGGCATTGAAGTTAAACTCTTTGAGAAGATGCAAATCCTGCATCATACACTCGCGACTTACGACATAACCCGTCAAGGGGTCCGACTCGTGGCGATTTACACCCTTTATAAGCACCGCCTTGCCATTTACGAGCAGCTGGCTATTCTTTATCTCCACCTTGCGGAAACCTGTACGCTGTGCATAAGCCTCCGTGCAGCCCTTTGCATTGTGAGCCACAACCACAACCTTATAGAGATTGGGGGCCTCGGCACTCCACTTGGCAGGATTTTCAACCTCGAAATGCGCCCTTGCAACGCCCTTTACGGTTTTTTGGCTCTGCTCGGCTATGATGTTGCCTCGGGTGTCGAGCAACTTCACATCGACCATTTTCACACCCTTTGTGAGGGTTAAATCTACATCGAGAACGCCGTTGCGATACTCCTCGTCGAGGTCGGCCTTCACCCACATATCCTCTACGCGGGCCTTCGCGCGTGCCTCCACCGTAACATCACGATAGATGCCGCTATGGCGCCAATAATCCTGCGATTCGAGGTATGTGCCGTCGCACCAACGGAACACCTGCAATGCAACGAGGTTTTTGCCTGCCTTGACATACTTCGTAATGTCGAAGCGTGCCGCCAGACGGCTATCCTCCGAGTAGCCGACAAACTTGCCGTTCACCCAAACATATACATTGGAATAGGCTCCGCCTATATTAAGGAAAATATCTCTTGTGAGCCACTCGGCGGGAATATCCATCTCGCGGCGATACGAGCCGACATGATTCTGCTCTGAAGGGACAAGTGGCGGATTATCCTGCCAATGACCACGCCAAGCGTGAGCCGCATTGACATACAAGGGGTCGCAGTAGCCCTCTCTCTCCCACACCGACGGCACCATAATCTCGCCCCACGCCGAGGAGTCGTAGTCGGTAGCATAGAAACCCACAGCACGCTCGTCTGCATTCTCGGCAAAATGGAATGCCCACTTACCGTTGAGTGAGAGGGTGTATTCGCTACTGCTGCGATAGGCTTGTTGAGCCTGCTCCTCGCTGTCGAAAATCTTGAACGACGAATGAATAGGAGCGCGATTCACCTCGTTGAGCTCGGCATCCTGCCACTCGGTAAATGTTTGGGCCGAGAGTGTCGCCGAAAGAAGCAATGCAGAGAGGGAAATCAGAATTTTCTTCATAATTTATTGTATTAGATGAACGAATATTTGTATTTACGCAAATATAACCATTATCCGAGAAACGAGCAAAGATAAACATGAAAAAGTGCCATAGCGATATTTTGGATATTTAATGCTTGGGCTCAGCAGACCGTGTAGCGTAATACAAACAAAAGGCGGCCCTTCGACCGCCTTTTATTGTTATAGGGGAATTAGAGAGATTTGAGAGGTTAAAGAGGTTAGGGGTATTCCCAAAACAATTTCCCTAAATTCCTTAATCTCTCTATACTCCCTAACCAAAGAACCTAATTCCTAAACACCAACTTCTCGCCGTCGGCATCAATCAAAATCGGCTTGTCGCGGTTTACATCGCCCGCCAAGATGCGCTTCGAGAGGTCGTTCACCACCTCGCGCTGGATAACTCGCTTAACGGGTCTTGCACCAAACATAGCATCATAGCCAAGGTGGGCAATAAGTCCTCGGGCAGCGTCGGTATAGTCCAAAACAATGCCATTCTCCGCGAGCATCTTTCGTATAATACCCATCTGAATATCAACAATCTGCTCGATATCGCGGCGGGTAAGCGGCTCAAACATCACAATCTCGTCGATACGATTCAAAAACTCTGGTTTGAGGTGGGTTTTCAGCAACTCCACCACATCCTCGCGGGTGCGCTCCACCACCTCCGCCGAGATGCTCTCGCCATCGAAGCCCTTTGAAAAATTCTCCTGAATGATGTGCGAGCCCATATTCGAGGTCATGATGATTATCGTATTGCGGAAATCGACCGTGCGGCCCTTATTATCCGTAAGTCGGCCATCGTCAAGCACCTGCAACAGGATGTTAAAGACATCGGGATGAGCCTTCTCAATCTCGTCGAGCAGCACCACCGAATAGGGCTTGCGACGCACCGCCTCGGTAAGCTGTCCACCCTCGTCGTAGCCGACATATCCCGGAGGCGCACCCACCAGACGCGACACGCTATGACGCTCCTGATACTCGCTCATATCGATACGCGTCATCATCTGCTCGTCGTTAAACAAAAACTCCGCTAAAGCCTTCGCCAGCTCGGTCTTTCCGACACCCGTAGTACCGAGGAAGATAAACGAGCCGATAGGCTTTCGGCTATCGTTCAGACCGGCACGCGAACGGCGCACCGCATCAGAAATCACCTCAATAGCCTGCTGCTGACCCACAACCCTGCGGTGCAGCTCCGCCTCCATATTGAGCAACTTCTCGCGCTCCGACGAGAGCATACGCTTAACGGGAATACCCGTCCAGCGCGATACTACCTCGGCAATATCCTCAGCATCAACCTCCTCCTTAATCATCGCATCGCCACCTGTCGCAGTCAGGCGCAACTGCTCTTCCAAAGCCTCGATTTGCTTCTCAGCTTCGACTATTTTACCGTAGCGAATCTCCGCCACGCGGCCATAGTCACCCTGACGCTCTGCCTGCTGCGCCTCGATTTTCAGGTGTTCAATACTATCTTTATTCTCCTGTATCTTATGCAACAAATCACGCTCTCCCTGCCACTTGGCACGCAGAGTGGACTCCTTCGACTTCAAGTCCTCAATTTCGCGAGTGAGGTTTTCAACTCGCTTCTCGTCCTTCTCGCGGCGTATAGCCTCGCGTTCAATCTCCAACTGACGGATACGCCTGTCGAGATTGTCGATATCCTCGGGTACGGAGTTCATCTCCAAACGCAGATGCGCCGCAGCCTCATCGACCAAGTCGATAGCCTTATCGGGCAGGAAACGCGATGTGATATAGCGGTGCGAAAGCTCCACAGCCGCGATAATCGCCTCATCCTTGATGCGTACGCGGTGATGATTCTCGTAACGCTCCTTCAAGCCTCGCAAGATTGAGATAGCATCCTCCGTAGCCGGCTCATCAACCATAACCTTCTGGAAACGACGCTCCAAAGCCTTATCCTGCTCGAAATATTTCTGGAACTCGTCGAGCGTTGTGGCTCCAATCGTGCGTAACTCGCCACGCGCCAAAGCCGGCTTCAAAATATTGGCAGCGTCCATAGCACCGCTCGACTTGCCGGCGCCGACCAGCGTATGAATCTCATCGATAAAGAGCAGTATCTCACCATCGCCTGCGATGACCTCCTGCACAACGCCCTTCAAGCGCTCCTCGAACTCACCCTGATACTTCGCTCCGGCAATCAACGCACCCATATCAAGCGAAAAGATTGTCTTTGATTTCAAATTCTCGGGTACATCGCCATCAACTATACGATGGGCAATACCCTCGGCAATAGCGGTCTTTCCGACACCCGCTTCGCCGACTAAAATGGGATTATTCTTCGTGCGACGCGACAAAATCTGCAACACGCGGCGAATCTCCTCGTCACGACCGATTACGGGGTCCAACTTACCACTGCGCGCCAACTCATTAAGGTTTATGGCATATTTTCCAAGTGCATCGAACTCCTGTGATGCGGTTTGAGAATCGACCGTCGCACCCTTGCGGAATGTACGAATAGCCTCTATCAAATCCTTCTCCGAAGCACCATTTCGCTTCAGAATATCAGCCGCTTGACCTCGCTCGGCAACCAAGCCAAGCAAAAGATGCTCGACCGAGGCATACTTATCGTTAAACTTGCGCGTAAAATCCACGCCTCGCTGAATAACCTTCGAGGTATCGCCCGAGAAGAACTGCTCGCCTCCGGCACCCGACACCTTCGGCAAAGAGTCCACACCGCGGCGGATATCCTCGCGCAGCATGGCGATATTCACACCTACGCGCCCCAACAGGAATGCTCCCAAAGAGTCATCCTCGGCAACAATCGCACTCAACAAATGCAAAGGTTCAACAGCCTGCTGACCTTGCTGTGCAGCAAGAGATACGGCAGCTTGCAATAGCTCTTGCGCCTTGATAGTTAAAGAATTAATGTTCATAGTTTATATGTTTTTATATTTCGTATTCACTTGCTTCTGCTCCAATATAAACAAATCCTCTGCCAACCGCCCCAAACAAACATCTTTAGACGCTTTTGGCAGAAATTGGCAGAGGTATATGTCCAAACAAGACATTTTGGCAGATTATTTTTCTCTTTCGTGACTTACCCGAGAAACAGATACAACAAAAGATTGTATGGTTTTTGCAACCACCACACCAAAAGCAAAAGATTATGAAAACTTATTCTAAAATTCGAATGTTAATCTTATCATTAGTTCTACTCTTTGCGGCATGTGCTTACAATAGTGGCCGCAACGAGATTGACCGCACAACTGTAAGCAATCTCAGTCTTAAGGATTTTATGGGGCGTTGGTACGAAATTGCACGCTTCGACCATAGCTTTGAGCGCGGCATGACGGATGTAACCGCAACCTACAATCTGCTCCCCGACGGGACTATCGAGGTTATAAATCGCGGTATAAAAGATGGCAAAGAGAAGGAGGCTGTCGGGAAAGCAAAGACAACCGACACTCCGGGGCGCTTGCGCGTATCGTTTTTCTGGATTTTTTACTCCGATTACAACATCTTGGCAATGGGCGAGCAGCACGAATGGGTATTGATAGGCAGTAACTCTCCGAAATATTTGTGGATTTTGTCGCGCACGCCGCAACTACCCTCTTCGACCCTAAGCTACATCATGGCATTGGCTCGCCAGAAGGGTTATGATACCAACCGATTGATTATCGACAACAATTAATGCGCACGCCTGGCGTTATGCCTCTTAATCTGAAATTGATAGATGCGATTTTGGCGAGGGTTGCGAGGTGTATGGAACGACAGATACATCTTGCGACCTTTGCGTGCAACGCCCTCAGGCTCATACGCTATATGGTTCAAGTCAAACGGCTCTGCAACCTCGCCAGTCTTGATATTTACAATATGCAGTTTTCGATTGCGCGAAGGGACACCATCGGGAAGATATGCAAATCGACGATGTATCATGCTACCCTGCGGAATAGCGACCTCTCCGGCGTATAACTCCTTGACAACATCCTCCTCGTGCAGATGTACCTCGCCATGATTGTCACTATCGGCAAGGCGAGGCAACTCAAAAGCCTTCAACCGACGCTCTCCCTCGATGGTACAGTAGAGCCACAGATATCGCTTCCGAGAATCTACAAGCCAATCTGCCGGGCCTGTGATATCCTTGCCATCGTAGAAAATCTTTTGCACCAAGCGTGAGCCCTCAAGCGACACATCATTCACATAGCAAGCCCGTTCGCCTCGGCACTCGGCGACATACAATAGCGGGAATTTTGACTTTGCACTATATCGTTCGCGACCAAACGAGGCGTTGTTGCAATGGCCCGTGTTACCCTCCATTACATATGTTGCAACAAACTCCCGGCGACGAAGGTCGATGACGACACACTGACCCTTGTCGTGCATCAAAAAAGCGTAACGACCACTGATAGCCATACCCTGCGAGGAGCCTCTGACCTCGATATCCGAGGGCAATAACTCCTCGACATTGCAAATCTCCTCAATGTTTAGAAGTAGACTCTGCCCACTTTGCGCCATTGCCGCATAGCATGCAAAGATACATGCCAAAAGATATGTCTGGGTTAAGAGTCTTTTCATTTTGTCATCTTAAGAATCTGGCGCTCAATGCCTGCGGCATCATAGCCACACTGAGCATATAACTCGGCAGGAGTACCCTGCTCCACAAATTTATCGTCAATGCCAAGTGTTGCGACTTGCACATCGTAGCCCTTTGAGTTGAAGTAGCGGGTAACAGCCTCTCCCACTCCGCCACGCAGAACGCCATCCTCGACGGTTATAACTTTCGAGAATTTCTGACCTACTTCATCCAGCAACGCAATGTCTAAGGGCTTGGCAAAACGCAAATCGTAATGCGCAACCGAAATCGCATGCTTAGACTCAACCTCGGCAATTGCCGTAGCGGCAAAATTACCTACCGTACCGATTGTAAGCACCGCAATATCTTCGCCACCCTTTATCTTGCGGCCTTTGCCCGTTTCAATCCTCTCGAATGATTTATTGCGCCACTCGACACCCTCTCCGCAGCCTCGCGGATAGCGTATCGCATACGGGGAAGGCGTTGCCACAGCCGTAGCAAGCATATCTCTAAGTTCTGCCTCATTCATCGGAGCCGCAACAATCATATTTGGCACGCACGAGAGATATGCCAAATCGAAGGCTCCATGATGTGTAGCGCCATCCTCGCCAACCAAGCCTCCGCGGTCAAGGCAGAGCGTAACAGGGAGATTTTGCAACGCCACATCATGAATGATATTATCGTAGGCACGCTGCATAAAGGTCGAATAGATATTACATACAGGGTGCATACCTCCCGCAGCCAATCCCGCGGCAAAAGTTACGGCATGTCCCTCGGCAATACCCACATCGAAGCATCTATCGGGCATCGCCTGCATCATGATATTCATCGAGCAACCCGACGGCATAGCGGGTGTGATACCGACAATCTTATCATCCTCACGCGCCAACTCCAACAATGTTTCGCCAAAGACATCCTGATAGCGAGCCGCACCACCCTTTGCCGGCAATCGTTCTCCGGTATAAGGGTTAAAACGCCCCGGAGCATGCCACACCGACTGATTATCTTCCGCCGGAGTGTAGCCCTTACCCTTTGTGGTAATGACATGCAGCAACTTTGGTTCGCGGATATCCTTCAGCGACGATAAGATTGTAACCAAATCCTTTACATCGTGACCATTAACCTGCCCGAAATAGCGGAAATTAAGGCTCTCAAACAAATTACTATTCTGCAACAGACCCTGCTTCAGTGCGTTACCTGTCTTTTGGCAGAATCTTAACAACGGAGGCACATGTGAAAACCAACGCCACAAAGTTCGCTTCACGGCGTTATAATGGCGTGACGCAGCAACATGAGCCAAGTATCGTTTCAAGGCTCCCGTAGCCTGGTCGATAGCCATTTCGTTATCATTCAGGATAACCAACAAATTATTCTTTTTATCCGCTCCGGCATTGTTCAGACCTTCGAAGGCCAAACCGCCAGTCATGGCACCATCTCCAATTACGGCAACGACATTTCGCTTCTCGCCCTTCAGTTCCGCAGCCTTTGCCATACCGAAAGCTGCCGAGATTGAGGTCGAGGCATGCCCCGCACCAAACGAATCGTATTCGCTCTCTGCCATACGCGGGAAGCCGCTCAAGCCTCCTGCCTTGCGATTTTCGGGGAATGCGTCGCGACGACCTGTGATAATCTTATGAGCATAGGCTTGATGTCCTACATCCCACACCAATTTATCGTGCGGCGTATCGTAGACATAATGTATCGCCACAGTAAGTTCCACCGCACCGAGGCTCGACGCCAAATGTCCCGGATTTTTCGAGCACTCCTCGATGATATATTGCCTCAACTCACGACAATAGCGCGGCAACTCATCTACCGAGAGTTTTTTTAACTCGGCAGGCGAATTTACCTTATATAACAAATCGTATTCTATATGTTCAAGCGATTTCATCGTCACAAATATACTCTTTTTTCCTCTCTTGCAAGAAGCATGCTCACACTATGCCACCGAACACTCTATACCCAAAGCCGTAACTTGTTCGGCGATTTGGAGCAATTCCTCGCGCGAAACCTTCTCCAAAGTAGGGCATGGGGTGTCCCTATCGAGTGAATAAACCATAACCTTCTGCGGTGATATCTCCTTCACTATGCGCAACCACGCCTCCACCTGCTCCGAGGTGGTGTTATCAACCCTTCGACCATTATACTCGCCACGCAAAAACATCGTCTGCAAGATAAAATGCCCCTCGAAGAGCTTCATCAGCTCAACTTGACGCTCCACGCTATACTCGCCACAGGGTTTGTTTATAAGTTGCACCGTATCATCGAACGCCGAGTCGAGTTTCAAGATATTATTATCCACGCGCAACAATGCACGACGCACATCCTCGCGATGAATCTGCGTAGCATTGCTCAGCACCGACACCTTTGCCGCAGGGCATTTTGCATCCCTCAATGCTATGGTATCGTCGATAATAGCCTCAAACTCCGGGTGCATCGTAGGCTCGCCATTGCCGGCAAATGTTATTACATCGGGTAATTGCCCCTCCGCAACCATTCTATCGAGCGTAGCGGCAAGCATCTGAAACACATCCTCGCGCGAATTAAAACGACGACGCCCCGCATGGTCGGCATTCCAGCCACATTCGCAATAGATGCAATCGAAATTGCACAATTTCGACTCTACGGGCAACAGATTAACACCCAACGAAAGGCCCAAGCGACGCGAACGCACGGGGCCAAAAATTATATTATCGTAAAGCGAAGTCATAATCCAATACTATTTATTATCCACCACCAAAAGTGACGAGTCACCATACGAGAGGAAGCGGAAACCGTTATCCAGCGCAAAGCGATACATCCGTCGCCAATCCTCGCCCACATATGCCGACACTAACAGCAGAAGTGTTGATTTTGGCTGATGGAAATTGGTAATAATGCGGCTCACAATGCGGAATTTGAAGCCCAAAGGTGTAATCATAATCTGCGTAGCTGCCTTCAATCGCTCCAAGCCCTCACGACGCATGTAACCAATCAAATCCTCCAACACTTCGCGACCCGAATAGTCGGCCGGTATATCGTAGCTCTCCCACTGCCCTATCACCTCATCTGCACGAGGCTCGCCGCCACAGCGCACTCTCCAACCCAGCACCGGCAATGACTCCAAAGTGCGTACCGAAGTAGTACCCACAGCCGTAACATCGCCACAATGAGCCAACAGGTTTTCAAGCGTCGAGAGCCGAACCTCGAAATGTTCGGTGTGCATAGGGTGCTTCGTTGCATCGTCACTCTTTACGGGCAGGAAGGTTCCGGCGCCAACATGGAGCGTAACCTCGTCGAAGCAAAACCCCTCATCACGCATCTGCGCGATAATTTCATCGGTAAAGTGCAGACCTGCCGTAGGTGCTGCAACCGAGCCCTCAAACTTCGAATATACGGTCTGATAACGCGTAAGGTCGATATCTTCACTCTCACGATTAAGGTATGGCGGGATGGGTATGCGGCCCAAATGCTCCAATAATTGCCCGAAGGTTAAATCAACCTCCCACTCGAAACGCACGATATGCTCCCTATCGCCTCGCTCCTTAATTTCGGCACGCAACTGACACTCCTCGCCCTTCAAATCGAAATTTATCTCGACAAAGCCCTCTTTCCACTTTTTCAGATTACCCACAATACAACTCCACTCGCACTCTCGCTTTACGGCAAATGCTCGCTCATAATCGGCCGGTTGATGCGGCTCCAAGCAAAAGACCTCGATACGCGCACCCGAAGGCTTATGCATAATAACCCTCGCGCGGATAACCTTCGTATTATTAAATACCAGCAACGAGCCTTTTGGCAACTCCTCCGCAAGGTGTGCAAAGCGGCTCTCGCGAATATCGCCATTGCGATAGACCAAGAGTTTCGAGTCGCTGCGCCTCTCTAACGGAAATTTCGCAATCCGCTCGTCTGGCAGTGGATAATCAAAATCGTTTATATCTATATATCGTTCCATATGTTTGTCTATTTCAACTCTTCGAGCCAACGCTCAGCATAGCATACACTCGCATATGCCTCAACCAAATCGGCAGGCACATAGAAATATTGGCTCGACGACTCATAGCCGATTGAGGAGTCGCGTGTCACAACTTTCACATGCTCGGCAATAATCTCTTTGTTTATCTCCAAAGCCCTGCGCATCGTTGCCTTGCACTCCTCGCGTTCCTCGTCGCTCGCAGCCTTCAAATAGCGATTACGGGCATCGAAGAATCGACCCTGCTCAACGCCCGACTTCAGGTGGTTATATACCGCCTGCATACGACCAAGTTCCACCTCCAAAGCCTTACGATATTTGGCATCGACAACCTCCAAAGCCTCCTGCAAGAGTTTTACGCCCTCACCAAAGCCATCGGCGCTCTTATCCATCAAATCAAACCATACATCCATTGGATATATCGTCTTCCAATAATAGACATCATCATACGGAATACCTACAACGAATGTTGCAGGATAGCCCGTAGGTCGGGTGAACATAGGATTCGATGGTCCCCAATGCTGCGGGCCAGAATAGAGCATGCGCATCTGGAAGGGGAAGTTCTTGAAGCCCTCCGAACATACTCTCCACGCCTCACGCACCTTCGCAGCCGCCTTTTCGCCATACTCCGAATAAGCCAAACGCTCCACAGCGTCATTAGCCGTATCGCCCTTGCGGAACGATTGGAACAACTTGAGATTCTCCGACGGATAACCGCCCAACGACCAGCTGAGCATCACGCCATTAACATCTTGGCTCGACAGATTCTCGGCATGCTGTGCCACCAAATCCAACACCGGAACAGAGGGCACTACCGACATCTCCCAAGTAGCATTTACCTGCACCTTTGCCACGGTTTTCAAACCCGCCTTGCGAGCAAACGCCCAATTTCGCAATGCACGCGGTCCGGGACCCACAGCCGAGAGAGAGTATTCTCCAATTTCTGACTTCACGCCACCTCGCTCGATAGGCTTTCCCCACTCGCTGACTGCCATAAACCAGCAACTCTTCGGCAGGCGAGATATAATCTCCTCGCACTCCTTGTCAGGCCAGCCCCAATCCCAAACAATAACCTTCGCATCGGGATTTCCACGATGAACGCCCTGCTCGATTGCGGTATTTACATCGACAATAATGTCGGCATAGGGTCTATCCTTGCACAAAGGGCAATGACTATGAGCATAAGGTCGCGAAGCACACGAAGTATAATTTTCCGAAGCGGTGATGGTAAAGACTCCTCCCAAACCCTCAACTTTGCTAAAGAGGTTTTCCATCGAATCCGACATCCACTTCAGCACCTCGGGGTTTGAGGTGCAGAACGAGTGCAAACCCTGAAATTCGGGGCCTGCCAACGCCTCACGCTCCGCATTCCCCACGAAATAATCCTTAAGCATAGCTCGCGGCTCGTTGAGATAGAGATAGATTTTAACTCCATATTTCTCGGCTCTTGCAACCAAACGCTTTAAGCCCTCGATACGCTCCGGAGCCTTCGCATCACCCGGGAATCCACCCTCAGGCAAAACCATCATACGCAATACAGAGTGCAGCCATACACCATTCACACCCGCCTCCGAAAGACGACGGAACAACTCCTCGGGGTAAGAGCTTAACTCCTCGTCCAACAACGGGTCGCCATAGTCACCGAAATATGGGAATATCATTCTGAGTTCAAAGCCCTCATTATCCTGCTGTGCGGCACTCGTCTTAACTCTCTTCACCTTCTCGAATTCACGCATAAATCCGAAGCGCTCCTCCTCAACATCGTAAGCCTCCTTAACAAGCGGCTTTACATCTTTGGCAAACTGCTCTACTCGACGCAGCAACTCCTCGTCGGGTTCAACATAGACCAATGGTTCGCATTTAGGTTTCATGCTACCCAACTTTTCAAACAGAAAATCATCCTCTATCAAGCGATATTTCAACTCCTCGCGTTCCATACCAAGCAACTGCACAAGTTGCTCATAGGGAAGCAGATGCCAATTTCGACGCAAAAGCGTAATATATCCGTTCGTAGTTGCCCACTCTGGCTCGATTTTCTGCTTCTTACTCAAGCCCATCGACACCGCCATGCGCTCGATATTCTCGACCGAAGTTGCCATAACCTCCGCCAAACGCTCTTTATCAACAACACTCCAATTTCGCCACACAAAAGCGTGCTGGCGTGAAGGGAAATAGTCGAACACGATTGCCTCTTTTGAGCCATTCTCATCAGGCATCACGACTTTGTTCTGCGCTACGGCACCCTCTGCCGACAAAAAGAAAACTACCACAATGGCAGCAAAAAACAGACCTCGAAAAAAAGAAAACGGTTGTTTCATTGTAATCGGATATTAAAGTTTTGCTTTGCAAAGATAAGAAATTAAGCGAAAAGAGGAAAATTTTCGTATATTTGCAATCTATAAAGATGTTTTCATCATGAAAGGAATCAAATATTTTCTTATTGCCATCACTCTGTTTGTTGGTTCAACGATGATTGCGCACGCGCAAATTCCATCGCAACCCCGCATCGTCAATATCATAAATTTCGTGCGTCTGTTAGAGCCGCGCGATGAGGTGAATTACAGCCAAGATATTCTTTTTCAAACTGTTAAAAAACAACTTGAGGACCTTAACGACAAGGCTCTGCCGGCAACATTCCTGTTGCAATACGACGCCCTCATCACTCCTCGTTATCAGGAGTTGTTAAAAACATCGCTCCCCGAGTATTCGGAGGTGGGCGGTTGGTGGGAGATTACCAAACCGCATGTCGAAGCTGCCGGTTTGAAGTGGCGAGGACGCTATCCGTGGGATTGGCATGCCGATGTAGGCTTCGCCACAGGTTACACCCCCGAGGAGCGCGAGATTCTGGTCGATGTCTATATGGCAAAGTTCAAGGAGATTTTCGGTTCTTACCCCAAGTCTGTCGGCTCATGGTTTATTGATGCCCATACACTCGCATATATGTACGAGAAGTATGGAATCATAGCTTCGTGCAACTGCCGCGACCAATACGGCACCGATGGTTACACGCTTTGGGGCGGCTATTGGAATCAGGCATACTACCCCAGCCGAGTAAATGCCTATATGCCGGCTCAAACCAAAGCAGGGCAAATCCCCGTGCCCATATTCCGTATGTTGGGCAGCGACCCCATATATCAGTATGACACAAGCCTGAATGCGCCACAGGGAGTGATTACCTTAGAGCCTGCATGCAGTGGAGCCGGTGACAATCAGAAATGGGTGGAGTGGTATTTCCGCACGATGTTCACAAAACCATCATTGGCGTTTAATTATGTGCATGTCGGTCAAGAGAACTCCTTCTCATGGCGACGCATCGAGAAGGGCTGGAATATCCAGATACCGCTTGTAGCCCAATGGCGCAAAGAGGGTCGTGTAAGGGTGGAGACCCTCGCCGAATCGGGAGCATGGTTTAAGAAAAATTTCCCGCTCACGCCTGCAACATCGGTAACCGCAATGTTGGACCAAAACGACAATCCCATAGGTAGTATATGGTATAATAGTCGTTATTATCGCGTAAATATGATGTGGACGCATAACGAATTCCGTTTCCGCGATATTCACCTCTTTGACGAGCGCGTGGAATCCAACTACCTGACAACACCCTGCACATCAAACAAATGCGAATTTATGACCTTCCCATTCGTGGATGGTTATTTATGGAGTACCTCATCTTGGTGGGCAGGCATGCGATTAGTCGAGATTCTCGACGACGGCTCTTCGCGCGAAATAAAGCCGGGGCGTCCCGAAGTCGAGGAGCGAGGCTCGGAACTCGTTGCACGATGCTCTCATAAGGAGGGCTATCTCAAAATTAGTTGCAAGGAGAAGAGTTTGGAGGTAAGCATGCCCAACAGCAGAGTAAAATGGGCATTGGAACTGACCGTTGCAAATGGGAAGCATGCCCCATTTACCGAGATATCGACCAAGAAAATCAAGGCGGAACTAAATGGTAACGCCTATGAGGTAAATGCCATTTGCGGCAGGTTTGAAAAGGGGGAAGGTCGTCGCGTTTTGCGCATATATCCCTCGAATGGCAGAATCACATTGGACTGCGACCTCTCGAAATAACAAGCCTTGCGAGGTAAAAAGATGAAGCTATGATAAAGTTACTGACAAAGCCCTTGAAATATCTGATGAGCGCAGATTGCAAACTGCACTTTAAGATTTGGAGGTGGCGCACGATGCAAAAGCTACCTTTGGGGCGATATATTCTACATACGCTTTATGGCATAAAGAATTCCCATTTGGGGCGTGATGTTTTCGGCATTCGCTTCAGTTCCCCTATCGGTTTGGCTGCCGGCATAGACCGCAATGGCGAAATTATAGACTCTTTGGCGGCTGCAGGATTCGGATTTGTCGAGATTGGCAGCATTACACCACGCGAGCAGGGCTCTTCGCCGCATCCCTATCTGTTCCAACTAAAAAAGGATCATGCGCTGCTCTATAACTCGCAAATCGAGAGCGCCGGAGTAGAGCAAGTTATCGAGAATATAAAGCGACATCGCAATCGCATTGTCGTAGGATGCAACATTGCAAAAAACGCCCTCACCGAGCGAGAAGATGCCCCCAGAGAGTATTTGAGATTGTTCCGACCCTTGTATCAATATGTGGACTATTTCACAGTAAATATCTGTTTGAATACTACCGCAACGCCATATATCCCGACCGACAGAGCGGAGATTATGAATATTCTCACACCTCTGTTTGAGTTCCGTCGCGGTCAAAACCAATATCGTCCCATCCTGCTAAAGATTTCGCCCGACATGAGCGACGAGCAGATTGATATGATGACCGACATCATGCTCGACACACCTTTGGATGGTATAGTCGCCGTAGCAGGTACCACAGGGCGTTACGGGTTAGAAAATTCTGCCGACAAGATACACCGCATGGGCCGCATACCCGGCACAATAAGCGGAAAGCCGCTAAAGAGCCGCGCGTTGGAAGTTATTAAGCGCATACATGAGCGTTCAAATGGCACTTATCCCATTATCGGCTGCGGAGGCATAGCAACCGCAGAAGATGCCAAGGCAATGCTTGATGCCGGAGCGACACTTGTTCAGATTTGTACCGAATTTATATATAGCGGTGGCAAAGCTATACGCACGCTGAATTTAGGTTTGGATGAGCAAATTCGCCAACAAGAGGTGGCGGCAAATGCAAAACCCACACCGAGCGAGATAAAGAAAACAGAAAATTAGGATACGATGATTAAAGCCTCGATAATAACTATTGGCGATGAGATTCTCATCGGACAGATTGTCGATACCAATTCGGTAAGCATCGCGCGTCATTTGAACAGTGCCGGTCTGACCGTTGAGGAGAAGTTATCTATTGGCGACGATAGAGAGCAGATAATTTCAACATTAGAGCGCACACTCGCTACTTCGCAGGTTATAATTATAACAGGAGGCTTAGGCCCCACGAAAGACGACATTACAAAGCATACTTTAGCCGAGTTTTTCCATTCGACACTCGTAAAAAACGAGAGCGTAGCAGAGCATGTATGTCGAATGCTCACGGCGCGCGGCATAGAGTATAACGAACTTAATCAATCGCAGGCCCTCGTTCCCGAGTGTTGCACGGTGCTTCACAACGCCCACGGCACAGCCCCCGGAATGTGGTTTGAGGCAGAAAATGGTGCTGTGGTGATATCCCTGCCGGGTGTTCCGTTCGAGATGGAGCACTTGATGGAGGACGAGGTTATGCCTCGCCTGAAAGAGCATTTCTCGTTGCATGCCAATATTCATCGCACGATGATTACTTCGGGTCTGCCGGAGTCGATGCTCGCAGCACGCATTGCCGAGTGGGAGGAGGCTCTGCCCAAGCATATAAAACTTGCTTACCTACCCTCACCCAATATCGTGCGTCTGCGCCTTTCGACCTATGATTGCGACAACGAGCAGGCCACGCGCGATGAGATAGATGCGCTTTTCGACCGCCTATATGAAATCATCCCCGAACATATTGTCGGCTTCGAAAATGCTTCGGTGCAGGAGTTGGTGCACCATCTTCTCACCGAGCACGGGCTCACGCTTGCCACTGCCGAGAGTTGCACAGGTGGCACAATTGCCTCGCGTTTTACGGCTATGGCGGGTGCTTCGGCATATTTCCGCTGCGGAGTCGTAGCCTACGCCAATGATATAAAAGTCGATGTATTGGGGGTAAATCCCGAAGATATCGAACGCTATGGAGCTGTAAGTGAGCCCGTAGCACGCCAAATGGCAGAGGGCGTACGACGCCTCTCGGGTGCCGATTACGCCATAGCAACGACAGGTATAGCAGGCCCATCGGGAGGCTCCGATAAAAAACCCGTCGGCACGGTATGGATGGCTGTTGCAACACCCACACGCACGCTCAGCACGATGCGACCCTCGGGTACCGACCGAGGACAGATTATCAATCGCGCCTCGGCATATGCCATAGAGATGTTATACAAGATTCTCAAAGAGAATTTAAGTGCAGAATAACGAATTATTCCAAAAAACTACAACTATGATAGTCCAATCAATCATTGACACCGATTTGTATAAGTTTACAACATCGTACGCTTATTTCAAATCTTTCCCGCAGGCACAAGGAACCTTCGTATTCCACGACCGCGAGAACACCATTTATGACGAGGAGTTTGTGGCTCGCCTAAATGCGGCATTTGCCGACCTTGAGAAACTCTCACTCACAGATGAGGAGTTTGCCTATATGGTCAATAACTGCCGCTTCATACCTCAAAACTATTTCGAGTGGTTGCGCAGCTTCCGCTTCGAGAAGTCGAAGTTGAAGGTGTGGCTAAGCGAAAGGGGACACCTGCACATCGAAGCGACCGATTTCCTCTATAAGGTTACCTTGTATGAAATTGCTGTGCTTTCGACCGTGTCGGCACTGCGCAACGAGGAGAACAAGGTTGATATAGAGGATGTTATAGTGCGTCTAAAGCCGAAAATCGAGTTAGCAAATCGCGAGCGCATACCCTTCTCGGACTTCGGAACACGCCGCCGTTTCTCGTTTGAGGTGCATCAGGCGGTTATGGAGTATATCAAGGCAAATGCCTACTGCTGCAACGGCACATCGAACTGCTACCTCGCCATGAAGCTCGGCATGAAGGCCATAGGTACCTATCCCCATGAGTTGCCGATGTTCATTGCGGCGGTAAACGGAGGCCCTCGCCAAGCGAACTATCTCGCTATGGAGGAGTGGGTTAAAGTATACGATGGTTACCTCGGCATAGCCCTTACCGACACCTACGGCTCGGATATCTTCTTCAAGAACTTCTCGAAGAAGCACGCCTCGCTTTTCGACGGTGTGCGCCAAGATTCAGGCGACCCGATACGATTTATCGACCTGGCAATTGCCCGCTACCGCGAGTTGGGCATTGACCCTATGACCAAGACCATTATTTTCAGTGACTCACTCGATTTTCCGCGTGCTGCCGAGATTATGAAGGCGTGCGAGGGGCGCATTCGTTGCTCGTTCGGTATCGGCACAAACATCACAAACGACACAGGTCACAAGCCCGCCAATATCGTAATGAAGTTATCGCACTGCCGCATGAACGAAAAGCAACAGGAGCGTAAGTGTGTAAAGCTCTCGGATGTCCCGGGTAAGGCTATGGGCGATGAGCGCGAGGTGGATTTGTATCGCCGTTTACTGGAATAAGGGAGGAGAATTCAAAATTCAAAATTCAAACTTCAAAATCTCGTCATACCACAATTACGCAACGCAGAGGGTTGCAGACTCGGATTTGCGACCCTTGCGTAATTGAATGGTATCAACCTTCGTGTTTAGAATCTTGCTGAGCGGCGAAGAGGGAAAGGCGATTTTATGCAAGATTGAGAGGAGTAGCACCAATGATTTTGTATATTTTTAGCCCTAATCCAATAATTTTTAATTTTGAATTTTGAATTTTGAATTTATTTTGCGTATCTTTGCGCACCCTTAATATAAGGGAGTAAAAACTAATAAAGTAAAAAACAATGAGAGTTTGCGAAATTACAGGTAAAACTGCCGTAGTGGGTAACAATGTTTCTCACTCAAACCGCAAGACCAAGCGCAAGTTCAACACTAACTTGAAGACAAAGCGTTTCTGGTCAGAGGAGGAGGGCCGTTGGCTTACTTTGAAGGTAACAACTGCCGGTATGAAAACAATTAACAAGAAGGGCTTGGCTGCCGCATTGAAAGAGGCCGTTGCACCCAAGAAGGTTTACTAAAAAATTCGAGTAACAAATGGCAAAGAAAGGTAACAGAGTTCAGGTGATTTTGGAGTGCACCGAGCAGAAGGAGTCAGGCGTAGCAGGTATGTCACGCTACATCACTACCAAGAACAAGAAGAACACCCCCGATCGTTTGGAGCGTAAGAAGTACAATCCTTACTTGAAGAGAGTGACAGTACATCGTGAAATTAAGTAATTTTAGGATTAAGTTATGGCAAAGAAAGTAGTTGCAACCCTTAAGACGGGTACCAACAAGAAGTACACCAAGTGTATCAAGATGGTAAAGTCGGAGAAGACCGGTGCCTACATCTTCAAGTCTCAGAATATTCTTGAGGAGGCTGACATCAAGGCATACTTCGCCGAGAAATAATTTATTTTGCATTAAGCCGCAAGGTTTAATACAAAAAGGCGTTCCTTCGGGAGCGCCTTTTTGTGTATCCGTAGCTTATATATCGCGGAATGATATATCTCAATTTTGTACTTTCAATGAAAAGATGTAATTTTGTAAAACTATATACCTATTTATAATAGACAACATAAAAAATTACGCGATATGGGATTTTTTGACCTTTTTAAGAAGAAAACAAATATTACCGAAGCGCCCCAGCAGACTGTGCAGCCCGATGCAGAGCAAGCCCCTGAGGTGCAGTCACCGGAGGCAGAGAAGCAGTCGCAGCAGGAGTTAAGTGCCGGTTTGGAGAAGACCAAAACGGGATTTTTCTCAAAGTTGGCGCGCGCTGTGGCGGGTCGCTCAACGGTTGATGCCGATGTCTTGGACGACTTGGAGGAGGTGTTGATAACCTCGGATGTAGGAGTCGAGACTACCGTAAAAATCATCAACCACATTGAGGAGCGCATCGCACGCGACAAATATATGAACACCTCGGAGCTAAACGCCATTTTGCGCGACGAGATTGCCCGCCTGATGGAGGAGTCGCACTCGTCGCAGCAGGATTTCGGCTTGGAGGTAAAGGAGGGTACGCCCTATGTTATGATGGTTGTGGGTGTAAATGGCGCAGGCAAGACCACCACAATCGGTAAACTCGCAGCGAAGCTCACCGCCGCAGGTCGCAAGGTTTATATTGGTGCTGCCGACACTTTCCGCGCGGCGGCTATCGACCAGTTGGCTGTTTGGGCCGAGCGTGCCGGAGCGACGATGATTCGCCAGGAGATGGGCTCGGACCCCGCATCGGTGGCATACGACACACTGAAATCGGCCGTAGCGAATGGTGCCGATGTGGTGTTGATTGACACCGCAGGTCGTCTGCACAACAAGGTGGGATTGATGAACGAGCTGACGAAGATTCGCAATGTTATGGCAAAGGTTATACCCGATGCACCCCACGAGGTAATGCTCGTTTTGGACGGTTCTACGGGACAAAACGCTTTTGAGCAGGCTCGCCAATTTACGCAGGCGACGCAGGTTACATCACTCACAATCACAAAGTTAGATGGCACCGCAAAGGGTGGCGTCGTGATAGGTATCAGCGACCAATTCCATATTCCGGTGCGTTACATCGGCATTGGCGAGGGCATCGACCAACTGCGCATGTTCAATCGCCACGACTTTGTAAATGCCCTGTTTGGCGAGGCGAAATAGCAAGCGAAGATGAAGAAGATAAATGTCATAACGCTCGGTTGCTCAAAAAATACGGTCGATAGCGAGCACCTGATGGCGCAACTTGCGGCAGCAGGCTACAAAATCGTCTTCGACAGCGACCGCACCGATGCAAAGGTGGTCGTTATAAACACCTGCGGTTTTATTGGCGACGCCAAGCAGGAGTCGATTGAAACAATCCTTACAGCGGTCGAGGCAAAGCGTGCGGGCAAAATAGAAAAACTCTTTGTAATAGGCTGCCTGAGTGAGCGTTACGCCGACGAGCTACGAGAGGAGATACCCGAAGTTGATGACTATTTCGGCGTGAAGGATTGGGCAGATATTGCCGCAGCACTTGGCGCGGAACATCGCAAGGAACTCGAAACCGAGCGCATACTCTCAACACCCGACCACTACGCCTACATCAAGATTGCCGAGGGTTGTAACTGGCTCTGCGGATATTGCGCCATACCGCTTATTCGCGGTAAACACATCTCCGTTCCGATAGAACAAATTATCGAGGAAGCGAAGAAATTAGCCGCACAGGGAGTAAAGGAACTAATGGTCATCGCTCAAGACACAACTTATTATGGAATAGACCTTTACGGTCGTCGTCGCTTGGCAGATGTACTGACCGAACTCTGCAAAATCGAAGGCATAGAGTGGATTCGTCTGCACTACGCCTACCCCGCTGCTTTCCCCGAAGATGTTATCGAGGTAATGGCGCGCGAGGAGAAGATTTGCAAGTATCTCGATATTCCATTCCAGCATATTTCTGATAATATGCTCTCGGCGATGAAGCGTCGTCACGATAAGAAGGAGGCAATGGAGCTTATCCGCCGCTTGCGTAGCCGCATCCCCGACATCGCTCTGCGCACAACGCTTTTGGTTGGTTATCCTGGCGAAACCGAGGCTGATATGGCGGAGTTGGAGGCTTTTGTCAGGGAGGTTAAGTTCGACCGCCTTGGAGTATTCCCCTACTCGGAGGAAGAGGGTACATACTCGGCACTACACCTCAAAGACGATGTTCCCGAGGAGGAAAAGGAGCGCCGCGCAGCACGCATAATGCAGATTCAGGAGGAGATTTCGCTCCAAAACAACCTTGCCAGAGTGGGTCGCACGATGCGTTGCATTGTCGATGGTCGTCAAGGCGATTACTACATTGCCCGCTCGGAGTACGACTCGCCCGAGGTGGACCAGGAGATTCTTATCCCGGCCGAAGGCAAACGCCTCTGCCGAGGTCGTTTTTACGATGTTCGCATCACCGACGCCGAGGACTACGACCTCTATGCCGAGGTGATTAGCGGCTCGCAAAAGAGAGGCAGATAATACAAATTTCAAGTAAATTTGTAATTATTATATTTTTTTATTACCTTTGAGTGTCTGAATTCATTTTTTCGGCAGTTAAAACCATGGCTCAGAAGAGTATTATATCGCATATCGAAGCTCAAACCGAGAGAATCATTAATCAGTATGAGGCTCTTGAGGTGGAGTATGACGCATTGCGCGAAGAGCGTGATACATTGCGAGTAAAGGTGCGTGAACAGGAGGAGAAGATGCGAGAGATGAAGGCTGAAATACAGCGTTTACGATTGGCTGAAGGTTTGGCCGGAGGAAAGAGTTCGGATAACGATAAATCGCGAGCACGCATCAACCTGTTATTGCGGGAGGTTGAGAAGTGCATCGCCCTACTTACCAAAACTGAGCAGAATTAACCACTATGGCCGAGCAGAAGGAGCAAAAAATAACCCTAAAAGTGGCACGCAAGCCTTACTCGCTGAATATTCCCAGCGAGAAGGAGGAGGTATACCGCTTGGCTGAGCGCGAGGTGAATGCTTATATCAGTAAGTGGGAGAAAATTTTTGGCGATAATTGCAACATTCAAGATTGCTTGGCACTCACAGCGCTCCAGTTCTGCATAAACAATATCTCAATAACTCGCGAAAGTGAATTGAGTAGCGAAGACCTCGAAGCTCTGGATGCTTTGTCACAGCGCATGGATAAACATCTAAATCGTATAGCACCTCGCAAGAGTGCTACAAAAAAGTAGCTGCGCAAGTGTAATTTTATCGGCTACTTAAGCAAGATTAACTGATAAACGCGTTCTTTACATAGAAAAATCTACCCGCATAGATTTCCTTATAGCTTTGCGAAACTGAACACTTATTATATTGGGATAACTCTCGGTTTCTCAAAATCAGGCCTTAACTTCGCTCGAAGTGTGTCTTCGGACACCGTTGGACGATTGCGAACTCCGGAGCCCCACACCTTGACTTATCGGCAGATTCGTCAAACAAGAAAAGGAAACACTATGCGGTTTTTATTTTGATAACGACTTAAAAAACTATATTTATTAACATTTAACACAAAGACAAACAAATGATAACAATAGTACTAACAGCGCTTATCTCGGCTGTTGTGGCGATAGTGGTTTGGAATTTGGTAACCACCTACATCACCAAGAACACCATAAAGAAGCAGCGCGAAGCAGCTCTCAAGGAGGCTGAAGCCGAAGGAGAGATGATTAAGAAGGAGAAGATTCTACAAGCCAAGGAGAAGTTCATTCAGCTTAAGAGTGAGCATGACCGTCAAATCAACGAGCGCAACCAAAAGATTGCACAGAGTGAGCAGCGCGCAAAGCAGATTGAGAATAACATGGTAAATCAGCAGCGCGACCTCGAGAATAAAATCAAGGAGAATGACCGCCTGAAGGAGCAAATGGCGGGACAGATGCAGAGCCTCAACACCAAGAAGGAGGAGTTGGCGGCAATTATCAAGGAGCAGAATGTCCGCTTGGAGCAAATTTCGGGTATGAGCGCAGAGGATGCGAAGAATATCCTTATGGAGAACATGAAGGCTGAAGCCAAGGCGGAGGCCGACACCTATATCAACGAGACAATCGAGGAGGCGAAACTCACAGCTACAAAGGAGGCGAAGCGCATCATCGTAACATCGATACAGCGCGTAGCAACCGAGACAGCTATCGAGAATGCCGTTACGGTATTCAACATCGAGAGCGACGAGGTAAAGGGTCGCATCATTGGTCGCGAGGGCCGCAACATCCGCGCTTTGGAGGCTGCAACAGGCATCGAGATTATCGTGGATGACACCCCCGAGGCAATCATCTTGAGCGGATTTGACCCCGTGCGTCGCGAGATTGCGCGTTTGGCTCTACACCAGCTTGTCACCGACGGCCGTATCCACCCAGCACGCATCGAGGAGGTTGTAGCAAAGGTGAAGAAGCAAATCGAGGAGGAGATTGTCGAGGTGGGTAAGCGCACAGCCATCGACTTGGGTATTCATGGTCTGCACCCCGAGCTTATCCGTCTGATTGGTAAGATGAAGTATCGTTCATCATATGGTCAGAACCTCTTGCAGCATGCCCGTGAGACTGCCAACCTTGCAGGTATCATGGCGTCGGAGTTGGGTCTTCCGGTAAAGGCTGCACGCCGCGCCGGATTGTTGCACGATGTGGGTAAGGTGCCCGACGATGAGCCCGAGTTGCCACACGCAATTATCGGTATGAAGCTCGCCGAGAAATACAAGGAGAAGGCCGATGTATGCAACGCTATCGGAGCTCACCACGACGAGGTGGAGATGACCTCTATGATTGCTCCTATTATTCAGGTGTGCGATGCAATTTCGGGAGCGCGCCCGGGTGCGCGTCGTGAGGTTGTAGAGTCTTACATCAAGCGCCTGAAGGAGATGGAGGGCATAGCACTCTCATACCCCGGAGTTGTTAAGACCTACGCTATTCAGGCAGGTCGTGAGTTGCGCGTAATTGTAGGCGCCGACAAGCTTTCGGACCAGGAGTCAGAGATGCTTTCACACGACATAGCAAAGAAGATTCAGGACGAGATGACATACCCCGGACAGGTAAAGATTACCGTAATCCGCGAGACTCGTTCGGTAAGTTACGCAAAGTAAAAACAGTTGTGATATGAAGACGCCCGGCTTATAAAAGTCGGGCGTTATTTTATTATGTCGAGTCGTAAAATACGGTTTTCAGCAGCAGCCCGATTAAGGCACAGGGTCATATCCACTACCTCCCCATGGGTGGCATCGTAGAATGCGTTTCAGCGCAAGCCAACTACCCTTTATGGGCCCATGTTTACGCAAGGCTTGCAATGCGTACTGCGAGCAGGTGGGAGTAAAACGGCAGCATGGCGGTTTGAGTGGCGAAATGCAATATTGATAGAATCTCACCAACACAATAAGCGGGAAAACTGCCACCCTCTTACAAATGCTCCGAAATTTGTCCCATGATGCGTCGCAAGGCATGTTCGATGGTTTTATAGCTTAAAATATCTTTTGTAGAGTAGACCAATGCAAAGTCCACACTCTTGCCGGGGGCCTTTTCTCGCAACACTGCGTTATTGAGTCGATATGCCTCACGCATACGGCGCTTGAGAAGGTTGCGTTTATTGGCTCGTTTATGGAATTTCTTGGGCACAGAGAACATAACTTCGAGTTCTGCCCTATTCTTTATCGCATTACCCTTATCGTCACAGCCCTCGTTGCAACTGCCCTTGTCGCTACAACCCTCGTTGCCACAGCCTTCATTACCACTGCCCTCGTTGTCCGTTGCATCGACCAAGAACATATATCGGAAAGGATATACAAAACCACTACGCCCCTCCGAAAATAAGCGGCGTATAGCCTTTAATGAGCGTAATCGCTCGGCTCGCGGAAGTGTATAATCCGACATAACCCCTCTATTAAATTCTCAAACAGGTAGAACTATTTCTTCTCTGCCTTCTCTGCCTTCTCCGCCTTGTCGCCCTTCTCGGCTGCGGTTGAGCGCGTACGGCTCTTCTTGGCAAGCTTATTCTGCTGCGTGCGGATAAACTCCTCCTTGGCGTCGTCCTCGGTAAGCTGCACCTGCTGAACATCCTCTCCGCGCTTCAATTTATCGATATAAATCTCGATAGCCTTAGCCATAGAGGGTGCCTCCGCAGAGGGAGCTGAAGCCTTAACATTCATACCCACCTCCAACGCCGCACGCAATGTAGCCTCGCCAAAAGTAGCAATAACAGGCAACTCCTCGACCTTGAAATGCTCCATGACGCTCTTGACATCCGAAGGTGAATAGAGAGCCATAACATCATACGATGCAGGCTTCACCTCGCTCATATCCGAAGCTACGGTCTTTGCCAAAATCACAGGGTGGAAATCCATCTTCAGCTTCGAAAGCGAGTCGGGCAGTTCAGGCTTATGAGGCTCGCTCAATGCCAACAGGAAACGCTCGTTCTTATGCTTAATGATAAGCTCCATAAGTCCGGTAAACGAACCATCGGCGAACGATATTTTGCGCTTACGATATACTATATATTTCTGCAGATACAAAGCTACCGCCTCGGTATTACAGATATACTTCATCGTTTCGGGGACAGTGATGCGGGCATCTTCGCAAATCTTGAAAAAGCTGTCCACGGTAGTACGCGAAGTGAAAATCACCGCTGTATGGTCGAGGATTTCGACTCTCTGCGCACGAAACTCCTTAAGAGAAACACCCACAACCTTTATCAATGGCTTATACTCCATCTCAACGCCATATTTTGTCGCAAGTACATAAAACGGCGACTTCTCGATTATAGCGGGACGAGGTTGTGATATCAATACTTTTTTTACCATTCTATACTAATTTATTATCCCAACCGCAACACAATCTGCCACAGCAGAGTGAGCGGTAGAATTTCGACGGTGCAAAGGTACAAAATCCAATGCAAAATTGAAATTTTTTTAGAAATAAACAACTCGACACTTTCGCGTAAATATAGGATAATCACGACAAATGCGACCAAATATGTTACAATATGCCACACTGCGACATATTGGTCGGTGAGTTGCGCCACAAGCAACAAGGGAGCTACGGCAATCGTAGCAAAGACAAAGTATACAAGGCGCATGCGCATAAGTGACGACACTAACGGTATGGAGCGCGTAACAAAACCCGCAAGTAGCAACATAATATACTGCACGAGGACTAATGCTACGAATAACAACATTCCGATAAAAGGTGTTAGCACCTCATAATCCTGCGTCACATCAAACGCCAACCCTCCATGGCGAATAGCCCATATCGAAGCAAAAACGCCTACGAAACCTATGCCCAAGAGGAATATTTTACCCAAAAAGCCATAGAAGATATCGCTACGGCGGCGCTCGTCGTCCCTATTTGTAGGAGCATTACGCTGCCATGAGGAGTGTATCAATGCAATAACATCGTAATAGTAGCGATATAGGCAAAACATATAGGCTGCAACAACTATAAAAATGCCCGCATTAAGCACCAAATCCAACGAAAGCCAACCTTCGGCTGCGACATCAGCCATAGGCATATAGCTATCGGCAGGTACTCCACCCTCAAGCAGTCGCACCCCTTCTGCAAGCGTAGCATCACTGCCGAAAACCGCATCTGCGGTCGTGTCACGATATATCATCTCACTCACTTCCGACTGCGCCTCAATTGCTGCAGCCTCCGACAACGAGAAGTCCTTATACCCCACACCCGAGAGGCTATCCACCACATTTACATCGGCCGATAGGCGCAGAGAGTCCGTCATGAGGCTATCCACCACATGCGATTGCATAGTTGTATCAATCTTTGCAGGCATTACTCCACCACGCGTTTAAGGGTTATACGAAAGGTTGTACCATGCCCCACCTCTGACTTTGCCACAGCGATATGGCCATGATGATAATCCTCGACAATACGACGCGAGAGCGAGAGGCCCAAGCCCCAGCCACGCGTTTTCGTTGTAAATCCGGGTTCGAAGATGCGTTTCCAGCTACCTTTAGGAATACCCTTACCCGTATCATGAACATCTATCATTATATGCTTGTCGTTCGACGAGATATTCACATCTATCTCTCCGTGACCCTGCATGGCATCCAAAGCATTTTTCAGCAGATTCTCCACGACCCACTCAAAGAGCGCAACATTGACATTTGCCTTCACGGGGGCCATCGCAAGACCATTATACGAGAGCGTCACATGGCGCGGAATACGCTTACGGAAATACATCACCGTTTCACCCACAACCTCATTGATATTATTGGGCGTAAGTACCGTTTCGGAGCCAATCTTCGAGAAGCGGTCCACAATCTTCATCAGGTGCGATAAATCTTTGTTCATCTCATCCACAGCCGTAGAATCGACCTCCATCTGACGAAGATACTCTACCCAACCCAATAGCGACGAGATAGGAGTACCCAACTGATGAGCCGTCTCCTTCGCCAAGCCTATCCACACGCGATTTTGCTCATCCTGCTTGGTGGATTGCAGAGCGATATATGTAAACAGAATAAATATGGCGATAATCAGCCACTGAACATAGGGGAAATAGTATAGCGCCGTAAGCAAGTCCGAGCTACCATAGAAAATAATGTGGCTATGTCCTCCCGACCACATAAGGCGCACCGTACGAGGGGTGTTCTCCTCGGTGAGTTCATTCAATTTACGACGGAACTTCTCGGGGTTTTCTAACACATCCTCCGCGATGCGGTTACTCATTATGAGATTCAGGTTTTCGTCGGTGATGATAAACGGAATATTATTCTGCGTACTTACAATATGCGAGATAAGCGGGTCTACATGGTAATTGCCAAATGCCTCGCGGCTCACTCGCTCCATCGCGGCAACCCACAATCGCACATCGTTCTGCTCCTTTTCGCGCAACACCTCGGCCAAGAAATTGGTATAGACCAACGACATCACAGCCAATATCAATCCTATAACAAGAATTGACATACGACTGCGAAACGATATTTTACTTAGGCCCAAGAACTTCTTCATAACCCTATTTATGCACTATTTTTGCGTATGCGATAAATTCTTTAACTTCTCTTCGCTCTTTATTAGACTCTCTCGGTTGCTTATTTATTGTGTAATATAATACCTCTCTTCCCTCAGAGTGACTATACTTGCGCAAAAGTTTATATATAACTAATTTTTAGCCGTATCCTGTTCTGCGAGGATATGCTCATAACGCTCCTTATCGCGCAACAACTCCACCGCCTTGTGTATCGTACTATCGGATGCGATATTGTGCTCTACGACACCCTCATAATAGTTATGGCGCAGGACGATATCGTTGTTAAGCATATCGGTTATCTCGCTACGGTAGCGACGCAGGTTATCGGCCTTCTGATCCTTGAGTTTCGACTCCAAGCGAGCCAAATCCTCGGTAAAGTCGGCATCGTAGCGCTCCTCCTCCGAGCACTTTTTCAGCACATCAAACGCCATGCGCGTACGCGACTCATAAGGCACCGACTTATCCTCCATATACTTCACAAAATCCTCATAGTCGGCATCCGTAATCGAGAATGTACGATTATCAATCTTCTGGTCGGGGTTACGACGCATATATCCATCCAAGAAATCCTCGACATAGCCTAAATTGTAGAGCATTACGGCAAAGGTCGAGATATAATCCGCATCGGTTTTAACATCGGGCATCAAACCTTTACCTTCGTAGACCTTGCGACCATTGCGCGTCTTAAACTCTCGCATCAAAGAGTCGGGGACCATTTCGGAGGTTGTGCCATCGTGTGACGAATAGTTTATACGCTGAATACAACGACCCGAGGGGATATAATATTTCGAGGTAGTAACCTTCAAAAAGGCATTATAACCCAATGGTACGACCGTCTGCACCAAGCCCTTGCCATATGAGCGCTGTCCCATAAGCACCGCCCTATCCATATCCTGCAACGCTCCACTCACAATCTCGGCTGCCGAAGCGCTATTGCCATTTATCAGCACGACGATAGGTACATCCGCAAGCACAGGGTTTGTCTCGGTAAGATGTCGTCGCGTAGCACTGCTTGAACGCCCCTTCATCGTTACGACCTCGGTACCCTTAGGCAGGAACATCGAGAGAATCTTCACTGCCTCCGGCAAGCTACCGCCTCCATTATCGCGATAGTCCAGAATTAAGCCCCGCAACTCTCCACTTTGATTCAAACGCTCCACAGCGGCACGCATTTCATCGTAGCAACCATCCGTAAAATCATTGTGGGCGATATAACCTATTCCATCTGCTACATATCCCGAATATGGCACTCCGGGGATAGCTATACGGGCACGAGTAAGTTCCAAATCGACCTCCTCACCCGTCATCATGCGTTCGATGCGGAGTTTAACCTTTGTACCCGGCACACCCTTTAGGCGAGATGATATATCGGCAGTCGTAGCCTTCGTAACATCCTCTCCATCAATTAAGAGGAAGCGGTCGCCAATCTTCAAACCCGCCAAATCGGAAGGTGTACCCTTATATGGTTGAGCCACCACGACACCACTGCTGTCGCGCTTCATGCGAATCGTAGCGCCAATGCCGCCATACTTACCCGTAGCCTGCAACTCAAATTCATCCATCTCCTTCTCCGACATAAACTGCGTATAAGGATCGAGGTTGCGCACCATACCGGCAGCACCATCGTCCATAAGTTTATCGGAGCTCACCTCATCGACATACATCGACGAGAGTTCACGCATCATATTGACCATTATCTCCATGTTGCGTCCCAGGCCGAAATCATCTTTCGTAGCCCACACGCCTGTAAGAATTGTAGCCACCACAAGCGCCACAACGCCCAATCGTGCATATCGTTTTCCCGTTTTCTTACTCATCTCCTTGCTAACCTAATGATTTATTCCTCGCCGCATGATTTATTCCTCGCCGCGTTGTTTATTCTCCATATATAGCTCCAAGCGGTAGGCGGCATTTGCCACGCCACGACGAATACCCTTAATATCTACCCACTGGCCATATTGCTCGACTACAATCTCATCTTCGCAAAGCATCAAAATACGACGCATAAGATTGTCGCCACGGAAAATCATTCTTCCATCACTCTCCTCACGCAGAACAAAGCCCGCCATAGTAAATGCAGCAAGCAGCTGCTCTCTATCCTCCGTCATATCGCACTCCACGCGGCGTGTCATAAATCCGAAACGAGGATACAGAGCCGAAAGCAACACAACAGCTCCGGCAAGCATCCAGCCGCGCGTAACAGACATCGTCGCGACGATAGAGTCCCACACCGACACTCCTGCGCCCTGCGATTTTACACCCAACCATACAAGTGCTATATACAAAACGCAGAAGGCACAAAAATATTTCACTGCTCGAAGAAGGTATCTCATAATCACTATATTTTAATGTTATATTACTCCGTAAAACCCTTTATATTACTCCGTAAAAAATCTATCTTCTCGGTAATGTTCTTTCTCTTAACCCGTTACTAATAATTCACCCTTATGGATTCGGCGACACGCTCCATAAGCCACGCAGGCGTAGATGTTGCGCCACAAATACCTACGCTTTGGCACTTGGCAAACCACTCGTCTTGAAGTTCGCCCTCATCCTCAACCTGATAGCTTCGAGGATTCACCTCACGACAAACCTCAAACAACACCTTTCCGTTGCTCGACTTGCGACCGCAGACGAAAATTATCACATCGTAATGCACGGCAAACTCCTTCAGTGCAATTTCGCGATTCGACACCCTGCGACAAATCGTATCATCCACTGTAAGTGTAGCCCCTGCCGCCATGCGCTCGCGCATAATGCTCACCAATCGCTCAAACAGAGCAATGCTCTGCGTAGTTTGCGAAAGGAAGAATATCGGACGCGAGAAATCCACCTGCGCCAAATCATCCTCACTCTCAACTACGATTGTAGGCTCGGCAACCTGACCTGTAAGGCCCACAACCTCGGCATGGCCGCGTTTTCCCAATATCACAACGCTGCCGCCTACCTGCTGCATCTTTCGGTGAGCCTCCACAACCTTGCGTTGCAGCTGCGCCACCACGGGGCATGTCGCATCTATTATATTTACGCCCAATCGGGCTGCACGCTCATAAGTCGAAGGGGGCTCGCCATGCGCCCGGATAAAGAGATGACGCCCCTCGAGATGCTCCATATCGTCGTGTGTAACGGTGCGCAAGCCCAAACGCTCCAAGCGCTGCACCTCCACACGATTATGGACAATATCGCCCAACGAGCAGACATCGCCACCCAACTCTTCAAGAGCCTTCTCCGCTTTGGTAATGGCGCGAACCACACCGAAACAGAACCCCGAGCCTTTATCAATCTCAACCCTCATAACTCTACAATCCGCGAAAGCCTCGATGGCTTACTTCTCCAAAGTTACAGCCTCATATCGCTGCATAAACCACTCCATCTGCTCCTCGACGCTCATATAGCTGTTATCCAACACAATGGCATCCTCTGCCTGACGCAACGGCGAGATTGCACGGCTCATATCGGCCTTATCGCGCGACACAACATTTTCGATAATCTCCTCCAAAGTTACATCGTCGCCCTTGGCAGTAAGCTCGGCATAACGACGCTTGGCACGCACCTCCGCATCGGCTGTCATGAAAATCTTAAGCTCCGCATCGGGGAAAACCACCGTTCCGATATCGCGACCATCCATCACAACACCCCTCTCGCGGCCCATGCTCTGCTGCATAGCCACAAGTTTCTCTCGAACGGCACGAATCGAACTCACGCCACTCACGCAGTTGCTCACCTCGATAGAGCGAATGCGTCCCTCGGCCAAATCGCCATTCACATAGATATCACTCGCGCCGCGACGCGGATTGAAGCGGAAAGTAATCTCAATCTCCGGCAAAAGAGCCTCCACAGCATCCTCATCTACAATTCCCGAGCGTATTGCACCATGCTCCAAAGCATAGAGCGTCACAGCGCGATACATCGCTCCGGTGTCGATGAAGATATATCCCAATCGGGCTGCAATAGCCTTGGCAAATGTACTCTTGCCGCATGACGAGAAGCCGTCAATGGCAATAACTATCTTTTTATTGTTCTGATTACTCATTATTGTGGTAAAATATTAATGAATGTAGACAAAATGGTATATATTCCCAGCACGGCGATAATCACGCCTGCCACATGATTTATCGTAAGCATATGGCGAGGGCGGAAACGACGGCGGAAGAAATCTATCGTAAAAGTAAGCAGTGTCCACCATAACACGGCACCTGCCAAGAATCCCAAAATCGTCATACCACTGCGAGCCAACGAAGCCATATCTTCACCCTCGGAGTGCATGCCGACATTAAACATGGCAAAGAATGCCAACAGGTAGGGTATCACGACAATGAAATTGGCGAGCGTAAAGGCAAACATCGAAGAGAAATCCTGCCAAGGGTCACTCTTTCCCGCGCGATTCTTGCGAATCTGCGGTACAGGATTCTGAAAGAAGATATATACTCCGACAATAACCACGAAAATACCTCCTACAACCTGCAAGATTACGCTATACTCCTCGATTTGTGCCTGCAACATCGAGTAGAAGAAAAAGGCGATAATCGCCATAAGCATATCGGCACACGCAACACCAAGTCCCGACACCAAACCGGCACGGCGATCCTTGCTCAGCGTACGCTGAATACACAACACAGCAACAGGTCCCACCGTAATCGACGAGGCAAGCCCTACGCACAAACCCTTAAGAAAAACTTCAATTATATTTACCAACATCGCAATAACTTTCGTTTCAAACTGCAAAGTTAGGAATTTAATATGAAATATTAAAAAATTAGAATGGCTTTGGTAATACAACTCGCTACACAAAGCCACAAAACTGTCAAAATGGCACCATGTAGACCTCAAATCATGCGCTACAAATACGACAACAAATAGATAACAAGGTATCTACAATGAGTCAAATTGTTAATAATTTATCGAAAACTTTACGACGCGGAACGAATATTGTCAATCATCATCAATTATTTTTGCACATATCAAAATGTTTTTATTATGGCAGAACTCAAAAAGCAAGGGCTTGATATAGAGCTAACAGAAGAGGTTGCAGAGGGCCACTACTCTAACCTTGCCATTATTTCGCATTCAACATCTGAATTTATTATTGATTTTGCTACGCTACTCCCCGGAATAAGCAAAGCGAAGGTTAAAAGTCGCATTATCCTTACGCCGGAGCATGCAAAGCGTCTATTGCTCTCGTTGCAGGATAATATTACTCGCTACGAAAGCAATATCGGCAAGATAGAAATTCCCCGCGCACACTATTCAAACGAAGACCCCATACTCGGCATGGGTCCTATGGGAAATGCGTAATTTCACAGCATTACACAATAAAAGCGCAGAAAATTCTGCGCTTTTATTGTGTAATATAACACCTCTACTAAAGCACTTCAGCAACAACGAAGTTACTGCCTCCGACAAAGATTGCATCCTCCGCGGTAGCCAGCGTTTTAGCGCGCGCCATAGCCTCCGCAACTGAGGCTACGACCTCCCCCTGCAAACCGACCGATTGAGCCTTTCGAGCAACCATTTCGGCATCCGCAGCTCGGCTTGATGCCGCCTGAGTAAATATATAGCGGGCATCACGAGGAAATGCAGCGAGAATAGCGTCAATATCCTTATCCTTTGAGAAACCGACAACACAAATAAGTTGCTTGACGCGCTGTGACAAATGGTGCAAATCCTCACATGCAGCAGCAATGCCATGAGCATTATGTCCCGTATCGGCCACAACGACAGGTTTTTCGCCGATAACCTGCCAACGACCATTTAGTGAAGTAGAACTTACGACCGTAGCCACGCCCTCAACAAAGGCACGACGACTGATTGTCAGCGGAGAAGATTCGTGCAGGAAATTTATCGCAGCCGTTGCGGTCACAGCATTTTTATACTGATAACTACCACCCAAATCCATCTGTAAATCAAAAACATATCCATCACTCACGCGCTTAAGGACCACATGCTGTCCCGACGCAGTTGCATCGTGCGACAAGCACTCAAAGCACCTCTGCGCATACACCACTTGCGACTTCAGCTCCGCAGCTCGCGCCTCAACGACAGCATTCGACTCCGCCGACTCCTCGCCAATCACCACAGGGACGCTCTTCTTTATAATGCCCGCTTTTTCGGCAGTAATTTTTGCAATGGTATCGCCCAGTAAGTCGGTATGTTCCAGACCGATATTTGTAATGATACTCAAAATCGGAGTGATAATATTCGTCGCATCCAAGCGACCACCCAAACCCGTCTCAATAACGGCAACCTCCACATCGCTATGGGCAAAGTAGTCAAATGCCATTGCCGCAGTCATCTCGAAGAACGACAAACCGAGCTGCTCCATCTTAGCACGGTTCTTATCGACAAAATTGACCACCTTCTGCTTGGGAATCATCTCGCCATCGACTCTAATACGCTCACGAAAATCCTTCAAGTGCGGCGAAGTAAACAATCCCACGCGATAACCAGCCTCATGAAGCACCGACGCCAAAATATGCGACACCGAGCCTTTGCCGTTTGTGCCGGCAACATGAATCGTGTAATAGTTACGATGCGGGTTACCCAAATGGCGACAAAAGTCGGCTATACGCTCCAAACCCGGCTTATATGCATCGGCTCCGACATTCTGAAATGACGGCAACGCATTAAACAGATAATCAATCGTTTGAGAGTAGTTCATAGTATATGGTAAGATTAATTTACAAGATGATTGCGTCTGCGCACGCGATATGCCGTATAGTACATCACACCCAAGAAAGTCAGGAGCTGCGCCATGCGCCCTACCCAATCGCCATATTGCACATACATCGTCACATCCCGACGGCACTCCACATCCTCGATAAGTACGCCACGCTCTTCCCAATCCAGGCGTTCAACGACATCGCCTCGCGATGTAATAAATCCCGACACTCCGGTATTGGCACTACGCGCAATGGCTCGACGGCATTCGATAGCTCGAAGTCGGCAGAAGTCAAACAGACGCTTATGCCCCGCCGTATCGCCCCACCAGCCATCGTTCGAGAGAACGGTCATAACCTCGGCGCCCTCTCTCACGAAGCGGGCAAAACTATCGCCATACAAGCCCTCATAACATATCGCAGGGCCGACCGCCACATCCTCATGGTGAAAGACCGTAGCTTTATCGTTGCGACCCAGCTGTCCCGTAATACCGCCCAAGTCGATATAGCCATTCAGCAGGTTAAATGTAGGCATAGTTTCAACGCCAATCACAAGGCGCATTTTATGGTGTACATTACCTCCCGAAGTGGTATTTAATGCCACCGCCGAGTTATACACATCGTAATAGTAGCCCCTTTGAGCCTTGCGTGCCGTAGCAGTTCGCGGCTCTTGAGGAGCATAATATTTCACGGTCGAAGCTCCCGTAATAAGCATGGCGTGATTGTACAAGGAGTCTATGCTCTCCTGCAACATTTCGATGCTCCAACCATTTTCGGGGGCATTATCCTGCAAATGTTCGGGCAATGCCGTTTCCGGCAGAGCTACGACCTCCACATCTCGAGGTATCTGCTGCAACAACGCCTCGATATTCTCCATCTGCCACTCGCCATTATCGGCAAACTTCTCATCATAGCAATCGACATTGGGTTGCACAACCGCTATTTTTACACTCTCCGCCGACGGCTCATGGGCAAAATACAAGCACAACGACACAACGACAGGCAGCAACACAGCGGTTGCCGCTCCGAGGTAGTGTTTTACGCTACGATGTTTCAACGCCTCATATATCAGGATATTAGCCACAAGCACCCAAACCGAGCCACCCATAACTCCAGTCCACTCATACCACTGCACAGCCCATATATCGCCCGAAAATCCATTACCTAAACTGAGCCACGGGAACGAAATAACCTCGGCGTCGGTATACAGTTTCTCGGCAGCTACCCAAGCCGCAACAAGGATGGTATAAGAGAGTGCCTTTGACGAGCGTTTCGACACATAGTGAAAGAGCATAAAGGGTATGATACTCCAAAATGTCGAGAAGAAAGTCGCAGCAACGGGGCCTATGGGCGTTGCGAGCCAAATCCACCACACCGTCACAACATTCCACAACACGAAAGCGAGCAATGCCCACCCTGCCATACGCCAAAAATCGCGCGTAGAATCGCTATATGAAGCACTTAAAACGAGAAGTGGAACAAATGCCACCAGCAAGGTAAATCCGCTTACACCCAGCCACCCCAACGAGAGCAGCACGACGGAAAGGATTACATATAATAGTTTTCGTAACATAGTTGAATTATACTAACGCAAAGATAATACATGCTACCGAAAAAACAATGAAAGCCTCGATTTTTCCCAACAAAAAAAGGGTCCGGTACAAAAGCACCGAACCCCATATCTATCAAGCGAAATGATTACTCCTCTGTAACCTCCTCAGCCGACTCCTCTACAACGGGCTCTGCAACGATAACATCGTGCAACTCAACCTTGAACTCCAAAGCCTCGTTAGGACCAATGCTGCCACCGCCACGAGGACCATAAGCCAAATCAGCAGGAATCCACAAGGTAATCTGACCGCCCTTGCCTACCAACTGCAAGCCCTCGGTCCAGCCACGGATAACGCCACGCAATGGGAACTCGATAGCCTCGCCTCGCTCATATGAAGAGTCGAATACAAAGCCGTCAGAGAGCTTACCCTCGTAATCAACCTTTACCTTATCCTCGGCAGTAGGCTTAACGCTCTCGTCGCCGGCACGGTCGATACGATACAACAAGCCGCTCTCGGTCTTCTCTACGCCCTTCATCTTCTCAACCTCTGCCAACCATGCAGCCGACTTCTCGAGGTTCTGTGTGGGGAGAATCTCCATATAGTAACGACGGATAAAATCCTGTGCTGTACGATAAACCTCATCAGCATTCTCAGCCTTAGCTCCTGCATTCAAACCCTCCGCAATCCAATATGTCTGCAAAGGCATGCGTGAAGAGCGAACATTGAAACCGAAATCGTAACCATAAGCGTAAGAAATCTCCTTGCGCTCTGCCTCGTTCTCGAAGATATCGACATCCTTGATGTTGAACACCTTGGTAGAGTCAGCCTCAGCAGCCGAACGCATCTCGGTCAAACGAGTTTGGCGAACATTCATAAAGAACTCCTCCAAAGTAGCGTACACCTCCTTGTGCTTGGGGTCCTCCTTAACATCCAAGGCAACCTTCATACCCTTCTCGGCACCCTTCATAACCTCGTCCCAATCCAAGCGAACATCAGGCATGTTCTGAACAGTACCATAACCTACTGATACTCCTACTGAGTGAGAAAGCGTATCCATTACCGACTTATCACCCTTAGTGATGTACTGTGAACCACCACAGCACGATGTCATTACCGCAGCTACGGCCAAAGCAATGACTCCATAAATCATTTTTTTCATCTTCTTTGCTTATTTTATGTTAAACTTTAAGTATTTCCTATCCTTTCCTATCATTTATTGCCGCAGGGCTCTACCACCCATTATCGCAGGTTTTCGGTCATTCATTATCGCAGGGGACACCGCCACACTTGCATACAACACTATCTGCGACGACGCTTGATAATATCAACGATTTCGACCTCGTAGCGCAACATTTCGTTAGGATTCACGCCCTTTTCGACATTACCCTCGGCACCATAAGCCAACTCGGAAGGCATCCATAGCGTAATAGAGCCGCCCTCGCCAATAAGCTTCACGCCCTCCTTCATGCCCGAGGTAAGCTGGCGCAATGCCATGCGCATCGTATCGTCACGCTCCGCCACAACATCGACCTCTTCGCCCGAGAGGCGCTCGGCACGATATATCAACACAACGGTATCTCTATCGCTCGATGCCGTATTGTTCATATCGCCCAACTTCTGCACCTTATATGTCAAACCGCTCTTCGTGCGCTGAATCTTATTATCCGAAGCCTTCAAATCCGAGAGATACTGCTCCTCATAATTTCTAACGCGCTCATAAACATCGTAGGTCATATATGCAAGATAATATGTGCGGGCATCCTCTACACTCATCATCTCCTTGCCCTTCAGAACATCGTTAATACCCTTCACAATGGCATCAGCACGCAGGGTGGTATCCATCTTCTGGATATTGTATCCGATATTCATACCTACGATATACGATACAGAATCCAAATCATCGCTCAGCGTAGCCTTCTTGGCGTGTTTCTCGCCTCCGCATGCCGTAAGCAGCACCGCCACAAGAACGCACAGCGAAGTAAAAATATTTTTTAGTGTCATAAGTCCTCCGTACTAAATATAATCCCAAGCCACAAATAGGCAGTCGTTTAGTAATATATACAATGTGCAAAGATACAAAAAATTAATTTTTTCACTATATTTGCTTAAGAAAATCAACAAAAAAGCTATATGAAGGTCGTAATTGACAATGCGATACCCTATATCAAGGGAATTTTAGAGCCTTTTGCCGATGTTATATATCGCGGCGGAAGCAATTTCTCAAGCGAAGAGGTTGCCGACGCCGATGTACTGATTATTCGCACCCGCACCCGCTGCAACGAGGCTCTGTTGCGCGACTCAAAGGTAAAGATGATTGCTACGGCGACCATAGGTTTCGACCATATCGACCTCGACTATTGCCGCCGACACGACATAAAGGTCGTAACTGCCGCAGGATGCAATGCCGCAGGCGTACTGCAATGGGTGGCGGCAGCATTGGCGATGCTCTCGGCCGACGAGGGCTGGCAACCGAAAGATAAGACTTTGGGCATCGTGGGTGTGGGAAATGTCGGCTCGCTTGTCGAGGGGTATGCCCGCGCGTGGGGATTTCGCGTTTTGCGTTGCGACCCGCCACGCCAGGAGCGCGAGGGCGGCGATTTTCTATCGTTGGAGGAGGTTGCCAAGCAGTCGGACATCATTACATTCCACACACCTCTCGACCCGACGACCTTTCACATGATTGACGAGGGGCTAATCTCGCTTATACGCCCCGATGCAACCATCATAAACGCATCACGCGGCGAGGTGGCTTCAACCGAGGCACTACGCCATGCTCCGCAGCGACTCTGCATAGATGTGTGGGAGCAAGAACCTGCAATAAGCCAAGAACTACTCGCAAAAGCATTTATCGCCACACCCCACATTGCCGGCTACTCGGCACAGGGCAAGGCAAATGCCTCAGCCATAGTGATTGATGCGATAGCCAAGGAGTTCTGCTTGCCTTTACGGGGTTGGTATCCGGCAAAAGTGACACCCGCCCGCCGCCACGCAATAGGTTGGGATGAGATGTGCCAGACAATCGCCGATTACTGCGATTTAAGCGCCGAGAGCACCCTGCTGCGCCTCTCTCCCGAAGCATTTGAATCCCTCCGCAACAACTACAACTACCGCGAGGAGTATTTTTAGTGTATTATCGCCACATAAAAAAACGGAATATATAGTTTAGTGTTATACCGCAAAAAAGGTATTGAGATTCTCACGCATTTGTTTTTCCGTCACTCTGAGGGAGGCTTGCCGACCGCGAGAGTCTAAAAACAAATGCTCAGAATGATGTTTAACAACACGAAACTATATAAATCCGAAAAGAATGGGCTGCTATCGTTTTTCGATGCAGCCCATTTCTATTCAATCTCCTTACCCGGCAAATATTACTCCGGCTCGACAGGGGTTGCAAATTGCAATGACAAGCGTGATGACTTGTCGCCATTAACCGCCAAAAATTCTATGCAATAATAGGTTGCAGGGGAAAGATTTTCTGCAGTGTAAGTGCCCTCACAATTTACCTCAACACTCTCGCCCCTCTCTATTATCGCCTGCTCATCAATCGCCTCATCAGCCTCTACGACAAGCACATAGCACGCAGTTGCATTCGCTGAGCTATACGAAATGCTCAGCGAATTATAGGTAAGTGCCGTAAGGGTAAATGAGTTTGTAGGCACAACAGCATCCTGCTCATCGTCAGGATTCTGCCCATTGTCGGGCTCTTGCCCACCTTCGGGTTCTTCCGTCTGCCCGGGTTCTGAATTATCGTCGGAACACGCCGAAAAACACAACGACAAAGCCGCAAACAACGAAAACAGTATCGCGATTTTTATAAAAGCTCTCTTCATCACACTATTGCTACTTCGCCATTTTAATACTCATTGCAGAGCAGATACTGCGCTGGCTCGTCCTCGTCGATGCTTGGATAGCGGCCCTGTTCCTCCAAGAAACGGTTATCGTTGGCATCGTCATTTACGGTCGATACCTCGCCAATCATACTCGGGCCGTTCTCCGACCAGAACTGATGATACATATAAGGCTCGAAGCTGATACTCTGACCCGGATACAGACGCAACACCTCACCCGCAGGAACGACAGTCGTAACGCCATCGACCTGCACGCTGCAAGGCTCGTCGGTCGGTTGCTCGTTCTCGTCGGCCTTCCACAACTTCACGCAGAAGACGCCGCCGCCACGATGGATAATATCCTCCATCTTGCGCCAATGGAAGTGCGTCGGGGTAATCTGATTCTCACGCACAAACATAATCTTTTCGCAGTAGGTCTTTTTGTCGTACTTCACATTTCCGTTGCGGATAGTCACGAGCGTAAGGCCCACCTTATCGAACTCGCCACTTGCAAAATCCGTCACATCCCAGCCAAGGCCGTTGCGGCGAATCTCGTCGCACTCTGCGCCCTTTGTAGCCCACTCGGCTGGCGACCAATCAACCCATACGGGCAAATGGAACTGATGCTCGGCAAAAAACTTTTTAGCCTCGTTTATGTAACGATTAATCTCACTTCTTTTCATAATATTGTAGTTTTAAGGTTTTTCTAATATTATTCGTGTTGGCTCAAAAACTCCTCTATCTCGGCAATTGTTGGCGCGCCATCGGTTGCCGTAGGATTAAAGAGGTTGAATCGTGCCGCAGCATTTGCCACGCGCAGTGACTTGCCGAGTGGCAACTCCTCATGCAGCGCATACAACATAGCAGCACAGAAGGCATCGCCGGCACCCACCGACGACACAATATCCTTTGGCTCAACGCGGAACGAGGGCTCGTAACACTCCTCACCACTCTTACGCATCGCGAAACCACCCTCGGGAAAGTGAATAGCTACGGCCTCTGCAACGCCCCTTTCCATAAGGAAGCGAGCCGCAGCCTTAACCTCGTCGAGCAAGATATTACCATCCTTATCGCGCAATTCGCGACCAAAGCAGGCTCCCGCCTCAACCTCATTTACGATAAAGTAGTCCATATATGGCAAGCAGGGCAGAATAACCTCGCGGAAGCGGTTGCCCTCCTCCGACACCACATCGACCGAGGTTTTATAACCGCGTTTCTGCAAGCCGTCAAGAACTCGCGCAGCCACAATGCCATACTCCTCGTCCTTTGTATCCATCTTGTCGAGCAAGAGCAGATAGCCCAAATGGAAAATCTTTGCCTCAGCCTTGATTTTCTCCACATGCTCGGGACCGAACTCGGCATTTGCTCCGCGATGGTGGAAGAATGTACGCGTACCGTTGCTCATATCCGCCATAACATCGGTATAGGATGTAGCAGCATCCACGCGGCACATACCCTCGGCGTTGATTCCCAACTTCTCGCAAGTCGAGAAAATCTCATCGCCCAAGGCATCATATCCGACACATCCTCCCGCAAACAAAGGTATGCCCGTCTGCATACGAGCCAAATCGGCCAAAACATTGTGGGCACAGCCGCCAAAGCCCTGGTCAATCTTCTCGATAGTGACAAGATTACCCACCGCAGGATAGTGGCTGATGAACTTTATGGTATCCGACAACCAGTTGCCGGCAGAAATGATTCCTCTTCTCATACTCCCTTGACTTTATACTCGGTTATTACTCTCGAAGAGCAGGATATGCTCCTTCACAACCTCCTTCGATGCCTCGCGGATAACGCCCTTCATTGTGATATAGTCGGGTTTTGCCGCCTCACGCAGATACTGCTGCACTCGCTCGGTAATGCCCACCTGAATAGCCGTAGCGACATTGATTTTGCATATTCCGTTATGAATGCAAGACTTGAAATCCTCCTCGCTCGTACCGCTACCGCCATGCAAAACCAACGGCATACTATTGCGCTCATGAAGTTCTATCAAGCGGTCGATATTGAGTTTCGGCGTAGCGACATAACGGCCATGCTGATTGCCGATAGCCACCGCCAGCGCATCAACGCCCGTAAGCTCGATAAAGCGTGCCGACTCCTCGACATCGGTAAAGACATCCACCTTATCGTCATCGACACCCACATCGCCAACCTTGCCCAACTCTGCCTCGACATCTACACCCATAGCCTTGGCCATGCGGGTAACTTCGCGAGTGATGCGTACATTCTCCTCAAAGGGCAGCGATGCGCCGTCGAACATCACCGAGCCAAAGCCCAAACGAATAGCCTCGGCGCAGGTCTCGAAGCTCTGTCCATGGTCCAAATGAACCACAACAGGTACCGAAGCCTTGTGAGCCGCCTCCAGATAGAGCGGAGCCATAAGATTCATCGGGGCGCAAGGGAACTGCACCTCGGCAAGTTGGAGAATAATGGGCGAGTGCAGCTCCTCGGCGGCAGCAATAGCGCCCTCGACATTCTCCAAACTCAAACAGTTAAATGCACCGACAGCGTAACGACCTTTGTCCGCCTCCTGCAACATCTCCTTAAATGATACTATCATACTTTATTATGTTTTATTATTTTTGTGACTTACAAAATCTGCGACTAACAAAGTTATCGAAAAAAATTTATTTCCAGACAAAAAGAGCCTGAATTTTATCTTTCCCCAAGCAAAAATATCATTTCACACACTCCCGATATCATAATAATAACTACCTTTGTCGTAAAGTATAACACTATGAGATTTTTATTTACGACAATAATAGCTATGGCAATCATGGGAATAAGCTGCACCGCAGCATTTACCGCCGCAGAACGAGCAAAAATCGGCGTGGGAAATGAGATTATGCCCCTTACAACTATCAATAACGAGGCCGACTCGCTTCTTTTAAGACAGATTTCCAAACCTTTGAGCCGCCGAGAGGTAGCCTCAGAAGAGTTCGCTACACTCTGCCGCCGAATGCTCTCAACAGTAACGAATCCCGAAAATGAAGGCGTCGGCATAGCCGCTCCGCAAGTGGGAATCCTGCGACGCCTGGTAGCCGTACAGCGATTCGACAAAGAGGGCGAGCCCTTTGAATTTTACATCAACCCGAAGATTGTCGAGTATGGCGACGATTGGGAATTGGGTGGCGAAGGATGCCTCTCGGTGCCCGATTTTAGAGGTGATGTACTACGCGCCCAGAGCATAACGATATCGTATCGCGATACGCAATACAAACTACACAGAGAGGTTATCGAAGGCTTCACTGCCGTTATCTTCCAGCACGAAATCGACCACCTCGACGGCATACTCTACATCGACCACCTCGATGAAGATATTTTCGAGCCCGCTAACGAGGAGGCTGAAGAGGAAATGACAATACAGTAGCATCCTGATGGGCTCCGGCAGGATATAGCACATAGGGCGATATCTGCCCCGCCGAGAAGGTTATACCCCACACCGTCACTGAACGACGATAGACACTCCAATATGGTATCGAATAGTTAAATTCGATGCGTGGCAGCGATTTCTGCGAAGGCGAGAACTCCACTTGCAGTTCATTTCTTTCGTGTACGGGCAACATCAGCAGATAATGTAGCGAATCGCGAAGATACTCCTCATAGGAGGGTAATGCGGGCAAGGAGTCTATCTCAAACCACAAAGTATCGCCCACCTGCCAACGATGAGATTCTTGAGCTATGGCTCGAAGAGAGTGGTAGTAGAAGATATGCCCTACCACAACCACCATGCTCGAAATCAGAACACTTAACAACAATCTAAATTTCATCTCTCTCAACTAAAACACCTCTTGCAAAATCCTTATCGATTGCACGGAGTTTATTGTATCGAGATGATAGCTGTAATATCGCAACAAAGCATTCAGAAAATCTACTCTCTGCATGCGGTTAAGTCCTATCTCACCCAAATATCGCACATCGCACTCCAGCATATCGCGGAGAATAAGCGCATTTTCGCGTGTCATGCAAAATTCGCGTGGTGGCTCAACTTCGGTATAGTGCCCCTCGGCGATATTAAACCAACCGTCGGGGATATATTCGTTTCCGGGCGAAAAACCCAAAAAGCGGCATAGATGCGAGAGGAACCAAAGATGAAAATTGGCAACGCCCTCCTCGGCCAAATCCAGCGCCTCGACAGAGCCCCACACGAAGTCGAACAACATTTCGTTCGCCTCACTCTCCCTGATGAGGCGATGCAAAACCTCTGCCATAAAGAGCGCCATGGTCGATTTTCTCACATCAAAAGGGATAGAACTTAAGACGATACCGCTATGTACCTCGCCAAAGCGGTGCATCTGCATCTTCGACGACTCCAGCCCCTCGAACTCTACGGCAAACATAGGCTGAAAGAGTGCCAATCGGGAGCCTCCGCCCCGTTTTGAGCCAAGTCCTTGTACCATATAGCTTTGGCGGCCATGCGACGAGGTGAGCAGCTGCACGACAAGCCCTTTATCGCCATATTTGACGGTATTAAGCACTATGCCTCGCGCAGTATATCTTCGCATCGACTGACCTGCCATAATATCTGTTTTGGGTTTTATTTAAGCTCTATTTCCCGAAAAATTCTATTTCGCGTCGGGCTCGACCCAATCGCCATTCGACTTTATCAACTCTATGAGGTGTTCGATAGCCTCCTCCTGCGGGATATTGCGTTCCACAACTTCGCGACCCTTGTAGAGCGTAATCCTACCCGCAGCAGCACCCACATAGCCATAGTCGGCATCTGCCATCTCTCCCGGGCCATTGACAATACAGCCCATAATGCCGATTTTCAGGTTCTTAAGGTGCGAAGTTCGACTTTTAATATCCGCCAATGTCTTTTCGATATCGTAGAGCGTGCGACCGCAGCTCGGGCAAGCGATATACTCGGTATGCGAGAAGCGCACGCGTGCCGCCTGCAAAATCATAAGCTCGATTTCGCGCACCTCATCGTCACTCAATGCCGGAGCATCTACCCACACGCCTTCAGCCAAGCCGTCGAGCAGCAGAACACCCAAATCGGCAGCCGCCTTCACGGCAACTGTTTCGGCAGCAGTATCTTCATAGCGACGCTTCACAACCACAGGTTTCTGCTCCTCCATATCGAGAATTGCAGCACGCAGCTCGGCCGAAGGGTTTTTGCTTACCGCCTCGACAATAGCAAACTCATCGGTCAGCTCGCCATGCACCACAGGCTGTGCAACGGGACAACGCCTAACAAATTCAGTGGGATGATATCGCTCGGGATGCTCGACCTCGAACTCGCCATCTCGCTCCGAGAAATAATCGACCAGCATCTCGGCTACGGGAACCTCATTTTCGGGGGCCTCGGTCAAAGATACTCGGATTGTATCGCCAATACCATCTGCAAGTAATGCTCCAATACCCACAGCACTCTTTATTCTTCCCTCGATGCCGTTTCCCGCCTCGGTTACGCCCAAATGCACGGGATAGGTCATAGCCTCACGCTCCATAGCCTCGACCAAAAGGCGATAGGCATGCACCATAACACGCGTATTACTCGATTTCATCGACACCACGACCTGGTCGAAATTCTCACGACGACAAACCCTCAAAAACTCCATCGCCGAGGCAACCATACCCTGCGGAGTATCGCCCCACTCATCGAACACCCGCTTTGCCAGCGAGCCATGATTCACGCCAATACGCAGAGCCACACCTCGCTCCTTGCATTGTGCTATGAGAGCCTCCAGCTTTCCGCCCTCGATGGGATAGTTTCCGGGATTTATACGCACCTTATCGACATATCGGGCAGCGATAGAGGCTATCTCGGGTACAAAATGGATATCGGCAACGATAGCCGTCGGATAGCCTGCCTCGCGCACTTCGCGCACAATATTTTCGAGGTTCTCACCCTCTTTTCGACCTTGTGCCGTAAGGCGTACGATGCCCGCTCCGGCATCGGCTATACGGCAAATCTGCGCCACACTCGCCTCGGTTTCGGCAGTCGGAGTATTGGTCATCGACTGCACTGCAACAGGATAGTCAGAGCCTATTTTTACTTCGCCAATGCGCACCTCATGCGCCCGACGGCGAGAAAATTTCGAGATATTCATCCGCTTACAATTCTAAAGTTCAATATTTACTCACATTATCTGCACGATACTTCGTCCAAAGCCGCTCGCGCCTCAGCAATAATCGCCCGCCAAGGTTGCGTATGGTCATGTGCATTGGTTGATAAAATCTTCGACAAAGCGCTCTCAACGCGCTCCATATCAACACCTTGAGCGCGCAAAATGCGTATCTTTTCCGCAATCTCTATACCATCGCGCAAGCGCTCAAATCGCACCGAGGAGCGGGCTCCGGGATAGACCAAAAATGTATCGCCCGACTTCCAAGTGCCGAATCGCGAATCTATATGCGGATTCTCGGGCCACGAATTATATGCCCAACGCAACATTCCGTCATATCCTGCCGCAGCACCATACCATCCCAGCATCTCTGCCTCGAAAGGCTCCGAGCAGGTAAAAGTATTGGGATACGAAGGCACACAGCATACATAAAATATAGTGTTATCGCCCTGTGCTCGACGCATTTCGATATCATTTTTATCTGCCTTTTGATACATCGCAACGCATACATCGCGCATCATCGTATAGCGCTTATACGACTTATGATTATCCGCCAACGCGAAATTCAATTCGGGCGCGTATCGCTCCAAAACATCGACCGCCGCATCCATATCCTCAGGTGAGCGTTCATCCATAGCGATATTGGTAATTCCGAGCCAGCCTTTCGCCGCAAGATGCCGCTTAAAGTCGGTAAGGAAAGGCCTCCACATCTCGTCAAAAAGCGGCGTCGAGGGCTTCGCCTCAACGGTCACAACCTTAGCTTGAGACTCGTCGAAATACTCCAATTCGCAATTCCAGGGCACCATCGAGTAGCAGTTTATCATCTTATCGATGCCCAGCTCCAACATAAACTCCACCCAGCGGTCAAATACCCGATAATCGTACGACCAACTGCCGTCGGCATGTTTTGTCCAACGAATCATGCTCTCATAGCCATCATAGCACTGATGATTCCACGGGTCTTTATTCAGCGTTGCGGTGATAACCTTCTGTCCGGCATCGGCAAGTCGCTGCATCAGGGGACGCATCGCCTCGAAATGGTCATCACTCCACAGCGCCACGCCATAAGCGCGCGCCACAGCCGAGGGATGCTGCCACAAATCGAGATGATACACCCACTCACTCGCAGGCGCAAGCGTATGGTCGGCAACCTCCAATTCGTATGGCATTTTTACCCTACCGGCATTTCTGCTGCGCACGACAATCTCTCCACGATAAATTCCCGCCTTGGCATCACGCGGAATATCTATCGTAACCCACACCGGGCGCACCGAGCAAGCTCCCATATCGAAGCGCGGCAATGTATCGAGCATATCGGGTGCGAGGTAGCTCTCACCGCTCTTTTCGAATCGATAGGTCTGTTCATCCGCAAGCGTATAGCGCACAAATCGTGTCATAACAGCCGATTTTGGGATTACCCCACCCTGCGCACGCAGATTGCGAGGGCGACACTCCACGCCGCAAACCGCATCGTGCGACCACAGCAGAATTTGCGCCGACACGCGCTCGCCTCGCCAACCCGTAATGCGGCATGTATCAGCAAGTTCGACCTCTGGCACAAAATCGCGCAAATATTGAATATCAATATTTCCCCACGCCGCATTCAACCCCTCAGGCACAGCACTCCACGCCGCCACAGCCTCTTCTGCCAATGGCTCGGCTTCAAGCTCCGCAAAAGTAGCGACAGGCTTGTACTCTGCACATGACAGCAATATCACGCAACCCAACAATATGCCGAAAACTCGCAAAAACATCGCACCTTATATTAAATATTAATAATATTCCTCAAAAACCATCTACAAAGATACGAACAATTCAAAATTCAAAATCCGAAATCCGAAATTATTTTTATCCAATCTCTTTTTGCGCTAAATTTTCGGAGAAATACGCCTCTTTAATGTTCAATATTTGAACGCCAAACACATAGCCCATTTGCTCTATTCCCACCCTCGAACAGCGCTCTCTCTTCGCCATTTATTACATAATTATGGCATATTTTCCTGAATATGCAACTATTTTCGCCTTTTGTGAATAAATATTCCACTTTTTTCGGGGGGGGGATTTTTGGGATAATTTTTTGTATCTTTGTGTATATAATGCTTAGAAAATACAAAATTTTACCCATTTTATTCATTTAATATTTAATAGTTATGAAAAAGGTTTTCTTGGCAGTTGCAGCAATGGCCATGCTTGCAACTGCATGTACCAAGGATGACGCTGTTTCAGGCGGCAACGAGTCTTTGGTATCGTTTACTATCGACTCTCCGGAGTTGATGACTCGTGCGGAGGATGGTAAGGGTCAGAGCACCAACCACCTTCAGTATGCTTTCTACGACGAGAACGGTGTATATCTTCCTGCGTTGAAGGGAGAGGTAGCCAATTTCGTTGGTTCTACTAAAATTAACATCTCTTTGGTTGAGGGTCGTACTTATTCAGCTATTTTCTGGGCTGATCACACTGATGCTCCTTATAAGGTAAGCCTTGAGGACAAGACTATGGAGATTACCTCTACTACTCTTGCTGGCAATGCTGACAAGTACGATGCATTCTACAAGTTCGAGGGTAATATCAAGCCCGAGAAGAAGACTCACAAGATTGAGCTTACTCGTCCTTTTGCGCAGATTAACATCGCAACTGCTGACACAGAATTAGCTGAGGATGCAGGTGTTGAGGTAGCTACTTCACAGGTTGCTGTTGTTAAGGGTTACACAACTTTGAACCTCGTTGATGGTGAGGTTTCTGACAAGGCAGAGTTCACTTTCTCTGCTGCAGCTCTTCCTGATGAGCCTGCAACTGTAGAAGTAGGTGGTAAGACTTACGACATGCTCGCAATGAACTATGTATTGGTAAATCGCCGCGAGTTGTTGGAGGAGGTTGCTTTGACAATGGTTGATACCGACGGTAAGACTCTTACTCGCAACTACACTACTGTTCCCGTACAGCGCAACTACAAGACTTACATCGTAGGTAACTTGCTTACTACTCCTAACGACTTCAATATTGAGACTAAGCCTGGTTTCGATGGCACTGAGGAGTATGTTGTTTGGGATGGAACAAGCACAACAAAGCCTGCTTACGACGATGCAACTAAGACTTACACTGTTAAGACTGGTGCAGAGTTGGCATGGTTGGCAAATCTTGTAAATGGCACTTTGCCTTCTACTATGCGTTCTACAGAGTATGCTCCTGCAGAGACATTGCAGGGTTATACCATTGTTTTGGATGAGAAGATTGACGATATCGACCTTGGCGGTCATCAGTGGACACCTATCGGTACAAGCGATAAGCCATTCCAGGGTACTTTCGACGGTAACGGTAAAGTTATCAAGAACCTTGTAATTACAGGCAATAACAGCAATGTTGGTTTGTTTGGTGTTACTACCAATGGTGAGATTAAGAACCTTGTTGTTGAGAATGCAAAGGTTTCTGGTCGTTTGAATGTTGGTGTTGTAGCGGGTAATCCTTAT
>JAFXIS010000027.1 GCA_017532885.1 Alistipes sp. | reverse complement strand
TCCAAAGCGTCGATGTGCTCTCCCAAAGCGACCTGCAAGTTCTTCACCATATCGGTCATACGTTGCTTGTCGCTCTCGGGGAAGTACTTTGCTACATACATCTCGCCCACAGCCTCGCTCAAGATGCTGTTAGGTACAGCCATAGCACGTTTCCAGCGGGGACGCATCTCCTTCTGGCCCGACATCTGACGGCCAAAGAACTCAAAGTGAGCCTCATACAAATCGTCGCTCACAAAACCTGCCGCACTGCGCAATACGCTGGCTGCCAAGTAGTTCTTGATTGTTGAGAGCGCCTCGCTCCCCAGCAGTGAGTTCAGGTTGTCGAATACTTCGGGCTGGCCTACTATAATCTTGTCGAACTCGCCGATACCCATCTCTGCGATATATGTTGCCCAATCGAACGCAGCATAACGCTTTACGAAGTCGGCCTTCGACATAGGGTTGTAGTTGGCCTCGACGTCGCGCAACTCGACATTTGTGCGGAACTTATCGGCCATCTTGGTCTCGAAGGCCATAACATCCTCAGCCAGAGCCTTTGCGTTGTCGGCACCATAAATCTCGAATGCCTTCTTAAGCCACTCGGTGTAGCCCTTACGCTTTGCCTCGTTCTCCTCGCCGAAGTAGTAGTCGCGGTTGCCCATACCCAATCCTGCCTGCTCGGCATAGAGGGCATTGATGTTGCTATTCAAAAGGTCGGCACTCACGCCTACGCTGAACAAGGGGTTACCTGCGGCTGTATGGATGCGAGCCACAGCGATAGCCACCTCGGTGAGGTTGTTGAGGGCCATAATCTGGTTGATATCGTTCTTTACGGGAGTGATACCCTCCTGATTCAGACGTACAGAGTCCAACCCCATAGTGTAGAGGTCCGAAATCTTCTGCTCAACCGTGCCGTGCTCGGCCTGAGTCTCGGTCATCGAGGCAAAGAGGTCGTTCAAGCGAATCTCGTTGTTTTCACGCAACACGTCGAATGTGCCGTAGCGGGCAAATTCGGGTTTCAGGGGGTTGTTCTTCTGCCAGCCGCCCGTAGCGTACTGATAAAAATCGTTGTTCAGAGCCACGCTCTCATCGAAGTTTGCGCGGTCAATAGCGGGCGTTGCCTGCTGCGATGCATTATTGCAACTTGCCATAATTGCTAATGTTGTGATTGTTAATAAAATACGTTTCATCTTTTTTGTCTTGAGTTATTACTTTTTTGCAAGTCATTGCGAGGCTTGGTACAAGCCGTGGCAATCTCCTGCATCCCTGATAGTGGGAGATTACCACAGTCGCTACGCTCCTTCGTAATGACAAGTGTATTTTTTCCTTATCTTCCTCTCCTTATTACTCTATCAGGACAATCAACCTTTCCCTCGACGAGAATATCGCCTTCGGGCGTAATCTCCACTATGGCGTAGGAGTTGTGCTGGGGGAACGATTGTTCTATCATTCCGTTAAATGTGATGTAGTCTATGCCCTTGTGGCGGCTGTAGTGTCCGGGGTGGTGATGCCCCTGAAATACCGCTCTCACCTGTTTGTGACGCTCAAGTATTGCTCGCACCTCGTCGGCATTATCCACGCAGAGGTTATGGCTGACGGTGGAGAAACTATCCAGCATCTGGTGGATAAAGATGAGTGTCGGCTGCTTGTGATGCTTTGCCAACTCCTCATCCAGCCACTCCAACTGCGATGCGGGAATCGTCGCCGACTTCCAGTCGAAGTTGCCACGCGCGTAAGGCTCTCCGTCGGGGTTGAAGTTGGCGTCAAGAACTACGCAACGATAGCCCTTTACCATAAACGAGTAGTGTGCGCGGCCCGATGTGCGTGGCGTGTTGGTGGTATGTGCCAAGAACTCCTCTTTGGTGATGCAATCCATA
>JAFXIS010000026.1 GCA_017532885.1 Alistipes sp. | reverse complement strand
CCCGTGGGGTATGACGCTTTTTTTGTTAGGCGTTTGCAAAAAAATCTTTTTTACACTATTTTTGTTGCTTGATGCGTTATTTGTGCGTATTGATTATTGTATTGAAATATAATTATATACTTATGAATATTACAAAAAGATTTATTTTGACTTTTGTTGCGGTTGTTGCGGCTATTGTAGCTGTGGCGCAGCCCGTTGATCCTGTGCAGTGGCGTACATCGGTTCAGGCGTTGGGTGACGATAAGTATCGTGTAGAGTTTGAGGCGAAGCCCGATATGGGTTGGCACCTCTATGACTTAGGCCCATATGAGGGAGGTCCGATGGCTACGACTTTTACTTTTGAGCCCTCGGCCAGCTATGAGTTGGTGGGCGAGGTGTCGGCAGATAGGGCCTCGACACGCGAGTATAATGCCATCTTCGAGATGGAGATTGGTTACTATGCCAAGCCTGTAAAGTTCTCACAAGAGGTTAAGTCGGCAGGTGCTGCAATTGCCGTTACGGTGGATTGGATGGCCTGCAATGACCAAAATTGCACTACGGGAAGCAATGATTTTGTTATAGAGGTCGGTGCTGCGGATGCCGCTGTGGTTGAGGATGATGCAGAGGTTGCTGCGGAGAGTGTCGCTTCTGCTGTTGAAGAGCCCAAGAGCGAGAGTAATGGCGGGCAGCCGCTTTGGAGCCTTATCCTTGCAGCTGTGGGTTGGGCGTTGGTGGCATTGCTTACCCCCTGCGTATTCCCGATGATTCCCATGACCGTGTCATTCTTCCTGAAGGGGTCGGGTAGTGTAGCTCAGGGTCGCTTCCGCGCGTTGATGTATGGTCTGTTTATTGTGGTGCTATATACTCTGCCGATTGCGGTTATCATCCTCCTCACTTGGTTGATCGGTGGCGATGCCGTGACGGCCGATATCTTTAATTGGATTGCAACACATTGGTTGCCCAACCTCATCTTCTTTGCGGTATTTATGATTTTCGCGGCTTCGTTCTTCGGCGCGTTTGAGATTGTATTGCCCGAGAAGCTGGTCAATGATAGTGATGCTAAGGCCGATAAGGGAGGCCTTACGGGCATATTCTTTATGGCGCTTACTTTGGTGTTGGTGTCATTCTCATGTACAGGTCCGATTATTGGCTCGGCCCTTATTCAATCTACCTCGGGCGAGTTCTGGGCTCCGATTCTTACAATGTTGGCATTCTCGGTAGTCTTTGCCCTTCCTTTCACACTGTTTGCATTGTTCCCCTCGTGGTTGAAGCAGTTGCCAAAGAGTGGTGGCTGGCTCAACTCTGTAAAGGTGGTTTTGGGCTTTGTGGAGTTGGCTTTGGGTCTGAAGTTCTTGAGCGTTGCTGACCAGACTTATCATTGGGGATTGTTGGATAGAGAGGTATATTTGGCTCTTTGGATTGCGATCTTCTCGTTGATGGGCTTGTATCTGCTGGGTAAGCTGAAATTCAAGCACGATAGCGATATGCCTTATTTGTCGGTAGGTCGCTTGGTGCTGGCAATCATCACATTCTCGTTTGTGGTTTATATGATTCCCGGTATGTGGGGTGCGCCACTGAATGCTTTGTCGGGTTATCTTCCTCCTATCCAGTCGCAGGACTTCGTTGTAGGTGTAGGCTCGGCCGCAGTTAGCGAGAATACTCCCAAGCAGGGCGTGAAGTATGGCGATGTATTGGAGTTGCCACATGACTTGGAGGGCTTCTTCGATTTGGAGGAGGCGGAGGCGTATGCCGCAAAGGTTGGCAAACCGCTGTTCGTTGATTTTACGGGTCATGGCTGCGTGAATTGCCGCGAGATGGAGTCAAGGGTATGGTCCGACGAGAGAGTGCTGGATATCTTGCGTAATGAGTATGTTATTGTGGCGCTGTATGCCGACGATAAGCTTAAGGTTTCGGAAGAGGACTGGGTCACAACCGATACGGGCAAGGTACTGAAGACTTTGGGTAAGATAAACTCATATTATGCGCTTAAGACCTATGGCGTGAATGCACAGCCATATTATGTTTTGCAGGGTCGCGATGGTAAGCCACTCGTTGAGCCGCGCGGATATGATTTGGATGTCGAGGCGTTTATCGACTTTTTGCAGCGAGGTGTTGAGGCGTATAAATAAAGAATCCGTATAACAAGGCTCTTTCGGCATCTGCCTCGCTCTCGAAATGCTCACATACGCTCAGTATGCTGCGCTTTCGAGAACTTCGAGCAGCTTCAAAATAGCTCTTGTTATACGAATTCTTGCGAATAAAGGTTGTCTTGCCAAGGTTCTTTTGGCGTCTGCCCCGCTCCTGTTATACGATAAAATAGGGTGTTCCATCGGAACACCCTATTTTGTTACTTTATCTTGCGCTTGTTCAGTTCGGCCTGGTATGCTCGCGCATTGGCGTTATGCTCTTTGAGCGTGCGTGCGAAGTTATGATAACCATCAAAGGTCGGGCGGGCGCAGAAGAAGATGTAATTGTGCTTCTCGAAGTTCAGCACTGCATCAATTGCTTCGATACTCGGCATGCAGATGGGTGAGGGTGGCAGACCTTTATTTATATAGGTGTTGTATGGCGAGGGGTATTTCAGGTGACGATATAGAATGCGCCGCAAACCAAAATCCTGCAGAGCATACTTAATCGTGGGGTCAGCCTGCAACGGTATACCCTCGCGTAGACGATTGATATAAACTCCTGCGATGCGTGGCATTTCGTCTACTTTGCGGGTCTCCTCATATACAATAGACGCCAAAGTCATAACCTCGGTACGGCTCAGTCCGCTGCGCTGGCGCTTGGCATCGCGTGCCTCCGACCAGAAACGCTTATACTCCTTGCGCATACGCTCCACAAATTCGTCGGGCGTTACAGTCCAATAAAACTCGTATGTGTTGGGAATATACATCGAGAACATTGTAAGGGGTGACGAAAATCCTAACTGAGTGGCGGTTTGTTGGTCGGTAAGTGCGCGTGCAATCTCCACTGAGTCGGCCATAATCTGTCGAGATAGCTTGCCGGCGAGTTGTTGCGGCGTCTTTACATTGTTAATTGTCACATTTATCGGAGTTTGCAATCCGAGCTTCAGCATGCGAACAACCTGAATTACATTCATCCCCTCCTGCATAACATAATGTCCCGCCTTGAGGTTGTTGCTCAGGTCAAGACGCTTGGCGTAGAGGTCGAATGCCCAATTGTGGCGACTGTACGCCTTTACCGAGTCGGCAACAGCATGATAATCGGCATCCGAATAGACATATATGCTGTGCTGCCCTGTGACGGCATTGCCTTTGAATGATGTGTAGCCATAAAGACCCACTGCACCTACGATGATTAGCAGTATAACCGAAATTCCCCAAAATCCCTTTTTCATTAGTGTGATAATTTTGTCTGCAAAGATACTATTTGCGCGCCAAACAACAAAAAGTGGATTGAAAAGGTTGTTTTTTGAGATTTTTTCTGTCAAGAGTTTGTTTGTTGTCAAAAAATATCTACCTTTGCGCCCGGGTAAGTCTTATACGACCAGCTCCTACAAAATCCCCCAGGTGTGGAAGCAAGCAAGGGTATGTGGTTGTAGCGGTGCGATATGAGTAGCTTACCCTTTTTTTGTGTCTATTGGTGAAAGCTTGCGATAAAAAAGTTATATATCGTAAGGCTTTTTTGTTTTGCAGAGGGTCGTCGGCAATATAAATTTTTGGTATGCAGCATGTTGCAAAAGTGAAAAATTGTCTTCTTTTTTTTGTAAAATCAAAAATAAGTGTTACCTTTGATATTGTACGAATTAACAACAACTATTTATTAAACACATTTTTTATGATTGGCAAAGTAAAGTGGTTCGACAGTAAGAAGGGCTACGGATTTATTCTCACAGATGAGGGTCGTGAAATTTTTGTTCACTACACCGGTATTGTTGCAGAGGGTTTCAAGGCTCTCACAGAGGGACAGAATGTCGAGTTCGAGATTGGCAGTAATGACAAGGGCGAGCAGGCTGTGAATGTCACCGTTGTGCCTAAGCATGTAGAGTAGAATATACCTTAAAAGCAATATATATCAGCGCAGATGTCCGCCTTAACTTTTGGGTTGAGGCGGTTTTTATGTGGCGCGAGTGTTGTGGATTGGGTAATAATTAGTATCTTTGCCTACTGAATTCGTCTTGCCAAGGCTCTTTCGGCATATGCCTCGCTTGCGAAAATGCTATTTTCGGTAAAAGATAGGGTTGTCGTAATGCTACTTGTTGGACATTCAATAAAGAAATAGAGTACAATAAAAATCCAAAATATTCTTGAGTATGGGTTTGGAGAAATATGAATCAAAACAGCAACAGATAAGAAAGTCGGCAAATAGAATATATCCCTTCATCAGCCGCTTCGATATGCTTACGCCCGCGTTGCAGGATAAAGTCGAGGAGTGGCAGGCCGACGAGGATAGCTGCTCGTTTAAGGTAAAGGGCTTTAAGGTCGCGTTGCGTATCGTGGAGCGAGAGGAGAATAAGCATATCAAGATTTCGGGCGATGATACATCCGGCGGCTTGCCCGTGGATTTCTCGTTCTGGATTCAGTTGCATGAGGTTGCTGCGGATGATACGCGTATTCGCATGGTGTTGCATGCCGAACTGAATATGATGATGCGAATGATGATTGGCGGCAAGATTCAAGGCGGCCTGGATAAGGCTGTCGAGGGCTTGGCGGCAGCATTTAACCAGATGCCGTTCTAATCGGGGCTACCGATTTGTAATTAAATAGAGTCTTTTTTGCCGAAAATATTGCAGGGTTTTTGCTCTTTCGGGTCGCAAGATGCAGTTTTGCGAAAAAAAACTCAACTTTAATTTGTTAATCGTTAAAAATGTAGTACATTTGCAAACCCGAAAGGATTAAATGTTGAATTATATAAATTTCTATTACTATGACTAAGGCTGATATCGTAAATGAGATTGCGAAGAGCACCGGTGTAGAGAAGGTTTTGGTGCAGACTATCGTAGAGGCTTTTATGGACAATGTTCGTAACTCTCTTATCGAGAATGAGAATGTTTATCTTCGTGGCTTCGGTAGCTTCATCATCAAGAAGCGTGCAACAAAGGTCGCTCGTAATATCTCAAAGAATACAACTATCACAATTCCTGAGCACAATATCCCCGCTTTCAAGCCTGCAAAGAGCTTTGTAGCGAAGGTTAAATAAAAAGACATTAACCACTTAAATTATACAACTATGCCAAACGGAAAGAAGCATAAGCGTCATAAGATGGCTACGCACAAGCGCAAGAAGCGTCTGCGTAAGAACCGTCATAAGAAGAAGTAGTCTTTGCTACGGTTTTAATTGCGTTAGCAAGTAGGTAAGTATAGAGCTAAAGGGTTAATTTATATCTAACGCCCTTTAGCTTTACCTATTTTTAATAAAGAATTATTTTTCCAATGAATCGAGAATTAGTAATAAGCGTTACCCCGACCGAAATATCCATAGCCCTGTGCGAGGATAAAGTTCTCGTCGAACTGAATAAAGAGCAGTGTCAGACGGGATTCTCGGTAGGCGATATATATCTGGGTAAGGTGCGTAAGATTATGCCGGGCTTGAATGCCGCGTTCGTAAATATCGGACACGAACGCGATGCCTTCATTCACTATCTCGATTTGGGTAATCAGTTCCAGTCGCTGGAGCGAGTTGTCAATAGTCGCCAGCCGGGCAAGCGAGGCGTGAAGGTCGAAACGATGAAACTCGAACCCTCTATTGACAAAGATGGAAAGATTGAGAATTATTTGCAGGTGGGGCAGACCGTTATGGTGCAGATTGCCAAGGAGGCTATCTCGACCAAGGGCCCACGCCTAACGGCAGATATATCATTGGCAGGTCGCAATGTCGTGCTGGTGCCATTTACCTCAAAAATCTTCCTTTCGCAGAAGATACGCTCTAACGAGACAAAGAAACGCCTGCGTCGCGTAGCTGCAGGAGTGTTACCCAAGAATTTCGGAGTTATTATACGCACCGCAGCCGCCTCGGCTCAAGATACCGATATCGAGCAGGATATCCTGTCGCTGGTGGATAAATGGAATGAGGCTGTCGGAAATATACGCAAAAGTCAGGCTCCCGCATTGTTGATGAGCGAGATGAGCCGTGCAAATACCATAATCCGCGACTCGCTGAATTCGACCTTTTCTCAAATTACGGTCGATGATGAGAAGATGTATCGCGAGATTAAAAACTATATAAAAGTCATCAATCCACAATTGGAGAAGATTGTGAAGCTCTATAAGGGCTCGGTACCTATCTTCGACAATTTTGATATATCAAAACAGATTAAGTCACTCTTTGCTAAGTATGTTTCGTTGAAGCGTGGAGCTTACCTTATCATCGAGCATACCGAGGCAATGAATGTTATAGATGTCAATTCGGGTAATCGTACGCGTGCCGAGGAGAATCAGGAGGAGACTGCCATGACGGTGAACCTCGCCGCTGCGAAGGAGATAGCCCGTCAGTTGCGCTTGCGCGATTTGGGAGGTATTGTAATCGTTGATTTCATCGATTTGCATAAGGCGCAGAATCGTCAGGCTTTGTTCGAAGAGATGAATAAGCTAATGGCGACGGATAAGGCAAAGCATACAATATTGCCGCTCACCAAATTCGGACTTATGCAGATTACGCGCCAGAGGGTGCGCCCTGTGGCGGTGGCAGATGTTACGGATGTATGCCCCACATGTAACGGTACGGGTCGTATTGAGCCTACGGTGCTGCTGGATAAGAAGATTGAGAATCAAATTCAGTTCTTGACGGCAGATAGGGGTGTGAAGCATATTACATTGCGCGTGAGCCCTTATGTTGCGTCGTATCTCCGTCACGGCGTGTTGTCGTTGCGCCTGAGGTGGATGTGGCGATATAAGACATGGATAAATGTCGTTGCCGACCAGAGCTTGGGAATCGTCGATGTGAGATACCTGAGCCGAAAGAATGAACCACTTATTCTGTAATGCCCATCGTGGGTTGCATATCTTCGGCGAGTGCAGCTACATGGAATTGGGCGATGGAAAAATCTCTAAATCGTAGAGTTTTGGAGAGTATAGAAAATATTTTGCAGCGCGTGGAGGCCTCCGAGCCGTTTGTGCGCCTGAGCAAGGAGTTGAAAAAAAAGAGCGTCACCGTCCATCTCGAAGATTTGGTCGGCGGGGCTCTTTCGCTCTATTCTGCGGCTCTGATACGCAAAATGGGGGGTGTGCATATCTTTGTTTGCGAGGATAGGGATGCTGCGGCATATATGCTCAACGATATGTATGCGCTGCTGGAGGAGGGGAATATCTATTTCTTCCCTACATCGTACAAAAAATCTATACTCTATGGCAAGGAGGATGCGCAGGGTGTGGTGCAGCGTACAAATACACTGAATGCCATACGCCATCTAAGGGGCGGATATACGGTGATTTGCACCTATCCGGAGGCTTTGGCGGAGCGAGTTGCCGATGAAGGGGCTATTTCGGAACGCAGCCTACACTTTAAGGTGGGCGATACAATCTCAATCTCGCAGGTTGAGGATATGCTCGTGGAGCGAGATTTTGTGCAGGTAGACTTCGTCTATGAGCCGGGTCAATACTCTGTGCGTGGAGGTATTGTCGATGTCTTCTCCTACTCCGAGAGCCGCCCGTTCCGTATAGATTTCTTTGGTGACGAGATAGATTCTATCCGTAGGTTTAATATTTCGAGTCAGCTCTCAAATGATAAAGTGCAGAGTGTTGAGATTTTGCCAAATCTCAATGCGGAGAGTATGTCGAAGGTGTCGTTGGCGCAGTTTGTCGGTGAGGCGACATATTGGTTTTACGATGCGGAGTATGTCTTAAAGCGTGTAAACGATTTACGACGCAGGGTGCTTGCCGAGATGGAGGAGCCTTCGCAAATTGATGCTTTGATGACGAGCCGCAACGGCTTGCTCAGAGATATGGAGCAGAGCCGTATGTGTCTGTTGCGCGACAATTTGAAGGAACGAATCGCCGATGCGGTGGTTAAATTCAAGAGCTCTCCGCAACCTCAATTTAACAAGAATTTCGAGGTGCTGGCGGATGATTTGGCGGATGCTGCAATCAAGGGCTATAAGAGCTATATCCTGTCGGAAAATCGCGCCCAGACCGAGCGATTGGATAATATATTCCACCAAATGGGCCGCAAGGATGTGGAGTTTGAGGCTATTCCCATAACACTGCATGATGGTTTTATCGACCATACGCTCAAAATTCAGCTATATGTAGACCATCGTATTTTTGACCGCTATCGTCGCTATCGCATCAATGGCGAGATTAAGCGCGACGAGCAGATGACCGTTGCGGAGTTGAACGCTCTGAAGATGGGCGACTATGTGGTGCATATCGACCACGGTGTGGGCCGCTTCGGTGGTTTGGTCAAGATAAACGAGAATGGCAAAGTGCATGAGGCTATAAAGCTGGTATATAAGGATAACGATGTCCTCTTTGTCAATGTCCATTCACTGCATCGCATATCGCGTTATAAGAGTGGCGAGGGCGAGCCTCCGAAGATTTATAAATTGGGTGGTGGAGCTTGGCAGAAGCTGAAAAATGCCACGAAGAAGGCGGTTAAGGATATCTCGCGTGAACTTATCGCTCTGTATGCCAAGCGTAAGGCAAGTAAGGGATTTGCATTTTCCGCAGATACCTATTTGCAGAATGAGATGGAGGCATCGTTCCAGTGGGAGGAGACTGCCGATCAGCAGGCGGCAATTGATGCGGTAAAGCGCGATATGGAGTCCGAACGCCCGATGGATAGATTGGTGTGTGGCGATGTGGGCTTCGGAAAGACCGAGGTTGCTATTCGTGCGGCATTTAAGGCTGCGGTGGATGGTAAGCAAGTGGCTGTACTTGTGCCGACGACGATTCTTGCCTTGCAGCACTATCGCTCGTTTATGGAGCGTTTGAGGGATTTTCCGGTCAGAATAGAGTATGTAAATCGCTCGAAGAGTGCTAAGCAGATGCGCGAAATAGCCGAGGATTTGGCTGCGGGAAAAATCGATATCCTCATCGGAACGCATAAGATGCTGGGGCGGCAGATTGTGTTTAAGAACTTGGGCCTGCTTATAATCGACGAGGAGCAAAAGTTCGGTGTGGCGGCAAAGGAGAAACTGACGCAGATGAGCGTAAATGTCGATACACTGACACTTACGGCTACGCCTATTCCCCGTACGCTGCAATTCTCGCTTATGGGTTCGCGCGATTTGTCGGTTATATCAACTGCTCCGGCGAATCGTCAGCCTATTATTACCGAGTCGCACATCTTCTCGGAGGATATCATTCAGGATGCTATCGAGGAGGAGCTTTCGCGTGGTGGTCAGGTCTATTTTGTGAATAATCGTGTCGAGGACTTGCTCTCTTTGCAGGGTATGATTACGCGCCTATGCCCCAAGGCTCGCGTGGCGGTGGGACATGGTAAGATGCCGGCAGATAAGTTGGAGAAACTCATCATGGATTTTATTTATGGAGAGTTTGATGTGCTGGTATCGACTACGATTGTGGAGAATGGCATAGATATCCCCAATGCAAATACGATTATCATAAATAACGCCCAGAATTATGGCTTGAGCGATTTGCATCAGCTGCGAGGGCGTGTGGGTCGCAGTAACAAGAAAGGATATTGCTACCTCATTACTCCGCCCGAGGAGCTGTTGTCGAGTGATGCGCGTCGTCGTTTGCGCGCCATCGAGGAGTTTTCGGATTTGGGCTCGGGATTCAATATTGCGATGCAGGATTTGGATATCCGCGGTGCGGGAAACCTCTTGGGGGCCGAGCAGAGCGGTTTTATTGCCGATATCGGTTTTGAAACCTACCAAAAGATTATGCGTCAGGCTATTGCCGAGTTGCGTGCCGAAGGCTTGGATGTTGAGGGCTTGACGGATAAGGAGGCGGAGATGGTTAAAAACGATGCTTATATCGAGGATTCGACTATCGAGATTGATATGTTGGCAGAGTTGCCCGATAGTTATGTGCGCCAACCTGCCGAGAAGTTGCGCCTGTATCGGGAGTTGGATTCACTGCGCCGCGAGGAGGAGCTCGTGGCGTATGAAAGTCGTTTGGTGGACCGCTTTGGCGCTTTGCCGGAGGCTGCCCAGAGCTTGCTGGATGTGGTTAGATTGCGCTGGGAGGCTGTACGCTTGGGCATGGAGCGAGTGAAGGTGAAGAATGGCCTTATGATAGTACATTTCGTGGGAGAGGATAATTCGCCATACTATAAGAGTGATGTATTTATGAATCTGCTTAAGACAATTACTACGCAACCCGACCGTTTTGTCCTGAAGCAACACAATAATCGTTTGGCGATGACCGTTAGAAGGGTGGCAAATCTTGCAGAGGCTGTTACGGTGTTGAAGAGTTTGTAGTGTGATGGGAATGAATCTTATAGTAGATATAGGAAATTCGCGCATCAAGGTGGCGATTATGAGCGGTGGCGAGGTTGTGGAGCAGTACGCATTCACTTCGCTGCAAGATTTGGCGTTGGATGCCATTCTGAGCAAGTATCCGACTGTGGAGCGTGCGATTGTCGCTTCGACGGGAATAGATGCGCAGTGTGTTGTGCGGATGCTACGCGAGAAGGGACTATGGGCTATGGAGATGACTCCATCGACACCTGTGCCGATACGAAATGGTTACCTCACGCCTGAGACTTTGGGCATGGACCGTTTGGCGGCGGCTGTGGGTGCGAGCCATATTGTCGGGGGCGATTGCATGATTGTGGATTTCGGTACAGCCATAACCATTGATTTTGTAGTTGATGGCGAGTATCGCGGAGGAAATATTTCGCTTGGCGTGCGCGGTCGTTTCCGTGCTTTGCACGACTATACTTCCCGCTTGCCCGAATGCGAGGCTACGGATGAGATTTTGGAGATAGGTCGAACTACCCGCGAAGCTATCGAACAAGGAGTGATGCAGGGCATAACTCACGAAATTGAGGGCTATATTTCTACATTTTTATCTAAAAATGTTAAATTATCTATAATTTTTACGGGTGGAGACGCAAAATTTTTTGTTAAACGAATTAAAAACGCGATATTTGCAAAATGTGATTTGGTGTTTTGCGGATTAAACACAATTTTAGAGTACAATGCGAAAGTTGAATAGCAAAATATTAGGAGCTTTGATGGCTGTGGGGGTGTTGTTTTTTGCGATGCCTTCGGAGGCTGTGGCTCAAAATTTTTCGAGCAGTATCAATACCTATTCTCCATACTCGATGTATGGCTTGGGCGAATTGTCTACGCCGGGTAATGTGGCTATGCGCTCAATGGGAGGTGTAGGTGTCGGTATGATGTCGTATACGATGGTGAATATATTGAACCCTGCGGCTTATTGTAATGTGACGCGCAAGAGTTTTCTCTTTAATTTCGGCGTCGATGCAGGTCATTATCGTAACTCTCAGACTAAAGTGGCTGCCAATTCAGCGATTAAGACCGCATATAACTCGATAAATTTTCACGATATTGCATTCCAGATGCCTTTGGCGAAGAATCTTGGTTTTGGCTTTAGCCTTACTCCATATAGCAATGTGGGTTACAAGATGTATCGTGACGAGATGGCGGATGACATTCTTGGAAATATTGGCCGCGTGCGCTATATCTGGAATGGAGAGGGCGATATCACCGAGGTTAAGGCCGGTGTGGGTTGGCGTCCGTTCAAGCGCTTGTCAATAGGAGCTGCGATGCTCTATTATTGGGGTAATATCTCGCGTAACTACACCTCGCAGGTTCCGAATGTAATTACCGGAAGTGGTTCATATTCAAGCACTACGGGATTGGACACTTATTATGTATCGAAGATTAAGATGCAGGCAGGTTTGCAGTGGCATATCATCATGAACACGAAGCGAATATTTACATTTGGTGCTACTTATGATTTGGGTGGTAGCCTTACGCCCGATGTTACGCAGAAGGTTTATGTGAACAACCTTTTGCAGACTACCGTGCGTGATAAGAACGAGAAATCGGCTTTGCAGCTTCCGCAGCAGTTTGCTGCCGGATTGTTCTATCAGACAAATTCGTTGCGTGTAGGTGTGGATTATGTATATCAGGATTGGGGTAATAGCAATGTGGACTTTACGGAGAGCCTGGGTAAGGGTGTCGATGTGGCATACACCGATACTCAAACCATTAAGGTCGGCGTTGAGTTTACTCCGCGTCCGACGGATGTTCGTAACTATATGAATCGTATCGCGTATCGCTTGGGTGGTCGCATGGGCGATTTCTATCAGACTTATCACGGCTGTGCCGTACATCAATATGCCATAACGGCAGGTTTGGGCTTCCCGTTGCAGTTGTTCGGTGGCTCGTCGATAGATGTCGGCTTTGAGTATGGTATGCGTCGTCCCGATAAGGAGTTTGTTACGATAGATGGCGCTAAGGCGGGCTTGGTGAAGCAGGATTACTTTAAGCTATCGATAGGCTTATCGCTCTTTAGTGACCGCTGGTTTATGCGTTATAAGTTTGATTAAACCTTAGGCTAAAACGGTTCTCAAAGGCTTAAAGACAATAAAATCGCCTTCCGAGGCGTTATGTTGGTAAGAACGGAAAATATTAACATTAAATAATAAAAAAAACTTAGATTACATGAAAAGCATTAAACTTATTTTGGTGGTGGCGCTTGCTTTTGTAGGTTTTACAGCGGTAGCGCAGGAACTCAATTATGATGACCCAAAGTATGCAAAGTGGGGAAGCAATGCAGAAGAGCGTAAGGAGATGATGCTTACAGCACAGTTCCTTAAGGAGGCAGTGGATAATCGTAACTATAACCTTGCTTCGGGCTATTTGAAGGTTTTGTTGGAGAAGGCTCCTGCAGGTTCGGTAAATATCTATACCAACGCAGCAAAGCTTTATAAGAACAAGATTAACCGCGCTGAGAGCGATGAGGCTCGTGCTGCTGCAATTGACTCTTTGTTGTGGATTTACGATGTTCGCTTGGAGCACTTTGCTAACCACTCAAAGTATGGTAAGGATTATATCCTCGACCGCAAGGCTCGTGAGTATGTTACCTACAAGCCCGAGGATAGAGAGGGTGTCCGTGATGTATTCAATGCTGCGATGAATGCAAGTGTTGAGGTTAAGGGTAAGATGGATTTGGAGTTGGCTGTAATCTATTTCAGCAACCTTAATGATGATTTCCAGAATGGCTTGATTGGCGCTGAGTTGATTATTGGTGAGTATGACCGTTTGTCACCTGCATTTGATGCAGCTGAGGGTGATGATGTTCAGTATAAGGAGCAGTTTGAGGGTATCTTCGGTATGAGTGGTGCTGCAAGTTGCGAGAATCTTGAGGACCTCTTCTCTAAGAAGTTGGCTGCAGCTCCCGAGGATGAGGCTATCTTGAATCAGGCCGTTACTCTTATGTCACGCGCAGGTTGCGATAGCGATTTCTTCTTCCAGACTGCCGAGAAGCTCTACTCTGTGAAGCCTTCATCAGACATTGCATTGTTCTTGGCTCAGGGCTTCCAGTCACGCGAGGAGTATGACAAGGCGTTGAAGTATTTGGAGGAGGCGTTGTCGGTTGAGACTAACCCTGCCGAGAAGGAGAAGTTGTATGTTCGTGTAGGTATGATTAACCTTACAACCAAGAACTATGCTGCAGCAATGGCAGCCGCTAAGGAGGTGAAGAACATCAACCCCGAGAATGGTTTTGCTTACTTTATCTTGGGTCAGTGCTATGCATCATCTGGAAACTGCGCAGAGTTGCGTTGCCAGGCTTGCTTCTGGGCTGCATATGATGCTATGAGCCAGGCTGTATCGTTGTTGGCAAGCGACCCCGGTATCCAGAAATCTGCCGAGGAGTTGATGAACCACTACCGCGCAGTGTTCCCCACAAAGGAGGAGTGCTTCTTTGCTGAGTTGTCAGCCGGTGAGCGTTATACTATCGACCACGGCTTTGCTAATGGCGTAAGTACTACGGTGCGTTACAGATAATAATTGCAAATGATACACAAAGTACTTGTACGATATTTCATGGTAGCACTCCCTTTGTTGGGGAGTGCTATCTTGCTATTCTCGTGCGAGGCGAAGAAAACCACTACTTCGCACTCTACAAACCTCGAAAATCTCATGACCGAGTATAGTGAGAACCTCTCGATTGTGACTTCGGAAAATGGTCAGAAATCGTACCATTTTACCACGCCACTGATGGAGGGATATGCTTTGGCGCGTGAGCCATACAAGGAGTTCCGCAAGGGTGTGAAGGTTGTGACATATGATGGCGATACGACCACTGTAGAGTCGGCAACGCTCACAGCCAATTATGCCATATTTTATGAAACCCGCAAATTGTGGGAGGCGAAGGGAGATGTCGTTGTTATACAACGCGAGGGGCGTCGCCTTTATACTTCTCAGCTGTTTTGGAATCAGGCTACTCATCGTATCTACTCGAATGTCGATTCGCGAGTGGTAGATGGTGACGAGGTTTACGATTGCGAGGGCTTCGAGAGCGATGAGGAGATGAAGGATTGGCACTATCGCAAAATTAAGGGTGTGACCTATTTCACCGAGCCGGAGCCTAAACCGGAGAGCGATTCGTTGGACGGAGAGGAGGCAAAATCAAAATCTCCGGCAGAAGAGGATGTGACAAAGGAGGTGGAGACACCTACACCGGCACCGAAAGTAAAAGCAACCTCTGCGCCGAAAACAAAACCCGCTACACAGGCAAAATCAACCGGGCCGATACGAACCGCGAAGCCCGTAAAACCGCTTCCGGGCGATACGGAGACTGCGGTTGGTGCGGTCAAGATGCAAGATAACCAGTTGCCCGTAAAAGGAGGTGATGCGGCTACTGCGGTGCAAAGTATCGAAATAGATGAAGCCGCAGGTGGAGATACTCGCCTAAAGCGAAAATAGATGTAAAGCAACCAATTAAATTCAAATAATGGAGACTGCCGATTTAATTAATTCGGTCATTTTAATATGTGTGATGCTGCTTTTGTCGGCATTCTTTTCGGGTATGGAGATTGCCTTCTTGAGCAAAAACCGCCTACGCGAAGAGATTGACCGTAAGCAGAGTGGGGTATTTGATTTTATTGCAAATATCTTCGAGAAACATCCGGGACAATATATTACTACGATTTTGGTGGGTAATAATATCTGCCTTGTAATATATTCTCTCTATATGTCGCTTTTGCTGCGCCTTTTGGCCCATATTGTTGGCTGGGAGGGTATGGCAGCAGGTGGCTCTGTTTTGCTTGAAACTATTATTTCGACGGTTATAATTCTGTTCTGCGGAGAGTTTTTGCCGAAGTCTATCGTTAAGAAGAATCCCAATTTCTATTACCAGCTTTTCTCGCCCGTTTTATACCTCTTCTATCTTGTGCTATATCCGATAGCATTGTTTACTACATTCATTTCGTATGCTATTTTGCGATTGTTCGGACGAAAAAATAGCAATGCCACAATAGATTATACATTCAATCGTGAGGATTTGGTGAACTTGGTGGATGGCGAAGATGTTGAGTTGCAGGAGGAGGACGAGGAGGAGATAAAACTCTTCCAGAATGCTTTAGACTTTGCCGATTTGCGTGTGCGAGATTGCATGGTGTCGCGTGTGGATGTCGAGGCTGTGGAGGAGAATATCTCGATAGAGGAGCTTACGCAGCGATTTGTCGAGTCGAAATATTCGCGCATCTTCGTGTGGAGGGACAGTATAGACACAATTATCGGTTATGTGAACTCGAAGAGCTTGTTTACATCGCCTGCGAGCGTGGAAGAGGTACTGATGAAGGTCGATTATGTAGCTGAGACCTTGCCTTTGCAAAGCCTGTTGCAGAATTTTATTAAGCGCAAGTCGAGTGTTGCGGTCGTTATCGATGAGTTTGGCGGTACGGCAGGAATTATCTCGATGGAGGATGTTCTGGAACAGATTTTTGGTGAGATTGAGGATGAACACGATGTGCAGGAGAGCGTCGAGAAGCAGGTAGGCGAGGGCGAGTATGTCCTTTCGTGCCGCTTGGATGTGGAGTATCTGAATGAGCATTTTGACCTCGATATCGAGGAGAGCGAGGAGTATGATACTTTGGCGGGCTACATACTTTATAACTACGACGGAATACCCTCTGCGGGTACCGTAATCGTAACCGAGAAACTTGAAATTAAGGTATTACGCTCGACGCGTGCGCGTGTGGAATTGGCGCGAGTGAGAAAGCTATAATAGGGTAGAAGACTCAATATCGGGCAAAATCCGATGTTTTACATGAAAAATATGCCTTACGATGCTGATAATAAGAATAAAATTATTATCTTTGGTGGCTTAAAATAGAAACAAATAAAATAAATAATAAAATTATTATGGCAAGTCTAAACACTTTAAGAACCAAATTTGGCGCAGTATTGACAGTTGTTATTGTCTTGGCGCTTTTAGCATTTATCCTTTCTTTGGGCCCAGAGATGGGATTTTTGGGTAGCAATGACCCCACAGTAGGTGTTATTGATGGCAATAAGGTCGGTTATATGGAGTACATGAAGACCTATGAGGGCGTGAAGAGTGCAAATAATGGCGATGAGTCTACCGAGGAGCGTGCCGCAGCTTTGGCTAACGCTACATGGCAGGAGTTGATTGCAAAGCACTTCTTTGTTCCCGGATTTACAAGCATGGGCGTTGAGGTATCACAGGCAGAGCGTCTTGCAATGCTTAGCGGTGAGCACCCTTCACAGGTGTTCTATCAGGCATTTGCAGACCCTCAGACCGGCGAATATAATGTTGAGGCTGTATCGGCTTTCTTGAGCCAGATGGGTGCCAATCCCGAGTACCGCGCTATGTGGGAGTACTTGGATTCTCAGGCAATCTTCGACCGTCAGATGAACAAGTATGCAGGTTTGATTAAGGCCGGTACTTATGCAAATGCTTTGGAGGTAGCTCATGGCGTTAAGGTTGCAAACGAGAGCCGCAATGGTCGCTTTGTTGCTGTGAAGTATACATCAATTCCCGATTCTTTGGTTGAGGTGTCGGCTGGCGATGTTAAGAAGTACTATGAGGCCCACAAGGAGCAGTATAGAAAGTTGCCTAACCGCTCTTTGAACTATGTAGTATTCGATGTAGCTCCTACTCAGGAGGATATGCAGGCTATCGAGGCTAAGGCTAAGGGCTTGGGCGAGGAGTTTGCCGTAGCAGAGGATGTGCGCGCATTCGTTCGCAAGAATATGGGTCAGATTGCTCCCAACTATGCTCAGATTGCTGATGAGGCTGAGGCTGTGATGTTGAATGGCAAGATGTATGGCCCCGAGCTTAAGTCTAACGAGTGGGTTATGTCACGCGCTTTGGATGTTAAGATGTTGCCCGACTCAATCGGTTTGAGTCATATCGTTATCCCTGCTACTGATGCTGCTTTGGCTGATAGTCTCTATACAGCATTGAAGGGTGGTGCTTCATTTGCTGAGGCTGCAAAGGCTCATTCAGTATACGCCGCATCGGCTCAGAATGGTGGCGAGGTTGGCGTTATGCCTTTCTCGGCCCTCTCTACCGACTTGGTTGAGGAGTTGGCAGATGCTAAGAAGGGTAGCATTGTTAAGGTCGCTATGGGTGATGCAATCCAGATTTTCAAGGTTACTCGCGTAGATGCTAAGAAGAAGCACGCTTTGGTTGGTACAATCACTATCCCCGTTGAGGCATCTTCTGAGACTCGTCGCAATATCCACTCTACTGCAAGCATTATGGCCGTAGATGGTAAGGGCTCTTTGGAGAACTTCGAGAACGCTGCTGCCGTAGCTGCTGTTACACCCCGTATCGCTCGTGTAGCTCAGGGTGACCGCTTGGTGTCAGGCTTGGAGAACTCTCGCGAGGTTGTTCGCTGGGCAAATGGTGCTAAGGAGGGCGAGATTTCTGAGATTTTCAACTTGGGTGACGCTTATGTTGTTGCAATGCTTACAGGTATTGATGACAGCAAGTACCAGCCTTTGGATGAGACTCGCAAGCTCGCTATTGCACAGACTTTGCGCCGCGACAAGAAGTTCGATATGTTGAAGGCAAAGTATGCCGGCAAGAGCTTGGAGGAGATTGCAGGTGCTGAGGGCGTTGAGGTTGCAAACTTCGAGAATATCAAGTATACTGATTTCGCAATTAACGACACTACATTTGAGCCTGCTGCTACCGGTGCTATCGCAACTACCGAGGCTGGCGTGTTGAGCCAGGCTAAGGGTAACGGTGCTGCTGTATTCTTCGTAGTTGAGGAGGTTGTTGCCGAGACTGAGGCTCCCCGCACTGCCGAGGAGGAGAAGGCTCGCTTGCAGACCACAAACGAGAACATGAGCATTCAGTACGCTATGGGCGCATTGCAGAACATGGTTGAGATTGAGGACTTGCGTGGCAAGTATTTCTAATAGATAACTTCACGAAATTGAGCCTCTTGGGTCTTTGGCCCGAGGGGCTTTTTTGTTTGTGTATATGTAGCAATTTGGCTAAAAAATCGTATATTTGTGGATACGAACAATCAGTCGCTATGAATCACGATGTATTTATAAGCTATTCGAGCAAAAATTCCACCACAGCGCAAGCAATTTGCCATGAGCTGGAGGATAATCATATCAAGTGTTGGATGGCGCCACGCGATATCCCCGTGGGTGCGAAATATGCCTCGGTAATCGCGCAGGCGATAAAGAGTTGTAAGGCTGTTGTGCTGGTCTTTTCCGAGCAGTCGGCTATTTCGCCCTGGGTGGAGAGCGAGATAAATATCGCTTTCTCGAATCGTAAACCTATCGTGCCATATAAGATTGATGCGGCGGTTTTGGAGCAGTATGATGAATTTTATATGATGCTCAATAATCGCCATTGGATTGAGTCCTACCCCGATTTTAAGACTCGTTTCGTGGAGTTGGTCGAGGTCGTTGCGCGCCTTGTGGATGTGGAGTTAGCACCACAAATCAATAATGTTGCGCCGAAGGATACTGCACCGAAGAAACCGAAGGCTGCGCTTAAAACTGTGGCCAAGCCTGCGTCTGTTTCTATGCCAGTCTCTGCACCTACACCTGCTCCAAAGAGAAAAAATACGGCTGCTTCAGTTTCTACGCCTACGCCTTCGTCTGCCAAAACCTATAAAGTCGGCGATTACTATAACGACGGCAAGAAAGAGGGTGTGGTATTCTGGGTAAATAAAGCAGGGACACATGGTAAGATTGTGAGCATGCACCAATCGGAAGAAGAAATGCCATGGGCTGTGGATAAGAATTTTGGTACATTCTTTAATCGTGATAATCCTTGTAAAAAATATACCGGTGCCACAAGTAAGGCGAATGGTAAGCAAAATATGGAGGAGATAGAATGCGAATATAATTGGGAAGAGAAATTCCCCGCATTTGCGTGGTGCGCTGAGTTGGGAGAGAGTTGGTATCTGCCGGCAATAAATGAATTAAAGTTGTTGTTGCTTAATAATTCGGTCCACGATGCTGTGAACAAAACTCTTGAGGATAAAGGAGGTGAAAAGTTGTTTAATAAGGAGGTAGATGAAGATTCAGAGGAATTGCCATGGTATTGATCATCTACGGAAGATGAGGATGATGAAAAAAGCGCGTGGCTTGTCGATATGTTAGATGGCGATACCTGCAATCTCAGTAAATTCTTTGGCAACTATGTCCGTGCTGTGGCGCAATTTTAATCTTTAGGCTTTAATATTAGTGCGACTGCTTGTGAGTGGTCGCATTTTTTTCATAGTTATATAATAATATCGTCATTCCACATCGTGCGTGTGATGTGGGATGACGAGTTAGTTTTGAATTTTACTCCCTGCCTACCCTTTGAATACAATCTTGTTTTGGCGGTTTATGCGAGGATTTTCGTTGCCGAATTTTACGCTTGTGGTGCCGTTGTGGAAGTCGTGGGCGTAGTCGTAAATCAAGGGGATAATCTCCTTGCCCTCTTCATTGATATAACCCCATTTATTGCCGCGACGCACGCGTGCCAAGCCCTCTGAGAACTCTCCCACGAAGTCGTAGGCGGGGTATTTGCTGTTTTGTTGTGTCATAGTCGTAAGTTGTTTTCTTTCGTTAAGCGAAGATACGCATTTTTTGTGAAATATCTTCATGGAGCCATGCAAAAAAGCCGCCAGCATTATAGCTGACGGCTCTCTTTATCTATGTTAGGGATTCGGGATTACTCCTCCATCAACATCTCCAACATCTTGATAGAAGCCTTTGCGATAGGAGTACCGGGGCCGAAAATAGCTGCGGCACCATCACGATACAACTCGTCGTAGTCCTGTGCGGGGATTACACCACCCACAACAACGATGATATCCTCGCGGCCAAGCTTCTTCAACTCGGCGATAATCTGCGGAACCAAAGTGAGGTGACCTGCAGCCAATGAAGATACACCTACGATGTGAACATCGTTCTCAACGGCCTGCTTTGCAGCCTCCTCGGGAGTCTGGAACAAGGGACCCATATCTACATCGAAGCCAACATCGGCATAACCCGTAGCAACAACCTTAGCACCACGGTCGTGACCATCCTGGCCCAACTTTGCAATCATAATACGGGGCTGACGGCCCTCCTTCTTGGCAAACTCGGCGCACATAGCCTTTGCCTTCTCGAACTCTGAATCCTGATTCATACCTGATGAATATACTCCGCTAATTGAACGAATAACAGCCTTGTAGCGACCTACAACAACCTCGCAAGCATCTGAAATCTCACCCAAAGTTGCGCGTACCTTTGCAGCCTCAACTGCCAACTCCAACAAGTTGCCCTCGCCGGTCTTTACGCACTCGGTGATAGCTGCCAAAGCCTTATCAACGGCTGCCTGGTCACGGTTAGCACGCAACTCCTGCAAACGCTTAACCTGGCTCTCGCGAACAGCAGTGTTATCCACTGCCAAAATGTCGATAGGAGCCTCTTTCTCCAAACGGTACTCGTTCAAGCCGATAATCTTCTGCTCACCAGAGTCGATACGAGCCTGTGTACGAGCTGCAGCCTCCTCGATACGCATCTTGGGGATACCTGTCTCGATAGCCTTTGCCATACCGCCCAACTTCTCAACCTCCTCGATGTGTGCCCACGCCTTGTGTGCAATCTCGTTGGTAAGAGCCTCAACATAGTATGAACCTGCCCATGGGTCTACCTGGCGGCATACATTGGTCTCCTCCTGGATGTAAATCTGGGTGTTACGAGCAATACGCGCCGAGAAATCGGTAGGCAGAGCGATAGCCTCGTCGAGGGCGTTGGT
>JAFXIS010000025.1 GCA_017532885.1 Alistipes sp. | reverse complement strand
CCTATACATATCGCTGGGTGGCAACCGCAAAGGCAAGATGCGCACATATCTCAACCTGCTGATAACGATGTTGTTGGGTGGTCTGTGGCACGGCGCGGCCATACGTTTTGTATTGTGGGGCGCACTGCACGGCGTGGCACTCGCGCTGCATAAGGCGTGGATGAGCATAGCCGCGTGGGCAAAGCCCAACGGAGAGCAGATGAACCCTCTGCTGCGCTTGGGCGGGTGGTTCTTCACATTCAACCTCGTATGCTTGGGATGGTTGTTGTTCCGCGCCGAAGATATGCAGACTGTGCACCTGATGTTATACCAGATAGCGCACAACTTCAACTCGGCAATAATACCGCAGTTTGTCTTGGGTTACAAGGCTGTCGTGGGGCTTATCGTGCTGGGCTATGCTATGCACTTCCTGCCCGAAAAGATTGACGGCGACATACAGCGCAAGGTATCGGGCGCCTCGTTCTGGTGGCAGGTGGCGATGCTGACCGTAGTCGTATGGTGCGTGATGCAGATTAAATCGAGCGATATCCAGCCGTTTATCTATTTCCAATTTTAATTTATTTATACTTTGCCGAGCCGTAGCAGTGAAAAGACGCCTTTGGCGGATTAATCTCCTGCATCAAATAAAGTAGGAGATTCCCACGCTCGTTGCACTCGCTCGGAATGACATTTTTATACTTATCTAATTCCTCCTCTAAGGTAGAGGAGGTGGCACGACTGAAAGGAGTGACGGAGGAGTCTGTAACACAACCTCACTTCCCCCAATTAATCCACTTCGTGTCTTTTTCACCTTTTTAGCCGTAAAAAGGTGAATAAAAAGCGGCGCGGTGACAAGTTTTCGGGGTCGCCGCTTGCCGTCGGTAAAACGGACGCCTACGCGTTTTTACTAAAGTGAAAAATTCTCCGTTTCTTAACCCTCCGTCTGCGCGTCGCCCTTCATCCGCAAACTTGCCTGCCGCGATTGGGCTGACGCACGGGAATACTCAATTTTGAATTAAAATTTCGCCCGGCATTTTGGTCGTTTTGGCATTGGATTTGTACATTTCGGGCCCGAGAAATGCCGAAAACTAAAAAATAGAGTTCGCAAAATTTGGAGAGAACAAAAAATGTTACTATCTTGCGCTCAAATAAAACAAAGTTTAACTCTTAAAAACGCAGTTGCCTATAGGAAAATTTCTACTCTTTGAACATTACATAGTAACTTAAAGGAGAAGAGTATGAACACACAAGTGTTAAGTGACCAAGTATTGCTTAATAACTATTTGTCGGGCGATTGCGCAGCCATTTCACAACTTATCGACAGACACTCACGCCGCGTTCGTGACTACATCCGTATGATGGTCAAGGACGTCGATGTGGCCGATGACATCTTGCAAGAGACGCTCATCAAGGTGGTGCGTGTCATCGACGAGGGCCGATATGTCGATAATGGCAAGTTTCTCTCGTGGGTACTGCGTATTGCGCACAATCAAGTTATAGATTATTTCCGCTCGCAGAAGAGCGCCAAGACCATCAACGAGTCGGATGCGGGCTACAATATGTTGGGTACGTTGCGCTTTGCCGAGCGCACCGTAGAGGATAATATCATCTCGGAGCAGATTGAGGCCGACGTACGTCGCCTGGTAGAGCATCTGCCCGACGAGCAGCGCGAAGTGGTGAAGTTGCGTTACTATTCGGGCCTGAGTTTTCAGGAGATAGCCGACCAGACGGGTGTGAGCATCAACACCGCATTGGGACGTATGCGTTATGCGCTCATCAACCTGCGCAAGATGATTGCCGAGAACGATATTATTCTTTCTTAAAAAAAATCTTCAGCGCGTACAATAAAACAAAAAGGCATTGCGTTATATAGACAAACATCTAAAACAATATGCCTATGATAGAAATCGACTGTACGGATAGAGAAAACATAACTTCTGATGAGCGAATGATGCTGCGCGATGTTATATGTGACGATGCAGACCTTTACTATCTGGATTGTTTCTTAACAGAGATATTCGCCAAAAGAAGTTAAATAGTAAAAAGGGTTAATAATTAGTGCAGGGGTTGTTCGACAGGAAAGTTGAGCAACCCCGATTTTTTTAATGCAAAATTCAAAATTCAAAATTCAAAATTAGGAGTTGAGAGGTGGATAATATAAAATTTGTCATTACGAGGAGGTCTTTAGGCCGACGTGGTAATCTCCCACGTTCCTCGATGAAGGAGATTAATCCACTTCGTGGCTTTTCACTGCTGTGGCTCGGCAAAGAGTGTAAACACTCTCTGCTCTCGCTCCGCAGCGTCGGTTCAAAATTTTGGATTTTAAGAATTACAGACTCCTCCGTCACTCGCAAGCGAGTGCCACCTCCTCTAACTTAGAGGAGGAATTAAAGATAAAAGAGCAAAGAGATATTCCCGTGCGAAGCCCAATCGCGACAGGCAGGTTTGCGGACGAAGGACGGAGCAAAGGCGAATCGGCAAATCAATAAAATGAATAAAAATTTGGCGTTTTGCATATCTTTTGTTACATTTGCGTGATATATGGCCTCACAGGTGGGAGTGCAAAACCATCCAAGAGGTGAGTTAAAGCCGTCACAATCAGCGATTTAT
>JAFXIS010000024.1 GCA_017532885.1 Alistipes sp. | reverse complement strand
TGGCATCGCCCACCGAATCGGAATAGCGAGAAATAACCTTGTCAGGCAACTTCGCTCGATTAGGCAAGGACAGCGAAAAGCGGCCTAACGGGGCTCAAGCAGTCACAAAAAAAAGGCGTCTCCCCGAAAGGAAACGCCTAAATTATAGATTTAATGGTGATTAGTCGTTATTATTGCCTTGACGCTCGATTGCAGCATAAGAAATCTTAAGTGCATTCGCACGACGCAACTCCTGCTTAACGTCGGTAATAATACCCATCTTAGTGAACTCATCGGCCTTGATAGATGTCGTCATCTGGGCACGGTCAGCCTCGTTCAACTGCTCACGCTCGGCGGCGATAAAGTCACCGATATCCTTCGCAGTACGGAACGCGTCGTTCAACTGAATCTGAGTAGCAGTACCATACTTTGCCTGCATATGAGGTACAGGCTCACCAATGTTAATATAACTTACCAAGTTCTTCTTCTCCAACTTCTGAACCTCAGTAGCCTCGGGCAAACGATAACGCACGAGCAACTCCTGGTCACGCATAGTGGTAGACACCATAAAGAAGAAGAGAAGCATAAAGATAACGTCAGGTAGAGACGCTGTCGAGATAGCGGGCACTTCTTTCTTGCCCTTCTTTTTCATTACTGCCATAATCCTACTTCTTTACTGCACCTTTACGCGGCTCGGCCTCAGAAATCTTCATCGGAACCGCCTTGGTTATTACACTACGCTCGTCCTCTGAAAGTTCAGAGAATTTTGCTTGGAACTTCTTCATCGCTACATCGTCACGAATCTCATTGAACGCTGCAGTTAATTCGTTCTGCACGCTAATATAGATGTCGTAGTTTGTATCACGTGTAGTCTGCAACGAGATAATGCCTTTACTCTCAGGGTAAACCCAAGTTGAACCATCGGGCATCTCGATTTCCTTATCCTCCTTCTCAGGAAGATTCTCATCGTCTGCCTCGTTCAACACGAATTCCTTAGCCTTATCCTTCAAGCCGCGAATATCCATCTGCTCATCGCCAACCATCAACTGGCCTACACCGTTAACGAACACAAGCAAGATGTTACGCTCCTTCTGCTTCTGGTCCTCGACCTTAACGTCCTCGGGCGGAATGGGCGGAAGTACACGCGTAAGACCCTTATCGGTGCTCATCGTAGTAGCGACAAGGAAGAAGATAAGCAACATAAACGAGATATCGGCCTGTGAACTGGCATTAATATCGGGTACTTTTCTTTTATTTCCTCCTGCCATAAAAGTCTCCTTTCATTATTTGAGTGCGTCGCTTACAGCCGAGTAGATTGCTGCAATAACAGCAGCGGCCATAGCAACATAAGTTACCATAATGCTGGCATCAGTAATAACTGTGTCGAAACGGGGGAAGATGCCCTTGTTCTGGAGGTCAACAATCTCATAAGTGTGACCCTGAGCCAATACGTAAGATACTACAACGATTGCAATGATTGCAACAAACGAGATGATAGTACCCTTCAAACCCTCAGGCTTCTTCAACATATCCATACATGCACCCAACACTGCTGCCAAGATGGCTCCGATAAGTAGAGCATAACCCCAATAGAGGTTAGCACCTACCGCAGTGGCTTCAGCCGCAGTAGGGTCAGAGGGAGTGGTAAAGATAGCCCACGCCACCAACGCTACAGATACAGCCATTAGTGCAACCAAAATATATCTTAATACTTTCTCCATTATAATTCTATCTTAACAGATTAGAGAATAAATTATTTCTTGCTGTAAGCAGTCAAGATGTCAACCAAAGTGATTGAAGCATCCTCCATTGTGTTTACCAAAGAGTCAATCTTTGATACGATGTAGTTGTAGAACAACTGAAGAATAACCGCAGCGATAAGACCCATCAAAGTAGTCAACAAGGCCACCTTAATACCACCAGCAACGGCAGTCGGAGAGATATCACCCATTGCCTGAATCTGGTCAAATGCCTGAATCATACCTACTACGGTACCCATAAATCCCAACATCGGAGAAAGAGCGATGAACAAACCAATCCAAGAAAGACCTGACTCCATCTGACCTGTCTGAACTGAACCGTAAGAAACAACAGCCTTCTCAACAGCGTCCAAGCCCTGGTCGTAGCGGTCCAAACCCTGATAGTAGATTGAAGCAACGGGACCCTTTGTGTTACGGCAGAGGTCCTTAGCAGCCTCAACGCCCTGACCATTCAAAGTCTCAGAGAACTTCTCAATGAACTTCTTGGTGTTGATGTTTGAGAATGAGAGGTACAACATACGCTCGATAGCGATAGCCAAACCGATAATCAAACATACCAATACGGGCAACATCCAGCCCCAACCTCCCTCAAGGAACTTCTGCATCAATACCTGGTGCATTGTCTCGCCTGCCAATTCAGTCTCAGCTGCAGCAGCCTCCTGTGCGAAAGCGTTTACAGTGCCAAGTGCGGCAACTGCCAAAAACATAAAGAATTTTTTCATAGTGTTTTTAATAATTTAATTAGTGTTTTGTTACTTGTATTTTTTTAGTTTTATGTTGTATTTTTTTCTTCAAAAAAATTTTTTTCACAAAATTTCCAATCGAACACACCTAAATAATAGGTCTTTCGACAACAAATCAGGCACTATACCAACACATTGGTCGAAACAGTGTTCCTCATTCAAAACATCCCTTAACTTCCTACACATCAATCGCTTACGCCAAAAGCCACCACGCAGGCACGCCCGCATTTGCGATTTTTGCATACTTTACGGACCGAAATATAGACATTTTTTTTTAATTACGCAAGCCCGCTACAATGTAAATTCTCCGCGAAGGGGTTTTCTTAAAAGGGCTAAACTCTCTTCCAAAGGTAGGTTTTTGCCCAAAACATACATCAATTTGGTGATGGCGGCCTCCGTAGTCATATCGTATGCCGAAAGCACGCCTGCCGCCAAAAGACGTTGGCCCGTCTCATAAAGTTGCATCTCGACAGTACCATTATCGCACTGCGTAACGTTAAGCACAATAACTCCGCGCTCCACTGTCTCACGCATCAGACGCAAGAACCACTCATCCGTAGGGGCATTACCTGCGCCATAGGTCTCAAGCACCACGCCTCGCAACCCCTCAACCGAGAGGATGGCGCGCAATGTGTACTCACCGATACCTGGGAAGAGTTTTATGATAGCCACACCCTCGCTCAACATAGTAGCAATCCTCAGTGGCTGGGCTTTCGGCTCAACCTGACGGATGGCGGCTGCATTGTAGGCTATTTTCACGCCCACCTCGGCAAGCGGAGGATAGTTGGCCGAGCGAAAGGCATCCAACTCCTCGGCACTGCTCTTATGGGTACGGTTACCACGGCACAAACGGCTATGGAACAACAACGACACTTCGGGAACTATGGGCTTTCCATCGCGCTTGGCACCCGCAATTTCTATTGCCGTAATAAGGTTTTCGCGACCATCGGTGCGCAACACGCCGATAGGTATCTGGCTACCCGTAAAGACCACAGGCTTGGCCAGATTTTCAAGCATAAAACTCAACGCCGAAGCCGTATATGACATTGTGTCGGTTCCGTGCAGGATGACAAAACCGTCATAACGCTCATAATTATCCCTTATCACCTCGGCTATGGCACACCAATCCGCCGGGCGCACATTCGAGGAGTCAATCAGCGTAGGCATCGTATGAACATCAATATCAACCTTCAAACGACGTACGGCGGGGAACTCGTCATATATACCACTAAAGTCAAACGGCACAAGCGCACCCGTCGCCTCGTCACGTTTCATTCCGATGGTTCCGCCCGTATATATTATAAGTATTGTCGAGCGGTCACCTCCCGCATTATGGAGAGTCTGTATCATATATTATTAATTATTACCTTTATATAACCATTTATGTTTGTCACCTTATATATATAAAACAGTTCGTAATATTGGCGCTACGCCCTCTCGCCGAAGAACATACGCTCGGCATTGGAAGTCGTTATGCGAGCCACCTCGTCAACCGTCAAACCCTTTATCTGGGCAACCTTTTCGCACACATATCGCACATAGGCCGACTCGTTACGCCTACCACGATAGGGCACGGGGGTAAGATATGGGCAATCGGTCTCTAAAACAATATCCTCTATGGCCATCTGTTCGACGGCTGCTGCGACGTTACTCTTCTTGAAGGTCACAACGCCACCTATACCAAACAGAAAGTCGCCACACGCACGCAGACGCTCATAGGTCGCAGCATTCTCCGAAAAGGCGTGCAGAACGCCACGCAGACGACCTCCCGACTCCGCAGCACGCGCCGCCTCAGCCTCAAGAATGTCGCACATATCATCCCACGCCGAGCGGGTATGTATGACAACGGGCAAGTCTCGGCTAACGGCCAACCGACACTGCGCAACAAACGCCTCACACTGCTCGGCTTTGAAGTCCTCGCTCCAATAGTAGTCCAGACCTATCTCGCCAACTGCATAAAACGTCACCCCCGCAGGTGGCGCGGCAAGATAACGCTCCACGCGGCGCAACTCCTCACGCCAACGGGGATTATCATTAACCGATGTAGGGTGCAGGCCCATCATCGCATAACAATAGTCGGTCTCGCCACGCACAAGGTCGAACATACGCTCATCACTCTCGGAGTCAATGGCCGGCAACAACAACTTGCACACACCACTCTCACGCGCGCGAACTAACGCTTCGGCACGGTCTTCATCGAACTCCTCGGCATATATATGTGAATGAGTATCAATCAAC
>JAFXIS010000023.1 GCA_017532885.1 Alistipes sp. | reverse complement strand
CAACAGTTTCAGAAGCTACAACCAGCTTTATTTCGACTTTGGGAACCAAATTAATCATGACCTCATTGCCACGATAATATTCAGTCCAGCCTAATTGTTTGCCAAAGCCAAGAACTTGCGCAACGGTCATGCCTGAAATAGAGGCTTTAGTATACAAAGCTGTTTTCAAATCCTCTAACTTTTCTTGTCGAATAATTGCTTCAATTTTTTTCATTCTAATCCACCTTTCTTTTCTGTGTTTTTAAGAATCCATTCCCATAAAGGTTGGGTAAGCTGTTTCATCATGTTCAGCTAAGTCTAAACCAAGGACTTCTTCTTTGTCTTCAACACGAAGAGGCATAAATTGTTTTAAAATTAAGAGAATTAAACCAGTAGCAATTGCAGAAAAGGCGATTGTAATCACAATACTGATGATTTGTGCAACAAATAAGCGTGTTTCTCCATAAAATAAGCCATCCCATTGTGCTACACCATTAATCGATTTTTTAGCAAAAATTCCAGTTGCGATACCACCCCAAATACCACCTAATCCATGACAACCAAAAGCATCTAAGGAATCATCTAATCCCCACTTGTGTTTGAGTTTAGAAATGAAGAAGAAGCAGAGTGGACTAACGACTCCTCCAATTATAAAGGCGCTCCATAGTGGAACAAAACCCGCTCCGGGAGTAATTGCAACTAAACCAACGACAGCTCCGGTAATAGCGCCCATCACAGTTGGTTTTCCTTGGGTTACTTGTTCGACAAGCATCCAAGATAACATAGCGGTCGCAGCAGCTGTATTGGTTGTTAGTAGGGCGTGAACCGCTAAAGCATTGGCACCAAGTGCGCTGCCAGCGTTGAATCCGAACCAACCAAACCAAAGAAGCGAAGCTCCCAAAACAACAAATGGAATGTTGTGTGGGCGATAATTTAAACGCCCATAATCACGTCTTTTTCCTAAAAATAATGCCAAAACTAATCCAGTAATACCTGAGCTGATATGGATATCATTGTTCCGGGTTTCCAACTCTGCTTCATAGTAGAAGAATTTTCCCCAAAGATACCGAAGAGAATTCAAAATGCAAAATACAATAGGTGTTATAGGTGTTATAAGTGCTATAACCGAGCCTATGACTATTGCACCTATTACACTAATTACACTAATTACACTAATTACACTTATTACACCCCTGTAATTTCTGTAATTGTGTAATTGTAATTTTGAATTAAAAAGAATGGGACTGCCTTATAACCATCGGCAATCCCATCCTACGGCGCCAAAGCAACAGCGCCGACCCAAATACTTACGTCCTATAGTTTAACCTAACCTATCTACACGGTGTTATACGATACCCTGCGCCAGCATAGCCTCCGCAACGGTCATAAAACCTGCAATGTTGGCACCCTTCACGTAGTTCACGTAGCCATCATCCTCGGTACCATACTGCACGCATACGGCGTGAATCTTCTTCATAATCTCCTGCAACTTGGCATCTACCTCCTCGCCGCTCCACTTCAGACGCATAGAGTTCTGCGTCATCTCAAGGCCTGAGGTAGCCACGCCACCAGCGTTCGACGCCTTACCGGGCGAGTAGAGAATCTTTGCCTTCTGGAAGCACTCGATAGCCTCGGGCGTAGAGGGCATATTAGCACCCTCGACAACACACTTACAGCCATTAGCCACCAGCATAGCAGCCTGCTCGCCATTGAGCTCGTTCTGCGTAGCACAAGGCATAGCGATATCGCACTTCACGCTCCAGGGACGCTCGCCCTCGAAGTACTGTGCCGAAGGATACTTCACGGCATACTCGCGGATGCGGCCACGAAGCATATTCTTCAGTTCGAAGATATACTGCAACTTATCCTCGTCGATACCATCGGGATCGTAGATATAGCCGTTAGAGTCTGACATCGTCACAACCTTTGCACCCAGCGAGAGTGCCTTCTCGGCAGCATACTGTGCCACATTACCCGAACCCGAAATAGCAACCACCTTGCCGGCATACGAATCACCCTTGGTAGCCAACATAGCCTGACCGAAGTAGCAAGCACCATAGCCCGTAGCCTCGGGACGCTTGATAGAGCCACCGAAGGTGATACCCTTACCTGTAAACGTACCCGTAAACTCGTTCTGCAGACGCTTGTACTGACCGAACATATAGCCTACCTCACGGCCACCTACGCCGATATCACCTGCGGGCACGTCGGTGTCGGGACCAATATGACGATACAACTCGGTAACGAAACTCTGGCAGAAGCGCATAATCTCCATATCAGACTTACCCTTGGGGTTGAAGTCCGAGCCACCCTTACCGCCTCCCATAGGAAGCGTTGTGAGTGAGTTCTTGAAGGTCTGCTCAAAGGCCAGGAACTTCAAAATGCTCAGGTTCACACTTGCGTGGAAACGGATACCGCCCTTGTAGGGACCGATAGCGCTATTCATCTGCACGCGGTAGCCCTTATTGATCATAATCTCGCCATTGTCGGCCACCCACGGAACTCGGAACATTATGACACGCTCAGGCTCAGTGATGCGCTCCAACACCTTCATCTTAACGAGTTGGGGATTCTCCAATACATAGGGAGCTACGCTCTCAACAACCTCACGTACGGCCTGATGAAACTCGGGCTCATTGGGGTTCTTTGCCACCACGTCAGCCATAAATTGCTCGACGTACTCTTTAACTGTCGTGTTCATAATCGTATGAGTTTATTAATTAATTATGTTGCAAAATTAGTAAAAATTATTAATAATACAAGCGTTTTATAAATAAAAATCACAATTTTCTGCATACTTATTCCACATTTACCCTTAATATGCAGAATGAAGATGCATATTTATAGGCTTGAAAATTGTAGCATCTTACGTCAAATGATATAGATTATTCGGCAAAAAATAGTATCTTTGTATATATTTATTGCAAATTGGCACATTAAACTTAAAAATTATAACAACCTTATGAAACGCATTCTTTTAATCTGCTTTATGGCACTTTCGACCACATTTTGGTCGAAAGCACAGCAAATCTCCTATTCGGCGGAGAAGATCTGGGACAACGGCATGCACAACGCCTTCACCTCGATCGAGAAATTCAAGGGCGAGTACTACATCACCTTCCGCGAGGGCGAGACCCACATCTTCGACAGCCAAGGCAATGCCGAGGGTAAGATTCGTATCCTCCACTCGAAGGATGGTCAGAAGTGGGAGGCTCTGCCAGCCATCGGCAAGGAGGGCTACGACCTGCGTGACCCCAAGTTTTCCATAACGCCCGACGGCCGTCTGATGGTAATCATCGGAGGCTCTATATATAGAAATAAGGAGTTGGTGGGTAGTCAGCCCCACGTGATGTTTTCGAGCGACGGTCGCACCTTCACCGAGCCGCAGCCCGTGAATGTGGACCCGAATTACCGCACAGAGCGCGACTGGCTATGGCGTGTGACGTGGCACGGAGGCGTAGGCTACTCGGTAAGTTATGGCCGCAACGAGCAGGGACAGACACCGCTCTACCTCTACTCCACTACGGATGGCATCAACTACAAGCATATCACCTCGTTCAACATCGACAACTTCCCCAACGAGGCTACCATACGCTTCCTCAACGATGGTCGTATGGCTATTATGGTTCGCCGTGAGCAGGGCGATAGAGAGTGTATGTGGGGCGTGAGTGCAGCACCCTACACCGAGTGGGAGTGGAAGAAGATGGGTACGTTCCTCGGTGGTCCCGACTTTATCGTGCTGGATGATGAGCATATCGTGGCAGGCGGTCGCACGCTGCTGGGCTATGACGCCAAGACCTCGCTCTTTGTCGGCACAAAGGATGGCAAGTTTGAGCAGACGGTGATTTTGCCCTCAGGAGGAGATACAAGCTATCCCGGCTTCGTGGTTGTGGGCGATGAGTTGTGGGT
>JAFXIS010000022.1 GCA_017532885.1 Alistipes sp. | reverse complement strand
GAAGTTGAGGAATCGGCAGGGGAAAATCAGCGGAGGACAAGCAATACGCATATGAATCTCCTTTACTCCTTCGTCTAATAACTTCACCACATTATCTTTGAGCTGTGTGCCTCGCACGATACTATCGTCCATAAAGACAATCTTCTGGTCGCGCGTAAAGATACTGTTTGGCAGAAGTTTCATCTTTGCCACCAAGTCGCGCATCTTCTGATTCTGAGGCATAAAGCTGCGTGGCCAAGTGGGGGTGTATTTCACAAATGGACGCTTGTAAGGAATTCCTTTCTCGTTTGAGTAGCCAATTGCGTGACCTACTCCCGAATCGGGGATACCTGCTGCAAAATCAGGCTCAATATCATTGTCGCGGCGAGCCATAGCAGCACCACAGCGATAACGGCAATCCTCTACGTTGACACCCTCATACCAAGCTGATGGGTAGCCATAATATACCCATAGGAACGAACATACCTGCTTGCGTTTGCCAGGAGCTTTCACCTGATGAACGCCATCGGCTGTCATACGAACAATCTCGCCCGGGCCCAAATCTCTCACCCAATCGTAACCGAGGTTGTCGAAGCTCGAACTTTCGCTGGCGCATACATATCCTTTCTCGTTCTTACCAATCGTGATGGGTGTGCGGCCATACTTGTCGCGGGCGGCATATATGGCGTGGTCGGTCAAAATAAGCATCGAACAAGAACCTTTAATCTTCTTGTAAACCAGCTCGATACCCTCCTTGATGGTCTCACCCAAGCCGATGAGAATAGCAACCAGTTCCGTAGCATTAATCTTTGAATCTGAAAGCTCGGCAAAATGGTGATGCTCGTCAAGCAATTCCTGAGTAAGTTCCTCAATGTTGTCGATTCGAGCAACCGTAACCACCGCGTAACGCCCAACGTGCGAAGTGATTGTAATGGGCTGAGACTCACAATCCGAGATTACTCCAATACCCATATTAGCATCTCCAAAACGTGGGAGTTCACTCTCAAACTTATTGCGGAAATAGCTATCCTCCAATGAGTGAATCGAGCGGATAAATTTACCGTTGTTTACGAAAGCCATACCGGCACGCTTGGTGCCAAGATGTGAGTGATAATCGGTGCCGTAGAAGACATCATTTACACATTCGATGCGTGAAACGCAGCCAAAAAAACCTGACATACAGATATTCTATTATGGTTAATGCCGACAATACAGCCTCTTGTAATCAAATTTCTATGCGTATAAATACAGAAAATAAGCCGTTATTGTAGTCGTGCGTGGCACAAAGATACAAAAAAGTGCGAAACTGTCGATGTTTGCGACTAAATAAATGACCGCTTGGGGTGCTATTTTTTTGCCCGATGTTGATTTTCAATACGGGGTGAATAATATTTTGTGCTGTGGGCGGTTAACAAATCCGATAATTTTGTATCTTTGTTATGTGCGTTAACGGATAATCAGCCTATGTTAAGTCTGCACCCAACCATTGAACGAAAACTTAAAATTTGCAATATGAAAAAATTATCTACATTATTTTTGTTGCTTTTGGCGGCCTCGATGTCGCTATCGGCGCAGAATGCGATTTCAATCGACCAGATGCAACATTATGGCGCAGAGCCGTTGAAATTCAATTCGTTAAAGGAGTGGCGTAAGGTGCACCGCCCTGCGATTTATAACTTTTTTCTTACCGAGGTCTATGGCCGTCAGCCAGAGAAGGAACTTCCTGTACGCTTCGAGATGTTGGAGCAGAGCGATAATGCTCTCGCGGGTCGGGCTACCCGCAAGCAGGTGGCTATCTACATTGGTCAGAGCCAAACTCCTATCCTGCTTTTGATTTATCAGCCCAACAACACACGCAAGGCTGTGCCTGCATTTGTTGCGATGAATTTCAAGGGCAACCATCAGATAAACCCCGATCCCGAGATTATTGTTTCGGCCAATGCCCCTAAGGGTCAGGAACTTGGCAGCGACCCTGCACGCGGAGCGGCCTCTTCGCGCTGGCCGTTGGAGATGCTTATCGAGGCGGGTTATGCGGTGGCGACAATATATCGCGGTGAT
>JAFXIS010000021.1 GCA_017532885.1 Alistipes sp. | reverse complement strand
TCTTATTTACAAAAGTATAAAAAAAAATTATAGCAACAAAGTTTTTTGGCTCGTCGAGGATAAATTGTTACATTTGTACCTATTTTATAGATTAATGTTGTCGTTAAGGCTGGTGATTTAGCATAAAACGACGTTAATTAACTGATAAAGTGATTGTTGAAAAATTAGAAACATTAAAAGATATGGGAAAAATTATTCTTACGGGCGATCGCCCCACAGGAAAACTTCATTTGGGCCACTATGTAGGCTCGTTGCGCCAGCGTGTTGAATTACAGAACTCTGGCCTTTACGATAAGGTATTTATTATGATAGCCGATGCTCAGGCACTTACCGATAATGCAGATAATCCTGAAAAAGTGCGTCAGAATATTATCGAGGTGGCACTCGACTATCTCTCTTGCGGTATTGATCCCACCAAATCGACAATTTTTATCCAGAGTATGATTCCCGAGCTTACCGAGCTTGCATTCTACTATATGAATCTTGTGACAGTAGCGCGTTTGGAGCGTAACCCAACCGTTAAGAGTGAGATTGTGATGCGCGAGTTCGGAAAATCAATTCCTGTTGGTTTCTATACTTACCCCATCTCGCAGGCATCAGATATCACCGCATTCCGTGCTACAACCGTTCCTGCGGGTGTCGATCAGGAGCCTATGATTGAGCAGACTCGTGAGATTGTTCATAAGTTCAATTCTGTTTATGGTGAGACTTTGGTTGAACCCGAAATTTTGTTGCCATCGAATGCTGCGTGCTTGCGTTTGCCGGGAACAGATGGCAAGGCCAAGATGTCGAAATCGTTGGGTAACTGCATCTACTTGTCGGACTCGGCCGAGGATTTGCGTAAGAAGGTGATGAGTATGTACACCGACCCCAACCATATCCGTATCGAGGATCCAGGTTCAATCGATGGTAACTGCGTATTCACATATCTCGATGCATTCTCTTGCTGTGACCATTTTGCAGAGTTTTTGCCCGATTACGCTTGCCTTGATGAGTTGAAGGCTCACTATCAGCGTGGCGGTTTGGGTGATGTGAAGGTTAAGAAGTTCCTCTATGCTGTGTTGCAGCAGATGTTGGAGCCTATTCGTGCGCGTCGTAAGGAGTATGAACAGGATATCGAGGGCGTTTACGAGATGTTGAAGAAGGGTTGCGAGGTTGCACGCGAGGAGGCTGCCGAGACACTCAATATGGTGCGCCGCTCAATGAAAATCAATTATTTCGAGGACGCCGAGCTTATTCGTCAGCAGTCGCAGATGTATAAGTCTGCAAAATAGTCTGAACGCTAAATAAATAGACAAATAGAAGAAAACAATTTTAGGCTTTTGCCTGATGTACGATGCGTGAACTGAGAGAGAAAATATTTGGCTGGTGCCTAAGCAAGATTCAAATCCTAACCCACCGTCTGACCAATCGTCAGATGTTGGCCTTGTTGGCTGTTGTTGTTGGCTTGTTTGCTGGCTTGGGAACTTGCTTCTTCGAGATGTTGTTACACGGTGTGCGTGCAGCTTTGGTCACTTGGTTTCCTGTGGATAGGGCTCAGGTGTTGTTCCTGATTTATCCCGCCATTGGAATCATACTCGCTACGTTGTTCGTGAAATACATTGTCAAAGATGAGATTTCCGAAGGTGTGACCCGAGTGCTGTATGCTATGTCGCGTAGGGATTCGCGTATTGCCCGACACAATTGTTGGTCATCAATTATCGGTGGTGCAACGACTATCGGTTTTGGTGGTTCGGTAGGACCTGAGGCCCCCATTGTGCTTACAGGTGCAGCTATTGGCTCGAATGTGGGAAAATTGGCTAAGCTCAATTATAAGGAGCTGACGCTGATGCTGTGTTGCGGAGCAGGTGCAGCCGTTGCGGCAATCTTCAAAGCTCCGATTACGGGCGTAGTCTTTGTGTTGGAGATTCTGATGCTGGATATTACGGCAGCATCGGTTTTCCCGTTGATTTTGGCTTCGGTTACCGCCACTACAATCGCTTTGGTTTTTCGAGGTTTCGACCCTATAATGGCCATCACGCTTAGTGCCGAAGATGTTTTTCTGATTAGGCAAATCCCGTTGTATATCCTGCTCGGAGTGTGTTGTGGCTTGATGTCTTATTACTTCACTTCGATAAACTCTATCGTCGGTAAGTACGTTAAAAACATCTCATCACAATATAAGCGTTGGGCATTTGCAGGCGTTGTTTTGGGTCTGCTGATATTTATCTTCCCGCCTCTGTACGGTGAGGGTTATGAGGGTATGACGGCTCTGATGCGCGGTCAGGTGGCCGACTTGTTCGATAATTCACTATTCTTCAAATTCAGCGGAATCGAGTGGGTTGCCATTATCTATGTTACGGCCATTATGTTCTTCAAGGTTATTGCTATGGCCACAACCAATGCCTCGGGTGGTGTGGGAGGAACATTCGCCCCATCGCTTTTCGTGGGTGCATTTATGGGTGCTATCGTAGCCTTGATATGTAACGCTTGTTTCGATTGGAGTGTTTCGATTGTATCGTTCTCGCTCGTAGGTATGGCGGGTGTGATGGCAGGTGTGATGAAGGCTCCGCTTACCTCAATCTTCCTTATTGCCGAGCTGTCGAATGGTTACGGTCTGTTTATCCCGTTGATGATTGTGGCTGCTATCTCGTTTGCGGTGGATTATGGTCTTGACCGTGATTCAATCTATACCAAGCAGTTGCGTATGCGAGGTGAGTTACTCACCCACGATAAGGATCAGTCGGCATTTGTATTTATGCGTCTGGACGAGTTGATGGAGACCGATTTCGTGCGTATCAAGGAGCATTTCACGTTGGGTGATGTGGTGCAGATTATCTCGAAGGCCCGCCGTAATATTTTCCCCGTAATCGATAATTTCGGCCGTTTATTGGGCGTTGTGCAATTAGATGATTTGCGCGAGGATATGTTCAATCGTGATAAGTGGGGCCGCTCGATTACCTTTTATATGATTCAGCCTCCCTATAAAATTCTTCAACACGAGATGATTCAGAGTGTTTTACCACGTTTTGAGGAGAGTCATACTTGGATGTTGCCCGTAGTGGATAAGGAGAATCGCTATTTGGGATTTATCTCGAAGTCACGAGTGCTGAATGCATATCGCGAGGC
>JAFXIS010000020.1 GCA_017532885.1 Alistipes sp. | reverse complement strand
CTTATCCATTATGAGGTTGTGGTTGAGATATATTGCGCGATCCACATAGCCCAGAACCCACTCGCCATTGCCATACTGCGAACCGATAAAGGCGTTGGTGATAACCTCAGCCTGACGCACGTTGAAGCGCTCACGAGGCTCAGCCTGCGAATTGAATGATGGACTTGTGCCGTGATCCGATGTGAGGACAATAAGCAACTGTCGGGGGCTCTCCACCTGTGAGGCGAGAAATGAGAAGAACGTTTCGAGGTCGCGATCCAGGCGGTACAACATATCCTCATATTCGACTGATTCGGGACCGAAGCGGTTGCTTATCATACGAGGCGTGTCAAGCACGATGTTGAGCATATCGGGCACCTCGTCACGTCCCATCTGATTGCGCGTAACCAACTCGCGGGCAAAGGCAAGCATTGCGCTGTTGCCGGTGGGCGTGTAGCACATCTGGTAATATATATCATCCATTGTGCCCTTTGCCAGAGGTGTATCCTGAACGTGCACTATGCGCTTGTTTGTTTTGCTCTGAATATCCTCTATTACAGATACTTGCGAGTTGAGGTAGTTGTCGTAGGGCAATAGAGGCGTCCAGCGTTTGATGGCCAAATCCTCGTTCCTATCATCGTAGTTGTAATCGGCAATCCATTTGGGCAACTCCTTCGAGTAATATGATGATGTTGTCCACGACGATTGCAGGCTCTCCATCCAATATACCTCACCCGAGTGACCCGCCATCACGATAGCCGAAAGAGGCTCTACGGCGATGGTTGCTATATGGCTGTCGGGGTGCTGCTGCTTAAGCGCATCCGAGAGTGTCTGTGCTATCAGGTTGCGGGGCGAATAAGAGCCCGAGCCACCGCTGTAGTTTACGCTCTGCTCCTTCGTGTCGTCAATGAGCGATACCGGCTTGTTGGATACATAGTCAAACCAGCGATCTGCAACCACGCCATGTGTTGAGGGCATAGCACCCGTAGTGAGCGTAGCCAGCGATACAGGTGTTGTGGTCTGCATATAGTTGTATGAGGCGTTGGTGAAACGCTGACCGCCATTGATCAGACGACGAAAGCCCGTGCTTGAGAAGTTGTTGGCATAGCGGTCCAGATCGTTGGCCCCCATCGAACTTACAACGATGTTTACCACCAATCGGGGCGATGATTGTGCGATGGCCGCCACAGCGTGGCCAAGCATCAAGGCTGTTATGAATATATATCGAACGAGTATCTTCATTTAGAATCCAATTGAGGATGTAAAATTACTAATTTTATTTATAAATAAGTGTTAAAAATCTCTTTTTCCTTTGCCATACAGATGCAGGGGTATTCCTGCTCCAGTTGCGCAATCTTCTCCAATTGCGTGCGACAGAAACTCTTATGCTCCTCGCCAGCGGGGTTGAAAGGTCGATGTTCGGCTGCCCTTACTACGCGCTCTATGCGCTCGTTAAGCATTTTGGTATTATCTGAAAATGCCACCTCGCCAAAACGTTGCCAGATGTAGTCAATTCCTACGCGCGAGGGGTGTGTCATATCGTCAGCATAGAAACGATAGTCGCGCAGTTCGTCCATCATAATCTCGTATGAGGGGAAGTAGTGTGCATTCTGGCAGGCTTGCACTATCTGCCCTATGGCTACACGTAGGGTGGCTTTGCTCAATGAGTTCTCCTCCACGCCGTCGGCCAGGTGTCGCACGGGGCTGAGTGAGAATATTATCTGCTTACCAGCCAGCGGGCCTTGCATCAGGGCTATATATCGTGCTGCAATCTGTTCTACGCTCAACATTTCGCGCTGAAACTGCGATTGCGGCTGCTTGTGGCAGTTGGCTACAATCTCGCCACTTTGGCGTAGTCGATAAACAAATGACGAGCCGAAGGTAATGATCACTACTTGTGCCCTGCCAAGAGCCTGCGCTCCACACTCCACGGCTTGTTGCATAGAGGTTAGAGCCTGATCTGCCGAGGCGTGAGAAAAGTCGGAGTGAAAGTCAAACGAGAACCAGCGTCCGTTGTCGTAGCACAACTCCTCGGCCGAGGGTATAGCGCCACGGTCGCCCCGCGTTATGGCGTCGAAACGGTCTAATGCTGCGGCGATGGACTCGGGGTTAAAGAGTATGCCCGTAGGTGATGCCACGATAGAAAATTTTGCCCTTGCGAGGTGCTCGGCCACATTGTTGGCAAAGCACGACCCGAGCGAGAGGATCGGTTGCGTGTGGTCGATCTTCTGCTCCAAAGGTTTTATTTCTATGGTTGTGCGAAACTGCATACGGGGTGGTTATATCGTTATATTTCACTAAGTTCAAGCCAGCGCATCTCCTTCTCCTCTATTGCTTCGATCAACTCGCCTATGCGAGCTGCGGCTTCCGAGAGTGCCTCGTGCGAAAGTGTGCCCGACGACAGTTGCTCTTCTAATGTGGCCTTTTCCTGCTCCATCTGCGGAAGCAGAGCCTCCAGCTCCTCCAATTCGCGCTGCTCCTTGTAGGATAGTTTTCGGCGAGAGGGTGTTGTTCTCTCGGCTTGGGGTTTGCTCTTTTGCGCCTTTTCGGCAGCAATCTTTGCCGTGCGAGCCTCCTCAGCCTCCTGCTCCTTGATATATTCGCGGTACTCGCTGTATTGGCCGACAAAATCTTTCACCTGACCACCCTCGCGGAAGATGAAGAGGTGATCGACGGTCTTGTCGAGGAAGTAACGGTCGTGCGATACGATCAGTAGCGAACCCTTGAAAGCCATAAGGTACTCCTCCAAGACGTTGAGTGTCAGG
>JAFXIS010000019.1 GCA_017532885.1 Alistipes sp. | reverse complement strand
GGGTTGTGTACAGTACCTCTCTGACGAACGATGATGTTGCCAGCCTTAGCGAACTGACCACCGAAAAGCTTTACACCGAGTCGCTTGCTCTCTGACTCACGGCCGTTCTTTGAACTACCTACTCCTTTTTTGTGTGCCATTTTCTACTAATTTTTAAGGTTATGCAACAATATCCTCCACGAGAATCTGGCTCAAGTACTGACGGTGACCGTTGCACTTCTGATAGCCTGTTCTACGCTTCTTCTTGAATACCAAGACCTTATCGTCCTTGAGGTGCTTCAAGATCTTACACTTAACTGAGGCGCCTTCTACTGCAGGTGCGCCTACCTTAACCTGACCGTCGTTGTCTACAAGCAGGACCTTGTCGAAGCTCACTGACGACTCTACATCGCCCTGAAGACGGTGAACATAGAGCTTACGACCCTTTTCAGCCTTAAATTGCTGACCTGCGATTTCTACTATAACGTACATTCTGTAAGTAAATTATAAGTTTTGCCATAATTTGGCGTGCAAATATACAAAAAATTTTCTCTTCGCAACCATTTCTTTAATATTTTTTTTCACTATTTATCGTTTGGCACATTTTTCGCCTACAATTTATGGCGCTTAAACGCCCTATTATGAATAGCAACAAAATCGTAATATATTCGCCGTCAAAGCACCTTGCGACGCTCATAACAGAGGTTATCGAGGATAGTCGCACGCAAGTAATCTGCTGCACGAAGCCTCACCAGATAATTTCCCTCTGCCATCAGGAGCAGCCCTCTTTGGTTATAATTCTCGCCATAGCGCCACTCTTTGAGGGCTCGGAACTTATCACCAACATCCGCGCCACACTCCGATATCGGCTACCGATATATGTTATTTCGTGGCAGCAATCCGAACATGTCGTATTGAGCCTGCTGGAGTGCGGCATCGACCAATATATGACCTTCCCGATATGTATGAGCCGCTTAAAATATAAGACCATAGAACATTTTGATACTCTGCAACATAAGCTTTCATAACCGCCGCATGACCGACCTTGTCACATACATATATATAATATCGGCGCTCTGCGTGGCGCTGATATTCGAGATTGCCATACTCGCATTGAAGTTGAACGCGCGACAACACAGACAACAAGCTCAACTCCACCACAGCTACATACGGCAAATCGTAAAAATGCTCTTTGCCGAGGAGTATTGCGAGATATACCCCGCGGCCAACTCTGCACAGCGTCGTCGAATGCTTGCCGAAGCGTTGCATACGGTATTAAGTCACACCTACGGAGCGCGCACCGCACCTCTTCGAGAATTGGTCGAGCAGGCACAGCTCGACAAATTCCTGCTACACGAGCTGAAATTCTGCACCAATATAAAATGCGCTCATCTGCTTATGTTAATGAGCGCCATACCCTCTCAAAAGCAGCTGGTAGCGGAATTACAGCCCTACCTACATTCGCGTCATAGCCACAAGCGCACTGCCGCATTACTTGCAATCTTGGCGACATCTCCCTCCTCCGCCATATCGACTCTTTCATCCGCGCCATTTCACCTTTCGGCATTCGATATCGCCCGCATCATCATGCTCCTAAGGCGCGGCATCCTGCCAATCGCATATGAACCGCTGCTTGCAAGCGACAATCGCAACCTGCAAATGTTGGGGTTAGCCATAGTACGCAATTTCGGGATTGAGATAGCCGACAAACAGCTGCAAAACATCATCGCCACATCGAAAGAGTATGCCGTAACACGCGAAGCGCTCTACACGCTATCATCGCTCGGGCGACCTTTGGGCAGAGTGAAAATTCGCAATAAAATAGCCTCCATGCCGCAACATTGCCGCAAAGAGTTATGTCGCCACCTCACACATGAGGGATACTCACTTGCCGCTCTGCGCACTCTCTTCAACCAAAACGAGATGCCTCACACCGAAGCACTCATACGCTCATACAAACGCAATTTAGAGGCTGTATAGACACTTTTTTACACACAAAAAACACACGCGATATGCCATACATAAAATACTGCATTATCCTCATATGTTCGCTATTGCTAATCTACACAATAGTACGCACACTACGCATCTCTCATGCCTTTCGCCTGCAACAAATGCTCGCCTACGACGCCTCGGGATGTTGTTTTTCGCTTGGTTTTGTAGGTTGCTCCGTTTTATGTCGCAATATTCGACGGCTCCAAGATATCAATACGCTACTACACTCGGAATATGACCGCTACGAAATAATCCTTGTCATGGACGAGAATTTTCAACCCGAGCTCTTTCACGACATCATAAAACAATTCAAAATGGTACGCGTAACACCTCCCGACCTCTCGGATATTCCCCACTCTCCGATACGATTGCTATATCGCTCGAGGCAGCGTTGTTTTCGACGACTTATTCTACTCGACAAAGGCAGCACAACACCCTACGACGATATGAATGCCGCAGCAGCCGTATCATCATTCGACTATCTGTTCCCGTTGAGCAGTAATATTGCATTGCGCCATCGGGCAATGGAGAATGTCGCCATGATATTGGCAAGTCATGCCGATGTGGAATCCCACCTCGACCTTATCCGCTCCACAGCCGACAACAGCCTAATTTTTAACCGTAACGCCGTAGTCGGGGCAGGAGGCTTTTCTCCCCGTATAGTCAAGGAAATGCCCCGAAAGAATATATTTGAAATTCATATCCCGCTATTGGAGTATAACACAACGACGCCATCTAAGTCACACTTAACCAACGCATTAGGTACATGCATCGCGACCCTCGCATCACTTTTTTTCATTGATTCAGCCACAGCACTCGCAATCGTCGCCACCATGCTTACAATGGGCTGTTCGGCGCACTATCTGACCGAACTTTTCGACAACAAATGTTCGCTAAGGGCAATAATCTGTCAAATAAGTCACATGAGGTTCTTTTTTTATGCCCGAAAATTCTTTCTTTGAAAAACTTTTTGTATCTTTGAAAAGAATCTAAAAACTACTGCAAATAATGATGATTGATAACCAAATAGAGTCTCAAATCAAAGAACATCTCCTACCGCAGTGCGTAAATGCAGCGGTCAAGGCGGGTGCTGCCATAATGAAGATTTACAAGCACCAGGACGACTACGACATTAGTCTTAAGAGCGATAAGACACCCATTACCGTGGCCGACCGAGTATCTCATACCACAATCAAAGAGCATCTCGGTCCGAGCCGCATCCCCGTACTAAGCGAGGAGGGACGCGAAATGCTTTATGAGGAGCGCCGCAATTGGGATTTATTCCTGCTTGTGGACCCATTGGACGGTACGGTAGAGTTTATTAAGGGCAACAATGAGTTCACCGTAAATATCGCTCTGCTCTCCAACAACGAGTGCGTTGCTGCGGTGCTTTATGTCCCCTATCATCACAAGTTATATGTAGCGCAAAAAGGCCACGGAGCATATCTTATTCGAGATGTTGTTCCCTCGGAAGAACCTTCATTCGATAAAGCGCAGATTGACAATCGCATCGAGCGTCTACCTTTGGCATCGAGCCATCATGAGGGCTTCCGCGTAGCCGTATCGCGCTCGCATCAGACTCCCGAAACTCATAGCCGTATCGAGGAGTTGCGCCATGCTCACCCCGATTTGGAGGTTATCGAGCAGGGAAGTTCTTACAAGTTCTGCCTATTGGCGGAGGGTACAATCGACCACTATGTACGCACCACCAACACCTATGAGTGGGATACAGCCGCAGGTGAGCTGATTTTGGCGGAGGCGGGAGGTGCAACCCTCTCTTATCCCGAAGGCAAACCCTTGGCTTACAACAAGGAGGATTTGAGAAATCCATGGTTTGAAGCCGTCGGCGCGAATAAAAAATAACGAGCACAGAGAACTCTGTAATGCGAGCAAGCGAGGCAGAGGGGAGATATTATACTCATCCAAGTCACGAAGAGGGGCAAGCCGTTATCTTGAGGATGTATGACGGCTACCCCTTTTCTCTTTTAGGATATGCGAGCAACAACTCTTTTCCGTCACTCTGAGGGAGGGTGAAATCCGACCGCGAGAATCTAATTGGGAGAATTCAAAATTCAAAATTTATTCTCCTATTAAAACTTAAAAATATTTTTATATCTTTGTGATTTAGAAAACTATTACCCCTATGAGCAGGTTGTTTAACAAACCTGTCAAAGAACTTTGATAAGTGTGACATATTTATTAAATTTACAGAAACCAATGCGTTGAATTATGAAATTCGTAAAGTTTATTATTTTTATTTTGCTTGGTTTGTTTGTCTATTGGGCAGCCGCAGACGACACCTTTGCAAACTTCTTGATAAGCCTCGCCGACGATGCTAAACCGTTGGCAGAGACTATTGATGCCAATACAAACGAGCTTATCGACAAAATCAATGTAGCTAATATAAATGAGGTGACACTCTACCTCAATCGAGGTCTGTTTATTGGCAGTTGCGTTGCAGTGGTACTCTCGCTACTCTACCTCTTTGTATTCAAAAATAGCGCAAAGAAGCGTAATACCTATAGCGAGATCAGCACCTATCTTGCTTTGGCGGTTGTGTGCTGTTTTCTCACCTTCTTCAAGCAAGATAGCGCAAATTGGTGGGCAATACCGACAATACCTGTCATCGCATATGTCGTGTTCTATCCACTGCTCTATCTCCCATATTACCGATACTTAAGATGGGTGTATGCCTTTTTCTTTGACATCACGGTGATTGCCGTAGGTTTTGTGTATGTGCCTATGTGTGCTACCGACGCATCGTTCTTAGCTACAATTATGACCTTTGTTATGACCATTCTTGTAATTTGGTATGCGTGGACACACCGAAAGTTCGCCTCATGCGAGAAGTGTAAGAGGTATGTCGATGATATTTTCGTCAGTCGCACTATCGACAAGACGGAGATTGATTACAAGGATTTTGATCAGGAACAGGTTGCGAGCTACAGAGTGGAGACCACCTACAAGAATGGAAATAAGGTTAGTGAGGAACGCATACCAACAAGTTGGCGAAGGGTGAAGGGCACAACCAAGTATATCAATAGGTACTATACCGACCTCCACCGTTGCCCATATTGCGGACATGAGCACACCACTTCGGATGTCGATGAGCAGGAAAAGTCGCTGGCCTACCAGCAACGCGAGGAGCCTGCCGGAACATACGAAGGCGATCTGCCAAACGCATAGCGAATAGCTCAACGCTACAAGAATTAACTAACAAAAGCCATCCCAGCGATGGCTTTTTGGTTTGATGTGAGGTGCTCCTCTTTGCTCTTTTATCTTTAATCCTGCTACGCAGGCTTTTCCTCCTCGCGGCTCGGCATAATCCAAGCAAAACTTGGCTTCTGCTCTCGCACTATTAGTGGTTACGAGGGATAAACCCTCGTTTCCTCCGCAGCGTCGGTTGCTCTTTCATCTTTCATCTTTCATCTTTTTTATCTATCTTTGGCCCAAAATAAAACAAATAAAACCCATACAAATATGAGGAAGATATTATCAACTTTAATCTTAGTGATTATGTGCGTTAATTTATTGACACTTTCATCGTGTGATTGCTGCGACTCAAAAAAGCAGTGTGACGAGCAGGCGGCAGATTGGATTATCGACCGCTTCGACGATATCAAAGTGTTGCGTTATGAGGTTCCGAAGTTCGAAACTTTGCCCCTGCAACAGAAGATTCTCATCTACTATCTCTCGGAGGCGACAAAGTGTGGTCGCGATATACTTTTCGACCAGAATTTCAAATACAACCTCGCTATTCGTCGCACCTTGGAGCAGATTTACACCTCGTACAAGGGCGATAAGCAGGCGGCAGATTTCGTGGCGATGGAGAAGTACCTGAAGAAAGTATGGTTTGCAAACGGTATCCACCACCACTACTCGAACGACAAGTTCCGCCCCGAATTTTCGCGCGAGTGGTTTGAGCAGATGCTCGACAAACATGTCAAGGAGCTACCCATCGAGAAGGAACTATTGTGCGAGATTATCTTTAACCCCACACTCTACTCATCACGCCTCAACCAAACCGACGGCGTGGATATGGTTGTGGAGTCGGCTTGCAACTATTATGAGGGCGTAACGATGAAGGAGGTCGAGGAGTTTTATGCCGCCATGGTGGATAAGAACGACCCGCACCCCATCTCTTATGGTCTTAATTCGAAGCTCACAAAAGATGCCGACGGCAAGCTCGTCGAGAAGGTTTGGCACTTGGGAGGCATGTACTCTGACGCCATTGAGCAGATTGTATTTTGGTTGGAGAAGGCTCGTTCTGTTGCCGAGGAGCCCCAGAAGAGCATCATCGATGCCCTGATAAACTATTACCGCACAGGCGATTTGCGCGAGTTCGACCGCTACAATGTGTTGTGGGTTAGCGACAACTCGTCGAATGTCGATTTCGTAAACGGATTTATCGAGAACTACGGCGACCCCATGGGCTTCAAGTCATCGTGGGAGGGTACTGTAAACTTTGTCGATAGCGCAGCATGTCACCGCACGCAGATTATCTCGGAGAATGCACAGTGGTTCGAGGATAACTCGCCCATAAACCCTGCATTCCGCAAGAAGGAGGTAAAGGGTGTATCGGCAAAGGTTATCACCGTAGCAATGTTGGGTGGCGACTGCTTCCCCGCAACACCTATCGGCATCAATCTTCCCAATGCTGACTGGATTCGCAAGGAGTATGGCTCAAAGTCGGTTACTATCGACAACATCACCTACGCCTACGACAAAGCGGCTCAGGGCAATGGTTTTGGCGAGGAGTTTATGCTCCGCGAGGAGGACCGAGAGCGCGTAAAGAATTACGGAAAGATTGGTGACGACCTGCATACCGACCTGCATGAGTGCTTGGGCCATGGCTCGGGTCAATTGGCAGAGGGCGTTACGGGCGGCGAGTTGAAATCATACTCTTCAACCTTGGAGGAGGCGCGTGCCGACCTCTTTGCGCTCTACTACTTGGGTGACGAGAAGTTGGTCGAGTTAGGTCTTATCCCCTCGTTGGATGTTGCCAAAGCACAGTATGCAAGCTACATCATGAATGGTATGATGACTCAGCTCTCACGCATCGAGCCGGGCAAGAATGTAGAGGAGTCGCATATGCGTAACCGCAAACTTATTGCTGAGTGGTGCTATGAGCATGGCAAGGAGGCTAATGTTATCGAGTGGGTTAGAGAAAACGACAAGCGCTATATCGTAGTGAATGATTTTGATGCTTTGCGTTCACTCTTCGGCAAGTTGCTCTATGAGGTGCAGCGCATCAAGTCGGAGGGCGATTACGAAGCAGGTCGCAAGTTGGTTGAGGATTATGCCGTAAAGGTGGATGCAGACCTTCACAAGGAGGTTTTGGAGCGTTATGCACAGCTCGGCATCGAGCCTTACAGCGGCTTTATCAACCCCAGCTACACGCTTGTGGAGAAGGGTGGCGAGATTGTGGATGTCGAAATTCACTACAACCACAATTACATCGAGCAGATGCTCCACTACTCGAAGGATTATTCTTTCCTCCCGACACTGAACTAAATCCTAAAACAGATATCGAAACAGCCGCTATGGACACCCGTAGTGGCTGTTTTTTATATCTTATCATACGATTTTGAACGATATAACTTCTTTATTCAAATATTTTCCATAACTTTGCCCCGACTTTTATAGTATACTATAAACCAATGAGAACATTTGACAAAGTAAGCGACTTGCAGCAAGCATTGGCGCAGGTTGATAAGCAGAGCATAGGTTTCGTTCCAACGATGGGAGCATTACACGCCGGCCACCGCTCGTTGGTTGAGCGCGCCCGCAAAGAGTGCGGTACGGTTGTCGTAAGCGTATTCGTAAACCCCACACAATTCAACGACAAAAACGATTTGAGAAATTACCCTCGCACCCCCGAGGCGGATGCCGCTGTTTTGGAGGCTGCCGGCGCGGATTATGTCTTGATGCCTTCGGTAGAGGAGATTTACCCCGAGCCCGATACTCGCGAGTTCGATTTCGGACAGGTCGATAAGGTTATGGAGGGTGCAACTCGCCCCGGCCACTTCAATGGCGTTGCGCAGGTCGTAAGCCGTCTTTTCGATATCGTAAAGCCCGCAAAGGCATACTTCGGAGAGAAGGATTTTCAGCAGATTGCCGTAATTAAGGCTATGGTTGCACAGTTGGGATTGGATGTCGAGATTGTCGAGTGCCCCATCATTCGTGCCGAGGATGGCTTGGCTCTCTCATCGCGCAACACCTTACTGGACGAAGCGCATCGCAAGGCTGCGCCAGAGATTTATGCCGCACTTAAGCAGTGTGCAGCAAAGGCTACGGAGCTGACTCCTGCACAACTCACCGAGTGGGTTACTGCGGAGGTTGAGCGTAGCGGTCTTTTGAAGGTTATCTATTTCCAGGCGGTAGATGCTCTTTCGATGCAGCAGGTATCGTCTTGGGAGGAGAGTCCCCGCATTCAGGGCTGCATAGCGGTACAAGCAGGCGAGATTCGCCTTATTGACAATGTAAAAATCAAATAACCATAGAGATAAAATGTACATCGAAGTACTTAAATCGAAGATTCATCGCGTAAGAGTTACGCAGGCTAACCTGAACTATGTGGGCAGCATCACCATTGACGAGGATTTGATGGATGCCGCAGGTATGATTGAGGGTGAGAAGGTGCAGATTCTCGACATCAACAATGGCGAGCGTCTTGAGACCTACATCATCAAGGGAGAACGCGGCAGCGGTTGCATCTGCCTCAATGGCGCAGCAGCTCGCAAAGTTGCGGTAGACGACTTGGTTATCATCGTTTCGTACGCCTATATGGATTTCGACGAGGCAAAGAGCTTTCAGCCAAAGGTTATCTTCCCCGACTCGGCGACTAACCATATCGTAAAATAACGATGGATATCTTTTTATCGATAGTTGCTGTCGTGTGCGGCATCATTGGCATCATCGGCTCGGTAATCCCCATTCTTCCCGGCCCGATGCTCTCATTCTTCGGAATGCTGTGCTGCTCATGGACCGACTTTTCGACCCTCTCGTCAAACCGCCTCTGGACTTGGGGTATTATAGCTGTCGTGGTTGCCATTTTGGACTACTTCCTCCCCGGATATTTCAGCAAGGTTCTGGGTGGTACACGCGCAGGAGTTATTGGAGCTACGGTAGGCGTCTTTGCAGGTCTTTTCCTGGGGCCTTGGGGATTTATTCTCGGGCCATTTGCCGGCGCAGTAATTGGCGAGCTGATAAACAATAATGAAAACCTCGACAAAGCCGTAACGGTGGGATTTGGGTCGTTGGTATCGTTCATAGCCGGCTCGGGCATCAAAATCTTGGTTTCGGGATTTATGATGTATTACATCTGGCGCGATGTCTGGAGTGCCATTTGGGCGTAAAGATATATCCGACTCTTAAGAAAACCTTAGAAAACTACTTCTCCTATGAAATACGATGTCTTTATAAGTTATTCGCGCAAGGATACGGAGGTTGCCGAGTCTTTATGCAAGGCGCTCGATAGAGCGGGTGTGAATTATTGGATTGACCGCAATATTCATGGCTCTGCAAATTTCTTATCCGAGATAACTCGCTATATTCGTGATTGCAAGGTGGTGCTGTTTATCGCTTCGTCAAATTCTGCCGCATCGACCTGGACTCAAAAGGAGATTCTGTATGCTCTGAAATTCCAAAAGCATATTGTCCCATACCGCATAGGCGATTTTAACTTTGACGATAATGCCGAGTTGGATTTCGTTTTTATGAATGTGCAGTGGATAGAGTCTGAGGGTGCTGTAATTTCGGCATTAAAAGAGTTGGACTGCTGCAATAAGAGTGAGAAAAACGCCCCAACCGCTCCAACTACTCCTGCGGCATCACAAACATCTACCCCCGCTCAAGCTACGCAAACCCGCGCCACAGCAGAGCAATTATACGAATGGGGCAAAATGGGATACGACGCATATCAGGAGAAAAATTACACCGAGGCGGTAAAATGGTATCGCAAGGCAGCCGAGCAGGGCTATACAATTGCACAACATAATTTAGGAACTTGCTATTATTATGGCCACGGTGTAGCAAAAGATTATGCCGAAGCAGTAAAATGGTATCGTAAGGCCGCCGAACAAGGGCTAGCAAACGCGCAATATGGTTTAGGTCTTTGCTATGAGTATGGATATGGCGTAGCTAAGGATTATACCGAAGCTGTAAATTGGTATCGCAAAGCCGCCGAACAGGGACATGAAAATGCTAAAAAACAGCTCAATAATATTTCCGGCAATAACAATGCCGCCAAGACCTACAAAGTCGGCGACTACTACAACGAAAACGGCAAGGAGGGTGTTGTATTCGATATTTGGGATGGCGGAAAGCATGGAAAGATTGTGAGCCTCGACCAAGCGGAATTAGTGTGGTGCACTCAAGCACAGCACTTAAAGAAAATCTCAGTCGGAGCGACGAGCCAAACAGATGGCAAGGCAAACACCGACAAGGTTATGGCGCGTACGGATAGTCAAGAATATCCCGCATTTGTGTGGTGTCGCGACAAGGGCAAAGATTGGTATTTGCCTTCAGTCGAGGAGCTAAATCTGCTATTAATGAATGAAGGGGTTTATGATGCGGTAAATCGTACGCTTGAAAGTCGAGGTGCAACAAAATTCGATCGCAAAGACGATTGGGGAGCCTTTTGGACATCGACCGAGCGAAACGCATTCTGTGCCGTATACTCTGCCTTAAGATTCGGTGGCAGTCAAGATCCCAGCAAATATAGCTACAAACATATACGCGCCGTATCTGCCTTTTAGGATTTAGGGGTAAAATTTATGGGGTTGTCCAACTTTTGAGTTGAGCAACCCCATTTTTATACGAGTTGTATCACAATAAAAAAATAGATTACTGCGAAATCTTAACCAACGCCTCACGATAGGCATTCAGAATGCGCGACTTGGCGATAAAACCCAAATAGTGGTTCTCCTTATCCACAACGGGCAACATCCAGGTATGGTTCTCCTCAAAGCGAGGTAAAAGGCTCTGTATCATCTCATTTTGCAGCACTTTATAAGGTGGTTGAATCATATAGTGCATTATCGAGCGACTCCAATTCTCGGAGTTAAACATATCCTCGCGCAGGTCATCCAACTGCACCACGCCCAACAGATGCTCCTCATCGTCGATTACGGGGAAGATATTTCGTCGTGCCGTAGAGATAATCTTAACGATATCACCCAGCGTAACGCCATTTTTTATGGGTATAAAGTCGGTCTCCATCAAATCCGACAGACGCAGAAAGACGAATGCCGACTGGTCCTTGTCGTGGGTCAGGAGTGCGCCCTGCTGGCGCAACTGCTTGGTATATATTGAGTCGCTATCCAGCATATAATCCACAGCAAACGAAATAGCCGCAACAATCATCAGCGGGATAAACAATCCGTAGCCATTCGAGAGTTCGGCAATAAGGAATATCGAGGTCAGCGGAGCCTTCATAACGCCTGCCATAACGCCCGCCATACCAACCAAAGTGAACGACACAACCGACACATTCCAATCGAAGCAGATATTGCAAGTAAGCGCCACGATAGCACCCATAAATGCTCCGACAAACAACGACGGCGCGAATGTTCCTCCCACGCCACCTGCGGCGTTTGTGGTTGCCATAGCTATGACCTTAAAGAACATAATAGCCGTAACATAGAGCAACGCCAACCACTCTATATTGCTGAATTTGAAGAACAGCGAGTTATTAAACAACTCCGACACTTTACCATGCATCAGCGCCGTCATACCCTCGTAACCCTCACCATAAAGCGGCGGGAAAATAAATATCAGCACACCCAATATCACGCCTGCCACAGCCCAGCGCTTATATTGTGAGCCTATATTTTTGATGCGCACTCCGACCTTCGAATTTATCGAGGTGAAATAATACGACATCAAGCCACAGCATACACCCAGCAACACATATAGCGGTATTTGCCCGATAATAAAGGCATCAGCCTCGCTCAAAGTAACAGCGATAATGGGGTCAAAGCCACGGAAAACCAATGCCGTAGTGGTTGCCGACACCGAAGCCAGCAACAACGGGAAGATTGAGCCTGCCGTAATATCAAGCATCAAAATCTCCAGCACAAACACCACGCCCGTAATCGGAGCTTTGAAGATAGCTGCCACGGCAGCACCCGCACCACAGCAGAGCAACAGCGTGAGTTCCTTATAATTAAGTTTCGCCAACTTACCCACATTTGAGCCTATGGCAGCACCCGTCAAGACGATAGGAGCCTCAGGACCCACCGAACCACCAAATCCGATAGTTGTAGCACCACCTATGATTGACGACCAGCAATTATGTCGCTTGATACGCGAATCGGTCCTCGACATGGCATACAGCACACGCGTCACGCCCTCCGAGATTTGATCCTTGACGATATACTTCACAAAGAGCGTCGCCAAGATAATACCAATCGCAGGGTATATCAGAAAGAGGAATTGCGCCCTATCGACAGGGAACCAAGTCACCAAAGCCGAGCGAATACCATACAACAGCATCTCAAACAGGCATGTACCCAAACCTGCCAGCAAGCCCACAGCAATAGCCAGCACCGCCATCATTTGCTGATTGCTCAAGCCATGCAGCCTATCAAGCAACCATTGCGATACACACTCTTTGGTAATCCTTATCATCCTCTCAAAAGGGTCTTAATACTATTTGTTCCTAACAAAAATTATTTTGCTTTATACATCTCCGACTGCTGGCGGATAAGCTCGGCATCATCAAAGTAGTTGATTTTCATTGCACGGCGCACCATATCGAGTGTCTCGGCAGCCTCAGTGCGCGCAACCTCGCAACCTCGCTTCAAAATCTCGTACACGCCCTCGATATCCTGCTCATACTCCTTACGACGAGCGCGGATAGGTTCCAGCATCTCTTGTAACACGGCATACAGGAACTTCTTAACCTTCACATCGCCCAAGCCGCCACGCTGATAGTGTGCCTTAAGCTCATCAAGCGACGCATAATCAGGCATATAGGCTGCAAAATGCTCCGGTGTAGAAAAGGCGTCGAGATAAGTAAATACGCAGTTGCCCTCAATACAACCCGGGTCCTCAATGCGGATATGATTCGGGTCGGTATACATGCTCATCACCTTCTTACGCAAATCCTCTGCCGTATCCGACAAATAGATGCAATTTCCGAGCGACTTCGACATCTTCGCCTTACCATCTGTACCCGGCAAACGCATACAAGCACAATTCGACGGGAGCATAATCTCAGGCTCAACCAAAGTCTCACCATAAATTGAGTTAAATTTATGTACAATTTCGCGAGTCTGCTCAATCATAGGCTCCTGGTCGGCACCAGCCGGCACAGTTGTAGCACGGAAAGCTGTTATATCCGAAGCCTGCGAGATAGGATAGGTATAGAAGCCTACGGGAATAGACTTGCCGAACTCTCGCATCACAATCTCCGACTTAACTGTCGGATTACGCTCCAAGCGAGCCACCGTAACAAGATTCATATAGTAAAATGCCAACTCTGTGAGCTCCGGCACCATGCTCTGAATAAAGATTGTCGATTTGGTTGGGTCAATACCGCACGAGAGATAATCCAATGCCACCTCGATAATATTCTGACGCACCTTTTCGGGATTGTCGGCATTATCGGTCAGGGCCTGCGCATCGGCAACCATAATAAAAATCTTCTCGAACAAACCTGAGTTTTGCAACTCCACACGCTGACGCAACGAGCCCACATAGTGACCCAAATGGAGTTTTCCGGTAGGACGGTCACCCGTCAAAATTACTTTTCCCATATCTAATTTTTGTTATTATGCTACATTTCGTGTCACCCAGAATCACATAAATATCACATGAGCAGACACATCAAACCATAAATTATCCACAAAAGTAAGAAATTAATACTGCACCGCCAAAAAAAACTCTAAATTAACCCGATATAAAATCGACTTCCCCTCCTTCGCGGCTCGATTATGCGCAAAATGCCATTCCACATTCATTCCGAATAGAACTTATCTGTACAAGAATCTCATATCGACCAAAAAATTATACTTTTTCAGTTTGATACTATAATTATTTTTTATACTTTTGTAGTAAGCATTCAGTATACAGTATTAGCAGAAACCGTAATCACCAACATATCAACCTGAGAGCATATAACTATTAACACCATGACTATTATTCAATTACAATACCTCATCGAGGTAGCTAACTGCGGCAGTTTTTCGGCCGCTTCGGAGCATTGCTTCGTAACGCAGCCCTCTCTTTCGATGCAAATCAAAGCGTTGGAAGATGAGCTTGGAGTAATTCTTTTGGACCGCTCAAAGAAACCCGTTATCCCTACCGAGGCGGGCGCCGTAGTAATCGCCCAAGCACAGGAGACTCTGAAGGCCTACAACACCATCCGCGAGTCGGTAGCCGAGTTAAAAGGTGAAACTGCCGGCAAATTGCGCTTAGGTGTAATTCCTACAATTGCACCCTATCTGTTGCATAAGTTTATACCCGACTTTGTGAAGAGCTACCCCAATGTAGAGCTTGAAATCCGCGAGATGGTTACGGCAGATATTATCGACGCTCTGAAACGCGACAAGATAGATGCTGCGTTGGTTGCAAGCGGTACTTGTGGCGAGGGAATTTTGGAGCGCGACCTCTTCAGCGACCACTTCTACGCATATGTTTCGCCCTCGAATCCGCTTTATGAGCGTTCAAACATCCGCATCGAGGATATAGACCTCAAGGATTTAATCCTCCTCAGCCGTGGCAACTGCATGCGCGACCAGATTTTGGAACTCTGCCAGGCACGCCGCAATATGCCGTCACACTACTACTTCGAATCGGGTTCGTTGGATACTTTGATGCGTATCGTGAACTGCACTTCGTGCATGACCATAATACCCGAAATGGCTCTTGAATATATCCCAAAGGAGCGTAAATCGCAAATCAAAATGTTGGCAAAAGGTGCTACTTCGCGTCGCATAGCCATAGCCATCCGTCGCACATATGTTAAGACATCTATCATAAACGCATTGGAGCGTACGATTATCGACAAGGTGGGCAATCTTCAAAAATTTATGCATTAGCGGTAGTTAATAGACCATTTCATACAACAAAACGACCACACAAAATTACGAGTCACTCAAAATAGAGGCTCGTAATTTTGCGTTTTATGCAAAAACATTCACAAACCGGCACAACAACACCCATTTTATTTCATAATATGACAAAAAAATCATATATTTGCAAAGTTATATGTATATAGACAAAGAGTATGGAAAAATTGATTGAAACGATAGTAAACGCAATTCAGGACAAAAAGGGTAAGGATATTGTATCATTGGATCTTTCGGGCTTCGACGGCGCGATATGTTCACACTTCATCGTCTGCAATGCCGACTCTACGGCGCAGGTTGCAGCCATTGCCGACGGCATCGAGCAGGAGGTAATGGAGAAGTTGGGCGAGAAGTTGTGGCGTATCGAGGGTCAGCAGAATGCCTTTTGGATTGCAATGGACTACCTCGATGTTGTAGTTCACATCTTCCAGACCGAGCTCCGCGAGTTCTACCATTTGGAGGAGTTGTGGGCCGATGCTCCGATGAAGAAGTACGACTACGAGTTATAACATCCGCATTTAAGCATCAACTACCCTCCTCCTGCTACATTTGTAGAGGATGAGGGTTTAGCAATATTTACAACAACTATTGAGTAGCAGAGGCTCTACTGCTCTGCATACGATATGACAAATAAGAATAACAACAAGAAAAAGAATAACAAACAGACGCCCAAGACGCTTATCGTGAAGTTTAATTTCATGTGGTTTTGGGCTGCTATCATCATCGCCATTATCGGATATTCTCTATTTGGCGGTGGTGTTGCAGAACCTGTCAAGACCAATACCAATGCGGTCGTAGAGATGGTTCGTAAGGGTGAAGTTGAGCGCATCGTCGTCACCAACAAGAGTACAGCCAAAGTCTACCTCACGGATGAGGCTATCGAGCAATATCGCAATAGCGAGGAGAACACAACAATGAAGAACCTCCCCAAAGATGGCGAGCAGATGTTCTTCACGATTGGTTCTGTGGAGCTTTTGGACCAAGACATCAAAGCTGCCAAAGAGGCTTCCGATGTGGAGAATAACCCCGTCAGCATCGAGTATATCGAGGAGCGCAACGGCTGGAGCAACTTCTTGCTCAATATCCTTCCATGGATATTGATTGTCGGTTTCTGGTTCTTCATTATGCGTAGCATGTCACGCGGAGGTGGCGGTGGCGGCAATATCATGAATGTCGGCAAAGCCCGCGCCCAGGTATTCGACAAAGACAACCCAAATAAGCGCGTCACATTCAAAGATGTCGCAGGTTTGGAGGAGGCAAAGGTTGAGATTATGGAGATTGTCGATTTCTTGCGCAAGGCCGATAAATATCGTGAGTTGGGAGCAAAAATTCCTAAGGGAGCATTGCTTGTAGGCCCTCCGGGAACGGGTAAGACACTTTTGGCAAAGGCAGTAGCCGGCGAGGCAAATGTACCATTCCTCTCGATTTCGGGTTCCGATTTTGTCGAGATGTTTGTCGGTGTGGGTGCTTCGCGCGTGCGCGACCTCTTCGAGCAAGCAAAGGAGAAGGCTCCATGTATCGTCTTTATCGACGAGATTGACGCCATAGGTCGTGCACGAGGCAAGAACGCAGGTTTCTCGGGCAATGACGAGCGCGAAAACACGCTTAATCAGCTCCTTACCGAGATGGACGGATTCCAGACCAATACGGGCGTTATCGTTTTGGCAGCAACAAACCGTGTAGATATTTTGGATAAGGCGCTTATGCGCGCCGGACGCTTCGACCGTCAAATTGATGTCGGCTTGCCCGATGCAAAAGAGCGAGAGGCGATTTTCAATGTACATCTGCGCCACATAAAGATGGATGGCAATATCGACCGCGCATTCTTGGCGAAGCAGACCCCCGGATTCTCAGGTGCCGATATCGCCAATGTCTGCAACGAGGCTGCCCTTATCGCCGCTCGCCACGACAAGAAGATGGTTACGCGCGAAGATTTCATGGCGGCTATCGACCGTATAATCGGAGGTTTGGAGAAACGCAATAAGAGCATTTCACCCGCCGAGCGCCGCGCTACGGCAATTCATGAGGCAGGACACGCCACAGTGATGTGGATGCTCAAGGAGTGCGATCCCGTTTTGAAGGTCACAATCATTCCGCGAGGCAAGAGCTTGGGTGCTACATGGTCGGTACCCGACGAGGAGCGCGTGCATGTTACGAACAACACTCTTTCGGAGCAATTATCAGGCTTACTTGGAGGTCGCATTGCCGAGGAGGTGAACTATGGCACTCTTGGAGCAGGTGCGTTGAGCGACTTGGAGCGCGCAACCAAGACAACCTATGCGATGGTGACATACTACGGCATGAGCAAGAAGATTGGCCCCATAAGTTATTACGACTCAACGGGTACACGCGACACCTTCACAAAGCCATTCAGTGAGCAAACTGCCCACGAGATTGATTCCGAGGTGCGCCGCATATTGGATGAGGCATATAATCGTGCCCGCGCAATTATCGAAGAGAACAACGATAAGATAAATGCCATGGCAGACCTCCTTTTGGAGAAGGAGACAATCTACGCTGAGGATATCGAGGCTATATTGGGTAAATCGGCTCAGGCTCAAAAAGAGGAGCAGGAGCAGGAGCAGAATGCCGCAGCGGCAAAGAACGAGGGTGCGACAATTGCACCTTCGACAGACGGAGAGTCTGATATCGTAACCACCGCCGCAGAGCCTGAAGTGTTACAAAAATAAGCACAAACTTACCAAACAGAGATAAGAGCATGAGCGACAAAATGAAGAACTTCCTTGTACGAACAGCCAGCGGCATAGTCCTATTGGCTGTGGTGCTTGGCGCTATATTATGGTCAAAATGGAGCTTTGGAGTACTACTCCTTGCCATTATAATCGGTGGAGAACGCGAGTTCTATCGCTTGGCAACGAAGGCGGGTTACCAACCCCAGAAGTATTTGGGATACATTGCCGGCGGTAGCATCTTTATCATAGCATTCGCCTGCATGCTGTTCCTTATTAGCGATAGCACGGTAAGCGATACACTGCTGATACTTGCCGTAATACTCCTGCTCTATATCATGCTGCTTTTACCCATGATGTTTGTATGTGAACTCTATCGCAAGAGCCCTACCCCGATTGCAAATATCGGTACAACGCTTATGGGTATTGTCTATGTCGCCATGCCGATGTCATTACTACTCTTTATTCCCGTTTTGTTGGGACAAGGAGAATGGAGTCCTTTGGCTGTGTTGTTCTACATCTTCATCATCTGGGCAAATGATGTCTTTGCCTATATGTTCGGTATTACGCTTGGCAAGCACCGCCTCTTCGAGCGCATCTCTCCCAAGAAATCATGGGAAGGCTTTGTCGGAGGCCTTTTAGGTGCTATGGCTATGGGTTACCTCGCGTCGGTGGTGATGGATGGCAACCCTATCGAATGGATAGGCTTAGCACTTATTGCTGCCATATCGGGCGTCTTTGGTGACTTGGTAGAGTCGCTATTCAAGCGTTCGGTCGATGTTAAGGATTCGGGGCATATATTACCGGGACACGGAGGTTGGCTCGACCGCTTCGATGCGCTTATCCTCTCGGTGCCTTTCGTATTCCTCTATCTGATATTTTTTGCAATAGCATAACCTACCGATTAACCAATAATTGAAAACCTAAACATATAAACATATGAAAATCAACAAAGAAGGATATAGGATAATCGCCATTTCGGGCCTCATATGCTTAGCATTATGGGCTCTGATGTATCACTTTATGAAACACCACTTCAATGGGGCGCTAATTATCATGAGCACTGTGATACTCGTTGCGTTTTGGTTCTTTATCGTGGCATTTTTCCGCGAGCCTCGCCGAGTAAAGATTCATGATAACGACCTTGTGTTCTCGCCATGCGATGGTCGTGTTGTTGTAACCGAGGTTGTCTACGAGGATGAGTACATGAAGAAAGATATGCTTCAAATCTCGATTTTCATGTCGGTTACCAATATCCACATGAACTGGATGCCGGTATCAGGCGAAGTTGAGTATTACAAATATCACCCCGGCCGCTTCCTTATCGCTTGGCATCCGAAGTCTTCGACCGAGAACGAGCGCACGACGACCGTAGTGAAGATGAACGACGGCAATCATGTCCTCTTCCGTCAGGTAGCGGGACTTATCGCACGCCGCATCGTGTCATATATCAAAATTGGCGATAAAGTGGGACAAAACGATGTATTCGGATTCATCAAATTTGGCTCACGAATTGATGTTCTTGTTCCCAAGGATAGCGAGTTATTGGTAGAGATTGGCGACCCCGTTATTGGTTCGCAGACTCCTCTTGTAAGATTACGCAGATAAACTTAAACCTGACACGCAATGACTATTACACCTCAGAGTATACTCCGTTTTTTGGTTGGTGCAGCAATTACTGCATTGGTGCTGTTTTTAGTATGGTACTTCAGCTCTGTGGTCATATACATTCTTGTCGCTGCGGTACTTGCCATCGTCGGACGACCTTTGGTCGGCTGGCTCCTACGCATCCGCATTAAGGAGCACCATCTGCCGCGTTGGGCCGCTGCAGCTATTACTTTGGTTATAATTTTAGTTGCATTTGCGGCTATCTTCTCGCTGTTTATACCTCTTATCTTCAATAAGATAAACGAGTTTGCACAGTTGGATTTCACCACCGTATTAGCATCCATTGAGGAGCCTTTGGCTCATGCGCAAGCCTACTTGCAACGCATGTTTGCACTCCCCGAAACGGAGTTCTCGCTGCGTGAAACCATCGGCACATTCCTTAAGGACTTTGTCAATTACGGCACTATAAACAACACCTTTACTTCGATTGTAAACTTGGCGTTGTCTTCACTGATTGCCGTATTCTCCATTTCGTTCATCACATTCTTCTTCCTTAAGGAGGATGGTCTGTTCTACTCTATGGTCACCGCCATGTTCCCCGACCGATTGCAAAAGAATGAAACGCATGCTTTGGATTCGATTACGGTATTACTATCGCGCTATTTTACGGGACTTTTAACCGAGAGCCTTATCCTTATGGTCGTTATCTCGACCATAATGATACTCTTCGGCATGACAACCGACAATGCTCTGCTTATCGGCCTGATTATGGGAGTTATGAATGTCATACCCTATGCAGGACCACTTATCGGAGGTATAATTTCGGCATTCATCGGCATTGTAAGCCCCATTGAGGGTTATACGGCCATACATACGGTTACAATCATCGTCTGCACGCTCTTCTGCACAAAGGGCTTTGACGACTTTGTATTGCAGCCTACGATTTATTCCGAGCGAGTGAAGGCACATCCGTTGGAGATTTTCCTGGTTATCCTCGTTGCAGGATATATGGCGGGAATCCTGGGTATGCTTTTGGCGATACCCTCTTATACGGTGTTGCGAGTTTTGGCAAAGGAGTTTTTCTCGGAGTTCTCGCTCGTAAAGAAACTCACACAGAATATTTAATACGGCATTTTATATATAATATAAGGTATAATGATTATCAGGGGCGAGGTTATTCGAGGTGCGCAACTGGGGCGTAAAATAGGTTTTCCCACAGCTAACATAGATGCTCATAGACTTACCGAGATTGAGAATGGCGTATACGCCTCAAAGGTTATTTTCTTAGGTCACGAATACAATGCCATGTCGAACATCGGCATGCGCCCTTCGGTCGATGGCACTACACGCCTTTTGGAAACACATCTTTTCGGCTTCGAGGGCGACCTTTATGGCAAGGAAATCGAGGTACACCTCCTACGCAAAATCCGCGATGAGCAGCGTTTTTCGTCAATCGACGCTTTGCGCGAGCAACTTAAGCGCGACGCAGAAGAGTGCAGATAGGAGAGGAGAATTCAAAATTC
>JAFXIS010000018.1 GCA_017532885.1 Alistipes sp. | reverse complement strand
CGGTTGCGGCCCAGAGAGTGAACATCGACCTTCGTGAGGCGTGCAATCTCCTCGTCGCGGATGTTCTGTCCCCAGATAGTAGCGTATGAGAGGTAGAAACGCTGTTCGGGAGTGAAGCCGTCGATGGGTTCGGGCTTGCCTGCCTCGCCAAACGAGTTCTGCAACGCGGTGTATGCTACGCGCAAACCGCCTTGGTCGGCAATGTTCTCGCCGAGCGACAATGCACCATCGGCCATCACTGCGGGCTGGTCACCCTTGGCGGGCAACACCTCAATCTTGTTGAACTGCTCAACCAACACATCGGTGCGGCTCTTGAATGCTGCGGCATCCTCGTCGGTCCACCAATTATTCATATTACCATCCTTGTCGAACTGACGGCCCTGGTCATCAAAGCCGTGAGTCATCTCGTGACCAATTACCACGCCTATGGCGCCATAGTTTACTGCATCGTCAGCCGCAGAGTTGTAGAACGGTGGCTGAAGGATGGCTGCGGGGAAGCAAATCTCGTTTGTTGTGGGGTTGTAGTAGGCATTTACGGTCTGGGGTGACATAAACCACTCGTCGCGGTCAACCTCCTTGCCCAACTTCGAGATGTTGTCGCGTGTGTACCAAGTGTTGGCACGCTTGATATTCTCCCAATACGATTGCTTTGCATCTATTGCGAGTGATGAGTAATCCTTCCACTTGTCGGGATAGCCAATCTTTACGGTGAACGATGCCAACTTTTCGTGAGCCTTAGCCTTTGTGGCATCCGACATCCACTCCAGGGCGTCGATATGCTCGCCCAATGCCACCTGCAAGTTCTTAACCATATCGGTCATACGTTGCTTGTCGCTCTCGGGGAAGTACTTTGCTACATACATCTCGCCCACAGCCTCGCTCAAGATGCTGTTGGGTACAGCCATAGCACGTTTCCAGCGGGGACGCATCTCCTGCTGGCCCGACATCTGACGGCCAAAAAACTCAAAGTGAGCCTCATACAAATCGTCGCTCACAAAACCTGCTGCACTGCGCAATGCGCTGGCTGCCAAGTAGTTCTTGATGGTCGAGAGCGTCTCGCTCTTAAGCAGTGAGTTCAGGTTGTCGAATACTTCGGGCTGGCCTACTATAATCTTGTCGAACTCGCCGATACCCATCTCTGCGATGTAGGTTGCCCAATCGAACCCAGCATAACGCTTTACGAAGTCGTCCTTCGACATAGGGTTGTAGTTGGCCTCGACGTCGCGCAACTCTACATTTGTGCGGAACTTATCGGCCATCTTGGTCTCAAAAGCCATAACATCCTCAGCCAGAGCCTTTGCGTTGTCGGCGCCATAAATCGAGAATGCCTTTGTGAGCCACTCGACATATCCTTTACGCTTTGCCTCGTTCTCCTCGCCGAAGTAGTAGTCGCGGTTGCCCATACCCAATCCTGCCTGCTCGGCATAGAGGGCATTGATGTTGCTATTCAAGAGGTCGGCACTCACACCAATGCTGAACAGGGGGTTACCTGCGGCTGTATGGATGCGAGCCACAGCGATAGCCACCTCGGTGAGGTTGTTGAGGGCCATAATCTGGTTGATATCGTTCTTTACGGGAGTGATACCCTCCTGATTGAGGCGTACAGAGTCCAACCCCATAGTGTAGAGGTCCGAAATCTTCTGCTCAACCGTGCCGTGCTCGGCCTG
>JAFXIS010000017.1 GCA_017532885.1 Alistipes sp. | reverse complement strand
CGTTTGGATCAGGGTATGGACGCTGTTGAGAAGGCAGTTGTATCTTACGGTTCAGTTCAGACAGGTCAGATGGAGTCAGGTCTTTCTTGGATTGGTTTGTTCATCGCACTTTCTCCTATGTTGGGATTCATGGGTACCGTTGTTGGTATGATTGAGGCGTTCGACCAGATTCAGGCTGCAGGTGATATCTCTCCGACCGTTGTAGCAGGTGGTATTAAGGTTGCGTTGTTGACAACTTTGATGGGTCTTATTGCTGCCGTTATTCTTCAGTTGTTCTACAACTACATCATCTCAAAGATTGATAACCTCGTAAACGCAATGGAGGATTCTTCAATCACTTTGGTTGATATTTTGACCGCTTACAACAAGAAATAATTAAGACCTTAAAGAATTTTGATAATGGAGAAAGTTTTTAAATATTTGCTGGTAGCACTTATGGCCGTATCAATTGGTTTGGTTGCTTGGGCGGTATTCGCAACTCCAGAGGACCCAACCGTTGAGAATGCAGTCGCTGTTAGCGCTAACCTCTATTGGGGTTATGCTTTGCTGGCATTGTCGTTGGCTGCTGCGGTATTTGGTGCATGCCGTGATTTGCTCGTGAAGCCCGAGGGCCTCAAGGGAGCAATTTTCTCATTTGTTGCTATCATTGCAATTGTAGTTATTGCCTATGTGGTTGCTAATGGTCACGATTATCAGATTGTGGACCTTCAGAACCAGGGCTATTTTGAGCGTGGTGATACCGTTATTACCGATGCCTGCATCCTTGTGTTTTATGTAGCTATGGCAGGTGCTGTTGTTGCAGCAATTTACTCTGCTGTAAGCGACGCTCTTAAATAAGATTGAGTTATGGCAGGAGGAAATAAAAGAAAAACACCGGATATTAACGCCAGTTCACAGGCGGATATCGCGTTCTTGTTGCTCGTGTTCTTCCTCGTCGCTACCACAATGAATACCGATAAGGGACTTCTTCGTACTCTTCCCCCTATGCCCCCTGAGGATATGAAGGTGGAGGACCAGAAGGTTAAGGACCGCAATGTATTGTTGGTATTCGTTAATGCCCAGGGCAGTATTATGGCGGGCGATAAGGAGATGGATATTCATGGCCTTAAGGATAAGACCAAGGAGTTCATTTTGAATGTAAACGACGATGAGAACCTTCCCGAGAAGGCACCTACCGAAATTGAGATGCCGGACGGAAGTAAGTGGACTTACGATGTAAGTAAGGGCGTTGTGTCGTTGCAGACTACTCGTGATACTAACTATGAGACTTATATCATGGTTCAGAATGAGCTTACTCGCGCCTTCAACGAGGTTCGTAATGAGGTTGCAATGAGTAAGTTCAAGAAGGAGTTCTCTGAACTTAGCGACGAAGAGAAAGGAGTTATAATTGACGCTGTACCTTTGAAGATTTCAGAGGCAGAGCCACGAAAAACAGGAAGGAGAAGATAATATGGCAGTAATGAAAAAGAAGGGTGGTAAGGAACTGCCCGCAATCTCAACAGCATCACTCCCTGATGTTATCTTTATGATTCTGTTCTTCTTTATGGTCTCTACTACGATGCGTGAGCAGGAGGTTTTGGTGAAGTACCAGCTCCCTAATGCAACAGAGGTTCAGAAGTTGGAGAAGAAGAATTTGGTCAGCTATATTAATATAGGTGTGCCCGTATCTCATATGCAGGCTCGCTATGGTACAGCTCCCCAGATTCAGTTGAATGACTCTTATAAGACTGCAAAGGATATCGGTGACTTCATCGCTGCCGAGCGTGAGCAGATGGATGAGGCTGACCGTGTATATATGACAGTAAGTATTAAGGCAGACCGCTATACCAAGATGGGTATTATCACCGATGTTAAGCAGGAGCTTCGTCGTGCAAACGCATTGAAGATTTCTTACGCATCTTTGGAGGCTGATGGCTATTAATATTATTTAACCTTCAATATTAAACGGATATCACACTTTCGTGATATCCGTTTTTTTTGTGTTCTAATATTTCTTCGTTGCATATCTTTTTCGGATGCGACAATCCTTACCTGATAATCTATTTGGGCTATTATTCTCTGTTAATTGGGTGCTTTTATCTGCAATTACGATAAAATATCATAAAAATATGTAAAATAATTGTAATAACAATATATTCTTGTTATCTTTGGTGTAGCTAAAAGCTTAAAAACCAATATCATGTCAGACAAAATCAAAACAGAGGGTGATGCTCAACCGACAATTGTAAAATATGTTGAGGGCATGCGCGCAGGCATTCAGTTGCTAAACCTATCAAGATGCGCCATCGGGTATGTTGTTCGTGGAGAGAAGCATATCTATTACGGTGATTCTCATCACACAATATCGCGAGGCGATATTTTCTATTTGGGTGTAGGAAGCCATTATGTGGAGGATATTCCCGAGGAGGGGCGTCCTTTCGAGCAGATTGTGACCTATTATTCTCCCGCGCTCTTGCAGCGCATATTGCTTCATCTGAATATGAACTATTCGATGAACATTACCAATTCTCACCATTGCGATAGATGCCGTCGCATGAATCATATCTCGATGCCGGCAAGTGCTATTTTCCGGAGTTTTTTCAATCATGTCATCAGCTATCTTCAGGATGGCGATTTTATGCGTGACGAAACAGCGGAGAATATCAAGATGACGGAGCTTGTCTACTTAATTGTTTCACAAGCAGATGGTTGTCTGAAGAGTAAAGTGTTGAGTAATGTAGATTCGGCACACGATAATTTCGAGCAGATAATCTATTCGCATATCTTCTGCGATGTGTCGATTGAGGAGCTGGCATCGAAGAGCAATCGCTCGCTAACCTCATTCAAGAAGGAGTTCAAGCGCCACTTTATGATGCCGCCACATCGTTGGTTTATTCGTCAGCGATTGATGCAGTCGCGTCTGCTGCTTATCTCTACGGGCAAGTCTATCTCGGAGATTGGTAATGAATGTACCTTCCCGAACACCTCACATTTTATAAAACTTTTCAAAAAGGAGTATGGTGTTACTCCCGCGATTTATCGCAGCCGTCATTGCGGTATGGTGCAAAATCTGTCATTATCAGGCGCTGACAAATCTCTGCCGGATACCGAGGCTCTTGATATTGCCGTGGGTGATATTTTGTAAAGCGGCGATTTTTCAAAAATATTAATAATTGCGAAGAGAAAATTGTAAAAAATATAGATTAAATTTTGCGTGGGAAGAAAAATGTGCTATCTTTGTTATAGCAATGTGGGGCGACCCACATATTCTCATTAACCTAACTAACCTAACTCGGTGGTGAATGTTTTCCGACATTTCACCACTTTTTTTGTGCTATGGGTTTAGAAAGGATAACCCACACCGAAGTTCAGCGCCATATTTTTCCACTTGAAATCGTGAATCCAGCGCTCTCCAACCGGACGATTAGGGTTATGAATCTGCACGCCCCAGTCCAAACGCAGTATTACGAATTTGATATCTACGCGCAGACCTAAACCGGTGTTGAAACCGAGTTGCTTGTAGAAGCGGTCGAAGTGGAATATTCCATCCTCGGGGACTTGCGCCTTGTCGCGGTCCAAGTACCACACATTACCCACATCGGCGAATGTTGCACCGTGGAACATGCCCCAAATCGGGAATCGGAACTCCAAGTTGGCCTCCAAACGCATATCTCCCATCTGCACGGGGTAGGGGGTATCCTCGGCGGGAGTATTTCCCGGGCCGAGCGTTCTGGGGGCCCAGCCGCGCATGCTGTTGCTACCTCCGACATAGAACAATCTATCGAACGGCAGCGCACTTGAGTTGCCATAGGGTAGACCGCAACCTGCGAATATGCGACCAGCCAATGCGGTCTTTTCGCCAAGCATGATTTTGCGACTTACGCTGATGTCGCCACGCACATATTGCGAGTATCTTACGCCGAGGATTTCATAATATCCCTCGGGGGTCTTTTGCGAGAATGCATGCTCAAAGAGGTTGAGCAGATTACCCGAAGACTCGAAATTTATACGCATCAGTGTGGCATTTCCGCCTACATTTTTGTTTTGGTTGTTATAGACATAGGACGCTGATAATCCGACAATTGCCTGCGTGCGGTAACTCTGGCGCAGATATTCGTTCTGCAACGAGTTGAAGAAGTCGGCATTTATGTAGCTCACATCAATCCAGTTGAGGTCTATGGGGCGCAACTGATAGCTGTAACGGCCATTCAGACTGCGCCATGAGTAGGTCCAATTTATACGCGACAGGTAGCGACGATAATATGGGCGGTCCTGATAGTTGTACGACAGCTCCACCTTCGTGCGCGGAATATTTATATTGCGCGTCGAGAGGTTGAAGGGCAGGATAAATCGCGGGAACGATAGACCCACGGCAAATCCCAACTCATTCGCCTGGCGCTTCGAGGTGTGGGGCGCCTTCATATATTCGTATCCGAAGGTTACCGAAGCGTTCAGTGTCTCCATGCCTCGGAAGAGGTTGCGGTTTTGGTAACCGAGTGTTGCCGACAAACCGTAGAAACTCGATGTCGTGCTTCCCTCTAACTCAACATTTAATCCCTGCTTAAGCGTGGGAGAGCAGAGTATGTAGCAGCGTAAGGCACCTTCGTTTATATTATCAAACTTCTGCGGTGAGTAGGGCTTTGCACCTTCGCCGGCATAGTTCACAAAGCGTGTGTCGCCCTCTGCGATAGGTATCTCCTCGAATGCTATGCGTGCACTCTTGAAGTAGCCCAACGACATTATTTCGTTGTAGGTGCGATTCACCTGCGATGAGCTGTATGTAGAATTTGGAGTTATCGGAATTGCCGTATGCAGCACCTTGGGACGCACATTCGGCTTGCCGTCACTTATGATATTCAACCCCTGATAATATATCGTGTCGTTCATCTGGCTATCGCTCTCCGAGCGTGCCACTGCGGGGTCATAGTCGGGAATAACATTTATCTCGGCGATGCGGAAAATGCGATTATTATCCATCGTGGCGCGTCCCTGCTCGTCGTAACCCGTGATATTGCGCTTCACAATCATGCGAATGCCCACCGTGCGATTGCCGCCCAATGTATCGACACGATATTCGATGTTGTTAATCGAGAAGTTGAAATAACCGCGGTCATTCAGGTATTGAGCTATGCGCTCGCGCTCCTTGTCCAACACCGTAATGTCGAAGATGTCGCCCACATGAATCAACGACTTGGCGGTGTCTGCCTCTATTATTGGGGCAATCTGCTTATCGCGGAAATTATACTCAAAGCTCGTTATGCGGTAGGGCTCGCCCTGATGTGTGCGGTAAGTTACCAATGCGCGCTTGCGGCGTGATGTGGTATCGACCGAGTACTCCACTTGTGAGGAGTAGTAACCTCGCGAGTCCATATATGTCTTTAGATTTTCGGCGCTCTTCTTAGTCAGTGCTTCATCAAATATCACCGGAGCCTCGCCAATTCTGCGCTTTAGGTTGTTCCACCAATTATCCTTGTCGGGATTAGCCAAATTATATGCCCAGACATAGAAATTTGTACCCAGGAAGTGGGTGTTTGGCGTTTGGCGGACATATTGCTCAAGCGTGGGAGCCAGGATTCGCTCTTTGCGCGGAACCTCCTTATCTGCCTCAATCTTAACCTTTTGCAAAAGGTATTCGCCCTGCGAGAGATTGCGTGTGACGCTGCATGCCGAGCATAATATCCCCAGCACGATTATAAGCCACATATGTAAAACTCGCAGTCGCATCATGTTTTTATTATCTATGTTTTAACTCCGCAACAAAACTATCATATGCCGCACATTCTTTATCGAAACTCTCTGTGCGAGCGATGCTCTTCACCTCGCCACTCTGCCACTCCGCAATGCCGCGCCAGCGATATGTGGCATTGCCCGTCAAGCGGGTTATGATGCGCCCGTTATCCTTGCGGCAGCTACACTTCACCATGCCTCCACGATTGTAGACGCTGATTTCCTGATTCTCGTCGCATAAGCCGAGTAGTACCGCAGCTGTGCTACTTGCCGTCATTGCCGTGCCGCACGAATATGTTATGCCGGCGCCACGCTCGTATGTCGCGACATATATGGCATTGTCGCCGCACTTCTTATATAGGCTGACATTTATACCGCGCGGGAAATCGCGTTTCTCCGAGGTCACCTTCTCGCCCAAGCGCACCAACTCCTCCATGTCGATATCCTCTACCGCGGCAACGATATGCGGATTACCCAAATTTAGTGCCGTGAATGCCTCCTTGCCTCCGAGCGAGGGTATTCTCTGCCCGATAAATTCCTCGGCTCCGTGTGCAAAAGCGAAGTCGGAACTTGTTAGGCGCACCTCGATGTCCACTCCATAAGCCTTTATGCCCTCGGCGAAATCCTCGGCGCGATGTATGGGGTAGAGCGAGCCTCCCGAAATGAGAGTAAACTCCCCGCTTGAGATATATCGTTCCTCGACAAGTCGTGCTACGCAGCGTATGCCATTGCCACACATCTCAGCCTCCGAGCCGTCGGGGTTGAACATGCGCATGGCGTATCGGTCGCCCATCCTCACCACATAGAGCACTCCGTCAGCACCCTCCACATCGCGGTGGGCGCATATTTGGCGAGTGAACTCCGCCATATCGGTTATGGGCTGTATTGCCATTAAATCGACCATGACAAACTCGTTGCCTGAGCCGTGACACTTTATAATCTCTATCTGCATCTTCAAAATGGTAATTATCCCTCAAATTTAGTAATATTTCCTGCGACAAACAAAAATATTTTTTATGCTCATGTGGCGAGAGATAACGATTTTGCTGAAAATATGGTCGTACATGCGGTTTTATGGCTGAAAATTGTTAATTTTACACAGTTTGAAACAATGAAACCATGAAAGAAAATTTTGTTATTGCGGGTGATGCCGTGTTGCATGTTGCCGATTCGGGCAAGGGCGAGAAGTGTGTTGTGCTGCTGCACGGATATTTGGAGTCGATGTATGTGTGGGATGATTTTCTGCCACTCCTTACGCCTAAGGTGCGTGTTGTTACAGTCGATATTCCGGGTCATGGAATTTCGGATGCGATAGCCGAGAAGCATACCATGGAACTTATGGCGGACACGCTGCGCGATATGCTCGACGCTATGGGCATCGAGCGCGTAACTATGGTGGGCCACTCGATGGGCGGATATATAGCGTTGGCGTTTTGCGAGAAGTATTCCGAGCGTTTGGATGGTGTCGTTCTGCTCTCTTCGACACCTAATGCTGATACCGCCGAAAAGGTTGAGAATCGCCGTCGCGAGATTGCGTTGGTGCGTGCCGGTAAGAAGGATATGCTGGCGGCGGTAGCTCCCGAGGCGGGCTTTGCCGAGAAGAATCGCAAGCGCCTGAGGGATTATATCGAGGATTTGGTCGAGCAGGTGCATATGACCGAGGAGGATGGCATTGTCGCCCTGCTGGAGGGTATGATTGCCCGCAAGGACCAGAACGAGATGTTGCGTCAGAGCGCTGTGCGTCAGCTTTTTATCTTGGGTAAGTTGGATAATTACATCCCCGTCGAGGCTGCTGAGGCATTTATCGCGAAGAATCCCCAGGCCGAGGTTGTGTGGTTGGAGGAGTCGGGCCATATGGGCTTTATCGAAGAGCCCGAAGCCTGCGCCGAGGCCCTGCTGCGCTTCGTGGTGGGGGCGTAAATTAATATACCGTCATCCTGTATTTGTGGCATGACAAAAGATGAAAGAGCAAAGAGATTCTCGCGCAAAACTGTGTTTTGCTCAGAATGACGGTTTGACTACCATTTTTTCGTCACTCTGAGGGAGCGCAAGCGACCGTGAGAGTCTAAAAAGAGCAAAGATGAAAGATGAAAGAGCAAAGAGATTCTCACGCAAAACTTCGTTTTGTTCAGAATGACATTTGCATATATAACAAACTGGGCTACTTGAAACTCAAGTAGCCCAGTTAATTCTTTGAGAATCTGTTTACTGTGCGGGAGTGGCAGCGGCTGCAGCTGTGGCATTCTCTGCAATACCCAACTTCGCGCGTACGGCGGGACCCAAATCGGTAACGGTAGCCTCGTCGATATAAACCATCGAGCCTGCTGTGGTGTCGTAAACGAAGGTGTAACCTCCGGCCTTTGCAATCTCGTTAATGGTGTTGGTAATCTTCTCGCGAATAGGTGCGAGCAACTCCTCCTGCTTCTTCAACATCTCCTGCTGAGCAATCTGCTGATACTCGCGGATGCGGTTGTCGATATCCATCAACTCCTTGTTCTTAAGCTGCTTTACAGACTCGTTCATTGTAGCCTCATTCTTCTGGTAGTCCTGATACTTGGTGTTAAACTCCACCTGAAGAGTCTCAATCTGTGCGCTCAGCTCCTGAGCATATGCCTGCAACTGAGTATCTGCCTCCTTAGTCTCGGGCATGGTTGCAAAAATCTCCTGTGAGTTGATACGACCGAACTTCTGTGCGAAGAGTGATGTTGATGACATCACGAGTAAAACCGCAAGGGTTAGTTTCAATACTTTTTTCATAATTTTTTATTCGTGTGTAGTGATTATATTGTCGTTATTTGGTATTCAAAATTGCAATTATAGCCTCGGTGTGGTCCGCCTTTGCCGAGTGATAGAGCATAGTTGCGTTCTGCGCAGTGTCGATAATCATATCCAACTCTTTAGCTTTGGCATACTCCTCGATAGCGGCGAAAACCCTCTTCTGGATTGGCTGGATAAGCTCCAAGCGCTTCTTCATCAACTCGCCATCCGTGCCGAATAATGACTCCTGATACTCGGTAGCCTCCTGCTCCAGACGCAAGATGTTATCCTCGTTAGCCTTTTGTGAAGCCTCCGAGAGTGATGCGCGGCGCTGCATATAATTATTATATAAGGTCTCAATCTGCTCGAACTTGGCATCAACCTCCTTCTGGTACTTCTCTGCCAACTGGTCGAGTTGCGTAATAGCCTCGTTATATGCTGCGATTGACTTGAAAATCTTCTCGCTATTTACGACTGCATAATTCTGTGCCGAAGCCGCCGTAAAGCTCAACATGAGAGCCAAAATCAATACTAATCGTTTCATAAGTCAAATTGTTTATATTACAAATATAACAAAATAAATCCAAAAACCTCGCCAGCCGTACGAATGCCATGCTTTTCGCTCCTCGCTTCTCCTTACGCCGGCATCTATCATCGGGCTTAGAATGACTGTCCCATGGTGAAGTGGAATTGGCTACCGCTACGCGTTGTGCTGCCCATAGGAGCGTCGAAGCCCCAACCCCAATCCAAACCGAGCTGACCTACAACCGGCAGATAGATTCTCACACCAAAACCTGCCGAGCGCTTAATCTTGAAGGGTGAGAACTCGCGCCAAGAGTTAAATCCGCTACCTCCCTCCAAGAAGCCGAGCACGAAAATCTGTGACGATGGCTTTAATATAACGGGATAACGCAACTCCATAGTATATTTGTTGTAAGCCATTGAGTAATTACTACCCACAGGATCCAACGCGCCATCCTCGTAACCGCGCAAGCCGATGATATCCACACCATATATAGTATAGCCGCTCATACCGTCACCACCAATCTCGAATCGCTGGAAAGGTGAGAGCTTATGCTTGTTGTAGTGACCCAGGAATCCCATCTCGGCACTTGCCATCAAAACGAGGTTCTCGTTGCGTGTAAGAGCCTGGAACCAGCGAGCCTTCAACTGCCAACGGTGGTACTCAATCCACTTATAACGCTCTCTGTCGGGCATTGCATCGTCGCTGTAATCCTTGCCGTCCCATGCCGAGTAGGGTGGAGTGAATGTACCCACAAGTGAGAACTCCGAACCCTTACGCGGGTAGATAGGCTGGTCGATTGTCGAGCGCGAGAAGGCTACTTTAACCGAAATCTCGTTCGCAACACCATCCTTCATGATGAAGTAACCCCAGTTGTTCAGCGCATAGCGGCGATATTGAGCCTCCATGTAGAGCGTGAAGTTCGGGTCGGGCCACTTCAGTCGCTTACCCAAACCTGCTGCCAAACCGAATGTACGGAAGTACATCGTTGCCGACTGCCAGATATAATATGCGTCGTTCTGCTCCGACCAGTGAGTAGAGATTGTCAAAGAGTTGGGCTTGCGACCACCTACCCAAGGGTCGGTGAAGCTTGCCGAGATAGCCTTGTAATAGGTACCATTGGTCTGTCCCGAAATCGAGAGTTTCTGGTTCTGACCCATAGGATAAGGCATCCATTTACCCTTCTTGAAGATGTTGCGAGTCGAGAGGTTATTCAATGTGATACCGACAGAGCCCACAAACGAACCAGAACCCCAACCTCCGGCGATGTTGAATTGGTCACTTGCCTGCTCGGTGAGCGGGAAGTTAATGTTTACCAATTCGTCGCTCACGGGCTGTACATCGGGTTGCAGAGCCTCGGGGTCGAAGTGTCCCATACCCATAATCTGGCGTAGTGTATACATTAACATCGAGCGGTCATAGAGCTGTCCGGGGTAGATAGCCATCTCGCGGCGAATAGCCTCGTCGTCTACGCGCACATTACCCGAAATGCCCACCTCGTTAATTGTGAAAGGTTTACCCTCGAAGATTTTAATCTCCATATCTATCGAGTCCTTGCCGATGACAACCTCCGTGGGGTCGATTTGTGACATCAGGTAGCCGTTATTTTGGTAGAGGCTGGCTACCGACATCTGCTCGGGGTCCATTTCGCGACCTATACCCAAGCGCTTGTGCATAGATTTCTTGTCGTAAACATCGCCCTTCTTTACGCTAAACATGCGTTGAAGCATTTCTGTGTCGTAAACTGAGTTACCTACCCAATTCACATTGCGGATATAGAACTTCTCGCCCTCGTCAATGTCGAGGTGAATACCTATGCGATTGTCGCTAAGCTTATATACCGAATCCGAGATAATTGTAGCATTTCGATAACCGCGAGAGTTGTAGAAGTCGAGCAACAGGTTCTTATCCTCCTTGTAATCCTCCTCTTTGAATTTGGTGTTGCGCAGGAAGTTTGCAGACTTCTGGTGAGTCTTTTTGAAGGTCTTGCGCAGACGCTTGTCGTCATAAAGCTTATTGCCCGAGAAAGAGATAGCTCCCACTCTTACCTTATCGTTGCGCGAAATGTGGAAAGTGACATTTACGGCGTTGCTGATGACCGAGTCGTTCTCAATATAGGTCTTAACCTCCACATTGCGGAAACCCTTTTCGGCAAAGTGCTTCTTGATGAGTTTCTCGTTCTTGTCGATTACATAATCCGAGAGCTCGGTACCGCGCTTGAGCTTCAGTTGGTCAGCCAAGTCCTTCTGCTTCGAGCGGCCAATGCCCTCGCCCGTAAAATACCACTGATATACGCGAGGACGCTCCTTGAGGAATATCTCCAAATCGAGGCTGTCGCCCTCGATTGTTGCGCCAATCTTTACATCCGAGAAATAACGCTGGCTCCACAAACGGGTGATAGAGTTTGAGATATAATCACTCGGCATGTAAATCGAATCTCCGGGAATCAAACCTGCGGTGATGCGCAACTGATTCTCGTCGAGGTGCTCTACGCCATTGATATTCACATTACGAATATAATACAAGCGAGGTGCGCCCTTCATCTCCATCATGGGGGCGTTCTTGTCGAAGACCATCTCCTTAACCTCCTTGCGGCGAGCATCGACTGTGTCGGCTTGCTCCGCGCCCTCTATTGTTGTGTTTTGAGCTATAGACGGCAACACTGCCCAAAGCAGCATTGCTGTTATTGCCATTAGTCTGTTAATCAGGTATTTCATCTATCTACAATGTGTTTCCAATCATTATTTTACCAAGCCGTAGCGTCTGTCGCGCCGAGCAAAAGCCTTCAGGGCCTCCTCCAATGCTGCGCGGTCGAAATCGGGCCACAGCACATCGGTGAAGTATAGCTCGGCATATGAAGCCTGCCACAGCAGGAAGTTACTCAACCTACACTCTCCGCTTGTACGGATTATAAGGTCGGGGTCGGGTATCTCGGCTGTATATAGGTTTGCTGAAATCGCCTTTTCGTCAATCTCCTCCACCTTTAATTCTCCGCGCACAACCTTTTGGGCAATACTTCTCACAGCCATACCCAATTCGCTGCGTGAGGAGTAGTTTAGTGCCAATACAACAGTCATTCTCTCGCCCTCGGCTGTAAGCTGCTCAATGCGATTCAACGCATCGTGTACCTCCGGCGAAAAACGCTCGCGGTCGCCTATTGCCACCACCTTTATGCCTGCCTCGATGAGAGTTGAAGCCTCCATCTCTACACCCTTGCATATCAACCCCATCAGGGCATCAACCTCCTCTCGGGGGCGACCCCAATTCTCGGTCGAAAAGGCATATACGGTCAAATACTTAATACCCACCTCTGCGGCATGTTGTACCGTGTGGCGTAGAGCCTCCATACCGGCAACATGACCCTCGCTGCGCTCCTTGCCGCGCAACTTTGCCCACCTGCCATTTCCATCCATAATGATGGCAAGGTGTGTCGGTATTTTCTTCTCTGCGTTCATACAACCGGCAAATGTAGGCATTTTTAGTGGGAAAATAAAGTTTTTCTCCGTTTTTATATATAAAAACGACTTTAAGGCAAGAATATTATTCCGCAAAACTCCTTTTTGTGTTGCAGATTCTGCACTTTTGGAGCTTTTTGCCGAATGCTACTCTTCGCCTTAAATACGATTCCGAATATCGGCGTCCCACATCATTTTAGTATGTAACGATTCGTAAAATGATATATTGTGCGGCAGAGCCAATAAAACCTCCTCCGAAGCTCGACGGATAGTAATCTTCTCGCCCTCCGATATGCGGTAGGTGCGGTTGTCAATCGACAGCATCGCTTCGCCATGACGCGCGCTGATGTCCAACAAAATCTCCGCCGAATCGGGAACGACCACCGGACGCATACCGAAGTTGTGCGGAGCCAATGGTGTAATGAGGAAACATCCGCAAGCCGGAGCTACTATCGGGCCTCCGGCGCTTAAAGAGTAAGCTGTTGAGCCTGTGGGTGTTGCGATTATCACGCCGTCGCCACTGAATTGTGTTACGGTCTGCCCGTTTACCTTTGTTACAACCTTCAGCATCGTAGCCTCCAGGCGCTGTGCCGCGACCTCATTAAGGGCGGTTATCGTGCCTTGCTCCTGATGCAAACCCTCTATCGAGAGCATCGTGCGAGGCTCTATGCGAAGGCGGGCATTGGCTATGTCGTCGAAAAACTCCTCCAATCCCTCACGCGTGGTGGCTGTCAGGAAGCCCAAATGCCCGAAATTTATTGCCGTTACGGGAATCGCCTTATTGCTTAGGCGGTGTACTCCTTCGAGCAGTGTTCCGTCGCCTCCGCAGCATACCATGAGGCAATCCTCTGCGTCGCACGAAATCGCGTGTTCGTAGATTCTATCCTCGGAAATAGTATGCGCAGAGAGGTTCTGCACAACCTCGGCAAATTCGCGATTTATGGCGTAGTCGAAGCCATATTTCTCAATGAGCGAGAACAATCGCTCTATGTCGTCGGCAGAGAGTTTTACCTGCGGACGGGAAAAAAGTAAGATTTTCATCCTCTTCGTCAAAAAAAATAAGTAACTTTACCTCGCCAATTGCGGATTTTCGGGTTTTGAGGCATGGTGATGCTATGAATATAGCAACTACGGCTGCCCGCTAAAAATCTTTAAGTAGCGAAATATGATGCAAATATAACGATTTTATGACAAAGTTAAGTGTAAACATAAACAAGATTGCCGTATTGCGTAATTCGCGAGGCGGTAATGTGCCCAATTTGTTGCAGGCGGCATTGGATATCGAGCGTTTTGGAGGCGAGGGTATTACGGTTCATCCACGCCCCGATGCGCGTCATATCCGCTACTCGGATGTCAGGGAACTGAAGGCTGCAATCTCCACCGAACTCAATATCGAGGGAAATCCCATTCCGAGCTTTATCGATTTGGTTATGGAGGTGCGCCCTGCACAGGTTACACTTGTACCTGATGCCGAGGATGCCATTACTTCGAATGCCGGTTGGGACACCATTCGTCATGCCGAATTTTTGCGCGATATATGCGCTCGCTTTAACGATGCGGGTATTCGTACTTCAATCTTTGTCAATCCCGATGTCGAAATGGTTGAGGGTGCCGTAGCGTGCGGTGCGCAGCGCGTGGAACTTTATACCGAGGCATATGCCGCAGGCTATAAGGCTGACCGTGAGGCTGCTATCGCTCCATATGTAGAGGCTGCCGAGGCGGCACGCAGGGTCGGCTTAGGACTTAACGCGGGGCATGATTTGAGCCTCGAAAATCTGAAATATTTTGCCGAGCGCATTGCATGGTGTGACGAGGTATCTATCGGTCACGCCCTTATCAGCGATGCTCTCTATCTCGGCTTGGAGAATACCGTACAACTATATCGTCGTTGCCTCAACTCAACCAAGTAATCCATCCAATAGAAGCGAATATTAAAATGGAAGAGAATAGCATAAAGGCTCTCGAAAATCCGGTTTTCCGCAAAATCTCGGCTATCGTCGATAAGTTGGGAGTTGAGGCGTATGTCGTGGGCGGATATGTCCGCGACTATTATCTGCATCGCCCCTCGACCGATATTGATGTTGTGGTCGTTGGTAGTGGTATTGAGGTTGCTGAGGCTTTGGGTCGCGAGGTTAAGGGCAAGGTGTCGGTTTTCAAGACCTTCGGAACAGCTATGGTACGCGCCGGAGGTACCGAGGTTGAGTTTGTCGGTGCGCGTAAGGAGTCTTATACTTACGACTCGCGAAAACCTATTGTCGAGCCCGGAACGCTGGAGGATGACCAGCGTCGTCGTGACTTTACAATAAACGCTATGGCGTGGTGTTTGAATGGCGAGCGATTTGGCGAGCTGGTGGACCCCTTCGAGGGTATGTACGACTTGGAGGATTGCATTATCCGCACGCCATGCGACCCCGATATAACCTTCTCGGATGACCCTTTGCGCATGATGCGGGCGATACGATTTGCTACGCAGTTGGGTTTCGATATCGAGGAGGAGACCTTCGAGGCGATAGTGCGAAACAAGGAACGCATAAAAATCGTGTCGAAGGAGCGCATTCAAGTGGAACTCAACAAGATAGTCCTATCGCCTGTACCTTCTATCGGCTTCGACCTGCTGCATTTGACGGGTTTGCTGGAGTTGATTTTTCCCGAAATGGAGCGCTTGTGTGGCGTGGAGCGGGTGGGAAATCATGCTCATAAAGATAATTTCCGCCACACTTTGAAGGTGCTGGATAATGTAGCCCGAAAGAGTGATGATTTATGGCTGCGTTGGGCGGCAGTTCTGCACGATATAGCCAAGCCGCTTACGAAGGCGTATGACAAGAAAATCGGTTGGACTTTCCACCAGCATGAGGTTGTCGGCTCGAAGATGGTGCGCGATATATTCCGCCGCTTGAAACTGCCGTTGGGCGAGCCTATGAAGTTTGTGCAGAAGATGGTATACCTGCATCTGCGCCCCATAATTTTGTCGGAGGATATGGTTACCGACTCGGCAGTGAGGCGTTTGCTGTTTGAGGCGGGTGACGATGTGGAGCAGTTGATGACGCTTTGCGAGGCGGATATCACTTCGGGTATCGATGCCAAGGTGAAGCGTTACCTTGCCAATTTCGAGTTGGTGCGCCGCAAGATGAAGGATTTGGAGGAGCGCGACCGCATTCGTAACTTCCAGCCACCCATCACAGGCGATATCATTATGAAGTGCTATGCCTTGCAGCCCTGCAACACCATCGGCGAGATAAAGGAGATAATCAAAAATGCCATTTTGGATGGCGACATCCGTAACGACTATAACGAGGCGTATGCCTTGATGGAGAAGTTGGCCGCCGAGCGAGGACTTACGAAGGTCTGTGATGTAAAGTCGGAGGAGAGGTAAAAGAGCAAAGATGAAAGAGCAAAGATTTGTTATTTTTAATAATCTTTCATCTTTGCTCTTTTATTTTTCATCTTGTTTTCGGCTCGCTTATTGCCGTTGGTGCAATAAACGAGTGTTATGAAACATATTTTCTCTCAGATTCTTGATATGCTGGCGCGAGCTTGGGCGCGTGTAAATATCGTGGTGCTTATTACCTCATGTATCGGCATTCTTATCGCTTACATTGTAGGGATTTATGTAACCGGCTCATTTCATCGGGTATCGCAATGGATGGGGGCGCTGCTTGCCTGCACTTCGGTTGTTATTGTTCTGCAAGCGGGTAATTTTCGTGAATCATTACGCCCTGCGGTGATGCGTATCTTAGGAACCTTTATCGGATCTTTAATTGGCTATATCTATCTGAAATACTTCCACTTCAGCCTATTCGGAATGCTATGCGCCATATTCGTGCTGGAGCTGTTCTGCATGATGCTCGGAATCTATACCAAGAGCCGTATTGCTACAATTACGCTTATTATTATCCTGCTTATTACGCAAATGGAGCCCGACATAAACCCTTTGACAAACTGCTCGTTGCGCTTTTTTGAGTCGGTTGTGGGTGTCGGTGTCGGCGTGGCGTTGCTATGGGTTATCGACCGTGGGAATCATCTGCGACAGCGCCTTCAATCTCACGGATAGAGGTTGCTCCAAGCCGCACTCCTCCATTAGCGCCACATCCGCGAATATCGCATCGGTAGCCATATCGGCGACAATCATTCCCTCTTTTAGGACGATTGTGCGAGGGCATAATTCTGCGATGAGTTCCATGTCGTGTGTGGCAATCAATATTGTATGCGAAAAATCCCGCAGTAGATTTATCAACTCGCGCCTTGCTTTGGGGTCCAAGCCTATTGTTGGCTCATCAAGCACCAAAATTGAGGGCGTCATCGCCAAAACCGTAGCTATGGCTATGCGGCGTTTCTCTCCGCCCGAAAGGGTGTGTGGCTCACGGTGGCGGAGATGCTCGCAACCGACCGCCTGAAGTGCTTTATCGACACGCGAAGCAACCTCCGAGGCGGATAACGGCATGAGCGAGGGTCCGAAAGCGATATCCTCCTCTACGGTGGGCATAAATAGTTGATTATCGGCGTCTTGAAATATAAATCCCACGCGTTGGCGTATGGTGTTGAGGCTTTGCGCGGAGAGCGTTATGCCACCCACATCTATGCTCCCCTTCGAGGGCATGAGCAGTCCGTTTGTCTGCATCAGCAGGGTCGATTTCCCTGCTCCGTTAGCCCCTGCTAAAGCTACATGTTCGCCATGTGTGAGGTGAAACGATACGCCTCGCAGGGCCTCATGTCCGTCGGGATAGGCGAAGTGAACAGAGTCGAATTGCAAATAGTGGTGCATGGTAATGTGTGGTATTAAAATATCCTCTCGGCAAAGTGTAAAGTGCGCAACAATAGGAGCGTAGCGCTCCAAGCTATGGTGTAGAATATATCGCGTCGTCGCCACCGCTCGGCATTATGCAGGGCGATTGCCGGCAGTTGCGTGTCGAAGCCGCGGGAGGCCATCGCTTGCCCAATCTCTTCGCCACGCCTTACCGAGCGCAGGAGGAGCTGCCCGACAAACATGCCCCACATCTTCATGGGGTAGCTCTTCTGTCCGAAACCTCGTGCCGCGCGAGCCTGCTGCATAGATAATGCCTGCTCGACGATGAGGCGTATATATCTCATAATCATGTATATTTGTGTGGAGAGTAGGGCGGGCAGTCCCAACTGTTGCAGTGCGCGACATATCTGGTAGATGCCGGTGGAGGCAACGAGTAACATGAGGGCTTGCAGCGAGAGTATTCCGCGTACGATTATCGAGAAAAAGGTTATCCATCCGCGTGTTATTACCACCTCTCCGATTTGAAACATCGCCTCCCGCTGATAGAAGATATTCGGCAGGGCGATAAGCACCATTAGTGGCGCAATCAGCAACGAGCGCCTTGCAACCTTGCCAAATGCTATGCCTCCTATGGCGGCGGTCATAATCGGGTAGAGTGCAAAAAGCATCAGCTCCGAGAGCCTCTCCACAGGCATCGAAAGCATCGCAAGCAGAAATATCACCGCAACCAAGACTTTGGCGCGAGGTGCAATCTGCCTTAGGGGTGAGCGTCGGCGTGAGGAACTTTCAATCTCGTCAAGCAGCCATAAAAGGCGCATCAGTTTGTTGCTCATGGCTTTGTGCGAGGCGAGAATATGTAGGTGACGATGAATACAACGAGTATTATGGCGCCACTGCCGAGTATTCCGGCAAGAGAGGTGTTATAATCGGGAATCAATGCCGTTTGCTCTTGGATACGCAGGGCCGAGGAGTGATAATCAGTGTCGGGCAATGCCAACTCTTCGCCCCCTGCCACACGCTCTATCGACCACTCCAAACCGTCGGGCTTAGAAGATGCAATCCACGAAAAAGAGGCGCCTATCGCCAGCGCAACGATAGCGAATATCGATATTATCCGCCCCATTCGGCGGTGTTGCGGTGCGGAGTCCTTGTTCATATCCAAAATCAAATCCTTGCGATAGCGCTTTACAATAGCGAGAATAGCTGCCGTTGCCACTCCTTCGCAAATCCCGACTGCCAAGTGAATCGCGACCATGTAGACCAAGAATTTCCGCATGGGTAGCGCTGTGACTCCGGATAACGATGTTTCGATGGTAACGGCAACCGCACCAAAGAATAGAGCCATTATCGAGGCGGTAATCGAGGCTATGGAGAGTCGTAGCGTGGTGGCATTGGGGACCATTATATTGCGGAAAAACATGGGATATGCCACCAGGCACGACATCGCAGCCATGTTTATGATGTTGCAGCCCAATGCAAGCAGACCTCCATCGGCAAAAATCAGGCATTGAATAATCAGTACCGCCGTGAGGGTTAGAAATGACGCCCACGGGCCAAGTATTGCCGCGAGGAGTACTCCGCCAACGATATGCCCGCTGGAGCCTGTTCCGGGGATTGTGAAGTTTATCATCTGCGCGGCAAAGATAAATGCTCCCAAAACACCCATCAAGGGGAATAGGGAGTGAGTATGCGGAGCTTTGCCTTCGGTTTGAGGTTGCGTTGTTTTCTGTATGGCTATCGCGGTGAGAACGATTGCACCGACTCCCGTCACCGCAGCTACGGTCGGGGAGATTAATGCGTCGGACATGTGCATAGATAATAGTTTTTTTGAGATTGAAAATTTAATTTTGAGCCTTGCTCCTCTTTTTGTTGCGCTTTGCCAGGTGGGGTTTTCTCTTATCATCCCACGACGAGTGGTCGGGCTCGGTTTGGTAATCGAGGCGTATCATGGGCAGCAAAAAGAGCCATGTGGCAATGCAGAAGGGGGCAGTGAGCGTAGGTATACCTAACGGTTGCAGTACGATATTCATTGCCGCCTGCACAAAAACCGTCACAACAACGCCCATCGCAGCCCATAATGCCGAGTTCCAATTCGGCTTGTAAAAGATGGTTGCCAACGCGATAGCCGTAAGTACGGGACTGAAGCTATACATACCCTCCGAAACATCGCTGCCTGCGGCTTTTAGGGCTATGGCACACAGCAGTGCAATCGCCGAGCCTATGGCCGCCCATAGCGAAGCCCACCTGTCGCTAACATAAAGACCTATGAGAATCAATATTCCGGCTTCCCACGAATTGAGCAAAAAGACTTGTGCAATACCCTTCAGCCAATACTCCAATAGGTGCAGGGGTGGGATTGTGTTGAGCGATGTGAAGTTTGTGGGCAGCGAGGGCGCGGTCATATCCTCGATTGGAAGGCCCTGCATGGCACGCGCTGCGAGCAGGAATATCCAGCTGCACAACACAAACGGAAAGGTGAAGGAGTTTACCTTCCATGGAGCCATAACATTGTTTAGTCCTGAGCGTACCCATGTTGTCATGGCGGCACATATCACAAGAGCAATCCACATGGCAGCATTTTCGTCTAAAAAAGTGGGGAATGCACACCCCACCAATATGCCGTTGAAGCCCCAAAGACCTTGTTGCCCATCCTTTTGCGGTAGTCGTAATATATGGCCTGTGACGGTTGAGGTTGCCAATCCGAGCAATGCTCCCCATGCAACCATCATATCTGCTTCGCGCAGTGCGCCCCAGAATATCGCAACCATAAAGAGCAATCCTGTCCAAACATTATTTTGGAACATCACTTGCCCTGCGCCTCGCAATAATTCATCTATGATGCTGCGCGTGGTCTGCTCTGAAATTTGCTTGTCGAGAGAAGTTGGTTCTTCCATGATTTTTCTGCTTTTTATAAGTTATTGAATATGTTTCGGAGTGATATCGTTTAGGCTTGTAAACATCGAGCTTTTCGGGCATATTTATCGCCACGGGAAATCATCCTTGAGGTGATGCCCTTTCACTCTGTGGCGTACCGCGGAGGCGAAGCGGCGTATCGTACGCTTTACCTTGTCGCTGCTGTTACCCAAAATTTTATATTGCACACCACATCCGTTTGGCAGGCGTGTGATGCCGGCCGCGAGTTCTTCTTGTGGGTCAAAAAACGGCATGGTTGAGGCATATATATCCTCTGCCACTTCCTCCGGGGCAAGAACAATTACATTTGCCACGATGTCGAACTCTGCCATTGCACCTACGGCCTGAGGCGAGTGTTGCTCGGGGCGAATTATAAATTTTTCGCGAAACAGAGGCTCGCCGTTTTCGCGCTCGGCTTTCACCGAGAAGGATAGGATATCATATCGAAAACGCTCTCCTTCGCCGAAAAATCTCCGTCCCGAGAATATAGTTTCGGCGTAGATTAAAGTTGCCGAAGGGGCAATCGTGATGCGTGTGTCGGAGTGGTAGCGCGTATGTCGGCATGGGATAATCGGCTCGGGCAGATATTCCAAATAGCTCTCCGGCTCAAGGCGAATGGTCTGACGCATCGACGAGTAATTGTAACGCATCTCGGCAAGCTTCGTCGCAGCACCTGTCGAGAGATGCACCATAGCTCCGCCGCGGAGCGAAAAAATCTGCTCATAGCGGTCGCCATCGACATTGGGTCCTCCCGATGAGAGTATGTAGACACACGCCATCGAGGGTAGCTCCTCGTCGAAGTAGAGCGCCTGCTGCACGATGAGAGGTACGCGTCGCTCCCAATCGCGCAGTATCGTTCGACCATTTTTATCGCACTCAAATCCGAGGCGCAAGAAGCCGGCTTTCCCTGTTGTTCCGGCCGGAGCGGCTTTTGGCTCGGCGGTGTAGGGCAGCATCTCGCGCGGAGTGGTCGTAAAAGTGGCATTCGGAGTATCTCTCATGCTATTTATGCTCGGTTGAGGGGTTATCAAACAACGCTTCGCGGCGGATAAGCGCAACCAGCTCCTCGATACCTTCGCCTGTCATGCAGTTTGTGAAGATAAACGGCTTTGTGCCGCGCATCGCCTGCGAGTCGTGACGCATAACCTCCAAGTCGGCTTTAACATAGGGGGCGAGGTCGGTTTTGTTTATCACGAGTATGTCGGAGTGTGATATTCCGGGTCCATCTTTGCGCGGAATCTTATCCCCTGCGGCGACATCTATTACATAGATGAAGTAATCGACCAACGCGGGGCTGAATGTCAGAGTGAGGTTGTCGCCTCCCGATTCGATGAGGACCACATCACCATCGGGAAATCGACGCTCCATCTCCTCGACTGCCGCCAAGTTCATCGAGGGGTCTTCGCGTACAGCGGTGTGTGGGCAAGCGCCCGTTTCGACACCTATGATACGCTCCTCCATAAGTATGCCCTTGAGCATGCGCCTTACATGCTTGGCATCCTCGGTTGTGACCACATCGTTCGTGATTATCAATACTCGATGCCCCAGCTCCAACAGCCGAGGTGTTATAGCTTCGATTATTGCGGTTTTACCCGAGCCTACGGGTCCGCCAATACCTATTCTGCAAGTGTTATTCATCGTTTTAATCAATTCATAAATAGTCGTTTATCTCCCTTTTCGTGTAGCGATGCCATGATGTCGTATTCGGGTGAAAATGAGTTCATTTCGTCGATGTTGCACTCCGCTGCTTCGAGGTATAATTGCTCGATGTGGGGCGCGATATTCCATAGTATGCGCTGGGTTGCGATGTGCGATGTGCGCATGCAACGCAATGCCGCCCCAAGAATGATATTCGCCGCGCCATAACAAATCGAGCAGAACAGCTCCTCGCGCGCAATGCCGCATAGAGCCGACATAATCCCTTGTGTTGCGGCATATGTCCCCGCCACCACGCCTTCGCGAATGTCGCGGTGCCATTGGTTGAGGGTCTGGTCGTTCGAGAGCGCTATGCCCAATTCGGTGAGTTTGCGCCCCATGCGTTGAGTCATTTGGCGTGCCTCGTCGTTGAGCTTTGAGCGTAGCAACATGCTGTCGGCATCCGCAATGCGGGCATAATCCTGTTCAAGATATGCCCGATGAGCGTGCAATGCCGCCACGGCATCGGTAAACGCTGCCGTGCGAACCACCTCCATGCAGTATTGCTCCAAACTCGCTTCACTCTCTACAACACCCCATTCTACGGCACTCTCCAGAGTGTTGGAGAATGAAAAAGTCCCAACGGGGAGTGCCGAGTCGGAGAGTTGCAAGAGCCGCATAAGCGCGGTTGTCGAAGTTCGATTAATGCTCATCTTCGGTGTGCGAATGAGAGTGTGTGGAGGCGTGCCCCGTTCCTCCGAATAGGCGTCTTATTTCGTGCGGTGCGAGGTAGGGTATGATTTGCGCTCCGGGGTGGAACGCAAAGTCTATATCCTCAAAGTTGTGTGTCTGCATTACGCTTTGCATAACCTTCTTGTCCACCGTCAGGGGTACATATACCTTGCAACCCTTAACCACTGCGGGCCAATGTTGGTTGCCGAGCGCATGTCCCAACTCAACGGCTATATGTATTATGTCGTCGGGCTCTTTTTGCATCAATGAGCCCAAGTCTATAACCATCACCTCGTTGAGGTCGAGGCGCACAACGATGACTCGATTAGCCTTCGTGTCGAAGGATATAATATCGCCGTCGCGCAGTTTCTCGTTGCGCCGAAGTGCTATGGCATACTCCTCGCCTTGGTGGTCACGCACCACAAAACGACTCTTCTGTGCGGTCCATTGGTCGAGCATAATCTCCTCTTTTCGGGCTTGAGAAAATCGCACAGCGACCTCCTTATCGGCCATGTTGCCGATTATTTCGTTGCATATTACCATCTCGAATGACCTATCTTAACCAAACCAATAAAGCTGCGATAATGAAAACTTCTCGGCCGGCTTTACATAAGCGTGGCAGCGGTTTACCATAACCTCAAATGTTTCGGGGTTCACCTCAATCGAGGGCATTGCTCCGTTGCGGACCATGTCGTTTTTCGTCAGCTGACGCGTGCGACGCACGGGTAATACCTGACGATGCAGATGTAGGCGCTTGGCAATGTCGTTTTGATAGGCGGCTTGTGACACGAATGATATACATCCACTCGGCAACGCTCCGCCGTAAGCGCCGAACATCGGACGATAGATGCATGGTTGAGGTGTTGGAAGTGAGGCATTTGCGTCGCCCATGTTAGCCCAATTTATCATGCCGCCTTTGATTATCATCTTGGGCTTTGCGCCGAAAAATTGCGGTTCCCAAAGTACGAGGTCGGCAATTTTCCCCTTTTCGACCGAACCGATGTAATCCGACATGCCGAATGTTATGGCGGGATTTATCGTTATCTTGGCTATGTAGCGCAGTACGCGGAAATTATCGTTCTCGGTGGAGTCCTCATGTAGGCGTCCGCAGGCATTTTTCATGAATGATGCCATCTGGAATGTACGCATGAAGGATTCGCCGATGCGACCCATCGCTTGTGAATCGCTCGACACCATCGACAAAACGCCCAAATCGTGCAGAACATTCTCGGCGGCTTGTGTTTCGGGCCTTACGCGACTCTCGGCAAATGCCACATCCGAAGGAATCTTGGGATTTAGGTTGTGGCAAACCATAATCATATCGAATAGCTCGGCTTGTGAATTTATGCCAAAGGGGAGTGTAGGATTGGTCGAAGAGGGCAATACGAAAGGCATCGAAGCGACCTTCAGCAGGTCGGGGGCATGACCTCCTCCGGCACCCTCGGTGTGGTAGGTGTGAATCGTGCGACCATCTATGGCGGCTATGGTATCCTCGACATATCCCGCCTCGTTGAGTGTGTCGGTATGAATGGCGACTTGCACATCGTAGCGGTCGGCAACTTTTAAGGCTGTGCGTATCGCGGCGGGCGTCGAGCCCCAATCTTCGTGAATCTTCAATCCGCATACGCCGGCTTCGATTTGCTCCTGTATGGGAGCCTTTGCCGAGCAGTTTCCTTTGCCTAAAAGAGCTATGTTTACGGGCAGCTCCTCGCACGATTTAAGCATCTGCTCGGTGTTCCAGCGCCCCGATGTTATGGTTGTGCCGTTTGTTCCGTCGGTGGGACCTATTCCGCCACCTATAAGCGTTGTGATGCCGTTACTCAGGGCGGTGTAGGCCTGTTGTGGTGAAATCAGGTGTACATGTCCGTCGATACCTCCGGCCGTTAGAATCAGATGCTCGCCCGATATGGCATCCGTTGCTGCACCCGTTACCAATTCGGGACATACGCCATGCATCGTGTTGGGGTTTCCCGCCTTGCCTATGCCTGCAATGCGCCCATCCTTTATGCCGACATCTGCCTTTACGACACCTAAAACAGCATCGATTATAGTCACATTTGTAATGACAATGTCGAGCGCACCCTCTTCCGAAGTCATTGTGTTTGCCAAACCCATGCCATCACGCAGGGTTTTACCGCCTCCGTAGACCACCTCGTCGCCATATTTGCGCAGGTCGCGCTCGATTTCGACATAAAGGTCTGTGTCACCCAAGCGAATCTTGTCGCCTGTGGTCGGTCCAAATAGATTGTTATACTCTTGCCGTGTACTTATAGCCATGATTTTAAGATTTTTTATTACCCTTGTTTTGATTACCTGTGTTGTCGTTTGCGGTGTTATGCTTGTGAGAGCATTTGAAGCCCGCTTTGTGCATATGCTCGAAGGCTCGATGTCGCGTAGGAAGATATACCGGAGCATCCTCCTCGCCGGCATAGCCGTTTACCAAGCCGTTGAAACCTACGATGCGGCGTTTACCGGCGTAGCTGACCACTTCGACCTGCTTTTCATCTCCGGGCTCGAAGCGAATGGCGGTCGTTGCCGGAATATTCAGGTGACAACCGAATGCCGCCTCGCGGTCGAACTCCAAGTAGCGGTTTGCCTCGAAAAAGTGGAAGTGCGAGCCCACCTGAATCGGGCGGTCACCCGTGTTGCGTACGGTTATGGTTATGGTGCGACGCTCCAAGTTGTAGGGTATATCCTCGTTGCATAATACCACACCTCCTACGGGTATCGCCTCTGCGGGATAAAAACCTCTATCCGAGGGGTATAATTCATGTTTTGTAGTCTTTGCTGCGCGGTTCTCCTCGGCTGCGGATTTATGCTGTGCAGCCACTTTTGCGGCATCTTGAGCCGCAGATTTATCTTTTCTCTCCATAGCGCATTATTTTATAGGGTGGTGAATACTTACAAGTCGTGAGCCGTCGGTGAATACCGCTTCGACCTGCAACAACTCAATCATGTCGGCTACGCCCTCCATAACATCGTTGCGATTCAAAACCGATGCGGCATCGCTCATGACCTGTTCTACGGTGTGCCCCTCGCGAGCCCCCTCAATCGCTGCCGAAGTGATGTATGCCACCGCCTCGGGATAGTTCAGCTTCAACCCCTTCTTTAACCGTCTTTCGGCAATCATTCCGAGAGATAGAAGGGTTAATTTGTCAATCTCTTTAGGTGTTAAATGCATATTGTAAAATTTTGTGATTATGTCGCATCTTGTGGCAAAGAACATGCCAAACTCCAGTGCGAGATGTGGCATCGAAATTGAAGCGAAAGGACCGATAATAAAGAAAAATATGCTGAAATCTATGCTTGTAGCAGGACTTGGAGGCTTTGTCGGCACCTGCCTGCGCTTTTTGACCGGCAAATTGTGCCATATGCTTACGGTCGCGGTTTTTCCGTGGGGAACTTTTGTTGTGAATATCGTGGGCAGCTTTTTGATAGGAATATTCTTCGCCCTCGCCGAAAAGAGTGGGGTGATATCTCCCGCGATGAACCTGTTTTTGATAACGGGCTTTTGTGGCGGCCTCACCACCTTCTCGTCATTTGCCGATGATATGTATATGCTGCTCTCGCAACGCCATTGGCTTGTGTTTGTACTCTACGCCGGCCTCACCTTTATATTAGGATTGCTGATGGTCTGCCTCGGCCGCTGGGCTGTTAGGGGCTAAAAGTTTAGATACGCTCCAAGATACGCTTTACAGCGGGGATTTTTAGTATAGGAAGCAGCGCCCATGCAGGTAGGACTGCACAAACGGCCGCTTCCAACTTGGTCCAGAAGCCGGGCAGACACCTTCTTCTGCGGCGGAACATTGCCCGCAAGGCGCGGTGAGCGACATCCTCGGCCGAGAGCATCAAACCCCACCACAAAAGGCGGCGGCGCATCTTGTCATTCAGATTATAGAAAGGCGTATCGACCGCCGAAGGGCAAACGGTCGTGACGCTCACACCTTTGTCACGCATTTCGTACCATAGCGACTGCCCGAGGCTCTTTAGGTAGGCCTTCGAGGCGGCGTAGTGCGAGATAGTGGGGTAGGGAGTCCAAGCCGTAACAGACGACATCAGAAGAATATGTCCACGCCCGCGACGAGCCATATCCGAAGCAAACAGACGACATAGTTTTGTGGGCGTGGTGCAGTGCAGAGCCACAATCTTGTCGAGTCGCTCCTCGGCGGTGCGCTCCAAAGTCGAAAAGAGCAGCATGCCGGCATTGTTTATAAGAATATCGACCTCGCCGTCGATTTTTTGTGCAAAATCGAATACTTTTTGAGCGGCATCGTCGTTGGTCAAATCGACACACAAGGGCAATGCCTCGATGCCATATTCTGCACGCAACGACTCCGCCACGCGACAATTCTCCTTGTCGCGCTCGCTCACGACAACAATATTATACCCTTTGGTCGCCAACTGTCGGGCATACTCCTCGCCAATGCCCGACGACGCTCCCGTAATAATTGCAAATTGTTTCATACGACAAAGATATAGAAATTCAAAATGCAGAACTCAAAATTCAAAATTATTTCACCTCTCGCACACGATTTTATCCCAATTTACTTCACTCTATTTTTTCTTTTGCGGTGTGCCTATCACAAAAAAAAGTCCGTCAGTGCTGACGGACTTTTTGTGGTTTTGAGGAGTGATCCTCGAAAAATGGTTATTTATCTTTGCGGCGCTCGATTTGGCGCTTCATAACATCCATAACATTGTCGATGGCCTCCTCGAAGGTGTGGGCCTGCTCCTCGACGCGGATATCTCCACCCGGCACTCGGAGTGTAACAACTGCGATTTTGTTACCCTTCTCATCATCTTTGTCGAGCTTCAACACAACATCTACTCCCGTAGCATTCTCTGCTACTCGGTCCAACTTGGCTAATTTCTTCTCGATGAATTCTACCAACTTCGTGCTGGCATCGAATTTCACTGACTGAATCTGTACATTCATAGCCTTCAAATTTTAGAATTAAACAATATAATAGTAGGTCTAAGACCTTATTTCGTCATTGTTGCTCGGCGTTCGCCTCTTTGCGCGCGCGGGGGTGTGCCGTAGCATACACCTCCTTCAGCGCAGCAATATTGTTATGCGTGTAGACCTGCGTTGCCCGTAGCGAGGCGTGCCCCATCAACTCCTGTATTTCGCGCAGGTCGGCGCCATCGTTCAGCAGGTGCGTAGCAAAAGTATGCCTCAATATATGCGGTGAACACTTCCCACTCACTCCACACTGCCGCAGAAGGCGTGCCACACTACGCTGAACATCGCTACGCGAAATGCGACTACCTTGTGAGGATAAAAATAGTGCATTTTCATCACTTATGCAAATATTTTCCGCAGAATTTTTCTCCGAAAAGCGTTTTACCTCCTCCCTGACGCGACCGACCAAAGGTATGATGCGCTCCTTGCTGCCCTTTCCGAAAACTCGCAAGGTGGTGAAGTCGGCATTGAAATCGCTCTTGTCGATGCCTATAAGTTCAGCGAGGCGTATCCCGCAAGCGTAGAGCAGGAGTGTGAGCATGGCATCACGGCGCTCTCGCCAATCGCCTGTCGAAAGGTCTTGCAGCACACGCTCTACGACGCCCTCCATTTGCTCGCCGGGTACAAACTTCGGGAGGCGCTTGGCGCTCTTTAAGGCAAAGAGTTTTGCAAGAACATCCCTCTCTATTATGTCGCGTTTTTGCAGATAACGGTACAGTGACCGTATAGAGGAACGCATGCGATTGATACTCTGTGGTTTGAGTCTGCGCTCGTCGGCAAGATACACCACCCAGCTGCGTAGGTCCTCGCCCTTAACCTGCATAAGTGAAAAGCCGGCTCCGGAGCTCTTCTCTCCCCAAGTGATGAACTCCTTGATGTCGCGCATGTAGTTCCTCACGGTGAGCGGCGAATAGCGACGCTCGGCTGCAAGATAGTTATAAAAAATCTCTTGCAGCTGCTCGTTACGGAACTCATTATGTTGCCTTAGTTGCTCCATGCGCTTAGTTTTTGCGTAAACGGTGATTCTTGATCCCGCCTCACAAATATACGAAAAATAGCGGTAGATGCCTATTTTTTGTGAATGATAATTCTCCGAATTATGAAAAAATTATTACCTTTACTGCACAATTCGAAAACTAATAAACTGAAAACATACTTTATTATGGCTATTACAAGAAAAGATTTTCTTAAAACGCTGGGTGGAATTGCGGCTTTGACCATCATTCCTCGTCGCGTGCTTGGTGGTGAGGGCCATATTGCCCCCAACGACCAATTAACCAAGGGTATCATCGGTACCGGAGGTATTGGAATGAGTAATCTGCACTTCTCAAGTGACGAGCAGTGCCGTTTGGTTGCTATGTGCGATGTGGATAGCAAGCACCTTAAGCGCGGAGTCGATTTGGCAAAGGAGCGTTTAGGTGAAACGGTGCGTGGCTACCATTTCTATCGCGACCTTATCAATGACCCGAATGTCGATATCGTTCATATTGCTACACCTCCCCATTGGCATGGTATTATGGCTGTTGAGGCAGCAAAGGCTGGCAAGGATATCTTCTGCGAGAAGCCTATGACGCGTACCATTGGCGAGGGCAAGAAGGTTATGGAGGCTGTGGAGCAGAATAAGCGTGTTTTCCGCCTCAATACATGGTTCCGTTTCAAGGATACATTCTATGGTCTGGGTACTACTGTTGAGCCATTGAAGAAGTTGGTCGATAGCGGTATGTTGGGTTGGCCTTTGAAGGTTACAATTTCGGGCTATACGGGCTTTAACTGGAAGTTCTTCTGGGTAGGTAAGGAGAACCTTGTCGAGCAGCCTGTTCCGGCTCATTTGGATTATGATTTGTGGTTGGGTCCTGCGCCTTATAAACCCTATAATGAGCATCGTACACATCAGACCTTCCGTGGTTATTGGGATTACGACGGTGGCGGCTTGGGCGATATGGGACAGCACTATATCGACCCCGTACAATATATCTTGGGTAAGGATAATACCTCGCCTGTAAAGGTTGAGGTGGATGCGCCACAGCAGCACCACGATGCAATCGGTACTTGGCGAAAGATTACCTATACCTACGACGACGGCTGCCAGATTATCCTTCAGGGTGAGGACCATGGCGACCCGACGGCTCCATATATCGAGGGCCCGTTGGGCAAGGTATATCAGGGCTTCCGTTGTACTATCCCCAATGTCATGGATAAGTTGGCGGAGTTGCCCGATCCTGAGCCACAGAATACCGACTTCCTGAAGTGCGTTCATACGCGCGAGAAATTTGCGCTCAATGAGGCAAACGGCTTCCGCTCTTCTACGGTTGTGAATTTGGGATTGTGTGCATTGCGCTTGAATCGCACTTTGGAGTTTGACCCCGTGAAGTTGCAATTTATTAACGACGATGCAGCAAATGCACTTATCGACCAGCCGATGCGTGGTCCATGGAAAATCTAATCCGAAAACCTCTAAAAAAAAGAAAGTGAAGATGAAAAAGATATTTTTATTGATTACAATGTTGGCATTGATGCCTTTCGTGGCTGTCAATGCTCAGGAGGATGGCCGCCAGCGTGGTATGGCTACGGTTGTGGCAGATGGTTTGGCGCAGTTACCTGCCGAGAATGCAGAGGTTTACAATAGCGTGATGGCGGAGTTGGCAGCAACGGGTAGCGAAGGTGTGCAGATGATTGCCGATATGTTGCAGGTCGTAACTGAGGGCGTTAATAACTCGCCAATGGAGTATGCGTTGAGTGGTGTGGCTACCTATGTGACGAAGGCGGATGATGAGTTACGCGCAGGCGTGCGTGAGGGCTTGAAGGCTGCATTTGCAAAGGAGGAGGCTCCCGTTTTGAAGGCATATCTGATGCAGACTTTGGAGATTTGTGCTACAAAGGAGGATGTTGAGTTCTTTGCCGAGCAACTTAACGATGAATATTTGAAGGAGTATGCAGTCCATGCTTTGGCTACAATTGACGACAGCGGAGCCTTGATTTGGGAGGTCTTCCAGCGAGCGTATGGCATCAATATCGACAAGTCGGTATTGTCGCATATCGCCTCATATCAGCATATTCCCGGAGCCGAAGGCTTCTTGATTTTGTGGTTGAAGGAGGCTCAGGATGATAACGAGCGTGCACAAATCTATCATGCGTTGGCATCGTGTGGCGGAGCGAATGCCGAGAAGGTTTTGGCAGCTGCCGCAAAGAGCGTAGGTTATAATTTTGAGAATACCGATGCTTATGGCGCATATGTTACACTCCTTAACCGCATGGTGGTAGAAAATCCCAATCTGGCAACTAAGGGTGCGAAGAAGTTGATGAAGGTCGAGAAAAATAATGTTCGCTTGCAGGGCTTGGATATCTTGGCTCGCTTGAATGGCGATGATGTCTTGCCTGTGATTTTGAAGGGCTTGAAGGATGAGAGCCGCGACTATCGCTATGGCGCATTGCTTACGGCTAACTATTTCGCTGACGAGGAGGCTTATGCTGCGATTGCGGCTGCATTGCCAAAGGTAAACAATGCTGCGAAGGTCGATATCTTGAACTACTTGGGTGCCTCGCATGCCGAGAGCCAGATTGCGGCTATTGCATCACAAATTTCATCTGATTGCGATTGCGTAGCTGTTGCTGCTATCGAAGCTGCGGGCCGCATCGGTGGCGATGAGGCTTTGGCTGCTATTATGGCGGAGGTTGCCACCGAGAGTGAGGGTGAGGTTTACGATGCTGCTATCGCTACACTTTTGGCGTTCAATGGCAAGATAGACGATGCTGTCGTTCAGGCTTTGGATGGAAATGACGCTTCGAAGGCCGCTGCTTTGCAGATTTTGCAGAAGCGTCGCATTACGAAGGCTGCCGATAAGGTTTTGGCTATGGCAAATGCCGGTTGCGCTGACGCGGTTAAGGCGCTGCCTACGGTTGCTACGGAGCAGAATTTTGAGCCTTTGTGCGAAATGCTTTTGGCAGGCAAGGGCGATAACAAGAGTGTGAGTCAGGCTATAATTAAGTCGCTCAAGGAGCTATCGGCGGCGGAGCAGGTTGAGCGTATTGAGGCGCAGATGGCAAAGACCGACAAGGTGCATATGTTCTATCCTATCTTGGCGGCTACGGGCGCGAAGGAGGCCATTGCTCCAATCGTTGAGGGCTACAATCGTGGCAATGTCGATAATATGGCATTTACGAGCCTCTGCACGATAAATGATGATTCACTTATCGACCAGATGTATAAGATTGCGCAGGAGAATGAGGCTTTGAAGGAGCAGGCTGTTGCGCGTTATATCTCGTTGGTGAAGGCTTCGGCGAAACTTAATGGAGAGCAGAAGTATGCGCGCTATCGTGCCGCTTTGGAGCTGAATCCTTCGGTTGCGAATAAGAATAAGGCGTTGCGTGCGCTCTCGCCCACACAGACCTATCAGGGTATGATGCTTGCTGCGGAGTATCTCGACGATGAGGCTACGGCTCAGGCTGCGGCGAATACCGTTTTGGAGATTGCAACAAAGCATCCGGAGTTTTACAGCTTAGAGCTGAAGGCTCTGTTGGAGAAGGTTGCGGCTACACTCAACGACAGCGATGCGGTTTATAAGCGCAAGGATATCGAGAAGTTTATCTCGGAGAATAAGGCTCAGGATGGTCGCTCGGTTGTTACCGTTTTGTCAGCCGAGGAGCAGGCTGAGGGCTTTGAGATGTTGTTTGATGGAGTGAATATGGATAAGTGGCAGGGCAATACCGCTGCATATCAGCCCATCAATGGATATATGTATGTTACAGCATCTTACGGTTCTACGGGTAACCTCTATACACTTAAGGAGTATGACGATTTTGTGCTTCGCTTCGAGTTCTGCTTCGGCAAGGAGGGTGTGAATAATGGCGTAGGTATTCGTGCCGAGATGGGTAAGGATGCCGCATATTACGGCATGGAGATTCAGCTCTTGCATCATGATGCTCCGATTTACAAGAATTTGTTGGCACATCAGGTTCATGGCTCGGTGTATGGTATTATCCCCGCAAAGCGTATCAAGTGGGATGGCATTGGCGATTGGCACCAGGAGGAGATTCGTGTAAAGGGTGACCATATTACCGTTACGGTTGATGGCGTGGTTATCGTTGATGGCAATATCCGCAAGGCGTGCAAGGGCCACAATGTCGCGCCCGATGGAGGCAAGAAGAACCCCTATACTGTGGATGGTTACAATCACCCCGGTTTGTTTAATAAGAAGGGTTACATCTGCTTCTGCGGCCATGGCGAGGGTATGAAGTTGCGTAATGTGCGTGTTAAGGAGTTATAGCGAGATAGGGGAGAATCCGTATAACAAGGCTCTTTCGGCATCTGCCTCGCTGTAAAAATCCTCACATACGCTCAGTATGCTGCGGTTTTTACATCTTCGAGCAGCTTCAAAATAGCTCTTGTTCTACGAATTCTTGGGAGAAACAAGGCGTCTTGCTAAGGCTCTTTCGGCATCTGCCTTGTTTGCGAAAAAAAACAGTGTGTTCCAAATTTGTGGAACACACTGTTTTTTATAGTGAGTTAGGGAAATTAGCGCTGACGCAAAAAACTCTCCCTAAACTCCTTAAATTCCCTAAATTTCCGTGCGACATTCTGAACAAAACTTGTTGAGAAATGAGGGTGTTCCAATTGGGACACCCTCTTCATTATTGTGCAGATGCAATTTCACCGCCCAATTTTGTCACTTCACCTTCGGTGAATAGTCTGTTTGTGGCCATTTTTACATACTTTTTCATATCTTTGCGGTTGATTTATGTTAAACCAAACAAATTCTTCCCGATGAAAAGAAAGTGGATTATTACGGCAATTCTGATTACTGTTTTTTGCCTGCTGGGTGCCGGGTATAAATATTACACAACTCACTATGCTCCCAATAGCGAAGGTGATGCTCCCAAGAAGAGTGCTCCGGCGCGCAAGATTCTCAATGTAAACGGAATGGTCGTGCAGCCCCAATCCCTGACCGATGATATCGCGATGGTGGGTAACTTGCTCCCTGACGAGGAGGTTGATTTGACCTTTGAAACCTCGGGAAAGATTGTGGCAATTAATTTCCAGGAGGGTACAGCCGTACGCAAGGGTGACCTTCTGGCGAAGGTGAACGACAAACCCTTGGTTGCGCAGTTGGCACGCTACGAGGCGCAGCTTAAGTTGGCGCAGGACCGCGTATATCGCCATAGCGCCCTTTTGGAGAAGGATGCTGTGAGCCAGGAGGCTTACGAGCAGGCGTGTACCGAATTGGCGAAGCTCAATGCCGAGATTGAAATTATAAATTCGACGATTGCTCTTACCGAGCTTCGCGCGCCATTCGATGGTATTATCGGTTTGAGAAATGTCAGCGAGGGAGCATACGCCTCACCGAGTGTCGTTGTGGCAAAGCTTACGAAGATTTCGCCCCTGAAGATAGATATGTTTATTCCGGAGCGTTATGCCGACCAAATTAAAATCGGTACTCCGCTAACTTTCACCGTCGAGGGTCAGAATACGATTTATCGCGCTTCGGTTTACGCCAAGGAGTCGGAGGTAGATATGGCAACCCGCACTTTGGCTGTGCGTGCGACATACCCCAATCATAATGGTCGCTTGATGCCGGGTCGCTTTATCTCGGCTCGTATCCGCATGCAGGATATTCCCAATGCCATAGCCATCCCTACGGAGGCTATCGTGCCTGAGATGGGTATCGATAAGGTCTATGTATATCGTGGTGGCAAGGCGCATGCCGTAGCCGTAAAGACGGGATTGCGAACAGATGCACTTATCCATATCACTGAGGGCTTGAGCGTTGGCGACACGATTATCACCTCGGGAACGCTTCAGTTGCGTGAGGATTTACCTGTAAAACTTGATGTTGTAGAATAACTCCTTCGACTATGAATATTTCGGAACTTAGTATACGACGCCCGGTACTTGCTACGGTGCTTACCCTTATAATTGTAATCTTCGGTATGATAGGTTACAGCTATTTGGGTGTGAGAGAGTACCCCAGCGTAGATAATCCCATTATTTCGGTCACTTGTTCCTATCCGGGAGCTAATGCCGATGTCATCGAGAACCAGATTACCGAGCCTCTGGAGCAGAATATCAACGGTATTCCGGGCATTCGCTCTTTGTCGAGTGTCAGCTCACAGGGCTCAAGCCGCATTACCGTAGAGTTTGAGTTGTCGGTAGACTTGGAGACCGCAGCCAATGATGTGCGCGATAAGGTGTCGCGTGCGCAACGCTGGTTGCCTCGCGATTGTGACCCTCCAACGGTGTCGAAAGCCGATGCCGATGCTACGCCTATCCTGATGGTAGCGGTGCAGAGCGATAAACGCTCGTTGCTGGAGATAAGCGAGATTGCCGACCTCACAATCAAGGAGCAGTTGCAGACCATCAGCGATGTGAGTGCTGTGCAAATCTGGGGCGAGAAACGCTACTCGATGCGAATATGGTTAGATCCGGCGAAAATGGCGGGTTATGGCATTACGCCTGTGGATGTGAAGAGCGCTTTGGATAGGGAGAATGTCGAGCTCCCGTCGGGAAGTATCGAGGGTAATACCACCGAGCTTACAATCCGCACGATGGGACTTATGCACACCTCGCAGGAGTTTAATGACCTTGTAATCCGCGAGAGCGATAATCGCATCATCCGCCTTAGCGATATCGGTCGCGCGGAGTTGGGCCCGCAGGATACTCGCTCTTATATGAAGATGAACGGCATCCCTATGGTCGGAGTTGTTGTTGTGCCGCAACCCGGAGCAAACCATATCGATATTGCAGATGCTGTCTATGAGCGCGTGAACCAGATGCGTAAGGATTTGCCCGACGATATTGTGCTGAATTATGGTTTTGATAATACCCGTTTTATCCGTGCCTCAATTGCTGAGGTGAAGCAGACCGTTTACGAGGCATTTATTCTGGTTATTATCATCATCTTCCTCTTTTTGCGTAATTTCCGTGTTACGCTTATCCCCTGTATCGTTATTCCGGTGTCGCTTATCGGAACCTTCTTCCTGATGTATCTTGCCGGCTTCTCGATAAATGTGTTGTCGATGTTGGCTGTGGTCTTGTCGGTGGGATTGGTTGTCGATGATGCTATCGTTATGACCGAAAATATCTATATCCGTATTGAGCGAGGCATGTCGCCATTTGAGGCAGGTATCGAGGGTGCGAAGGAGATTTTCTTTGCCGTAATCTCTACCTCTATTACGCTTTTGGCGGTATTCTTCCCCATTGTCTTTATGGAGGGTATGACGGGACGCCTGTTTATCGAATTTAGCCTTGTGATATCGGGTGCGGTGCTTATTTCGACCTTTGCGGCTTTGACCGTAACGCCGATGTTGGCGTCGAAGTTGCTCGTTAAGCAGGAGAAGCAGTCGTGGTTCTATAACAAGACCGAGCCATTCTTTGAGTGGTTGAACGACTTTTATAGCCGTACTTTGGAGGGCTTCCTTCGTCGTCGTTGGATAGCCATTCCTCTCTGTGTGGTGATGTTTGTTATTATCGGCTGGTTGTGGAGTTCGATACCTTCCGAGTTGGCTCCGCTGGAGGACCGCTCGCAGATAAATATCAGCACCAAGGGCTCGGAGGGCGCAACCTATGAGTTTATTCGCGATTATACGGAGAACCTTAACACTATCGTTGATTCGCTTGTTCCGGAGTCAAAGTATGTCACTGCGCGAGTTAGTAGCGGCTCGGGAAATATTCAGATTGCACTTAACGATATTCAAACGCGTGACCGCTCGCAGATGGAGATTGCCGAGCAGATAACCGCTGCGGTAAGTAAGCAGACCAAGGCGCGAGCCTTTGTGCGTCAGCAATCCACATTTGGAGGCAGGCGCGGAGGTATGCCCGTGCAGTATGTCTTGCAGGCTACAACTATCGAGCGTTTGGAGGAGGTGTTGCCTAAGTTTATGGAGCGCGTCTACGAGAGTGATGTCTTCCGCATGGCGGATGTAAATCTTAAGTTCAGCAAGCCCGAGGCGCGTATTACAATAAATCGCGATAAGGCAAATATGTTGGGTGTATCTACGCGCGACATTGCACAGACGCTGCAATATGGCTTGAGTGGCCAGCGTATGGGCTATTTCTATATGAATGGCAAGCAGTATGAGATTTTGGCAGAGATAAATCGCCAGCAGCGAAACAAACCTTCGGATTTGAAGTCGATATATCTGCGTAACAGCGCAGGTGAGATGATTCAGATGGATAACCTCGTATCGCTTGAGGAGAATGTCGCTCCGCCGCAGCTCTACCACTATAACCGCTTCCTCTCGGCTACCGTATCGGCAGGTTTGGCAAAGGGTAAGACGATTGGAGATGGTTTGAAGGAGATGGACCGCATCGCGGCCGAGGTTCTTCCGGATGATTTCCGCACCGCTCTTTCGGGTGACTCGAAGGAGTTCCGCGAGAGTTCTTCGAGCTTGATGTTTGCCTTTATGCTGGCAATTTTGCTTATCTACCTGATTTTAGCAGCGCAGTTCGAGAGCTTTAAGGACCCATTGGTTATTATGCTTACCGTGCCGTTGGCTATTGCCGGAGCGTTGGTATTTATGGCAACAACGGGGCAGACGATGAATATCTATACTCAAATCGGTATCATTATGCTTATCGGCTTGGTGGCGAAGAACGGTATCCTTATCGTGGAGTTTGCCAACCAAAAGCAGGATTCGGGCTTGAGCAAGATGGAGGCTATCGAGCAGGCTGCCTTGCAGCGTATGCGCCCGATTTTGATGACGAGTGCATCTACAATCCTCGGTTTGCTGCCTTTGACCATGGCTACGGGTGAGGGTGCCAATGGCCGTATCGCTATGGGTGTTACGGTTGTGGGCGGAATGTTGGTTTCAACAATCTTGACACTCTACATCGTGCCGGCAATCTATTCGTATGTATCAACTGATAGAAGTAAAAGATTATAAATGCAGGTTATGAGATATTTTCTTTCTGTAATAGTGGCTGTTATGGTTGCTTCCGCAGCTTCGGCGCAGCATCGTTTGTTGTCGCTGCGAGAGTGCTTGGAGCAGGGCCTTGAGAATAATTACGAGATTCTTATTCAGCGCAATGAGGAGCGCATAAGCGATAATAATGCTACGCGCGCTTCGGCGGGTATGCTCCCCACGCTGGACCTCTCGGCAGGCTATGCCGGCAGTGCCGATAGAACGACTACAAAACCCGAAAGTGGTGCGAATATTGTTGATAAGGCCGTCTACGACCAAAGCGTAGATGTGGGCTTGTCGCTTAATTGGACCATTTTTGACGGTTTGCGTTTGCAGACAAATTATGCGAAGTTGCGCGAGATGCAGAGGGTCGGAAATCTGCAAACGCGCCTGGCGATAGAGGACTTGGTGGCAAATATCACTGCCGAGTATTATAACCTTATTCAGCAGACGATTCGACTGAAGAACTACCGCTATGCTGTGGCCCTTTCGCGCGAACGCCTGCGTATTACCGAGGAGCGCTTCCGCATCGGTAGCTTCTCGCGCCTTGACTTGTTGCAGGCGCGTGTCGATTTTAATGCCGACTCTTCGCAGTATATGACTCAGCAGGAGCTGGTTTCGGCATCGCGCATCCGCATGAACGAGCTGATGGCAAATAAAAATATTAACGAGCGCTGCTCGGCTCGCGATTCGGTGATATGGGTGAATGGCATGCTTGAGTGGGACTCTCTGGCATCGCAAACTGCCGCTACGAATGTGGCGCTTTTGATTGCTGACCGCAATACGGCTCTCTCGGAGTTGGACCTTAAGGCTGTGAAGTCGCGCAATTATCCCTATCTGCAGCTGATGGCAGGATATGGCTATACGCACAACTATTTCGGAGGCGGGGAGTTTAAGTCTCGCGGCACATTGGGCCCCAATGTGGGATTGAAGCTCGGGTTTACGATTTTTGATGGCAATCGCCGTCGTGAGCAACGCAATGCCCGCATCGAGATTGAGAACGCGCAATATTCACGCGAGCAGATGGAACTGGAGTTGATGGCGGATTTGGCGAATTTCTGGCAGGCATACCAAAATAATCTGGAGGTTATAAAGCTGGAGACCCAGAATCTTATTTCCGCCAAGGAGAACTATGCAATCGCTATGGAGCGCTACTTGTTGGGTAACTTGGCGGGTATCGACATGCGCGAGGCTCAGAAGAGCCTTTTGGATGCCGAGGAGCGTATCCTGACGGCGGAGTATAATGCCAAACTGTGCGAAATTTCGCTTATGCAAATCAGCGGAAATATCCTCGATTACCTTAATTAATAATATATAGCCGCCCTTGCGAAAGCGCTTTTTAGGGCGTTGAGAGGCAATTTAGGCAGAAAAATGCACTTTTTTTTGAAAAAAATTTGCAGAATCATTTTTTTGCTCTATATTTGCACCACGAAACAACAATGGTGGATTCATCTAAGGGCTAGGATACATGCCTCTCACGCATGACATAGGGGTTCGAATCCCCTATCCACTACAAAGAAGGCGATGCAAGAAGCTAATAATCAGCAACTTACATCGCTTTTTCTTTTCCCATAACCCAAAAAATCACCCAAAAATTGGATATGTCGCAAAAATAGTCTATTTTTACATAAATTTGGGGAGGGTGGCGCCATTGAATTAATGTAATGGAGCGATTATAGGGCGGCACAATGCCCCGAAAAAGAGCGCTAAAGATTATGATGCGATATATAAAAAATCTTATGCTGTGGTGTTGGCTGGTGGTGCTGACGCTCTCAACTATCTCGGAGGCAGTGGCTTCGGAGTGGCGTTTCCGCCATTATACCGATATGGAGGGGCTTTCGTCGAATACCGTGCAGTGTATATTTCAAGACCATAACGGTTATATCTGGGCAGGCACAAAGGGCGGTTTGAACCGCTTTAACTCGCACGATTTCACGAAATTCTATGCCGACTATCGCAAATCGGATGGTCTGAGCAACGATAATATATATTGCATAACGAGCGAAAGGCCCGACAGTAGTGACCGCCTATGGATAGGAACAATTGACGGAATAGATGTTTTCGATACTCATACGCAGCAGTTCTCGCATCTGCAGATAACGATTGACGGTAAGTTTCTGGATAATGTGCTGATATACACCATGGTAGCCGATTATGTGGGGAATATGTGGATTGGAACATTGGGCCACGGCCTACTGCGATACAATCACGCGACGCAGAGCTTCACGCAATACGACGAAAAGAGTCATCCGACGCTCTTTGAACGCAATACGGTAGCGAAAATCGTCATTGACGAGGAGCAGCAGGTGTGGATTGGTATGGGCGGCAGTTCTATCTGTCGTTACAATCCCGAGCAGGATGATTTCAGCACCTTTAAGGTTGAAGATTCGCTTACGCGACAATCCATATCGCGCATAAGCACCATATATGCCGATAATGTGGGCAATATCTGGATTGCCGGCATGGCGGGTGACTTATTCCTCTTTGACCGCTCAACGATGCGCTTCTCGCGCAATGTTCCTACCTTTACAGGTGGTAATATCCGCGCAATTACCGAGCGTGAAAAGGGCGTTTTGTTATTGGGTACGGACCAGGGACTGGTGTCGTTCAATACGCGCGAGCGCACATTCAAAGTCGAGGACGATGGTCGCACAAAGCAGACTACGGGACTGAACGACAACTTTATCCATGCGATGATTTGCGATAGGGATGGCGGATTGTGGATTGGAACATACTATGGAGGTTTGAACTACATGCCTGCGGGGCAAAATATCTTCTTCTCGCCGAAGATTCCCGAAGGGTGCGGACAGATTATAAGTTGCTTCTGTGAGGATGTTGGCGGAAATATTTGGATTGGCAGTGACGATGGTGGTTTGAGCCTCTACAATCCTACAACGGAGCGTTATCGCTCGGTGGTCGTGGATTATGTCTATCCGAATCTGAATATCCATTCGTTGCTGATACACGACGGGGCGTTGTGGGTTGGAACTATTACACATGGCCTGTATCGTGTGGATTTGGCGACGATGCGCTCATATAAAATCAGGATGCATGGCATGGAGCATGCCGACTTCGATGTATATTCGATTTTTGCTGATTCGCAGGGCTCGTTGTGGATTGGTACGATGCGAAACATCTGCCGCTACAATCCTCAAACGCAGTGCATAGAGGTGGTTTACGACACCAACTATAATGGTCGCGTTGCCAATATATGCGAGGATTCGTTGGGTAATATATGGTTTGCAACAAATGGAAATGGGTTGCTGCGTTATATGCCCGCGGTAAAGCAATTCGAGAACTTTACGCCCGACGCGAAGGAGAGCATTCCTCCGTTTATCGGCTCGCTGCTGGTCGAGGGTAACAACCTATGGATAGGAACGCAGGGGCAGGGTTTGCTTCGCTATGATATTATGTCGGGAACGCTTACGCGCGAATTTGCCGACAGCTCATATGGCATAAGTACCATATTCCAGATTCTTCACGCCGATAAGGAGTTGTGGCTCACGACAAATAATGGACTTATAAACTATGGTTACAGACATCCCGACCGACCACTTGTGCGATACACCTCGGAGGATGGTCTCTCGGCGAATATCTTCAACGCCAACTCCGGCATTAAGACCTCGTCGGGCTATATCTATGTGGGTAGCAACAACGGCATTGACCGCTTCTATCCTTATGACCTGAAGCAGCGCTATATGCGTGAGAATATTGAGGTTGTATTGTCGAACTTCAGTGTGCTGAATCAAAATATCTCGGACGATAAGCGAGCGACGATACCCACAATACCTCAGCAGGGCGTGAAGTTCCGCAGTCGCAAATTGTCATTCAGCTTGGGCTTCATTGCATTGAATTACTCGACACCGCAACGCACGACTTATCGTTATAAGTTGGAGAATTTCGACGATGAGTGGATTACGACCGATACCTATATGCACTCCGGCGAGCGCCGCGTGTCGTATACAAACCTTGCTCCGGCAACCTATCGTTTTATGGTTAGTGCTTCGCATGATGGTGAGGTTTTTGGTGATATCACCTCGTTTGAAATCAAGGTGTTACCTCCGTGGTGGATGTCGCATGCCATGATTGTGGTCTACATATTTATGGTCATCGCAATCCTAATCGTTATAGCAACCTTTGTGCGTCGTCGCATCGCGAGTCAGCATCAGGAGCAAATCGAGGCGTTGATGCATAAGAATAACCTCGATGTATTGAAGATGAAGTTCGAGCGGTTTACGGATATTGCATCGGAGATTTATACTCCGTTGTCGCTTATCGTTGCTCCGGCGGAGAGTATTGCTCACCAGCAAGATTTGAGTGACGAAGTGCGCAAAGATGCCGAGATGATACAGCGCAACTGCCAGAAACTTTTGCAACTTGTGGATAGTATTTCGGAGATTGACAATGCCGATGGCAGCAAGGGAACGCCTCGCCGAACTTCGGAGGATGATACCTCTGAAAAAGAGGAGGTTATTACACCTGCGGCTTTGCCTCCGCAGTTTATTTCGGAGGATGGCACCGAGTATAAGGCTACGCTGTTGCTGGTAGATAAGGATAAGGAGTTTACCGACTTCTTTGTGCGCTATTTCTCGTCGCGTTATTTTGTCGATACGGTAAATAGTGGCCAGGAGGCACTCTCGCGCATCGGGGAGAGCCGCTACGACCTGATATTGGTCGATTGGCAACTTCCGGATATGACCGGAGAGGAGTTCTGTCGCGCGATACGCTCAGATGAGGTTATTGATGATATTCCGGTTATCGTGCTTGCCAAAAACAGTTCTCCTGCGGCAAAGAGTAATATGTTGTCGGCAGGAGCGGACCTCTGCATCGATAAGTGGGCTTCTCCGGATTTTGCAACCCGCCAGATTCATGCTATAATATATAGCCGCAATAAGCTGAGAATCAAATACTCAAAAACTCCTTTTGTGCAGAGCGGCAGGGATAATAAATCGCTCGTCGAGAACAGGTTTATGGTACAGGTAAATGCCTATATCATGGATAATATCGCCAATACGGCAATTACGATTGAGGATATCGCTTCGGCGGTGGGCATGAGCCGTACGCTCTTCTTTACGCGCATTAAGCAGATGACGGGGCTTACGCCTAATGAATATCTGCGCACGATGCGTTTGAAAGTTGCCGCGGAGCTTTTGTCGGGGGATAATAAGTTGCGCGTGTCGGAGATTTGCTATATGGTGGGATTCTCGTCTACATCCTACTTTGCAAAGTGCTTCCAGGCGCAGTTTGGTATGTTGCCGAATCAATATCTGGAGCAATATCGCGAGTAATGCACAAATCCGTATAACAAGGCTCTTTCGGCATCTGCCTCGCTTTTGAAAATTCAAAATTCAGAATTCAAAATTCAAAATTGTTTTAGCGAGTTTAGAGAAATTAGAGAAATTAGCGCTGGCGCAAAGAAATTAAAAATTAACCCGACGCAAGGTCGGCTTTTCCTCCTTCGCACCTCGGCAAAGAGGAAGATTTGAGCCGTCATTCTGAGCAATTGTTTTTTTCAGATTCTCGCGTCGGCTAATGCCTCCTCAGAATGACGAAAAAAATAATTGCGTGAGAATCTCTTTCATCTTTTTTTAGCCCTCAGAGTGACAAGAGGGTGCCCAAATTGTTGGACACCCTCTTCTTCTTGTTCAAAAATAATTCTGAATCCTAAATCTTAATTTTAGATTACGCCCTGCTCAAGCATAGCCTGCGCAACCTTCATAAAGCCGGCGATATTTGCACCCTTCACATAGTTGATTGTGCCATCCTTCTGCTCGCCAAAGCGTACGCAAGCCTCGTGGATAGACTCCATGATGAAGTGCAACTTCTCGTCTACCTCCTTGCCTGACCATGAGATGTGCATGCAGTTCTGTGTCATCTCCAAGCCCGATGTCGCTACGCCACCGGCATTTACAGCCTTACCGGGAGCAAACAAAATGCCTGCTGCCTGGAATGTGTGGATAGCCTCGGGGGTACAACCCATATTCGATACCTCGGCAACGCACCAAGTGCCGTTTGCCAACAACTCCTTCGCGTCGGCCTCGTTCAGCTCGTTCTGGAAGGCGCAAGGCAGTGCGATATCACACTTGATAGACCAAGCTTTCTTGCCGGGGGTGAATGTAGCGTCGGGGAATTTCTCGGCAAAAGGAGCCACGATATTACGGTTCGAAGCGCGCAACTCCAACATATAGTCAATCTTCTCGTCGGTCATGCCGTTGGGGTTATAAACAACACCGTCGGGACCCGAAATAGCGATAACCTTAGCGCCGAGCTCGGTAGCCTTCTTCGCTGCACCCCAAGCCACATTTCCGAAGCCCGAGAGGGCAATAGTAGCACCCTTGAGGCTCTTGCCAGCCTTTGCCAGCATATGCTCAACAAAGTACAAAGCACCGAAGCCTGTTGCCTCGGGACGGAGAATCGAGCCTCCCCAAGTCATGCCCTTACCTGTCAAAACACCGGTATGATATTCGCGTGCCAACTTCTGGTACATGCCATTCAGGTATCCTATCTCGCGACCGCCCACGCCCACATCACCTGCGGGAACATCGGTATCTACGCCTATATTGCGCCACAACTCAAGCATGAAGGCCTGGCAGAAACGCATAATCTCGGCATCAGACTTACCTACGGGGCTGAAATCCGAACCTCCCTTTGCGCCGCCCATCGGTAGGGTTGTGAGGGCATTCTTGAAGGTCTGCTCGAAGCCGAGGAACTTCAACATTGAAGGATTCACTGCCGAGTGGAAACGCAAACCTCCCTTGTAAGGACCGATTGCGCTATTGAACTGCACACGATATCCGAGGTTGGTCTGAATCTCGCCATTATCATCAACCCATGTTACGCGGAATGTGAAGATACGGTCGGGTTCTACCATGCGCTCTACGATTTTAGCCTTCTCAAATTCGGGATGCTCGTTGTAAACTTCTTCGATAGATTCAAGGACCTCGCGAACTGCCTGCAGATACTCGCTCTCACCGGGGTGTTTGCGCTCGAGGTCTGCCATTACATTGTGTACATTCATATTGCTTCAGTTTTTAGTAGTTTCGTTATCACAAATATACGAATATTTTTATAATGATAGTTATGCGAAAATAAAAAATCGCGTGAGGGGCAATATTTTTATCTCGCGACGAATACCCTTCGGTCTTGAATAATAAATCTTTGGGTAGGGCGAGGAATTACGAATTTTTGAGGTATGAAAAAAATAAGGTGGCTTTGTAGTAAAATAAATAGGTTGTGCGACTAATAAAAATGTTAAATAATCGTTCTTTGTAATAGACAATTATATCAAAATGTGTATATTTGCAACAACTAAATATTTTTAGAACTATGAAAAGATTGTTTTTAATGGTCGTAGCCTTTATTTTGGGCGCGACATCGGCAGTGATGGCACAGGCTGACCCTATGCAGCCTATTCCTGCTGACAAGGAGATTCGTCAGGGCGTGTTGCCTAACGGCTTGACATATTACATTCGCCATAACGAGAAACCACAGGGTATGGCTAACTTCTATATCGTACACGATGTAGGTGCGGCACAGGAGGGTGACAACCAGCAGGGCTTGGCTCACTTCTTGGAGCATATGGCCTTCAACGGTACGAAGAATTACCCCGACAAGACCATGATTGAGTATTTGGAGAAAATCGGTGTGAAGTTCGGAGCTAACCTTAACGCCTTCACCTCTTGGGATTTGACACAGTACTTTATGACCGATGTTCCCGTAGCTCGCGAGAGTGTTATCGACTCAACTTTGATGATTCTTCACGATTGGTCACACTTCATCTCGTTGGAGGAGGAAGAGATTGACAACGAGCGTGGCGTCATCAAGGAGGAGTTGCGTACGCGCGACGGAGCCTCTTGGCGTTCAACTATCGCTATGTTGAAGGCTGTGGGTAAGGGCTCTATCTATGCCGAGCGTAACTTGATTGGTTACTTGGAGGGCTTGGAGAGCTTTACTTATCAGGATATCCGCGACTTCTACCACAAGTGGTATCGCCCCGACTATCAGGCAGTTGTCGTGGTCGGTGATATCGATGTCGATGCTGTGGAGCATAAGATTAAGACCATTATGGCCGATATCCCTGCACCTGCGGCTGATGCTGCAAAGAAAGAGGTTGTGGTTATCCCCGACAACGAGGAGCCTATCGTGAGCATCTTCACCGACCCCGAGCAGCAGTACTCTCAGGTTAATGTAATCTACAAGTCGCAGGCTATGCCTAAGAATATGCGTGGCACAATGGCTGCCGAGCTTGTTGATGTGATGACATCACTCATGGACCGCATGTCAGCTGAGCGCTTGTTGGATATGTCCGAGAAGCCAAATGCACCATTCATCAATGCGGACTTCAGTGCTCTCGGAAGTTTTGGTATTTGCCCCACACTCAATGTAACAGTAGGTGGTGCTATGACCAAGGATGGCGAGATTTTGACCGGTTACAAGGCTATCCTTACCGAGATGGAGCGTATCCGCCGTTGGGGCTTCACCGAGGGCGAGTTTGAGCGAGCAAAGGCTAAGGTTTTGGCAGGCTTGGAGACTCAATACAACAGCCGTAACGACCGCAAGCACGCTTTCTGGGCACAGCGTTGCATCGACAACTTCCGTGAGGGCACAGCTATGCCATCGGCAGAGACAGAGTATCAGCTCGACAAGCAAATTGTAGAGATGATGAATGTGGCAATGATTAACCAGGTAGCACAGCAGCTCTATCAGCCGGGTAAGAATATGGTTATTATTGTGAACTCTCCGGCTAAGGAGGGCGTAGCAGTACCTACCGAGGCTGAGCTTTTGGCTGCATTGCAGGAGGTTACAGCGAGCGAAATTGAGGCATTGAAGGATGATGTGGTAATTGAGCCGCTTATCTCTGAGGATGTTGTTTTGAAGGGCTCACCGGTTAAGAAGGTTGCACAGAATGAGGCTATGGGTACTACCGAGTGGACATTGAAGAATGGCGTGAAGGTGGTATTGAAGCAGACTGATTATGAGGCTGACCGCATTCGCCTGAATGCTATCTCTGATGGTGGTTCGGCTATCTTTAGCGATGAGGATTACTGGACAGTACAGCTTATGACAAGTGTGATGAGTGAGTCTGGTATTTCGAAGTTCTCGGCAAGCGATTTGCGTAAGCAGTTGGCGGGTAAGGTTGCATCAGTTAGAGCAGGGGTTGATCAGTATGAGCACTCTGTCTCTGGTCAGGCATCGCTGAAGGATGTGGAGACTATGTTGCAGCTTGTATATCTGCAGTTTACTGCTCCTCGCTTCGACCAGACAGATTTCGATAACTTCATGAGTCGTATCTCTTCGATGTTGGCTAATCAGGAGGTAAATCCCGACTTTATCTTCTCGCAGGAGTTGATGAAGACCATTTATGGAGATTCTCCACGCCGTCAGCAGATTTCAACAGAGAACTTGAAGAAGGTTGAGTTCGACAAACTCGCAGCGACTCACTCTAAGCTCTACTCTAACGCTAAGGACTTTACATTCTACTTTATCGGTAATATGTCACCCGAGGAGTTGCAGCCTTTGGTTGAGAAGTATATCGGTTCATTGCCGGTAGCGAAGAAGGTAACCAACAGCTTTACTGATGATGGTGTGCGCTGTGTACGCGGAGGTGTGGTGAATGACTTCCGTCAGGCTATGGAGCAGCCTAAGGTGTCAGTTTTGTTCTACTATTTAGGTGATGAGGCTTACAATTTGAAGAATTCACTTGTTATGGAGTTCTTCTCATCAGCTTTGGATAATCGTTACCTTAAGTCAATCCGTGAGGAGAAGGGTGGAACTTACGGCGTAGGCGTTCGTGGCGCACTGGATGCAAGACCTACAGAGGAGTATTCACTTCTTATCCAATTTGATACCAACGAGCAGATGGCTGACGAGCTTTCAGCTATTGTAGTTGCCGAGATTGAGAAGATTGCAGCCGAGGGTCCTTTGGCTGAGGATATGTCAAAGACTCGCGAGTTCCTTGTTAAGGACTACACCAAGCAGATTAAGAACAACTCATACTGGACAAATGCCATTAACGAGTACTACAAGCATAATGTAGATGTTGTAAATGGTTACGAGGCTGCTGTTGAGTCAGTAACTTCGGAGGATGTTCAGGCTTTGGCAAAGAAGATTCTGGAGGATGGTAACCTTATCAAGGTTGTTATGCGTCCCGAGAAGGCTGAGTAATAGGGTGCCTTGCAATAAGAAAAATGCCCTTGCACTTTTGGTGTGAGGGCATTTTTTTGTAATTCAAAATTCAAAATTACGAGGAGTAAATCCTCGTTTCCTCCTTCTTGCAAGGTATAGTGCAAATAAATTTGCCCTCTGCGCTTGCTTCGTTCGTCGGTTCAAAATTCAAAATATCCGTTTTTACTCCACTACCAATTTGCGTAGGTCACTGCGATAGAGCCTGCGAATCACGCCCGAGGGCATTAGGCGCGATAGAAAGCGACCTATGGGGAAGATATATCGCCATGAAATGACGCCGTACAATCGTCGTATGCCGCTACAATAGATTTTTAGTTCTCCCCACGCTTTACGCGTAGTGCGGCGACGAAAGGTGCTGTCATCAAGGCGATAGTATAGCACCGTTTCCCGTAGGTTGGCGATGCGATATCCGGCGCAAATGGCATCAAACCAGAGCGCTATATCCTGGCTTGTGCGGTAGCGTTCATTGTAGCGCAGTCCGGAGCGGAACACCTCACGACGCATCATTACCGCAGGATGTGCCAACGGCGAGGCGCGATGAATCGAACGCAACGCCTCCTCATGCGTTGGGGGATAGTGGCGCGTATTCGTCTTGCGTGTTGCCGTGCCATCAAACTCCTCAATCGCGCCACCCAAAATCGCCACTTCGGGATGTTGTGCCAAAAATTGTGCTTGCCGCTCGAATCGCTTTGGATGTGCGATATCGTCGCTGTCCATGCGGGCTATAAGCGGATAACGCACCTGACCAAGACCTCGGTTGAGCGAGGCGGTAAGACCCCGATTCTTGCGGTTGCGAACGATGGTTAGCCGATGTCGCCACACCCAGCGCCACTTGGCAATGATGCGCTTCAGGGGATTGTTGAGTTTGCCATCTTCGACCAATATAATCTGTCGCGGTGGCAGCGTTTGGTTGTGCAGGCTCTCCAGAGCTTCATGCAGATGCAGAGGCTCTACACCGTTATGCACGGCCATAAGTACCGAAATATTACAACTCTCTTTCATAATTCTGTTTATGTTTCAGCCCGTCTCTTAATCCTCGCACAATGCTTTTTAGGTAAGCCGCGCGAGGCGTAACGAGGAGTGGATAACCAATAATCTTCAGGCACATTTTTCGGAGGTTTTTGCGTCGCCATGAGCGAGGTGATATCTCATGTCGCGCAAGCCATAGCAGGTTGCGAATCTGATAATAGAGCCTCGCGGGAGTCGATATATTCAGCCCCATGCCCCAGTGGCGCCGATATCGCCCCTGCTCGTGAGAGAATCTAAGGTCAGGGACGATAAATACCCGAAGCCCACAACGACGCGCCCGCCAGCACCACTCCTGGTCCACAAAGTCGATGAATAGCCGTTCGTTCATCTCTCCGGTGCGGCGCAAAGCCTCTACGGATAGTAGCGAAAAGGAGGATATAATGCTGTGCGCTTCGATAAATTCATATCCTTCGTGATTGAGGCGGCGCAATATGCGTTCGTCGTGTGAGGAGGTGTAGGGCAGTCCCGTTTTGCGATTTATAGGCATCGGACCTATGGCAGCAATGTCGTATATGCGGCTTAGGATGCGATGTCGTCGCTTTAGCTCCTCTACCATATGTGGCGAGGCGATGCTGTCCTGGTCGGCAAGCAGGATGTAACGGCATTGTTGAGCAATGAGCCGGCGAATGCCGATATTCTGCGCCGCAGCGATACCGCGATTTTCATTTAGGGCGATGTATTCGATATCCGTTGCCTTGCGAATCTTGGGGCGATTGTCTTGAGCGGAGTTATCCACGATGCAAATCATGTCTACCTGCTCCCAGAGAGCCTCTATAACCTGCTCGAGCAGCCCGATGTCGGGATTGTAGAGAACTATTACAGCGCCTGTCATACCAAAGAAGAGTATATGTCCATATGCTGTTGTGCGCATCGCTCCCACGAAAATTGCGTTACGCGCTGACGCCCCAAGAGTGCATATCGCGTGCGCAGGGATGCCGAGTTGAGGAGTTTTTCAATGCTGTCGGCCATGTCGCCTATATCCTCTGCCGAGAAGTAGAGCGCGGCATCGTGGGCAATCTCGGGGAAGCAACTCGCTTTGGCGAGTGCGCAGGGGCAACCGTAGCTCATAGCCTCAAGAATAGGCATGCCGAACCCTTCGTAGAGCGAGGGGAAGATAAAAAACAGGGCATCGGAGTAGAGGCGCGCGAGCGTGATTTCATCGGCTACTACGGCGTGCATGCGTTCTACGATATCCAACTCGCGGAAGAGCGAGAGCTCCTCCCGGCTGAATTTTTGGCGTGTGCAGACCACATCGACCTCGGGGTATTGATGAGCAACGAGCGAGAAGGCTCGGGCGAAGGCTCGAAAGTTCTTGAAGCCGTGACGCAGGCCCACATATAATATATAAGGGAAGCCGAGTGGCTTGATATGCGCAAACTGCTCATCTCTGAGTCGGCTTACGCCATGATGTATAACGCTCACCTTGTCGGGGTCGAGGTCAAAGTTCTCGAGCATATCTCGCCGCGTATTTTCACTCACAGCAATGACATGGTCGGCACGCGCAAGTGAGAGTGTCTGCCCTCGTCGCATACGGCGGTTATAGTTGTGCGAGGTGAGGAAATTTGTGTCGTGGTAGGTCACAACCATAGGCTTTAGACCCAAAGGCGCGATGCAGTAGGAGTCGAAATTTGTAGGATGAAAGATGTCATACTTCCCATATCGCAGCCTGTATGCCGAGTAAGGCTTGCCCAACTCCGACATCAGGCGACCTTTGTGTCGGAAGTCGGCGTGAGGCAGGAACTCGCGGCAACGAATTATCCCATATTGGCGGGCATAGTGGTTGTTTGAGAGGGTCGCCGTAACCTCCCACTCGGCTGAAGGTATATGCCGAATGACCTCGGCAAAGTAGCGCGATACGCCTCCGAATCTCTGTGAGGCAAATATCTGATGGTCGTATAAAATTTTCATAACAAATAATTAATTCTTCAATCAATCCTCCAAAAGTGGGGCAATTTCGTGCTGTCGGGTGTGGTAATCCGAAATGCCGAATATCACATTCTCGTAGCGTGCGGCAATCGAGCGGTTAGCGATGCCTATCTTGAGCATTGCAAGGAGAATTGCTACCAGCAATATCACCTGCCGCCAATGCCAGCGTAGTGATGCGAGGTTGGAGTAGAGAATCCAATACCCGAAGGCAAACAGTGTAGGTATGCGGTCTACAAATACCTCCACCTCGTGGAAAATCAGGAATGTAACATAGTAGAGCCACAGTGCGTTATAGAAAATCGTATTGCTCGCGCGTTGCCTTGTCATCGGCGCATAGAGCGAGGTGAATAGCACGATGGCAAATGTGCGCTCTATATATCCGAAGGTTAAGCCGTAGTGGGCGGTGCTATTCTCGGCATGCGCGCTCAGCTTATCGTAAAACGCCATTGCTTGGAATATATCCAACGAGGCGATTATCTCCGATACAATCCCAATATTTCCCAGGAAGAGGATGTTTGCAAAAACTATTCCACCCCATCTAAGTCGGCTGCCGAGGTTGCGATGAAGCAGAAAATAGAGCGGAATGTAGATAAGCGAGGATATATGGAGTGTCGCGCCAAGTATATTCAGTAACATGTAAGGCATAATCCGCCTGCGCTCCAAGTAGGGTAGCGAGAGCAGAAACATATCCATAGCTTTTGCGTTGCGATAGAGGTTAAACTCGATGGTCAGGCCGTTGTAAGCGATGAAGAATATAAACGGAAGAATCACCGAGCCGGTATAACGGCGGAAGGTGAGGCGGAAAACTGCCAAATCAATCAAACTGCCTATCGCCACCCATGTAAAATAGTCGGCGCCGAGTGATTTTATTATCGAGGAGTATATCACAAAGCCCGGTTCGAAGAGATAGCTTATCATCGCCGATGAGTTGAGCCGCGTGATTGTCGGTAACTGCTCGTAGAAGGGAAAATAGTTGATAAAGTCGGAGTATAGATGACCTCGGAACCCGAGAAACAGGAAGATTAGCACAAAGGCGCTCCACCCTGCTGCGCGTGGCGAGAGCAGGCGAATGCTCTGGCGCTCGTTGGCATAGAGCCATAGCAATATGAGTATGAGAATGAGGTAGGGGAGGGCATTTATCATCATCCCTTGAGGCTTTTTTGCAGGTGGCGGACTATTGTATGGCGCAGTCGGCACGCTTTGTAGCTGATGGTCTGCTTGCGCATCTTATAGTAGATGCTATGCAGGCGGTGCGAAAGCAGATATATCGCATTTGCCGCAATATGATAACGGCGGCTGTGATTTTTCGAGTAGTAAAGATGTCGTCCCTGCTCCGAGAGGATTATGCGTCGCCGATTCAGGCGTGCCTCATTGAAGCTCCTGCCCTCAAGGTGCTGAATCCGTGCCGAGGGTATTGAGAGTATCTTGCCGCCCCGTTGTGCCAAGCGATGACAGAGGTCGGTATCCTCGTAATACATGAAAAACTCCTCGGCGAAGCCTCCTACGGCGATTAAATCCTTACGCCTTGCCATAAGGTCTGCGCCTGTAATATAGCCCACTTTTACGGGGCGGGATGTATGGTTGAAAAATCTGCTACGCGCAGCGAATATGCGCTGCGGAAGATGAAACAATAGGGCATCGCACTCCTCGAGAATCGAAGGTCGCAACCTGCAAAATGACAATGCCGGTTGCATCTGCTCATCGAAGAGATTCCCTCCCACAGCCACCGCTGAGGGGTTTCGGTCCAAAAACGCACATAGCCGTTCGGCGGCGTTGTTAAGCAGCAATGTGTCGGGGTTTAGAAAGAGAATGTTGCGCCCCTGAGCCCTCTTGAGTGCGAGGTTGTTGGCACGCCCAAAGCCGAGATTTTCGTGGTTATAGATATAGGTAATGCGGTCATCTTTCGAAAAATGCTCGCGACTGCAATCCGTCGAGGCGTTATCGACAAGTATAACCTCGAAGTCGATACCTTCGGTTATGGCAAAGATACGCTCGATGCACGCTGCGGTTATCGTTAGCGTGTTATAGTTTACAATGATTATGGAGAGGTCCATTATATACCCAAATATTGTCTTAACTCGCGGAAGTTAATGGCGCACCAGCAAGCAACACTTGCCGTAAAGGCTACGCCTAAAGCAATGAATGGGTTTTCGATAATATGCGATGCAGCGAGGCATATCGCAACGCAAGGTAGCGAGAGCAGCGCACTGCGCACAAAAAGTTTTACGGGAATCTTCACTATCTTCTTCCGCGTTACATATACAATATATGTGCCCGTTACGACCGTCTCGGCACATAGGAGTACAACGGCGGAGCCAATGCTTGCCAAATGTGGTACGAAGAGGATGTTTATTGCTATTGCCACCGAAGCACCGATGCCTGATGCCAACAATAGTATGCGGTCGTGCTTCAGGGGCATGATGATTTGAATTGCCAACACCTGTGCCACGCCTGCCATAATCACAGCCGGCAGGATTATGCGCATCGGGAGTATTGCGCCATCGAAATCCGTTCCCGCCAGCAGATGAATAATCTGTGGCGCCATAACCATGCTGCATAGCACAAGTGGGACGCTGAAAGTCGCTACCGCCGAGAAGGATTTATTAATCAGGAGCTGAAACTCCTCCTTTTCGCCCGCAGCCACAAGCGCACTCATGCGCGGCATCATGACATTCGTAAAGGCGGAGAATAGTCCCAGCATTACGGTATTGAGCTTGAAGGCTGTGGTGTAATATCCTACCTCGGTGTCGCCCGATATGAATCCGAGCCATACGACATTGAAGGTCAGATACATTGAGGTCATGATGGAGTAGATACCGAGTGTCAGGTTGTTGCGTGTATAGCGCATGTCGAGCAAATCGCGCCATTTGGGGCTGACAAACTTTCGCACATAGGCGATGTTTATCAGGGCATTTATCACAACCGACGCCACGGTGAGTGCAAAAAATAGTATATATTGGTCGCGGTTACGGATAAAAACAAGTACCGAGAGAACATACAAAACCCTTACGGCAATGCTGCGCAGGGTGATATATCGAAAATTCTCCATTCCCGAGAAGAACCACTCGACAACAAGTGCCGTAAAGATGATTTTTGCGCCACCGATGAAAAACATTTCGGGGTGTTCTGAAAAACGCGGAATGGAGGCTACGGCGATGATATAGACGATAAGGGTTACAGCCGTAAAGGCCAGATTAAGACCTAAAATGTTTGCAAATACGCGGCTGCGCTCTCGCTCGTTGTGACGCACGGCGGCAATCTCCCTTACGCCCAACAATCCGATGCCCATCGTAGCGAAGAGCAGGAAGTAGCTCACCGTATTATCGACAAAGTTTACCAGTCCGATGCGCTCGGCTCCGAAGATATGCGCCGTATAGGCGAAGGTGATGAACCCCGCCAAATAAGATGACAGGTTCAGCACGCTTTTATACGCGAAATTCTTCTTTATCGAGCTTATCGCCATGGGTTGAGGTTTCTGTTTTTGCTTTCTGTTTTGGGTTTGGTTATCTATCGCCCTTTGTACATCTCGTCGTAGTAACGCTCGTAGTCGCCAGAGGTTATGTTTCGTAGCCACTCCTCATTATCGAGATACCATTTTATGGTGCGTTCTATTCCCTCCTCGAACTGCAATGAGGGTTCCCAGCTGAGCTCCTGACGCAATTTGCTCGCATCTATGGCGTAGCGGAGGTCGTGACCGGCGCGGTCGGTGACGAAGGTAATCAAATCATCGCTCGCACCCTCCTCGTTACCCAACAGGCGGTCGCAGGTCTTGATGATTACTTTTATAAGGTCGATGTTGCGCCACTCGTTGCATCCGCCTATGTTGTAAGTCTCTGCCACTCGGCCTCGGTGGAATATAAGGTCGATAGCACGCGCGTGGTCCTCGACATAGAGCCAGTCGCGCACATTCTCGCCCTTGCCATATACGGGGAGTGGCCTGCGGTTGCGTATGTTGTTGATAAATAGAGGAATAAGCTTTTCCGGGAACTGATACGGTCCATAGTTGTTCGAGCAGTTCGTAACAATGGTAGGCATGCCGTAAGTGTCGTGAAATGCCCTTACGAAGTGGTCGCTCGATGCCTTCGACGCCGAATATGGCGAGTGCGGAGCATACTTCGTTTGCTCGGTGAAGAGCTCGTCGTCCATCTCCAAAGCTCCATATACCTCGTCGGTTGAGATATGGTAAAAGAGTTTTCCCTCGTATCCTTCGGCCGAGGCCTCCCATTTCAGGCGTGCTGCCTGCAAAAGCGAGAGTGTACCAAGCACATTTGTGCGGGCAAAGGTGAAGGGGTCCTTTATCGACCTATCGACATGGCTCTCGGCGGCAAGATGAATAACTCCGTCTATATCGTAGCGATTGAAGATGTCGCACACCTGCTCGAAGTCGCAAATATCGCCCTTGACGAAGGTGTAGTTCTTCGCATGCTCGATATCGCAGAGGTTGGCGAGGTTTCCCGCATAGGTGAGTTTATCGAGATTTATGATGTGGTAGTCGGGATACTTCTTGACAAAAAGTCGTACCACATGACTACCTATAAATCCTGCTCCTCCCGTTATTAATATATTTCTCTTCATCTGCTACTGTTTTTGTGTCAAAAGGCGTTTTAAGCAATAGAACATCGACTCGCGCCATTGAGGTATTTCGATGCCGAATGTCCGCTTGATTTTATCTTTATCCAATACCGAATATGCCGGTCGCCGAGCTTTGGTAGGAAAATCCTTGCTGCGGCAGGGGTTGATTTGGCATGTCGTATTGCCTACGGCGCGTGCAATCTCCACCGCGAAGTCATACCACGAGCATACGCCCTCGTTCGAGAAGTGATATGTGCCCTCCTTGCCTGAGAATATATCGCCCTCGATTATCGAAAATATCGCCAATGCCAAATCGCCGGCGTAGGTGGGCGTGCCCACTTGGTCAAAGACTACATTTATATGCTCACGCTCCGCTGTCAGGCGCAGCATCGTCTTTAGAAAGTTATTGCCAAATTCTGAATAGAGCCACGCCGTACGAATTACGATAGCCTTGCAGCCCGATGCGGCGATAGCCTTTTCGCCCTGCAACTTCGTGCGACCATACACGCCCAACGGATTGGTCGGCATATCCTCGGTGAGAGGTGTATTTGCTTCGCCGTCAAATACATAGTCGGTTGAGATGTGAAATAGCGTAGCATCGTTTTTTACCGCCGCGTGAGCTAAATTCTCCACCGCATAGGCATTTATTCGCTCGGCTGCCTCCTGCTCTTGCTCGGCGCGTTCAACATTGGTGTAGGCGGCACAGTTGATTATAATATCGACCTGCTCGCGTTGCACCATATCCTCAACCGCCTCTCGGTCGGTGATATCCAACTCTGCGAGGTCGGTGAAGATGTAACGGTTGGGCGAAGCCTCGCCCAAACGACGCATCTCGTGGCCCAACTGCCCATTGGCTCCCGTAACGAGTATAGTGTGCTTATTTGGCATAATAATCTGTGTTATAGTCGAATAATCCTTCTGCGTCGGAGAGTGTGGGATGACAAGCATCCTTTGCCGAGAGGATAATATCCTCCTCAGGCAATAGCCAATCAATGCCAATCGCTTTGTCGTTCCAAGCTATAGCGCCCTCGTTTTGCGGCGAGTAGTAGTTGTCACACTTATATTGCAGGACAGCCTCCCTGCTTAAAACTGCAAAACCATGTGCAAAACCGCGAGGAATAAACAATTGGCGATGGTTTTCGTCGGATAATTCCACAGCGATGTGCTGCCCGAAGGTGGGTGAGCCACGGCGAATATCTACCGCTACATCCAACACTCGGCCTTGTGCTACACGCACCAGCTTTGACTGCGCATAGTGCCCTTTTTGGAAATGCAGACCGCGTACCACGCCGTAGCGGGATTTGCTTTGGTTATCCTGCACGAAGCGGGTGGGGCGCACCGCCTCATCGAAGCGTTGCTGCGACCAACTCTCCATAAAATATCCGCGCTCGTCGCCAAATACATCGGGCTCAATGATGACTACGCCCTCTATCTCGGTAGGAATTACCTTCATCTCTAAAATCTCTATTTCTCTGCTTCGATAACCTTCAGCAGGTATTGTCCATATTGGTTATTGCCCATAGCCTGAGCCATTTGGCGCATCTTCTCCTCTGTAATCCAACCGTTGCGATAGGCTATGCCCTCCAGGCAGGCAATCTTCAGGCCTTGTCGTTTCTCGATAACCTCCACAAAAATTGATGCCTCTGCCAGAGAGTCGTGTGTTCCGGTGTCGAGCCATGCAAATCCGCGCTCAAAACGCTTAACCTTCAACTCGCCATGCTCCAAGAAGTGCTGATTCACCGAGGTAATCTCCAACTCGCCACGCGCCGAAGGTTTTATCCCTTTGGCAATCTCAACCACCTTGTTGGGGTAGAAGTAGAGTCCCACAACGGCATAGTTCGACTTCGGGTTTTTTGGTTTCTCCTCAATCGAAAGGCAGTTGCCTTCGTCGTCGAACTCCGCGACGCCATATCGCTCGGGGTAATCGACCCAATAGCCGAAAACGGTAGCCTTCTGCTCCTCGTTGGTTGAGCGTACCGCCTCGCAAAGCATATCCTCAAGGCCTGCGCCGTGGAAGATATTATCTCCCAAAACGAGGCATACATTATCCTCGCCGATAAACTCCTCGCCGATGATAAATGCCTGTGCCAAACCATCGGGTGAGGGCTGCTCGGCGTAAGAAAATTTCACGCCAAAATCCTCGCCACTACCCAGCAGGCGCTGGAAGTTGGGTAAATCCTGCGGTGTCGAGATTATGAGTATTTCGCGTATGCCGGCACTCATCAGAGCCGAGATAGGGTAGTATATCATCGGCTTATCGTATATGGGCAGGAGCTGCTTGCTCACGCCTTTTGTAATGGGGTAGAGCCTTGTGCCACTACCTCCGGCAAGAACAATTCCTTTCATTATAGACGGCTATTTTTTATTATAATAAGTTTTATACCAATCAATAAATCGTCCTATGCCCTCATGCAGAGTGGTTGTGGGGCGATAACCAAATCGCTGCTCCAAAAGTGAGGTGTCGGCATATGTGCGTACGACATCTCCCGCCTGCATAGGCATATCTATTCGCTCGGCTCGACATGCCAGAGCCTCTTCTATCTCGGTGATGAAATCTTCGAGTATAACGGGCTGCGAGCATCCGATATTGTAGAGAGCGTGAGGTCTGTCGGTGTTATCTTTAGCAGGCGGCGCAGCCAATACTCTTACGATACCCTCGACAATGTCGTCGATGTAGGTAAAGTCGCGCTCCATATTGCCGCCGTTGAACACCTTTATAGGTCGCCCTGCGCTAATGGCATCGGCAAAGAGTATAGGAGCCATGTCGGGGCGTCCCCATGGGCCATAGACCGTAAAGAATCGCAATCCCGTAGCGGGTATGCCGTAGAGCTTTGCATATACGCTCGCCATCAGTTCGTCGCTGCGTTTTGTAGCGGCATAGAGGCTTTCAGGGCTGTTTACTTCGTCACTCTCGGCGAAGGGAACCTTCTCGTTCGAGCCGTATACCGAAGAGGATGAGGCATATAACAGATGCTCCACCCGATTATGGCGGCAGCACTCCAAAACATTCAAAAAACCTATCACATTGCTCTCTGCGTAGGCAAACGGATTCTCTAACGAGTATCTCACGCCGGCCTGCGCAGCGAGATTTACCACTGCGTCGAACTGCTCTGCGCGAAAAAGTGCAGGCAGCAACTCCCTATCCGTAATATCGCCCTTTATAAAGCGAAAATCGCCAAATTTTTTACTCTGCAACGCCTCGCCCTCCATTACAGAAGAAGCCTCGACGCCCAACTCCTTCAGGCGTGCAAGTTTCAGCGTCGGAGTGTAGTAGTTATTCAGATTGTCGATTCCCACAACCGCGTGCCCGTCGCTGAGCAATCGTGCGACGAGATGATAGCCGATAAATCCGGCGGCACCGGTAACGAGAATCTTTTTCATCGAAATTAACCTATTTTGTAGTAAGTAAATCCATGCTCCTCCATCTCCTCCTTGTCGTAGATGTTGCGACCATCGAGTATAACTTTACTTCGCATCGTGCGTTGCAAAACCGCAAGGCTCGGAATGCGGAACTCCTTCCACTCGGTAACGAGCATCAGCGCATCGCTATCCACTGCTGCATCGTACATATCGCGACAGAAGGTGACTTGATCGCCCAAAACGCTCTCGGCGCTCGGCATTGCTATGGGGTCATATGCCTTAACATGGCAACCTGCAGTCAAAAGATGCTCGATAAGCACCAGTGAAGGAGCTTCGCGCACATCGTCGGTCTCGGGCTTAAAAGCCAAGCCCCAGAGGGTTATGGTCTTACCCTGCAAGTCACCACCATAGTGGCGTGATAACTTTTCGAAGAGTATGCTTTTTTGCTCGTCATTGACTTGCTGTACAGCCTCCAAAACACGCATGCGATAGCCATTTTGCTCGGCAGTTTTTATCAGGGCGCGCACATCCTTCGGGAAACAAGAACCTCCATATCCGCAACCCGGGTAGAGGAATTTGCGGCCTATGCGACTATCGGCACCGATGCCTTTGCGTACCATATTTACATCAGCGCCTACCCGTTCACATAGGTTGGCGATGTCGTTCATAAACGATATGCGCGTTGCGAGCATCGAGTTTGCGGCATATTTTATCATCTCGGCACTCGCTATGTCGGTGAAAATCATGCGTTCACCCGAGAGCATAAATGGCTTATAAAGGCGAGCCATAATCTTACGGGCATAGTCGCTCTCTGTGCCGACGATAACTCGGTCGGGGGTCATGAAATCCTTGATTGCTGCGCCCTCCTTCAGGAATTCGGGGTTTGATGCCACATCGAAAGGTATCTCCTCGCCGCGCTTTTTTATCTCCTCGCGCACCACCTCGGCAACCTTGTGTGCCGTACCTACGGGAACGGTCGATTTTGTGACAAGCAGCGTGCGCTTTTTTATGTTACGACCGAATGTGCGGGCAACCTCCATTACTTGGCTTAGGTCGGCGCTGCCATCTTCGTTAGGCGGAGTCCCTACGGCTGAAAATACTACATCGACATTATCGAGGCAGCTGTTCAGCTCAGTGGTGAAGTGCATACGCCCGGCAGCGTAGTTGCGGCGTACCATATCCTCTAACCCCGGCTCATAAATCGGGATTATGCCTTGCTGTAATTTTGCTATTTTCTCCGCATTGATATCTATGCAGGTTACATCTATACCCATTTCGGCAAAACAAGCGCCGGAAACCAATCCTACATATCCTGTACCTACGATGGCAATATTCATAACACTTAAATTTTGTTGCTTTGCATCACTCTTCACAAGAGCCGATGCTATGCAATATGCGTACCTTTATATACAAAGGTATTGGTTTTTGCCTAATGCTCAAAATTATTAAATCTTTTTTTTGCTTATGATGACCTTTTAGATTATAACATCTTACAGAAAGACGATTGCGTGGCTATATTGTAAGTTTTTTTTCGCCAGCTTTTCTCTTTGTGTATAATCTTTGCAGGGAGCGAGGTATGGATTTTAATAAATAATGGTATGAAAAGAACTTTATTGAGCATCGCTTTGGCGATTTTCGCAATTGGAGCAGTGGTGGCTGATGGTAAACCCATAACAGTGACACAGCTACCCATGAAGGCACAAATTTTTTTGAAAGACTATTTCGCGGAGGTCGAAGTTGCACTTGTTACGCAGGATGATGACCTTCTGTACAAAGATTTCGAGGTGGCGTTGAAGAATGGCGCGCGCATAGATTTCAACTCCGACGGAGAGTGGCAGGAGGTTGCCGTGAAGTGCGGTATGGTGCCTTCGGAGATTGTTCCTGCCTTAGTTATGCAATATGTGAAGGAGCACTACTCCGGCGAGCATATTATGCGTATTGACCGTGACCGCCGCGGTGTTGAGATTGAGTTGTCAAATGGGTTAGAGCTTTCGTTCGATAGACATTATCGGTTAATCGATATCGACGATTAACGATAGAATCTGTATAACGAGGCTCTTTGAGGAGAGTAAGGAGATTAGTGAAACTAACGACAAGAGGGCGTTCAACATTTGAACACCCTCTCGTTGTATTATTAGGCGAATAACTACTCGTCGTAACTGCTGTTATCCCAACAATGTGTACACAAATCCTCCTTCGGAAGGCCTATCGCCTCGACCAAATCATCCAAACGCTGGAACTTCAGCGAGGTGAGTTGCAGGTGACGACGCATTATATCGACCATCTCCTTATGCTTTGGGCTGTCGGGGTTCGCATACTCTGCAAATACCTCGTCCGAGATATTGTCTGTGCCCTCCATGTCGCGAATTACTCGACGCGCATAGAGGTCGTAGGTGCTGCGTGAGGTTGAGAAATTGAGGAATCGACATGGGAAAATCAGTGGCGGACATGCTATGCGCATATGAATCTCCTTAACGCCCGAATCCAGCAATTTCACAACATTATCCTTGAGCTGCGTGCCGCGTACGATACTATCGTCCATGAACAGAATCTTCTGGTCATGCGTGAAACGGCTATTGGGCAGAAGCTTCATCTTTGCCACCAAGTCGCGCATCTTCTGATTCTGGGGCATGAAGCTGCGAGGCCAAGTGGGGGTATATTTTACGAATGGTCGCTTATAAGGAATGCCCTTCTCGTTTGCATAACCTATGGCGTGACCAACTCCCGAGTCGGGAATGCCGGCTGCGAAGTCGGGGTGGATATCCGCATCGCGACGCGCCATAGCTGCGCCACAGCGATAACGACAATCCTCGACATTCACGCCCTCATACCAAGCCGAGGGATAACCATAATAGACCCAAAGGAATGAGCATATCTGCTTACGCTTGCCCGGAGCTAAAACCTGATGTATGCCGTCGGCGGTGATACGAACAATCTCGCCGGGGCCCAAATCGCGCACGAAGTTATATCCGAGATTATCGAAGCTTGAACTCTCGCTGGCGCATACATAGCCCTTCTCGTTTTTGCCTATCGATACGGGTGTACGGCCAAACTTGTCGCGTGCCGCATAGATTGCATGGTCGGTCAATACAAGCATCGAACAAGAACCCTTTATCTTCTTGAAAACAAGCTCAATACCGTCTTTAATAGAGGAGCCTAAGCCGATGAGTATTGCGACCAACTCCGTAGCGTTTATCTGTGAACTTGAAAGCTCGGCAAAGTGATGTCTGTTGTCAAGAAGTTCTTTGGTGAGTTCTTCGATATTGTCAATGCGGGCAACCGTTACAACCGCATAACGCCCCACATGCGAGGTGATGGTTATGGGTTGGGATTCGTTGTCGGAGATTACACCGACACCCATCTTTGCTTCGCCGAATTTGGGTAATTCATCTTCAAATTTATTGCGGAAATAACCATCCTCCAAAGAGTGTATCGAGCGCTTGAAAACATCCCCTTCCACAAACGCCATACCTGCGCGTTTTGTGCCGAGGTGTGAGTGATAATCGGTGCCATAGAAAACATCATTGACGCACTCGATGCGTGATACGCAACCAAAAAAACCTGACATAAATATGTAATTAATTAATAAGCAATAGGGTTGCACCCTTCGTAGAGAGTCCCGATGATAATATCGAGGGCTTCTTCACCCCACAAATATACGAAAAAGTTTGAGAACTTCAGTCTTTTTGGGGATGCGATATAAACATTTTTTGATTTGATGCCAAAAAGAGTCGAAAATATTGATACAACATAGAAAAAAAATTATAAATTTGTAGTACTTTAACAACATCTTTTAGATATGAACAAAAAAACTGTCGTAATTGGAGTTATTGGTGCCGACGCTCATGCCGTAGGCAACAAAATTATTGACCTGACACTTACTAATGCAGGTTTTAATGTGGTTAATCTCGGAGTGATGGTATCACAGGAAGAGTTTATCGACGCTGCTATGGAGACTAATGCTGATGCGATTTTGGTTTCATCGCTCTATGGCCACGGTGAGATTGACTGTATGGGCCTTCGCCAGAAGTGTGACGAGGCGGGTCTTAAGGCTATGCCGCTGTTTGTAGGTGGCAACTTGGTTGTGGGCAAGCAGAATTTTGAGGATGTCAAGGAGCGTTTCCTCGCGATGGGCTTCGATTTTGTTTATGCCCCCAGTACTCCTATCGAGGATACAATTGTCGATTTGAAGAATAAATTGGGTGTAGAGTAATTTCGAGCAATCCGCTATGAAGTTTTTGACGGTTGATGTAGGCAGTACCTATACCAAACTCACCGCGATAGATGCCGCCGAGAGAAGGATTCTCGGCACAGCTCAAGCTTTCACCACTATCGAGAGCGATGTGATGCAGGGCTTTGAGAATGCGTGGCGGGAACTCACCGCCGAGCGCGAGGATAACCCCTGTGCAGGTTTTGAATATGACAGGATGTTGGTGTGCTCGTCGGCTGCTGGAGGCTTGAAGATGGTCGCTTTGGGTTTGGTGCCCGACCTTACGGCCAAAGCGGCGCGTACGGCAGCATCGAATGCCGGAGCAAAGGTTGTCAAGACCTATGCCTACGAGATAAGCGGCAGTGAGCAGCAGGAGATATTCGATATAAATCCCGATTTGGTCTTGCTGTGTGGAGGTACTGATGGTGGAAATAGGGAGGTTATCGTTGCCAATGCCAAGCGTCTGGTGGCGATAGACCGGCCTTTTATGACTATCGTCGCCGGCAATAAGAGCGCTTCGGACGAGATATTGGAGATTTTTCGCAAGGCAGGCAAGGAGGTGGTCATCACCGAAAATGTGATGCCGCAATTCAATCGCCTCAATATCGAGCCGGCGCGTGATGCCATTCGCCAACTCTTCATTGCTCGCATTATCGAGGCAAAGGGTCTGAATCGCCTTCAAGCGATGACTTCGCAGAAGATTATCCCTACGCCGCTGGCTGTATTGCAGGCTTGTGAGTTGTTGAGCCGAGGTACGGCATCGCAAAAGGGTCGTGGCGATTTGTTGGCTGTGGATATCGGAGGTGCTACGACCGATGTCTACTCTATGGCGGCGGGTACTCCGACGGTGGATAACACCATGCTTAAGGGGCTGCCCGAACCGTGGGCAAAGCGTACCGTCGAAGGTGATTTGGGCATGCGTTACAGCCTGACGCATGTCTTTGAGCAGTTGCCCGAGCATTATGGCCCCGATAAGGAGTATATGCAGAAGGTAGGTGCGTGGGTTGAGCTTTGTACGGCACATCCCGACACTTTGGCCGAGGCAGATTCCGAGGATGAGCGCATCGAGGAGTTTCTGGGGCGTTCGGCTGTGTCGTTGGCTGTGGAGCGCCATTGTGGTCGTTTGGCAAATGTCTATACCCCGCTTGGCGAGATGCACACTTTGGAGGGTAAGGATTTGATGTCGGTGCCTACGGTGATAGGCATTGGCGGCGTGATTCGTAATTCGCGCCACCCCGAGGAGATTTTGCGAGGTTGCCTTTATGATATGATGCACCCTGAATCGACCAAGCCGTGTCGTCCGAAATTCTACCTCGACCAGAAGTATATCTTCGCTTCGATGGGACTTTTAAGCATGGTCGATGCGGAGCTTGCATTCGAACTGCTCGATAAGGAGTGTGTCGCGTTGGGAGAGTAGCGGAAACAATGATTTGTGTAGCGGAAGGCTACGATATAAAGTATAAAGAGAGAGAAAATCGTTAAACTTAAACAGATATGGAGAGAGAGTTAAAAAACCAAAGGATTCCTGAGGATGTGTTCATGAAGGAACGCGCCGAGGTACTTCAGCAGTGGCCTACGGGTAAGGAAGTTGATTTTCAGGAGGCAGTAGATTATCAGTTGTCTATCGACAAGGATAAGCGCTTCGGAGAGAAGTTGGCAAAGGCGGAGAAGGAGGGTGTAACCCTTGTGCAGCCGCGTGCCGGTGTGGCTCTGTATCAGGAGCAGATTGAGTTGTTGCAGTACTTGGAGAATGAGGGTGGTGCAGACCTTTTGCCTACAACTATCGACAGCTATACTCGTCTTAATCGTTACAACGAGTGCCAGGTGGGTATCGAGAAGAGCCAGGCTTCGGGTCGTTCGATGCTCAATGGCTTCCCGGCAGTAAACTATGGTGCAAAGGTGTGCCGTATGGTTACTTCATCGTTGAAGAATCCCGTGCAGGTGCGTCATGGTACGCCCGATGCGCGTCTTTTGACCGAGATTGCCATTGCCGGAGGTTTTACCTCTTATGAGGGTGGCGGTATTTCGTATAATATCCCATATTCGAAGAACCATACTATCGAGCAGACTATCAAGTATTGGCAGTATACCGACCGCTTGGTAGGTATGTACGAGGAGGCGGGTGTGAGCATCAACCGCGAGCCGTTTGGACCTTTGACAGGAACGCTCATTCCTCCCTGTATCTCTAACTCGGTAGCTATTATCGAGACATTGCTCGCAGCCGAGCAGGGCGTGAAGGATATAACCGTTGGTTATGGTCAGTGCGGTAACCTTATTCAGGATGTTGCCGCTATGCGCTCGTTGGCAAAGCTTACTCGCGAGTACCTCCATAAATATGGCTACGACGATGTCCGTGTAACAACCGTATTCCACCAGTGGATGGGTGGTTTCCCGCAGGATGAGTCAAAGGCATTTGGTGTTATTTCGTGGGGCTCGGCAGCTGCCGCCTTGTCGAAGGCTACGAAGGTTATCGTAAAGACTCCGCACGAGGCTTATGGCGTGCCTACCAAGGAGGCAAATGCTTGTGGTTTGCGTGCTACAAAGCAGGTTATCTCGATGCTTCGTGACCAGGATTTGCGTGAGATTCCGTTGGTTGTTATGGAGAGCCAGATTATCGAGTCTGAGGTGCGTTGCATCATGGATAGAGTCGAGGTTTTGGGTAAGGGTGACCTTGCGCAGGGTACTGTGGCAGCGTTCGAGGCAGGCGTTTTGGATGTTCCGTTTGCTCCTAACCGCTACAATGCCGGTAAGGTATTGCCTGCACGCGACGATGATGGCGCAATTCGTATCTTGGAGATGGGTAACTTGCCATTCACTCAGGAACTTATCGACTTCCACCGCGCGAAGTTCGAGGAGCGTGCCCGCTTGGAGGGCCGCAAGGTGTCGTTGCAGATGGTTATCGACGATGTAAGTGCTATCGAGAAGGGTGTATTGGTGGGTCGCCCCAGCAAGTAGCAAGCAATACAAAGAATAAAATATTAAGCGAAAAATTTAGAACTTAAAATAACCTAAGATTATGAAAATTAAAAAAGTAGTTTGCTCTGCCGGAAAGACAGGCTTTTTCTTCGATGACCAGAAGGCTATCAAGGCAGGAGCAAAGAACGACGGTAACTTTTATGTTGGCGAGCCTATGACCGAGGGCTTCACTTCGGTTCGTCAGATGGGCGAGTCTATCTCGGTGATGTTTGTCTTGGAGGATGGTCAGATTGCATTTGGCGACTGCGCAGCTGTGCAGTACTCGGGTGCAGGTGGTCGTGACCCCTTGTTCTTGGCCGAGAACTTTATCCCCGTTATCGAGAAGGAGATTGCCCCCTTGTATGAGGGTCGTGATATCACCTCTTTCCGCGAGATGGCCGATATCGTAGATAAGATGACCTCTCCCTCTACGGGTAAGGTGTATCACACAGCTATCCGCTATGGTGTGACTCAGGCTTGTTTGGATGCTGTTGCAAAGAGCCAGCATAAGCTCATGGCCGAGGTTATCGCCGAGGAGTATGGCACCGAGGTTAGCGGCGAGATGATTCCTATCTTCACTCAGTCGGGTGATGATCGCTATATGAACGCCGATAAGATGATTATGAAGGGTGCGGCGGTATTGCCTCACGCTCTGTTCAACCATGTTGAGGAGAAGGTCGGCTTGAAGGGCGAGAAGATTGAGGCTTATATCGAGTGGTTGCGCAACCGCGTGCTTACACAGAAGCCGTTCGAGAGCTACAATCCTATCTTCCATATAGATGTATATGGTACTTTGGGCTTGGTTTTCAATAACGACTTTGAGGCTATTGCCGAGTATATCGCAGGCTTGGAAAAGATTGCGCAGCCGTTCCACCTTCGCGTTGAGGGTCCCGTAGATATGGGCGAGAAGCAGGCTCAGATTGAGGCTTTGGCAGCTATCCGCAAGGCTTTGGAGGCTCGTGGCTCAAATGCCGAGATTGTTGCCGACGAGTGGTGCAATACTTTCGAGGATGTTATCGACTTTACGAAGGCAAAGGCAGGTCATATGGCACAGATTAAGACTCCCGATTTGGGTGGTATCAACAACTCTATCGAGGCTGTGCTCTATTGCCGCGAGAATGGCATGGGTGCATACTTGGGTGGTACTTGTAACGAGACTAACCGCTCGGCAGAGGTTTGTGCGCATATCGCAATGGCGACACATCCCAAGCAGTATCTGGCGAAGCCTGGTATGGGCGTAGATGAGGGTTATATGATTGTCTTCAACGAGATGTCACGCATCTTGGCGTTGAGAAAGTAAGATGCCGAGGAAGTTCCAATAGTTAAAAACCGAAACATTATGAGTAACGAAAATAAGAGAGAGATTCGCGTACTTTCGCCCACCGCCATTCTTGGCTATGGCTTCCCCGAGGAGTCATTCATCGAGGGTATGCGTCGTAAACCCGATGTGATTGCCGTGGATGCCGGCTCTACCGACCCCGGACCATACTATTTGGGTGCAGGTTATTCGTTCACCGACCGCAATGCCGTAAAGCGTGACCTTGCCATTATGATTCCTGCCGCTTTGAAGGCGGGTATCCCCGTGATGATTGGTACAGCGGGTGGTAGTGGTGCGCGTCCCCATGTTGAGGAGACCGTAGGCATCATCAAGGAGATTGTCGAGGAGCAGAAGTTGCACTTCAAGATGGCAGTTATCCAGTCGGAGTTCGACAAGGATTTTGTTAAGGAGAAGATTCGCAAGGGAGATATATTCCCATTAGGTCCTGTTGCCGAGTTGAAGGAGGAGGATGTCGATGAGTCAATCCACATCGTGGCACAGATGGGTGAGGAGCCCTTCGTGAAGGCTTATGAGAGTGGTGCGCAGGTTATCCTTGCAGGTCGCAGCTACGACCCATGCGAGTTCTCGGCATTGGCTATCAGCCGTGGATTCAATAAGGCTCTGGCGATACATATGGGTAAGATTTTGGAGTGCGCAGCTATCACAGCTCTGCCGGGTAGCGGTAGCGACTGTATGCTGGGTACATTGAAGGAGGATAGTTTCATTGTTGAGCCTTTGAATCCTATCCGTAAGTGTACAGCTCTGTCGGTTGCGGCTCACTCGCTTTATGAGAAGTCTAATCCTTATGTTCTGCCCGGCCCCGGTGGTGCTCTGGATTTGCACGAGACGAAGTTCAATCAGCTGAGCGACACGCAGGTCGAGGTCAGCGGCACGAAGTTTATCCCGACGGAGGAGTATTTCGTGAAGTTGGAGGGTGTTCGCCGCGTGGGCTATCGTACTATGTCACCTGCGGCTACACACGACCCCGTGATGATTAGCCAGATTGATACCATCGTTGAGAAGGTGCGCGAGCGCGTTATGGATAACTTCCGTAATTCGGGCATGAAGGATTTCCACCTCGACTTCAAGATTTATGGTAAGAAGGGTGTTATGAATATGTTCCCCAAGACTCCCGATTCGCAGAGCGACGAGCTTTTGATTATCATCGAGGCTGTTGCTCAGACTCAGGAGGAGGCAAATACCATCTGCGGCTTTGCACGCTCTACGATGCTGCACTATGGCTATGAGGGTCGTATCTCTACCGCCGGAAACCTTGCATTCCCCTTCTCTCCGAGCGATTGTAAGATGGGTGCCGTTTATGAGTTCAATGTATATCACTTGATGCGTATCGAGGATACTTGCGCTCCGTTCCCTGTTACATATATTGAGTTCTAATTTAAGGAAGGAAGAAGTTATGGCAAAGCATAAGTTAGTAGATATCGCTTCGGTTATCAGAAGCAAGAATTCGGGTCCATATGAATTGACCTTCGATGTTATCTTCAAGGATTTCGAAACTTACGGAAAGGTTAAGGCTGCAAATGCTATCAATCGAGATAATTTCTGCGCGGCGTATGGCATTGATGAGGGCGAGATTCTCCATTTGGTATATTTCGACCCTGCGAAGGCTGTGAAGGTTACGATTCGTCGTCCTATCCCCAGCGGGGCATTGGGCGAAACCGATGTTTATGGCGCTCAGCAGCATGCACCCCTTATGGGTTTGGAGATAGAGTTTTAATCCCTGAGGGTAATACCTTATATATTAAAAAGAGTCCGTCTGCCAAGGATATTTAGGAATCTGCTTGGTTTGCGAAATGCTCACATACGCCTTAGTGTGCTGCGCTTTCGTGAACTTCGTGCCGCTTCAACCGACGCTGCGGAGTGCGTGCAGAGAAAGTTTACTTTCTTTGCCGAGCCGCAAGGAGGAAACAGGTGGGGTAAAATAGCTCTTGTTATACGAATTCTTGGGAAGAAATTATGGGATGTCTGCCAAAGGACATCCCATTTTTGTGGATGTTGATAGCAAAGGAATAAGCTCGAACGCCGTAAGGCGAAGCGAGGATACCATTGAAATAAATATACTATTATCCTCGCAACCCACTCTCCAAAAATCCCAACTTACCAAGATAAAATGCAGAGCGCGAGATTTGTTGTATAGAGGCGATGACTGCTTGTAGGCAAAAGCCTTTATACAACAAAAAAAGCGAGGTAAAAACCTCGCTTCTGCATTTTCAGGGTGGAAGATGGGGCTCGAACCCACGACCTTAGGAACCACAATCCTCTACTCTAACCAACTGAGCTACATCCACCATGTCGATTCATTCTCTGAATCGGTGTGCAAATATAAGGGCTTTTGGCGGTTTATGCAAATAAAATCGTAAAAATCTTATAAAATTGCTCCGCAAGGCCCTCCGGAGCGGTGGAAACTAATGCTTCAATGACTTTATTTTATCGTGCAGACGGCCCAAGGCATTGCTGCGTGCGGGTGAAATCTCCACCTCGATATCAATTGTTTGATTGGGCTTAACCTCGACAACGAAACCTACGCGTTGCAATCCTGCGTCAGGTGTTTCGCATGGCATATAGTTGTGAGTGTCCCATATCTTTACATCCGAGCGCCCCTTTGTGTGCAATTTCAGGTATACCTCCTTGCCCTCTTGAGTGAGCTTTATGGCTGCGGGGCCCACAATCTCCGGGGTGGCATAGGTCGCAATCTTCCACTCTACGACTGCCGGTTTTGCTGCTGTGGTGATGCGGTCGGTAATTGTGAGAAAATCTTTTTTATCCAACTCGGCGGTGCGCACAGCGCTCTGAATGTCATCGCCGAAAAGCGGTGTAAGGTCAAGTGTGGCACCTTTGCGAGAAGTCGAGGTTGTGTGCTCCAAAAGCCTTGCCACACCCTCTACGCTATGTTTTTTGCCGTTGATTGTGAGTGTGTTGTGTGATTCTGCGCCGATGCGGAACACATCCCAGCGGGAACTGCTTTGTGTGGCGTTCCAAAGGTCAATGCCGCCTTGCTCCAACGCCTCGTAGGGGTGCATGCCGGCATCTACTGCCCAGCGAATGCCTGCCCACTCGTAGATGAACGAACCGGCATCCATATGTCCATGACTTGAGGCCGCCTTGCCGCCCTTGATTGCGAAGTAGGCGTCGGTGGGGCTATTCCAGCCGCTACGATAGATATACAGTGGCACCGCGCCCTTGCTTGCAAATGAGCGCGTTGCGGGTGCTGCGGTCTTGTTTAACTGTAACTTGTGCGCAAAAATCATGTATAGCGGCAACAGTCTGTCGGCTTTAACTCCTTGCTTGGCAATGAGTTGCTCGTCTACATTTACGATTGAGGGGTTACCTGTTTCGACTGCAAACCAATATTTTGCAGGCAGGTAGCAGGGCATATCGTGCGCATCTCCGAAGTTGTAAACCTTGCCTGAAGGGGCAATCATAAAGTTCATAAACTCTGCCGAGTGCATAAATCCGTTATTATCGGTAATTCCGGCGTCGGCGTTTAGGGCCGATTGAAGTGCTGCGGCGAGCATAACCTGATAAGTCGTGCCATACTCCCAATAGCCGAATCCTTCGGGGTAAATGCCATCGGGCTCATAGACCGTAAGGGCGTTTTTATTGGATGCTATACACTTGTCAATGAGCGTTTTGCAGTATTCAGGTGCGCGTTCCAAAGTAGCTAATGCGCCACACAGCAGAGCTGCATTGCAGACCTGATTCCAATTGTTCGAAGAGCTGAAGAACCACGCCTCCTCGCTATTTTCGCTGGCACGCAGTCCCTTCTCGTAGATTGCCGTACCGATTATGCTGCGCGAATGCACAGGCAGGACATTGTAGAGCCAATCATAACCAATCGCCAAGGCGAGTATCATCTCGGCGGTGTCGAGGAAGTGCGCAGGATTCCAATCCTTGAAACCGCTTACGGCAAGCATCTCGCGCTCGGCACGACGGGCATACTCCATATCCTCGGTTGTGACGAAGGCGTATGAAAGGTAGAATATGCGTTTCAGCACCTCGCGAGAGGTATCAAGCAGGCGCGTACCATTTAATTCGTATTTTACGGGCGAGGTGGCGAGGATGCCGTCCGCCGACGAAATAATCTTGTTGTGTACGAGGCGGGCGTTTTCATTTGTTGCGGCAAAGGCCTTCATTGCCGTAATGTCGCCTTTATGGAGCAAAAGACGGGGATGTTTGGCTACGGCATCGTAGTCAAGGGTCTGCGCCACCGAGGGTGTCAGCATTGCCGTTAAGGCAAATATTATTGCTAAAAACAGTTTTTTCATAAGAATTTCCGATTGAGAGGCTAAAATTAGAAATAATTTTGCAAACTTCGCACCTGAAATGACAGATTGTTGAAATTACGACGCTTTTTTATCTGCGCGGCTGACAAAATGGCAGACCACGCACGCAAAGCGTGGCAGTCTTGTGTGACAAAAATCGTTTGGCACATCTGTTGTTGGAGAATATGTCGCGACCGTGAAGGTCGTAAGTGCAAGGAGGAAAATTTTAATAATAACAAATAAAACAGATAAGATTATGGCAATTAAACCACTTTCAGACCGAGTTTTGGTATTACCAAACGCGGCAGAGGAGAAGACCGCAGGCGGTCTGTTCATCCCCGATACAGCAAAAGAGAAACCCTTGATGGGTAAGGTTGTGGCAGTAGGCCCCGGCACAGCAGATGTTAAGATGGAGGTTAAAGAGGGCGATACAGTTCTCTATGGCAAGTATGCCGGCACCGAAATCAATGTAGATGGTACCGACTACCTCATTATGAAGCAGAGCGATATTTTGGCTATCTGCTAATTTCAGGTCTAACGATTAAAAGCAAACAAAGATATGGCAAAGGAGATTAAATATAATGTAGAGGCACGCGACCTTTTGAAGGAGGGCGTAGATGCTTTGGCAAATGCCGTGAAGGTTACTTTGGGCCCCAAGGGTCGCAATGTGATTATCGATAAGAAGTTTGGCGCACCCCAGGTGACAAAGGATGGCGTTACCGTAGCCAAGGAGATTGAGTTGGAGGACGCTTTCGCCAATATGGGAGCCCAGATGGTTAAGGAGGTTGCCTCAAAGACCAATGACGATGCGGGTGACGGTACAACTACTGCAACCGTATTGGCACAGGCGCTTATCGGCGTAGGTTTGAAGAATGTTACTGCAGGTGCTAATCCTATGGATTTGAAGCGCGGTATGGATAAGGCTGTGGCAGTCGTTGTCGAGGAGTTGCGCAAACTTTCACAGGAGGTTGGCAACGATATCTCGAAGATTGAGCAGGTGGCTACAATCTCGGCAAACAACGATAAGGCTATCGGTTCACTTATCGCCGAGGCTATGGCGAAGGTGAACAACGAGGGCGTTATCACCGTTGAGGAGGCAAAGGGTACCGAGACTCATGTAGATGTTGTCGAGGGTATGCAGTTCGACCGCGGTTATATCTCGGCTTATTTTATGACCGACACCGAGAAGATGGCTGCCGAGTTGGAGAAACCACTCATTCTTATCACCGACAAGAAGATTTCGACCATGAAGGAGATTATGGGCGTTTTGGAACCCGTGGCACAGAACGGCCGTTCGCTCTTGATTATCGCCGAGGATGTCGATGGCGAGGCTTTGTCGGCATTGGTTATGAATAAGTTGCGTGGTGCGTTGAAGGTTGCGGCTTGCAAGGCTCCGGGCTTCGGCGACCGTCGTAAGGATATGTTGGAGGATATTGCAATCCTCACAGGTGGTACCGTAGTATCGACCGATAAGGGTATGAAGATTGAGGATACCACTCTCGATATGCTTGGCTCTGCCGAGAAGGTAACGATGAACAAGGAGAATACCACTATCGTCGATGGTGCAGGTCAGAAGGAGGCTATCGCAGCTCGCATCGCAATGATTCGTGGCGGTATCGAGGTTGCCAAATCGGACTACGACCGCGAGAAGTTGCAGGAGCGCTTGGCGAAGCTCTCGGGTGGTGTTGCAGTTCTCTATGTAGGTGCTGCTACCGAGGTTGAGATGAAGGAGAAGAAGGACCGCGTGGATGATGCTTTGGCTGCAACGCGTGCTGCCGTTGAGGAGGGTATCGTTCCCGGTGGTGGCGTGGCTTATATCCGTGCCGTTGCCGCACTTGAGAATATGAAGGGCGAGAACGAGGACCAGACAACCGGTATCCAGATTGTTAAGCGCGCTATCGAGGAGCCTTTGCGTCAGATTGTTGCCAATGCAGGTGGCGAGGGCTCGGTTGTAGTAAATAAGGTAAAGGAGAGCGAGGGCTCAATGGGTTACAATGCTCGTGACGACAAGTATGAGGATATGTTGGCTGCGGGTATTATCGACCCCACCAAGGTATCGCGTGTAGCATTGGAGAATGCTGCCTCTATCGCTTCGATGTTCCTCACTACAGAGTGTGTGTTGGCCGAGAAGAAGGAGCCCGCACCTGCTATGCCTGCGATGCCGCAGGGTGGTATGGGCGGAATGATGTAATAGAGCCGCGAAGTCGTCAAGCAAGGTGATTTTGGCGTCATACTCGCCCTCGAAATCCTCACATACGCTTTAGTATGCTGCGGTTTCTCTGGCTCGCAGTCCTAAAAATCCCTCTTGCTATACGACTTTTGGAAAGAAAAATTGCCGGCAGCGATGTCGGCAATTTTTTTGTTGATATTTTCCGTCATGCCACAATAATTAATCTCTACCGAAATAATTGGTCGTTAGGGATGCCAGTCATTTTCTCGCTAACGCTCCAAAATGTGGCATGACACTATCTTCCCTAAACTCCCTAATCTCCTTTAGATTCTCGCGTCGGCTGAAGCCTCCTCAGAATGACGCATTGACTACCATATAGCGTCACTCTGAGGGAACTTTAGCGACCGTGAGAGTCTAATGAATATTAAAGAGCCGCCGGCACTGCAGCAAATATCGCTTTTGTGAATAATTTGTTGAACGATATTTTTTTGAAAAAGTATCGATAAAATAAATATATTCGTATTTTTGTGGCAGAAAGTAAACGAAGTGCCTCGCCAGGAGGGCTAAACGCAAATAGACTCGAAAATTAAATTCTAAATATTATGGAAGCAATTGTAAAGACTAATTTTAATCTGCCGGGCCAGACCGACCACTATGTCGGCAAGGTGCGCGATGTATATAGCATCGAGGGCGATTATCTTGTAATGGTTGTATCGGACCGTATCTCGGCTTTTGATGTTGTGCTGCCCAAGGGTATTCCCTTCAAGGGTCAGGTGCTCAATCAGATTGCTGCGAAGTTCCTCGACGCCACAACCGATATCCTTCCCAACTGGAAAATCGCTGTGCCCGACCCAATGGTTACCATAGGCCACAAGTGCGAGCCCTTCAAGGTTGAGATGGTTATCCGTGGCTATCTTTCGGGTCACGCATGGCGAGAGTATAAGGCGGGCAAGCGTACTATCTGTGGCGTTGAGATGCCCGAGGGAATGGTCGAGAATCAGAAGTTCCCCGAGCCTATCATCACCCCCACAACCAAGGCTGCCGAGGGTCACGACGAGGATATCTCGAAGGAGGAGATTATCGCGCAGGGCATCGTGAGCCGCGAGGACTACGAGCAGCTGGAGGCCTACACACGCGCAATTTTCCAGCGCGGAACCGAGATTGCTGCGAAGATGGGTTTGATTTTGGTCGATACGAAGTATGAGTTCGGTAAGAAGGAGGGCAAAATCTATCTTATGGACGAGATTCACACCCCCGACTCATCGCGTTACTTCTACGCCGAGGGCTACGAGGAGCGTTTGGCAGCAGGCGAGAAGCAGAAGCAGCTCTCGAAGGAGTTTGTCCGCGAGTGGTTGATGGCGAACGGCTTCCAGGGTCAGGAGGGTCAGCAGGTGCCCGAGATGACATCAGAAATCGTCGATAGCATCACTGAGCGTTATATCGAGCTCTACGAAAATATCGTCGGCGAGAAGTTCGTCAAGGGCGAGGAGGGCGATGTTTTGGCCCGCATCGAGAAGAACATCACCGAGTGCTTGGCGAAGTTGTAAGAGTGGTTACATATGATGTAAAAGAAGTTCGGTGCTTGCGGGTGCCGAACTTTTTTTGTCGGTTGCGTACAAAATGTGAGATTAAATTGCTATATTTGTGAAAACCAATGGCTGATAGTCTGAAATAGTAAAAATCAAAGGAGTATGTTTTTTAATCTGTTTGGCAAGTGGCGTAAGCCGGTGGGCAAGATGACCGACCAGGAGGTGTTTGATAGAATCAAGCCCGTAATTGTCGATTTGCTGGGCGTATACGATTACGAGGTAAAGCTTGATGCGCATCTTGTATGTGATTTGAGCGCAGACGAATCGGATTATAGAGAGTTGCCGGTGTTGCTTGGGAAGAGGTGCAACATCGTCATCTCCGAAAGCGACAGTCGGTGACTTGGTGCGATTTGTTGAGCGATATAATGAGAAAATGATAGTATAAACCTTAAATTTGAAGTATATGTTTTTTAATCTGTTTGGCAAGAAAAATAAGTCGGTGAGCGAAATGACTGATCGCGAAGTTTTGGATAAAATACGCCCTTTACTTACCTCAATGTTGGGCCTTGAGGACTCGGAGGTGACGCTCTATGCCCATCTTTATAATGATTTTGGATGCGATGAGCTGGATTTTAAGGAGATAATGATAGCTCTGGGTGAGCAGTTTAATTATGGGGTTGATCCGGCAGCCGATAAAGGTATTAAGACCGTTATCGACCTAATCCATGCAATAAAGAGGTATAACTAACGGGTTTGACAAACAAGGCGTTTTGTGTCGCACTTGTGCCTAAAAGTTCTCTTGTTTGATAATTATTTTGCAAACAAACGGGGCTGCTCAACCTTAAAGTTGAGTAGCCCCGTTTGTGTATCGCTTGCGCCTTTACTTGCGAATGATATTCACCTCGCCCCTCTCGCCGAAGGCGATAATGGCACTCGGCTTGCAGGTCGGCTTACCCTGAAAACGGGGATTTACAACATAATCCACGCCGTCGATAATCTCGCGGCTCACTTCGCCCAAGCCCTTCATGGGTGTAGGCTCGCCCGAAATATTTGCCGAGGTCGAAACAATCGGCTTGCCGAACTTGCGCAACAGCTGGCGGCAGAACTCGTGGTCGGGGACTCGCACGCCTAAAGTACCCTCCTCGGGAATAAGGTTTTTCGCAACACCCACAGCGCCTTCCAAAATCAGGGTCAGAGGCTTCTCGCTCATCTCCATAACCTCGAAGGCTATGCCCGGGGCTTTATTCACATATCGCACAATCATATCGGCATCGCGGCACAGAACGAGCATCGAGTGTTTGTTCTCGCTGCGCTTTAGTGCATAGACTTTTGCCACGGCCTCCTCGTTAGTGGCGTCGCAACCAATGCCCCAAACCGTATCGGTGGGGTATAGAATCAAACCTCCGGCGCGCAACACCTCCAAAACTGCCTGTATCTCCTTCTCCATAATCATCAATTTTCTGCAAAAGTAGTGATTTTTCGCTTACGCTTGACTTTGAGCCAAGAATTTTACTACCGAAAATTGCTCGTTGGTAATTATTTTACTAATTTTGCGCTCGGAAAAAGTAAATAACAAAAAATATAACTCACTATGGGAAGAGCGTTTGAGTATCGCAAAGCAAGAAAAATGAAGCGTTGGGGACACATGGCCCGCGTTTTTACAAAGATTGGTAAGGAGATTGAGATTGCCGTTAAGGCTGCGGGTTCTGACCCCTCATCGAATACCCGTCTGCGTATCCTTATCCAGAATGCCAAGGCAGAGAATATGCCCAAGGAGAATATCGAGCGTGCTATTAAGCGTGCGACAGATAAGGACGCAGCCGATTATAAGGAGATGATTTACGAGGGTTACGGCCCTCACGGTGTGGCTTTCCTTGTCGAGACCGCTACCGACAATACCAACCGTACGGTTGCCAGCGTGCGTATGTACTTCAACAAGTGCGGCGGTACTTTGGGTAACTCGGGCTCGGTGGCATTTATGTTCGAGCATAAGTGCATCTTCAAGTTCAAGCCTGTTGCAGGTGCCGACTTGGAGGAGATGGAGTTGGAGATGATCGACTTGGGTGTCGATGAGTTCTTCGCCGAGGAGGGTGAGGTGACCGTCAGCGCACCTTACGAGTCATTCGGCGCTATCCAGAAGTGGATCGAGGATATGGGCTACGAGTTGGTATCGGGTGAGGGCGTGCGTATCCCTACCGACACCAAGGAACTCACTGCCGAGGAGCGCGAGGCTGTCGAGAAGTTGCAGGAGAAGTTGGAGGAGGACGACGATGTGGTAAATGTATATACCACCATGGCCGAGTCCGACGACGAGGAGTAATTTTTTTGAAATAGTTATTCCACGAGATAGGGGAGTGCTAACCTTTTGGGGTCGGCACTCTTTTTTGTTACGCAAAAGAGAAATAATACGAATATTTTTGTATCTTTGCCTTTGCTATGAGTGAATTTATTGTTTCGGCAAGAAAATATCGTCCTGCGACATTTCAGTCGGTGGTGGGTCAGCAGAGTATTACCTCGACGCTGAAAAACGCCATCGAGCGTGGTCAGTTGGCGCACGCCTACCTCTTCTGCGGGCCTCGCGGAGTGGGTAAGACCACCTGTGCGCGTATCTTCGCCAAGGCTATCAACTGCCTGAACCCAAATGGCTCGGAGGCGTGCAACGAGTGCGAGTCGTGCCGCGCCTTCAACGAGGGCCGCTCGATGAATATTCACGAGTTGGACGCCGCGTCGAACAACTCGGTAGATGATATCCGCGCGCTGATTGAGCAGGTGCGCATAATGCCGCAAATCGGAAAATATTCACTCTTCATCATCGACGAGGTGCACATGCTCTCACAGCAGGCGTTCAACGCCTTTCTGAAAACTTTGGAGGAGCCTCCCAAGCACGCTGTGTTTATCCTCGCGACGACAGAGAAACATAAGATTATCCCCACAATCCTGTCACGCTGCCAGGTCTACGATTTCAACCGCATCAGAGTTGAGGACTCGGTGGGCTATTTGAAGCATATCGCCGAGCAGGAGGGCGTGACCTATGACGAGGAGTCACTCAACCTTATAGCCCAGAAGGCGGATGGAGGTATGCGCGATGCGCTGTCGATGTTCGACAAGGCGGTGTCGTTCTGCAACGCCAACCTGCAATATAAGGAGGTGGCGCAGACGCTGAATGTGTTGGATTACGACACCTATTTCCAAATTACCGAGCAGTTGCTCGCGGGCGACTATATCTCGGCGCTACTGCGCTTCGACGATGTATTGTCGAAGGGCTTTTCGGGTCAGACTTTTATGGCGGGACTGAATAACCACATGCGCGACTTGTTGTTGGCGCAAGGTCCGGCCATTTCGCTTATAGAACTTACGGGCTCGCTACTCGATAGGTATCGTCAGCAGGCGACGCAGTGCACTCCGGAGTTTTTGTTTGGAGCAATATCGCTGCTTACCGAGGCTGACGGCAAGATAAAGCAGTCGTCGAACCAGAGATTGTTGGTAGAGCTGAGCCTCATGAAGATTGCGGGGCTTGGCAAAAAAAAAAATAACGACTTCCCATTAGAGGCAGAGGAGTATACGCTGCCGGAACTTCCACAGACTATTACACCTGCCGGCGTTGCCGTGCAAGGACCTTCGCAGATTGCAGTTGCCGGGCCGGAGCAGAGGGCTGCTACCGAGCCGCAAGCCTCGAAGGAGGTGATGCCTCAGCCCATTTCGGGTAATACAGATGGGGCTACCTCAGCCGCTGCGCCAAGCGTCGTGCCGGTTGCAGAGTCGAGTGCGATGCGCAAGGAGGAGGCGCAGGAGAGTGTTCCGCAGCCGAATGTCGTTACAAAGGAGGAGCCGCAGCCGCAGATAACGCCTACGGTGCGTCGTAGCCGAGTAGTTGGAGGCTTGTCGCTCTCGTCGCTGATGAACGAGGAGGTTGAGTCTTCGGCAGTTGAGTCGCAGGCGACGCCGAAGAGTGATGTGGGCATTGATGCCGCGAGTGAGGAGAAGATACTCTCTTGTCGCGAAAAGGTTGTTGCGGCAATCTTGGAGGAGCGTCCGCGCTTTGTGGTTGCTTTCGAGAGCATGGAGGTCGAGGGCAATGTCATTAAGGTCGAGGTCCCCACGCGCATGCTTTATGAGGAGATTATGCGCTCGAAGCTCGAGATATTGATGCAAATCGCTTCAATTGCAGGCGTAAATGGCAGTTTGGAGCTTGAGATAAAGGTAAATGAGCAGATTAAGGCCTCGATACCCATAAAATTGGAGGATAGAGTGAAGTATATGTCGGAGCGAAATCCCCGCCTTGTGGAGTTGAAGAAGGCTTTGGATATGGAGTATGAGTAGACCCCCGGGGTATTGGTAAGAATAACGAAAATAACGAAATAATTACACATATGGCAAATAAGAATTTTGTAGAGGAGTTGGAGTGGCGTGGTATGATACATACCATCATGCCCGGCGCAAAAGAACAACTTGAGAAGGAGATGACAACAGCCTATTTGGGCATTGACCCTACGGCTGATTCGTTGCATATCGGTCACTTGGTGGGCGTTATGATTTTGAAACACTTCCAGATGTGTGGACACCGTCCTGTTGCATTGATTGGTGGTGCTACGGGTATGATTGGCGACCCCAGCGGTAAGTCGCAGGAGCGTAACTTGTTGGACGAGGCCACTTTGCGTCACAATCAAGAGGCTATCAAGGCGCAGCTTGCGAAGTTGCTCGACTTTGAGTCGGAGGCGGAGAATAAGGCGCTGTTGGTAAATAACTACGATTGGATGAAGGAGTTCTCGTTCTTGGACTTCGCTCGCGATATCGGTAAGTGCATCACCGTAAACTATATGATGGCGAAGGATTCGGTTAAGAAGCGCTTCAATGGCGAGGGCGACGGTATGTCGTTCACCGAGTTTACCTATCAGTTGTTGCAGGGTTACGACTTCTTGCACCTCTATCAGACCCTGAACTGCAAGGTGCAGTTGGGCGGTGCCGACCAGTGGGGTAATATTACAACAGGAACAGAGCTTATTCGCCGTAAATTGGGCTCGGAGAATGAGGCATTTGCTATCACTTGCCCGCTGATTACTAAGGCTGACGGTACAAAGTTCGGCAAGACCGAGAGTGGCAATGTATGGCTCTCGCCGGCTTATACTTCACCTTATAAGTTCTATCAGTTCTGGTTGAATGTGAGCGATGACGACGCCAAGCGTTATATCAAGATTTTCACTCTCCTGGATAAGGCTACAATCGATGCTCTTATCGAGGAGCACGATGCAGCTCCTCACTTGCGCGTGTTGCAGAAGCGTTTGGCGCAGGAGATTACTACGATGATTCACTCGAAGGAGGAGTACGAGAAGGCGGTTGAGGCTTCGCAGATTTTGTTTGGCGGTGCTACTTCGGAGGCTTTGAAGAAGTTGGACGAGCAGACTCTATTGCAGGTGTTCGAGGGCGTTCCTCAGTTCTCGATTAAGCGTGAGCAGTTGGGTTGCTCATTTATTGACCTCTGCGCCGAGCATACGCAGGTGTTTCCCTCAAAGGGCGAGTGCCGCAAGATGACGCAGGCGGGAGGAGCATCTCTTAACAAGGAGAAGGTCGCTGACCCTATGCGTACCATCACCGAAGAGGATTTGATTGCCGGCAAGTATCTTATCGCACAGAAGGGTAAGAAGAATTACTTCCTTATCATTGTCGAGTAAGGTAAAGAAATCGCAGGAAAAATGCTCTATACGATTTGCTTGCAGGATATGGAGTTTCGTGCCTACCACGGCTGCTACGACTTGGAGCAGATGGTGGGCAACAGATTCCGCGTGGAGTTGAAAATCTCGGCAGAGCTGGGTGAGGTCGCCGAGCGTGACGATGTGACGCTGGCGGTTAATTATCTGACCGTGTACGAGGTTGTGCGCGAGCAGATGCGCATAACGCAGCGCACCATTGAGCGTGTGGCGCAAAATATCATCGTGGCTGTCAAGGCTCGTTTCCCGCAAATTGTCGAGGTGGAGTGCAGGGTGTCGAAATTGGCGCCACCACTTGGCGGTAAGGTGGGTGCTGTGAGCGTTACTTTGGTGGGATAGGGATATACCTTATTTATAATAATTGAGGCTGAATAACTGATAAAGTTGTTCAGCCTTTCTTTTTTAATCTATAAAAGGGTAAAAATAAAGCTATAAAAATTTTTTTTAAGCAAATTTTATTGTATTTATTGTTTTTTTTATATCTTGCAGTCGGAAAACAGAAACATATAACAAAAAACTAATAAAATGAAGACTTTTAGAACCCTATTTGCTTTTATGATGCTCGCAGTAGCATCTTTTATGATGGTGGCTTGTGATAAGGATGAGCCACCTGTTTCACCGCCCGAACCAAACCCCGAGGTTGATGTTACATTTGAGATTGAGGTTACTAATATTACAAGTAACAGTTCGCTGATTACTGTAACTCCGTCGAAGGATGATGTGCTCTATTACTTTGATAATATCGCAAAGGATGAGTTTGTTAACGATTATGGCAGTAGTGTTGCCGCAACAGCAGAGGGTGCGTTTGAGCAGATGGTTGCTATGGGAATGACTATTGAGGAGGCGATAGAGACATACGCATCACGAGGTGTAGATAGCTGGCATTATGATGGTGGGTTGTCGCCCGAAGAAGATTATGTCGCATACGCAGTGCCTATATCAAGTGAAGGAAAGGCTCTGGCGGAGGGTCAGATGCAAGAGTATAGAACACTCGCCGAAGAGCAGCCCGAAGAGTCGGACATGACATTTGATATTCAGGTTACGGATCTTACCTCTACGAGTGCAATGGTTACGGTAACTCCGTCGAGAGACGATGCGCTTTATTTCTTTGATAATATCTCAAAGGAAGAGTTAATGGAATCTTATAACGGCGATGTTGCCGCTCGTACAGAGTATGTGCTCGAGTATTTTGCCTCTTCCGAAATACCTATTGAGGAGGTGGTCGCAGCATACGCTTCACAAGGAGAGGATGACTTTTTTTATTCTGGGTTATCCCCCGATACCGATTATGTGATCTATGCAGTGCCTATATCAAGTGAAGGAAAGGCTTTGGGTGCGGGCGCGACATATAATTATAGAACTCAAAAGGAGGACGAGCAGCCCGAAGCGTCGGACATTACATTTGAGATTGAGGTTACGGAGGTTACCTCTACGAGTGCATTGGTTACGGTAACTCCGTCGAGAGATGATGTGCCCTATTACTTTGATGTTGTCTCGAAGTATATATTAACAGAATTTTACAATGGGGATGCTGCGGCAGTCGTGGAGGATATGTTTGATTCATTGCTTGAATTAGGGACACCGGTCGAAGATTTGTCACAATACGCCAAAAAGGGTGCGATAAGCTATTTTTATGATGGCGATTTTTCGCCCGGTGAAGAGTATGTGGCGTATGCGTTTCCTATAAACGAACAAGGAGATGTAATAGCTGAGGGTGCGACATATGCTTTTACAACTCTGAGCGAGGGTGAAGATACGCCCGAAGCGTCGGACATGACATTTGATATTCAGGTTACGGATCTTACCTCTAGGAGCTTCACTTATACAATAACTCCGTCGAGAGATGATGTATACTATTATTGTGGACTCTTCTTAAAATCGGAGATGGAACAGGATTGGGGAGATTTCGTTGCAACATTTGTGGGGTCGATTATAGAGGATCAAGCCGCGAACCATGGTTTGTCCGTTGCGGAGGTGGTGGAGCGTTTTGGAATTTTAGGTGTAGTAGATAGTAGCGAAGTATCCGGCCTCGATCCAAACACGGAGTATGTGCTATATGCAGTTCCGGTGTCAAGCGAAGGAAAGGCTTTGTCGAAGGGTACAACATATCCTTTTGCCACTCTGAGCGAGTAGGAATCTCATATGCTAAATATGGTAAGATGGGGGATGTTCAACTGAACATCCTCTATTTTTTATACAATATATACTAAACAGTCAAAAAAATCGTATATTTGTTACCTCTTTGAAATAAAAGTAATATGGAAGGAGAATCAAGAGCCTCGTTTGGAGGCAAGTTGAGTGCGATATTGGTGGCGGCAGGTAGCGCCATTGGTTTGGGTAGTATATGGCGTTTCCCGTATATGGCGGGCGAGAATGGCGGTGCAGCCTTTTTGTTGCTCTATTTGTTGTGTGTATTTATTGTGGGTATCCCCGTTATGTTGGCGGAGTTTGCCGTAGGTCGTAAGACGCAGCAGAATGCCGTGGGCGGCTTTCGCTCGCTGTCGCACAGATGGCGTTGGTTGGGCTATTGCGGAGTGTTGGGTGCAATGCTTATTTCTGGCTACTACTATATTGTTGCCGGCTGGTCGTTGGAGTATCTCGTGTCATCGCTATCTGGAGCGCTCTATTCGTCGGGCGTAGGCTTTGCCGAGCAGTTCTCGGCGTTTCAGGCCTCACCGCGACAGGCTATTTACACCGTTCTGTTTGTTCTTATGACGCATGTCATTATTGCGCGCGGCGTTGAGAAGGGCATCGAGAAGGCATCGAAAATTATGATGCCGGCACTCTTCATTATTCTGATTGTCATGGCTGTGCGTGTGGCGTTTATGCCTAATGCCATTGAGGGCTATAAGTTCCTTTTTACGCCCGATTTTAGCGCGGTGTTGGACCCCAAGGTGATACTTATGGCGGTAGGTCAGGCATTCTTCTCGCTGTCGGTAGGCATGGGTTGCATGGTGGTTTATGCCTCGTACTTCAAGCCGAACAACAACCTTACAGGCACCTCGATGAGCGTGTCATTGCTAACTTTGATGGTTGCAGTTTTGGCGGGCATGGTTATCTTCCCTGCGGTATTTAGCGCCGGCTTGGAACCCACCGAGGGACCCTCGCTGATTTTCATTACCCTGCCCGAAATCTTCAAGGACATGCCTTTTGCGGGGCTGTGGTCGGTGATATTCTTCCTCCTGCTGGCGTTGGCGGCACTCTCTTCGACAATCTCGTTCCATGAGGTGCTTACGGCATATTTCTCCGAGGAGTATAAGATGTCGCGTCGTGCGGCTGCCAACATCACTTCGGCGCTTTCGGCGGGATTGTGTTTGCTGGCTTTAGCGTTCACCTTCGATATCGACTTTGCAGGTATAAAAGTTGAAAATACCTCATTCTTCGATATCTTCGACTACCTTACGGCAAATGTCCTTATGCCATTGGGCGGCTTGCTGACTTGCATCTTCACAGCGTGGTATATGAAGCCATCGTTCCTGAAGGGCGAGATGACCAATTATGGCGAACTTAAGGGTAGGGCATTCCCTTTATTGCTCTTTACGCTGAGATTCGTAACGCCGCTGCTGATTGTTTATATATTCTTAGCGAATTTCGGGTTGATATAAAAGAATCCGTATAACAAGGCTCTTTTGGCATCTGCCTCGCCGTGAAAATCCTCACATACGCTTTAGTATGCTGCGGTTTTCCCACCTTCGAGCAGCTTCAAAATAGCTCTTGTTATACGAATTCTTGGGAGAAACAGGGTGTCTTGCTAAGGCTCTTTCGGCATCTGCCTTGCTATAAGATAGTTTATAAAAATGATAGTCATCATTTTTATAAACTATCAAATTGTCATTCCACATTAGCACAAAGCTTTTGTGTGCAGATATTGACTACCTGGTATTGTGCTAATGAATGGAATCTACCTTTGTTTAGCTTTTGCTGCCAAGTTCGTACTTGCCTCGCTATATTTTTTAGTGAATTTAAGGAAATTAGGGAAATTAGCGCTGACGCAAAAGTTGTGTCGTCTAAATTCCCTAATATCCCTAAACTCCTTAAATTCCCTATGTCATTCTGAGCAAAACTTGTTTTGCGTGAGAATCACAATCGAACCGTCTTGCAGCCAAGACCGTACCTGCGAGTGGGCTAATCCTCCTCTTCCAAAAAGAAAATCTCCTCGACCGCCTTGCGGAAAATCTGTGCCATTTTGAGCGCTAATACAGTCGAGGGTACGAACTTACCACTCTCGATGGCGTTAATCGTCTGACGACTCACGCCTATGGCGTCGGCTAATTGCTGCTGCGTCATGCCCTGCTCGGCACGAGCCACTTTTATCTTATTCTTCATCGCCGGCTCCTTTCTGTAAGCGCCACACCTTATAGCGGAAAATAAACATGAAAACCAGCAGGATGGTGAACATCTGATAAATCATCACCTGTATGAAATCGAAGTCGTAGACAAGCAATGAACACACGATAAGTATTGCGTAATTGACATATAGCGCAATTAGCAGCGCGTTGAGCCTGATGTGAGATATCATCTCATCCTCGACCTTCTCTCTCGAACAGGTTGCCAAAATACCACCTATGGCAATACCGATAATTGCGATATTGTTCATTGTGTATGAGCCTCCAAAGCCTTCAAATTCCGTTATGCAGAGATAGACTCCCAAAGCTGCCGCCAAGGCGAAAATTACCCATCCTACCTTCTGAAAGCGGTGTGGAAAAAGTAGTGTTTTCATAATTTTTCGTTTTTCTAAAGTTTATAATAAAATCAGTTGAGGTATTCGAATACAGTGCAAATGTAAAACAAACTTTACAAAAAGACAAATATTTTTGACATTATTTTTCTGGGTAAAAAAATTAGGAGATATTCATATCTCCTAAAAATTTGCGAATTATTGATTGCGAAATACCTTATCGAAGCAATAGTACGCCGAACGACTCCGGGCGATGAAAATCGGGTGTTGGGGTGGCGATGGGTGACCAGCTAAGGAAATGTGGCACGGGAGTTTGGTCGCCACACTTATAGAAATTGCCTTCCAAGGCTGTGGGCGTGCCATTGATACCTATCACACTGAACGGAATCTCCAACTCGATGTTCCACTTGCCCTCGCCTTCAAAAGGAATGGCGGCGGGTAATGACGGGCGCACTTTAATTCGTTGCATCTGCTCCGCCGGCAGATATTCATACTCGTTGCGCGACAGGCGGCGCGCAGCCAAAGCAGTGCCTATGCAGTTTATCTCGAAGTTGTAGTAGTGGTCGGCATGCGGCTCTCGCACGAAAAACTCCACGCAGCTATCGGCATAAACCTCGCCGTGCATCTGCGTGCAACGCCCGACGATATGTTGCTCCTCGACATCGAATCTTACCAGCAACGCATCCGCCGTGTGGGCGACAGCGAACCTTACGACGGGTTTATATGAATACTCCGCCCAATTTACCTCGTCAATCTCGCCCTGTGCGAACTTTTCGATGTTGGCAAAGCCTTCGACTGCGAGGACTATGATACTCTTACGCTCCATATTCTGTCTGTTTGCCTATCTACCTGCCTGAATACCAAACCATACGGCCTGCCACTCCTCCCAATCTTCTTCAGATAAGTCGGCCGCATCGCAATCATCCAACGACATATGGAAATCCTTAGCCTTAGAGAGTTCAAGTGTCACGCGACGCTCTGCTCCGTTCTCGTTAGCTGGAACATCAAACCCAAGCGGCATACCGTTATCGTGAATAATCGTCCCGAACTCTTCTCCTAAAATCAGGCGATAGCGCATACACTTAAGAATCTTTCCCGGATCATACACTCGTGTTGTGCCGACTTTCTTGCTCTCGAAATTTTCAAAATAGTATCGGCCACCCTCCTGGGGTATCTGCACAATATCTGTTTCGGGCGTAGCCTCCCAGTCAATCAGGTAGGCATAGCACGATGTAAAGGCCATTGCCGCAAGTGCAAACAGTATTCCCGATAAACGCTTCATGGCTTTAATTCTCTGTTGTTTTAGAACTCCGAGGTAAAGTGGAATCGTATATCCTTAAAATTCTCCTGCGCCAAAGCCAAAGCATAGCTTGTGTCGGCAAGGAATACATCGCGACCGTGCTTGTCGGTTGCCATGTTCGAGTGCTTGCGACGCTTGAAATCGGCCAACTGCTCGGCGTTATCGCTCTCAATCCAGCAAGCCTTATAAATCGAGATAGGCTCCCAGCGGCACTTCGCGCCATACTCATGCTCCAAGCGATACTGTATAACCTCGAACTGAAGCTGGCCCACCGTGCCGATAATCTTACGGCCATTGAGCGACGAGGTGAAGAGCTGCGCTACACCCTCATCCATCAATTGGTCCACGCCCTTTGCCAACTGCTTGAACTTCATCGGGTCGGCATTCTCGATATAGCGGAATAGCTCGGGTGAGAACGAGGGAATACCCGTAAACTTAAGCTTCTCGCCCTCGGTGAATGTGTCGCCAATCTTGAATGTTCCCGTATCGTGCAGACCGACAATATCGCCCGGAAATGCGAAGTCGATAACCGACTTCTTCTCCGCCATAAAGGCTGTGGGCGACGAGAACTTGAGCTGCTTGCCACTACGCACATGCAGGTAGTTCTTGTTACGCTCGAAAGTTCCCGAACATATCTTCATAAAGGCGATGCGGTCGCGGTGGTTGGGGTCCATATTGGCATGAATCTTAAAGATAAAGCCCGACATCTTCTGTTCCGACGGCTCAACCATACGGCTCTCGGTTGTCGAGGGACGCGGTGAGGGGGCGATGCGGATAAAGCACTCCAACAACTCGCGTACACCAAAGTTATTCACCGCCGAGCCGAAAAATACGGGTGCGAGTTTACCGTCGAGGTACGCCTGGCGGTCAAAGTCGTCGTACACACCCTCGACCAACTCCAAATCCTCGCGCAGGCGCGCAGCGAACTGCGGAGTGATATATTTGTCAAGCTCGGGTGATGAAATATCGCTGAAATCGACCGTCGTAGCATCTGCCGTTTGTCGCTCGTCAGAGGTGAAGAGCGAGAGGTTCTTCTCGTAGATGTTGTATACACCCTTGAATGTGTCGCCACTCGAAATGGGGAATGCCAACGGGCGCACGCGAATCTGCAACTCGCGCTCAATCTCGTCGAGCAAATCGAATGGGTCCTTACATGGGCGGTCCATCTTATTTACAAAGACAATCACCGGCGTAGAACGCATGCGGCAGACATTCATCAACTTCAAGGTCTGCGCCTCGACACCCTTGGCGCCGTCGATTACAATGATAACCGAGTCTACTGCTGTCAGAGTGCGATATGTGTCCTCGGCAAAGTCCTCGTGACCCGGAGTGTCAAGGATATTAATCTTCACATCCTTATAGTTGAAGCCCATCACAGAGGTTGCCACCGAGATACCTCGCTGACGCTCAATCTCCATAAAATCGGAGGTTGCTCCCTTCTTAATCTTGTTACTCTTAACGGCTCCTGCCACATGTATCGCTCCTCCAAACAAGAGGAGTTTCTCGGTAAGCGTGGTCTTACCGGCATCGGGGTGTGCTATGACTGCAAATGTTCTGCGTTTGGTGATTTCGTCTATTAATGCCATAATATATTTTGCAACGATATAATTAACTCTGTTAATACTTTCTTATTAATGTTTTTTCATGCCTTCAAAGCGGTTTCTTGCGCTACCGCTTTCTTACTCAATTTCGCGGCGATTCATCATCGCGTGAGTGATTGTCAGCTCATCGACATACTCCAGCTCGTCGCCAAAGCCTATTCCGCGTGCTATGGTCGTAACCTTCACTGCAGGGTACTGCTTCAGACGATTCATGATGTAGAAGAGAGTGGTTTCGCCCTCGACCGAGGTTGAAATTGCCAAAATTACCTCCTTGACCCCTCCCGATGCAACCTTTTCAACGAGCATATCTATTTTCAGGTCGGATGGTCCTATGCCCTGCATCGGTGAGATTACACCGCCCAAAACATGGTACAGACCCTTGTATTGATGGGTGTTCTCTATCGACATTAGGTCGCCCACCTGCTCTACAACGCAGATTGTCGAGTGGTCGCGCTCCTCGTTGCTGCAAATGGGGCATATGTCTGTGTCGGAGAGATTGTTGCACAACTCGCAGTGACGAATATCGCGGCGGAAGCGTGCGATGCTCGCAGTCATCTGCTCCACGGCCGACTCGTCCATCTTCAGCAGGTGCATTGCCAGACGAAGTGCCGTACGACGCCCTATGCCGGGGAGCTTCGCAAATTCTGTAACAGCCTCTTGTAATAGTCGTGACATCTCTAAATGTTGTTACGCAATCGGTTCTAAATTTTTTCTATGCGACTCTGCTCTATCCAGCCCTTGCGGCCGTCCGATATGCGTACCTCTGCCCAGCCGGCAATCTCGTGTCCGATGCTTACCTTTGTACCCTCGTGGAGAACAAAGAGTTCGGTGGCTGCGCGGTCGGGCGAACTTTTAATCGATACGGCAGAGGTCATGATTATCGCCTCCTTGCTGTTTACAATCATCTCGCGCTCACTCCAAGCAAAGAGCGATGTCAGGATGAAAAGTAGTGCTGCGATTACCATGGTGTAAAATCCCATTTTGCGCAATGCCAAGCGTTGTGCTAACAGATAGAATAGTGCCATGATGAGTGCCGCAACGAGCAGTATGAGCGAGATTACGGTCCACGCCGTAGAGCTCAATGCGCCACGCACGGCGCGCACCCATGTTGTGAGTATAAATTCGGGAATCTCCTCGATGCTGTCTTTTGTCATCTGCTCGGCATACTCTAAGTTGTGACGAATATCCTCGTCGGCGGGCGATAGTCGCAGGGCGCGGTTATAGTAGAGTATCGCCTTGCCCAATTGCTCGGTTTTGAAGTGGGTGTTTGCCAAGTTATAATAGAGTGCTGCCGAATGTAGGCCTCTATCCAAAATAGCATTATAGCGCTCTAAAGCTGTGGCGTATTCTGCATTGTTGTATGCCTCATTCGCACTGCTCCATAACTCCTCTGCACTCATGTCGGTGGGAATATTCTCTTCGACGGAAGAATTCTCTGTCGCCGCCTCGGCATCTGCATTTGCACCTGCCTGTTCTGCGCCCTGAGCCATAACGCAAAGTGAGCAGAAAAGCGAAAGTAGGGTGATAATATATCGTTTCATCTCGTTATCGTTTAATTATGGATTCTATGTGCGAAATAATCTTTACGCCCTCGGCGTATACCTGCTCCATCTGTACCGACTCCGCAGGCGAGTATTGCGCCTCGTCGCATTGCGAGATAATGTCGGTAAAGGATTGTGCCTGCTCGGCGCTAACGCCTCGGCGCTGCAACTCCTGACGGATATTCTCTTTCGTAAGGTCCGAAACCGGGATGTTGAGCTTGTCGCTCATATAACCCCACAGGGCGCGTAGCATCTCCTCGAAGAAAGAGTGGCGATTACCGCCCTTCATAAACTTCTCGGCCGAGCGGAAACGCTGCACTGCCACCTTGTTAGCTCGGCGATTACGCACCAAAACAACATTGCGGTTGTTGCTAATTGCGCGTCGCAACATGAAATATGCCACCACGAAGAGCAACAGGATAAGCGCGAGAAGTGCAAAATATGTCGCACTGAACATAAGCGGCATTGCCGACGAGCGCAATTGAGGCTCTCCGAGCTTGATAAAGCGAATGTCGCTACCCAATTGTCGAACGCCCTCCTTGGCTATGCCGGGCAGAACCTGCGTCGGGATAGATGTTGCGCTGCTCGAACCGTCGGGCAGAACATTGAAGTGCAGGGGTTTGCCTTCGAGTGTTATATACGACTCCTTCTCGGGGCTGAAATACGAAAATTTCACCGATGGGATATCGTATTCGCCCTCGGCGCGTGCAATAAACGGATATTCAAACTGGCGATAGCCCGAAGTACCTGCCGCAGAGCTCTGTATGGCCTCGGTTGAGCGGACATTGTAGAGTTCGAACGATGAAGGTAACTCCAATTTCGGAGCCTCGATGAATGCGAGGTTACCGGAGCCTGAAATCTTTACGGTATAGGTTGTTGCCGAGTTTGCTTTCAGCTCGGTTGCGGGTTCTGATGCGGAGAGAGAAAAATCTCCCACAGCGCCCGTGAACGAAGCGGGAGCACCTGCCGGAAGAGGTTTGATAGTAACCTTTATGGCTCCGGTCGAGAGCTTGCGAGGTACATTGTATACCTCTGTGCCCGTGCCGAAGAATGGGTCAAAGGTGCGATTGTTGCGCATTACGACCTGTGCTATGGCAGTTATCTCAGTGGGCTCGATTGTCAGGGTGCCCGCCTTCTGCGGATAGAGCAGATACTCTTTTATGATGCGCGAGTCGTAGACCTTGCCATCGACTGTAGCGCGTTGTGTCTGGTAATTATCCGTCGAGAGTTCCTGTGACCAGAATCCATTGAATGTCGGGAGCTTTACATCCTCGAAATTTACGATGTTTGCGCGGGTGTAGAGCGTAAGCGATGCGCGAATAGGCTCGCCCTGATAGACCGTTGAGCGCGAAAGGTTGAGTCGGAGCAATATATCGTCGCGCGCCACCTGATTCTGCACAGCGTTGCCCTGCTCTACGGCAGCCTCCTCCTGACGATTATTGCTTTGGGCAACAACCTCAATGGGGGTGGCTTTGGTGTGATAGGTCTTTCCATTAACCACAATGCTTGCCGAGCCGATATTCAGGTTGCCTTCCTGTTGCGACACAACCACATAGGTAATGGTATAGGTGGAAGTCCTCGATGTCTTGCCGTTTATCCATTGTACAGAACTGCTCGTAGAGACTGTCGGGCCTGCCAATACATCCAATCCGGCAAAATCGGGTGCCTTGAACGAGTTGTCCTCAATTTGCCCGTTCTGCAAAATAAACTCCACACGGAACATCTCACCGGCCGTAACGATAAGAGGTGTGTTTACCTCAAATGACACAGCCTCGTCGGCGCGGGCAGCCACCAAAGAGAAAAGCGCCGCAAAAGTAAAAATCGTTCGTAATAAAATTCCTTTAATCTTCGTCATATTCGTTTTGCTAACCATCTGTGGTATATCCGCAGATTACCTAATAAAACGCAAGCGGACCTCGAATTATTTTATCCGCAAATAAATCGGCAACAAAAGCCGTAAAACAACATTTTGCACCCCGCTTGAGGAGGTGCAAAATGTCAATATCGAAAAATCTTAGTGTGCAAATGGCGCGAAGAAGTCGTTACCCTTGTCATCGACGATGATAAACGCAGGGAAGTTCTCGACATAAATCTTACGCACAGCTTCCATGCCGAGTTCGGGGAAGTCTACAACCTCGACGCTCTTGATTGAGTTCTTTGCCAAAACAGCAGCCGGGCCACCGATAGAACCGAGGTAGAAGCCTCCGTTAGCCTTACAAGCGTCGGTTACAGCCTGTGAGCGGTTACCCTTCGCTACCATAACCATTGAGCCGCCAGCCTTCTGGAACAAATCTACATATGGGTCCATACGACCTGCTGTTGTAGGACCAAATGAGCCTGATGCCATGCCCTCGGGGGTCTTTGCAGGGCCTGCGTAATATACGGGGTGCTTCTTGAAATACTCGGGCATAGGCTGACCCTCGTCCAACATCTGCTTGATGCGTGCGTGAGCGATATCGCGAGCTACAATCAAAGTACCCTTCAAATTCAAACGAGTCTTAATAGGATACTTGGTCAAAATCTCGCGGACCTTATCCATGCCCTCGTCGAGGTCGATGTCGATTGCGGGGCTCATTGCAGGAGCCTCGGCAGGCAGGAAGCGTGCAGGATTCTTCTCCAGCTTCTCAACAAAAATACCCTCGGGAGTAATCTTCGCCTTGATATTACGGTCGGCCGAGCAGCTTACGCCGATAGCCACGGGGCAGCTTGCTGCGTGACGCGGAGCGCGAATAACGCGAACATCGTGAACATAGTATTTGCCACCAAATTGAGCGCCCATACCCATCTCCTGGCACATTTTGGTAATCTTCTCCTCCCACTCTAAATCGCGGAAGCAGCGACCACCCTCATTACCCGATGTGGGCAGATGGTCGAGATAGCCTGCCGAAGCCTTCTTTACTGTTGAAAGGCACATCTCGGCAGATGTTCCGCCGATGCAGACAGCCAAATGGTATGGCGGGCAAGCCGAAGTGCCCAAATCCTTCAAATGTTCCTTGAAGAAAGCCACGAGCGACTTCTCATTCAAGAGGGCCTTTGTCTGCTGATAGAGGAAAGTCTTGTTTGCTGAGCCGCCACCCTTTGTGATGAACAAGAACTCATACTCCATTGAGCCGGGGTGACCGGCGTAGATGTCAATCTGAGCGGGGAGGTTGGTACCTGAGTTCTTCTCGTCGGTCATTGTGAAGGGTACAACCTGAGAATAACGGAGGTTGCGCTCCTTATAGGTTTCGTAAACACCCTTTGCAATGCACTCGGCATCGTCTGCGCCGGTGTAAACATCCTCGCCCTTGTGGCCGATGCAGATTGCAGTACCTGTATCCTGGCAAGTGGGAAGCTCGCCCTCGGCAGCAACTGCCTGATTCATAAGCATGGTGTAAGCGACAAACTTATCGTTGTCCGAAGCCTCGTCATCCTCCAAAATCGACGCCAACTTTGCCAAGTGTGAGGGGCGAAGGTAGAATGACACATCGCTATATGCGCGCTTTGAAAGCAATTCCAAACCTTTGGGGTCTACCTTCAAAATCTTGCGACCGTCGCACTCTACAACCTTTACATAATCTTTGGTTACGAGCTCATACTCGGTGGTATCCTTTTCGATAGGATAGGGCTCTTGATAAATGAAATCTGCCATGACTTAAATGTATTTTTTTATCTGTTTTATTATTAGTTTTCTAAAACTTAATCAAAATCTCTGCAAATTTACAAAAAATAGTAGAATAATGTGCTTTGCGACGGGGAAAATAATGCTATGCCGACTGAAAAATAATATTGAAAATATTAAGCGAGGGTTTTGGGCGTTTTTTTGTTGGGGAAATTGTCGCGAAATTTAGGCATTTTTTGTGAGTGTGGCGCATTTCTTGCGCTAAAAGGTTGTTGCGATAATTTTTATTTATCATAATATAAATAATTTTGATATGAAAAGTGTTGTATTATTGTATGATAATAGCTATATTTGTAGCAAATAAAAACAAACAAATTAAACTTATAAAACTTTCGGATTATGTTAAGCGTAAAAATGCAGGATGCGCTCAATGCTCAAATCAACGCCGAGCTGTGGTCGGCATACCTCTATCTTTCGATGTCGATGGATGCATCTGCCAAGGGGTTGAAGGGTGTTGCAAATTGGTTTGCAATTCAGTTCAAGGAGGAGCAGGACCATGCACAGATTCTGATGAATTATGTGAATGCCCGTGGTGGTCGAGTAGTGTTGGCTGCTATTGATGCTGTTCAGACTGAGTGGAGTACACCTCTGGCGATGTACGAAAAGACGCTTGAGCATGAGCAGAAAGTCACCTCTCTGATAAACGACCTATATAATATTGCAATTGAGGAAAAGGACCACGCATCACGCAGCATGCTTACATGGTTTGTGGATGAGCAGGTGGAGGAAGAGGAGAATGCTCGCGATATAATCGACCAGTTGCGTATGGTTGATGGCGATAAATTTGGACTTTATATGATTGACAAGGAGTTGGCTGCTCGTACATATACGACACCTTCGCCTTTGGCAACCACAGAATAGAACTTTTAAGTTAAATTGATTGGGTAATTAATAGGTAATTAGTGTGTAGAGGAGGGGATTCGTATCAAATGATGCGAGTCCTCTCTGTTTTTTTTTGATGGAAGTAGCGATGGTGTCGATTTGCGCAGAACATTCGCCTTAAGGCTTTAGGCCCTGCTCTTTGCGGGCGATTATACCTGCAATTGTAGAGTCGATATATCGCTGAATATCACTTTTTAAGGCCTTATATAACGGACAGGAGGTGTAGTTCTCGTTGTCGAGCAGCACATCGCGTATCGAGCGTAGCGAGTTCATATAATTGCTCATCTCGTTGCGCAGTGGAAGCCCCTCCTTCTTCGAAGAGTTGATTTTCGCTACCGACATCTGCCTTAATCTGTCGCATACGGTGTTAAGCATAACCATAACTACATTATCCATGAGTGTGTGGCCGTGCATATAGAGGTAGGTAGTTTCGGGTGTTACGCCCTTGCCTAAAAGATGGTCGGCAAACGAGTTCAAATCTTCAATCATCTCTGGATGTTCGCTCTCAAGACGAGCGATGCGCCGCTGTACATTGCGGCAGAGCCATGCTATGGTGTCGGCGCCATTTTTCTCAATCTCCAAATATCCCAACCTCACGGTATTTTTGAAATCTACGAGCGTGAAAATATTCTCCGAAGAGAGTTGTGCCGAGTAGGCATACCACAGAAATGCGGGGTATATCGTGCGAGAATACTCCGCCATAAATTGCACAAAGTCAAATATATGGCTGTCGTTTTTTGTCGCCTTTACACATACATTGTGCAACGAAGGGGCATAACACAGGTAATTCTCCGTTGCATAGGTGTAGGTGTGGAACATGTAGGGCGCGGAGTTTATCTGCGCCGATTGCTCGGTGCGCTCGCCAAATAGGTAATCGAAGTCGGAGTCCACACAGAGCAGCAGATGTTCATTCGAGCGCGGAATCATCGACATCAGAACCTTTTTGCCTTTGGGCAGGTCTTCGCGATTCGGCACCGATATCTCAAAACGCAAATAGGGGTTGTCGAAGTGGTCGAAAATGCCTCGCCAAAAGGCGACATCCTCATACCCCTCGACAAATACCTGCACCTGCTCACGCCCATCGTCAATGGTCTGCGGTAGCGATCTTTCGCCCTGCAAACACCCATCTCGGAAGGGGTTATATTGATATTTATGCTTCGAACTGCGTTTCATATTTGTCGTAAAAATAATAAAATAGTAAATTTGCACCAAATATAAACTCTTATTTTCTATCCTTGAAGGCGGGAAAAGAACTACTTTTGCCTCGAGGAAGACCAAAAGAGGGTAAAAATCTTTTAGAGATGAACGATTGGAAGCAGCGTTTGGGTATGGTGTATTCCACCAATCCCGACTTTGAATATCAGGTGGATGAGGAGCCTCAGCAGCAGACCTTGTCACCACAGCAGCAGAACCTGCGTGTGTGGTTGGACCGCAAGCAGCGCGGTGGCAAAGTTGTGACTTTGGTAAAGGGATTCGTGGGCTCGGATGACGACCTTGCTGATTTGGGGCGTATGCTCAAGAGTAAGTGTGGCGTCGGAGGCTCGGCGAAGGATGGCGAGATAATCATTCAGGGCGACCATCGCGATAGAGTGGTGGAGTTGCTGACAGTGGCCGGTTATAAGTGTAAGAAGGCTGGTAATTAATCTAACTCAAATGTCGGCAGTGAAGCATTTTTTGCGATATATTACGATTTTCATTCTTCTGCTTTTTGCTACGCAGAGAGCCGGCGCCCAATATTATAGTTGGGGTGCCGACCCTGTTACATTTAAGTGGATGAAATCCTCGACCGAGCGCTCGACGGTAATATATCCTTCGCATGCCGAGAAGGTTGGTCTTACAACCCTCTATTTTACGGAAGTATTAAAACCCTACATAGGCTACGGCTTTAAGCTGCCACCTTTGGATTTGCCATTTGTCGTGCATCCCGAGAATATGCGCTCCAATGGACTTGTGATGTGGCTACCGAAACGCGTGGAGTTCCTCTCCTCGCCGGCAATAGATGGTTATTCGATGCCTTGGCTCAAGCAGCTTTCGGCGCATGAGTATCGTCATGCTGTGCAGTACAATAATCTCAATGTGGGAGTGGTAAAATTTTTATCATACCTCCTGGGAGAGCAGAGTTCCACTATTGGACTTGTCTTTATGCCGTTGTGGATGATGGAGGGCGATGCTACGCAGTTTGAAACCGAAGTATCATCGTTTGGTCGTGCCTTGCAGCCTCGCTTTACGCTTGAGTTCAGAGCTATGGGTAATATCGTGAAGAAATATCATAATACGGATAAATTCTTCTGTGGCTCGTACCGTGATTATATCCCCGACCACTATCAGCTCGGATACCAGATGGTCGCCTATGGCAACGAGAAGGTCGGGCGCGTTATGGCAAACGATATGGCGGCTTATGGCCCTCGTAAGCCATGGATGATAATCTCTGAGGATTGGCGCATGAGGCGACTGTTTGGCTTTACAGGCCATACGCTTTTTCAAGAGACCTTCCAATCGTTGAATGATTTTTGGACAAAGACTCCTCTGCCCGAAAATAGCAGCCGCATGCTTGCGACGCCTCGCTTTACGAGCTATACGACCTACTCCGACCCGTTGTGGATAGGTGGTGAGGTTGTGTCGCTGAAAAAAGATTTGGATAACCCCACGCGGTTTGTGGCGTTGGATGCCGAGAGTGGTATGGAACGGCGCTTGAGTTATGTCGGCGAGGTCTCTACACGCCCCGTCTACGATAGCCTTCGCAATAGGGTATGGTGGACCGAGTATCGTCGCGGACTGCTCTTTGCCGAGCGCGTGCGATCGCAGCTCTGTTATATGGATTTGGGCGATTTGCGTCCGCGTACGGTCAATCTGCATCGGAATGTATTATATCCCACATTTGACGACAAAGGAGATATGGCGTGGGTAGAGTACGACCCCTGCGGCATCTATACCATACAGCACGCTATGGGTGACGGCAGACCTGTTGTTTTCCCGTTTGGTGAGGAGGTTCACTCGTTGGCGTGGGATAATACGACCCGACGCCTCTACTGCATTGTTACGGGTGATGAGGGTATGTGGATAGCCGGCATAGATAGTGAGGGTAATGTGGAGAGGGTAACTACGCCTGCTTACATTACATTGAGTAAACTCCGTGCTGAGGATGGAAAGCTATATTTTGGCTCGATAGCGTCGGGTCGGGATGAAATTCACTGCCTGGATTTACAGAGCGGCGTGGAGTATCAACTTACAGAGTCGTCATACGGCTCGTTCGATGTTGCACCTGCGGCTGACGGGAATATCCTGATGACAACATATGATTCGTTGGGTTATCATCCGGCATTGCAACGCGAGGATAAGTTTTTACGCGAGGTGGGGTATTCGCGTCTGCCGAGAAATGTGGTAAATCCTCCGCGTACAAAGTGGAATGTTGTAAATCTGGATTCGGTGAGTATTGTGCCGCCGGATAGTGTGGTTAGTGGTGTGACACGCAAGGAGAAGCGTTATCGCAAGGGCTTGACGCTCTTTAATTTCCATAGCTGGGCGCCGTTATCGTATGACCCCTTTGCTCTTAGCGAGGAGGGGGCGATAAGTTTTAACTTGGGAGCTACGGCAATGACTCAGAACCTGCTTTCATCGATGCAGGGATTCTTCAGTTATGGATATAGCCATCGTCAAGGCAGTATCCTGCGTGCAAAGTTGCGATATTACGGATTGGGCCCAACCATAAGCCTGAATGCCACTTACGGAGGTCACCAAAAGATGTATCCTGTCTATGTCTATAATCCCGATACACATAAGATTGAATTCCCGATGCCTGCTTCGTTGGGGAAATACTATTCGTTGGGTGTAGATGTGCAGCTGCCGTTGATGTTCCAGAGGGGATATCATACTCGCTATTTTGTGGCGTCGGCAGGTTGGAACTACTCAAATGGTCTGGTTGCCAATACGGGTAATCTGCAAATAGATGCCGACGGCATTAGCAATATTGCCAAGATAGGCTATGCCGAGGGTCTGCATCTGACATCGTTCTCGCTTGGATATCAAGATGTTGTGCGTCTGTCGCATCGCGATTTCCTGCCTCCGTGGGGCTTAGTCGCCACAGCGAGCTATGCGATGAATCCTGCCGATGGAAAGTTTAGCGATTTGTTGGCGTTGTATGCCAAAGTATATACTCCGGGATTTGCCAAGCATAACAGTTTGTCGCTTGCCGTGGCATATCAACACTCAATTGGAGGTTTTCAGAGTAATGATGCCCTCTCGGCATTGACCTTTAATTCGACAAAACTCCTGCCGCGAGGTTTCGATGCTACGCAGATTGAGAATCGTAACTATATCGCCGCCTCACTTAATTATCAGCTCCCGTTATGCTATCCCGAGGGTGGCTGGCGAGGTATGATTTATGTGAAGCGCATACGACTGAATATAGGCTTGGATGTGGCGCAATATGAGAACCAAAAATTCGCAACCAATGGTAGCGTGCGCCGTGATTGGCATCGCATAAATTCGATAGGAGGCGACCTTACCTTCGACTTTAACCTCTTTAGCAGTCCTGCTGCGGCGACTATGGCTTTGACATTGTCGGTATATCGTCCCAATGAGGGCGGAATGTTCTTCTCGGCAGGTATGGCACTGCCGTTCTAAGGCAATCTTTTTTCGATATTCCCGTTATTGTGTTGTCGTGCAGAGGAAGGGTTTGCGCGGCTTGTTTTCGGCTGTTGCGTCGATATTTATCCTTATGGTAGCATGAATTTATTTCAATAAATTCAAAACAACTTTTTAGACCATGGATATATCTGCGAAAAATTTATAACTTTGCATCTTGGAACATTAGCAAAATTGGAGATATGAAGATAAAAGATATTTTCAAGGAGAAGAAAAATATAATCCGTGCGATGTGGATTGTGGCGTTCACTCCCGTTGTAATGCTGTTTTTGATGCTTACTTTGGCGGCTATGGGCGTGTTTGGCCGTATGCCCTCGTTCGAGGAGTTGGAGAATCCGAAGAGTAACTTGGCAACCGAGATTTATGGCGATAATGGCCATGTTATTGGAACTTTCTTTGTCGAGAATCGCTCGTATGTGCAGTATGAGGATATGTTCCCTCAGGACTCTACGGCTCACATCATACTTGACGGATATCGCGTTCCTCCCGTAGTAGCGGCGTTGATTTCTACGGAGGATATCCGCTTTCGCAGCCATTCGGGTATAGATATCCCTTCGTTGTTCCGTGTCGGAGTTAAGACTATCTTGCTGCGCAACTCTTCGCAGGGTGGCGGTAGTACCATCACCCAGCAGTTGGCGAAAAACCTCTTCCCGCGTGATACGGTGCGCAACCGCAGCAAACTCTCGCGTACGATGAAGTTGGTACAGTCGAAGTTCAAGGAGTGGATTACGGCTTTGAAACTGGAGCACAACTATACAAAGGAGGAGATTGCTGCAATGTATCTCAATACGGTGGGCTATGGCTCAAATGCGTATGGTATAAAGTCTGCGGCGGCAACATTTTTCGGAAAATCTCCCGATGAACTGAATGTTCAGGAGGCAGCGGTTTTGGTGGGTGTTGTAAATGCCCCGACGCGCTACTCTCCGGTGCTGAATCCCGACAATGCTTTGCGGCGCCGTAATTTGGTGCTCAACCGTATGTGTAGTGCCGGAGCTATCTCGCAATCGGTGTGTGATTCGCTCAGCGGCCTGCCAATATTGCTCAATTATCGCCCCATCACCCATAATAGTGGCGAGGCGACCTATTTCCGCGAGATGTTGCGCCAGACGATGAATGCCAAGCGCCCGACGCGTCGTCAATATCTTACAGATTGGGACTACGAGCAGGCCCTGAAGGAGTATGAAGAAAATCCGATTTACGGATGGTGTCATAAAAACACCAAGGCTGATGGTACTCCCTATAACATCTATCGTGATGGCTTGCGTATCTATACCACAATCAGCCCCGCTATGCAACGCTATGCCGAGGAGGCTGTGCAGAAGCAGTTGGAGAGTGTTATCCAGCCTCGCATGGATCGTCAGGTGCGAAATACGGGTGTGCTGTTCCAAGATGTTGAGCCGGAGGATAGGGAGGCTATAATTAAGCGCGCAATGAAAAATTCGGACCGTTATCGCGAAATGAAGCGCGACGGGAAGTCGGAGAAGGAGATTTTTGCTTCATTTGGCGAGAAGTGTCGAATGCGCATCTTTACCTTCAAAGGTGAGCGCGATACCATCATGACGCCGCGTGACTCAATCCTGCACCATAAGCGCATTATGCGCGCAAGCCTGGTGGCTATGGACCCCCGCTCGGGCCATGTCAAAGCCTATGTCGGAGGACCTAATTTCCGCTACTTTAAGTACGATATGGCAAAGCAGGGTAAGCGCCAAACAGGCTCTACGGCGAAGCCGTTTATCTATACTTTCGCTATCGACCAGTTGGGTCTTACGCCTTGTACTATGGCTCCTAATTTGCCTGTGTCGATTGAAACTCCGGCAGGTATCTGGTCGCCAAAGGAGGCAGGAAATGTCGAGTACGATGGCGTTCTGCATCCGCTGTATTGGGGGTTGGCAAATTCGCGCAATAACTATTCGGCGTGGATTATGAAGCAGGCAAAGCAACCCGAAACCGTTGCAGACTTCCTGCATAATATGGGTATTAAGAGCTTTATATATCCCGCCTATGCGTTGTGCTTGGGTGCTTTTGAGTCAAATGTCTATGAGCTGGTGAGCGCCTATTCGACCTTCGTGAATGAGGGCGTGCATATCGACCCGATTTTCGTTACGCGCATCGAGGATAGGCAGGGTAATCTTATCTCGTCGTTTGTTCCGCAGTCGCAAGATGCCGTGAATAAGCATACGGCATATACCATGCTTACGATGTTGCAACGCGTAATTACAGCCGGTACGGGAGGTCGTCTGGCATGGCAATATGGCATGGAGAATATGGATATCGGAGGTAAGACGGGTACTTCGAACGAAAACCGCGATGCGTGGTTTATGTGCGTTACTCCGGCTCTGGTTGCCGGCTCGTGGGTCGGTGGCGAGGATCAGTCGGTGCATTTGAGCGCGCAAGGTGAGGGTAGTGTTATGGCGCTGCCTATCGTGGGAGAGTTCCTTACCAAAATTTATAAAGACCCGTCGCTCGGCATGAGCCGTCAGGCGCGATTCTCTCGTCCCGAGGGCTGGGAGCCGTACGATTGCCCCAAGGCGATAGAGGCCGATTCGCTTACGACACAAGAGGTTGTTGTAGACGAGTTTTTCGATTAATATGAGTAAAAAATAAATAGTTAGGAGTATGAAAATTGCTATTGTTGGCGCAAGTGGCGCCGTAGGTCAGGAGTTTTTGACCATTTTGAACGAGAGAGAGGAGTTTCACTTTGATGAGCTCGTGTTGTTTGGCTCGGAGCGCTCGGCAGGACGAAAATATATGTGCCGCGGCAAGGAATATGAGGTTAAATTGTTGCAGCATAACGACGATTTCAAAGATGTAGATATTGCCCTCACATCGGCTGGAGCCTCTACCTCGAAGGAGTATGCCGAGACAATTACAAAATATGGAGCCTTGATGATTGATAACTCGAGCGCATTCCGTATGGACGAGGATGTGCCTTTGGTTGTGCCGGAGGTAAATGCTGCAGATGCCTTGAATGCTCCGCGCAGAATCATTGCTAACCCCAACTGCACTACAATTCAGATGGTTGTGGCATTGCAGGCTATCGAGCGCCTTTCGCACATCAAGCGCGTGCATGTAGCTACATATCAGTCGGCAAGTGGTGGCGGTGCGCAGGCTATGGCTGAGTTGGAGGAGCAACACCGACAGCTGGTTGCGGGCGAGGAGCCTACGGTCGAGAAGTTCGCTTATCAGTTGGCATATAATGTCATTCCTCATATTGATGTATTCACCGAGAACGACTACACAAAGGAGGAGATGAAGATGTATAACGAGACACGCAAGATTATGCACTCGGATGTCGAGGTGTCGGCTACTTGTGTTCGTGTTCCCGTTATGCGCGCTCACTCGGAGAGTATTTGGGTTGAGACTGCTGAGGAGGTTAGCGTTGAGGCGGCACGCAAGTCATTTGCCGAGAGCGAGGGCATTATATTGATGGATGAGCCAATGAATAAGGTCTATCCTATGCCGCTCTTTATCGCAGGTAAAGACCCCGTATATGTAGGTCGCGTGCGTAAGGATATCGCTTCGAAGAATGGACTTACCTTTTGGTGCGTTGCCGACCAGATTAAGAAGGGTGCAGCCCTGAATGCAATTCAGATTGCTGAGTGGGTTATAAAGAACCGCAAATAGTTGCAAAAGTGGCTTAAAAGGCGAACTTCTGCGTTACGCTCGCTTTCAAAATCCTCACATACGCCAAGTATGCTGCGGTTTTTCAAGCGTCGCAAGCCTTGAATTTCATCCTTTTAAGCCACTTTTGAGAGATGCGATTTAGGCGAACTTCTGCGTTACGCATTATAAGCAATATAGCCACCGACAAACATTGTCGGTGGCTATATCGTTTGTTCGGTGAAGACTACTTGTGTTGTTTTACAAACTCCAACAATAGCGGCCATGCCGGATATACCATGTCGTGACCATAGCCGTCAAATTCGCGTATCGTAACATCTTTGTGCCCGGCGAGGCGCAGCATGCGCCAAAAATAGGCATTCTCCTCGTAACGCCCCAACATCTCCAATTCGCGGTCGCCCAATAGCAACAACATCGGTGCTGCATCCCCGCGTACATGATACAGCGGTGCGAGGGAATCCACAATGGGCTGCGTATCCTTTATGCCACGCGCGTGGCGCTCGGTAAAGTGTGTGATGACCTGACCGCTGAAGGGTACAATGCCGCGCAAAGAGTTGGCATCTATGCCATAGCGCGCCAAACGGCTCTTATCCAATCCTACCATACTCACCAGATAGCCACCTGCCGAGTGCCCTGCGATGAAAATCTTGTCGCGCGAGCCTCCATACTTCTCGATATTCTCAAACACCCATGCCACAGCACAAGCGGCATCGTCGATAATCTCATTAACCGTAGCGTTGGGCGCAAGACGATAGCCTACACCTACGACCACCACGCCGTCGCGCAGCAATGGTTGTGGTAGCTCTTTCCAACCGCCCATTAAGCCTCCGCCATGGAACCATACGATAACGGGAGCATCCTTTGCCCCCTCTTCTGCGGCAATGTCCAATCGGCACTGCTGCTGGGTGTAGCTATCCTTAGATGTGCGGTAGGCAATGTCGCGCTCTATCTTATAATTACCTGCCGAGGCAAAAATCAGGCTAAATGTGCAGGCTAAGGTCAGAATTAGTTTTTTCATATTATTTAAGCTAAATACTTATCGAATTTTCTTCAAAAAATCCTTATCCTGCGCCCAAAGTGTTGCTGTTGCAAACCATAGCTGGCGGGCTTGGGTGGTCTGCGAGGGGCGGTCGCTTTGGCACTCTGCTAGATATTTTTCGTCGGCAGGGTGCTCTTCGGCGGTAAACTCCCGCCACCACTCCTTGTGGCGCGTGCGCAACTCTCGCAGGGCGTTCTGCTCGATGCCTCCCGTGCGGCGGAATGTTTCCCACAGCGTGAGCAGATGATATTCGGGCGACTTGGTCGAAACATCGAACATTGCCGCCTCCAAACACTCCCAATCCTCCAGCGCGATATAACAAAATGCCAGCATCGTCATCGCCTCGGTGCGGTCCTCCTCGTCAAGCTCAACCAGCTGCTCCCACAATGTAGCGGCCGTCTCTACCTCGCCAATCGATAGGTGGTCGGTAGCCGAGAGATAGAGTAACTGCATTGCGGCACGCGATTCGCGGTCGTTCCAGTCGAGCGTGTATTGCTCCTCCTCGTCAAGGGCGTTGAGAATCTGCTCCACACCCTCCAGACGCACCTCGCACGCCTGTTCCCACTCGCCATCGTACTCCAAGTCGAGAGAGTGTTGCAGGATATTGTCGAAGCCTCCGCCTACGATGTGCCAGAGGCCCGTAGGTTGTGGTTTAAGCGATATTTTTCTTGGCATTGCGAGCTGAAATTAAGAGTAAACAACTTACGACAAGCGTCATTACGCCACCTAAAATGTATGCCATTGTGCAGGGCCCCATACCGAAGAATTGGTCGGAAACGAACATGAAACTTACACATACATAGGTCATAAACAGGGCGGGGAACAGGGCAATCCAATAGTTGCGGTTGCGCTGCTTCAGGTAAACCACTATCATCCAAAGTGTGAAGAGACTCAATGTCTGATTTGCCCACGCAAAGTATCGCCATATAACATCGAAGTCGATGAATGTCATAATGATACCTATGGCGAAGAGCGGAGTGGCAATGGCCAGACGCTTGGGGATTGAACGCTGCTCGATATGGAAGATGTCGGCGACGATAAGGCGTGCTGAGCGATATGCCGTATCACCCGAAGTGATAGGGGCTGCAACAACGCCCAACATGGCGAGGAAGCCTCCGAAAAGTCCGAGTGTCGTGGTCGAAATATGGTTTACGGCCCACGCGGCATCGTTGCCATGCTCGGCCAAGGCGGCGATAAGACCCTCGGTGCCGTGGAAGAATGCCATAGCAACACCTGCCCAGATAAGCGCGATTATAGACTCCGAAATCATCGAGCCGTAGAATATAATGCGACACTCCTTCTCGTTATTCAGGCAGCGTGCCATAAGTGGCGACTGCGTAGCGTGGAATCCCGAAATAGCACCGCATGCAATGGTTATGAAGAGAGCCGGCACGATTGGCAACTTCTCGGGATTGGGCTGGAAGTTTCGCCAGTTATCGAGCGTAAGTTCGGGAATGGAGTAGTCGCCGAGAATTATGACGCACAATAGCCCTAAAGCCATGAATATCAGAGCTGCTCCGAAAAGCGGATAGATTTTGCCGATGAGTTTGTCGATAGGAAGCATCGTCGCGATGAAATAGTAGACCACGATAATGCCCAGCCACCACCAATAACCAATTTCGGGCAGCATGCCGTTGAGAAGACTCGCCGGCGAGCGCATAAAGACTACACCCACCAATATAAGCAGGAAGATGGTAAATACGCGGATAAACTGCTGTACACTCTTGCCGAGATATTTGCCAATCACTTCGGGTAGGCTCAGTCCGTTGTGTCTTACAAGTATAAATCCTGAAACGAAGTCGTGCATAGCGCCCAGGAAGATACCTCCGAGTGTAATCCATACAAACGCGATAGGACCGAAGCAGGCACCCATGATAGCACCGAAAATCGGGCCTACACCGGCGATGTTCAGTAGCTGAATCAGGAATGTGCGCCAGCGTGGCATAGGCAGATAATCAACACCGTCGTAACATGTTTCGGATGGCACTTTTGCTGTGGCATCGACGCCGCAAACCCTCTCTAAATAGCGGCCGTAGATGAAGTATGCTGCCACGAGCAACGAAAGGCAAATAATAAAGGTAATCATATCCTCATGTTTTGATTAGTATTTTAGGTTGTCGGGAATATATCCCACTGCGAATTTACTAAAAAAATCAAAAAGAAGTAAATTTTTTCCTTCGAGAAGCTTCATCTTGCAAAATATTTACGATATTTGCACACGCAAAAAGGGCTCACGAAGCTCTGTTGCCGCAATAGCTCAGTTGGTAGAGCGTTTCACTCGTAATGAAAAGGTCACGGGTTCAAGTCCCGTTTGCGGCTCGTATTGCAGTACGAAGTGGTATTTGCTTAATATTATGAAGGTCGCGGTAAAATCCGTGACCTTTTTGCATTTATAGCCCTCCTTTGTCAAAGGAGGGTTGGGAGGAATGTGGATATAAAGCACTCGTGCTTGCACGGGTTCAAGTCCCGTTTGCGGCTCTGAAAAGAGGGCCAGGAGGTATTGGCTAAAGGTTTTGAAGGTTGCGGTAAAATCCGTGACCTTTTTTGCATTTATAGCCCTCCTTTTGCAAAGGAGGGTTGGGAGGAATGTAAATATGAAGCACTCGTGCTTGCACGAGTTTCAAGTCCCGTTTGCGGCTCTGAAAAGAGAGCCAGGAGGTATGGTCTAAAGGTTTTGAAGGTCGCGGTACAACCCGTGACCTTTTTGCATTTATAGACTATTTATCGCCTATTTCGCCTCTCTTTCGTAGGCGTCAATCATTGAGCCTTTTGTGCGATTAATGATACGCACATTCTCCGAGCGTGCGAATTCTGCCAATACCTCATGGCCGCGGAAAAGTTCTGCTGTTTCAGCCAGATAGCTATACATGGTATATGGGCGCGGTGGCGTAGTGGCATTTACGAAAATAGGTTTCGGTTCGGTGGGCACAGCGTCGTAGTAGTGGCTTTGGATGCGACACAAGCGATTCTCGTCATCCACCATAAGCCCCTCAAGTAGAGTGTGGTCCACGCCATATAGTTCGATTGTCCGATAGCCGAGCAGCATAGCTACAAACTCGCCATTTTGAACCACGGTACCAAAATTTCCGGAGCCCAGGCCCCTACGATAGCACCAAAATTCCACATTGCGGAAGCCATGGAACACAAGTGTGTGGAACTTCACGATGCGGATATTGGGGTTATGCTCTACGGCGGCAGCATAGTCGAAATGTTCGGGGTTGTAGTACTGAACATAAAGCGTCATAGGCCATGTAACTTTCTCGGCAAGAGCCTTATACATAGCCTCTACGCGGTCGCTAAAACCTGCTTTGCGGAAAAATTGAGGGTCGGAGAGTATGTAGTATTTAGGCTTCAAAATCGAGAACTCCGCGCTTGTGGAGAAGAAATTTACTGCCATAATATCGCCCTGCTCCCATGCTTGGGTGGCGATAAGTTTTGGTAATTGCTCCTTGAGCGAGGGGCCATTGCCGAGAATGAGCATACGACGGTCGGGGTGCATATTGTTCGCTCCCGCCTTAGCCACATGGTTGCGGAAATCCTCCTTCACAGCCATTGCTGCGAAGAAGAGCATCGTATCGAATGTGTTGCGCACGAAACGCACTATTTTCTCGGATAATCGCATCTGTCGGAATTTTACTCTATTGCAAAACTAATAAAATATAGTTACATTTGCAATTATATGGCACAAACTTCCGACATATCGGTCGTTATACCTCTTTATAATAAAGCGGCGGAGATTGCTCGGGCTCTGAATTCGGTTTTGGGGCAGAGTCTGTTGCCGCGTGAGGTTATCGTGGTGGATGATGGCTCGACGGATGGTAGCGGAGCTATTGTCGAGGGCTTTGCATCGCCTTTTGTACGATTGGTGCGCCAAGAAAACCAGGGCGTCAGCGCAGCCCGCAATAGGGGCATTCGTGAGGCAAAATCCCGCTGGGTGGCACTGCTTGACGGCGATGATATGTGGTGTACCGATTTCTTGCAGACCGTTGCCGACCTTATATCGCATTATCCCGATTGCGGAGCATATGGAACGGCGTTTTACATCGGGAGTGGTGAGGAACGCGTGGCGGCAGATACCCCGCAGAAGGAGGGTGTGATCGATTTCTTCGCCGAGGCTATGCAACATTATGTCCTGATACCTTCGGCTACGGTGGTGAATCGCGATTTGGTGCTAAGGTTGGGCGGTTTCCCTGAGGGTATGCGCTTGGGCGAGGACCAATATTTGTGGACAAAAATTGCGCGAGCATCGCAGGTGGCATTTTCGCCGCGTCGCATGGCTGTATACTCGCGTGAAGCGTCGAATCGCTCGGCAGCGATATATCGCGCGGAGCAGACCCGCTTCTCGTTCGAGGAGTTGTATGATGATGTCGAGAGCGAGCTGAGCAACGAATATATCGCTCGCGTAGCATTAGGTAAAGCTCTGACCGAGAGCGCAAAAGGAGGCACTCAGGCAGCAGCGCGCGCTATAAAGTTTTTTTCATATACACGCCTTTCGCGTCGCGCTCTGCGTAAGGTGAAATTCCTGAATGCTCTACCTCGATTTATGCGCCCGTGGTTATTGTCGGCGTATAATTGGTTAGCATGGAAGATAGCTCGTAAGGGTGCGTAAATGTGCTTCGTGGCGACGGAATATAAGAATTTTATTTATCAAACATAAATACCGTCGCACGAGAGTCGCCGATGCCCATATATCTGCTATTTGCGCCCTTGTGTGGGATGTCGATGCTTATGACGCTTGAAGAGCCGCTTGCGAGATATGTATAGCGTCTACATGTCCAAAAAATCTACTCGAAAATCATCACTCAAATAATATCGAAATAAAATTCAAATAGCTTCTTATAATAAAAAATATTAGTATATTTGCAGATTGAAAACGATTGAATCTATGTCAGATAACAGACTCAAAATAGGAATTACGCAGGGCGACACAAACGGTGTGGGATGGGAGATTATTCTCCGCACGCTATCCGATAGCCGTATCACAGAGCTGTTCACACCTGTGGTGTATGGTTCACTCGCCGCTGCTAAAGCATATATGCCGTTGCTCGAAGTGGAGCACGATGAGGAGTTGAGTAGCAAGGTGCAGTTCAATATCGTATCGTCGGCTGCCGAGGCTCGCTGGGGCAAAATAAACCTCGTTGAGTGTAGCGATGTAAAGCCAACTCCCGGTGTAGCATCAAAGGAGGGAGGCAAGGCGGCTGTCGAGGCGTTGAACCGAGCTGTAGCAGACCTCAAGGAGGGCGACCTCTGCGCATTGGTTACAGCTCCGCTGGACAAAGAGATGGCGCAAAGCGAGGAGTTCCAATTCACGGGTCATACGGAGTTTATGGCGTCGCACCTGGAGGGCGAGCCTATGATGATTATGTGTAGCGACCGCCTCAGAGTTGGTTTGGTGACTATCCATATCCCTGTAGCAGAGGTGAGTAAAAATATCTCGAAGGAGAAGATTGTTGCGGCTTTGACCACCTTGCGTCAATCGCTCAAAGAGGATTTTGGTGTTGTGGAGCCCCGTATCGCTGTTTTGGCTCTTAATCCTCATGCGGGCGAGGGCGGAATGCTCGGTTCGGAGGAGCAGGAGATTATTAAGCCGGCTATCGTGGAGGCCTTCGAGAGCGGCGTTTTGGCATTTGGACCATTCCCTGCCGACGGATTGTTCGCCGCGGGAGGCTATATGAAGTATGATGCCGTTTTGGCGATGTATCACGACCAGGGTTTGACACCTTTTAAGACATTGTCGCCCGACGGAGTGAACTTTACAGCAGGCCTATCTGCCGTGCGCACATCTCCCGACCACGGCACAGCCTACGATATAGCAGGTAAGGGAGTCGCCGATCCACAGTCGATGCGTAACGCGATATATACCGCTCTTGACATTGTGCGTAATCGCAAGGCGTGGGAGCAGTGGAATCGCAATCCTTTGCAGCATTTCGAGCGAGAGAAGGGTCGCGATGTGTCGGTTAAGGATTTGAAGTTGCCCGAAACCGAGGAAGAATAGGAGAATTAACAAGGGCCCGACGATGTATTCCGTCTCGTAATTGTGGAAGCGTCGGGAGGCTCAAAACAATAAACAACTTAAAATATTATTATGATTAAAATTACATTTCCCGATGGCTCGGTAAGAGAGTTTGCCAAAGGGACTACTGCTTACCAAGTAGCCGAGAGCATCAGCCCTCGTTTAGCTGCCGACTGTTTGGCCGCTTCGGTAAACGATGTAACGGTTGATATGAGCCGTGCAATCGACGAGGACGCAACAATTAAATTTTTCAAGTGGGACGACGCTGAGGGCAAGCATGCCTTCTGGCACACATCATCGCACCTTTTGGCGGAGGCATTGCAGAGCCTTTACCCCGGCATTAAGTTCGGTATCGGTCCCGCAATTGACAACGGTTTTTACTACGATGTAGACTCTCCGACCCCCATCACCGAGGGCGACCTTGCCACTATCGAGCAGAAGATGCAGGAGTTGGCACGCCAGAAGGAGGAACTCGTACGCTCGGAGGTATCAAAGTCGGAGGCACTTAAGACATTTACAGAGAAGGGTGACCAATACAAGGTTGAGCTTATTCAGGACCTTGAGGATGGCTCTATCTCATTCTATACAAACGGCTCATTTACCGACCTTTGCCGTGGTCCGCATATCCCCAATACAGGCTTTATCAAGGCTGTGAAATTGACATCTGTTGCCGGTGCTTATTGGCGCGGTAACGAGAATAACAAGATGCTCACCCGTATCTATGGTGTGTCATTCCCCAAGAAGTCGATGCTCGACGAGTATTTGGCTATGATTGAGGAGGCGAAGAAGCGCGACCACCGTAAGTTAGGTAAGGATTTGGAGCTCTTTATGTTCTCACAGCGCGTAGGTCAGGGTCTGCCGATGTGGTTGCCGAAGGGTGCCGAGTTGCGTGACCGCTTGGAGCGTTTCTTGCGCCAGATTCAGAAGGATTACGGCTATATGCAGGTAATCACTCCGCATATCGGTAATAAGGATTTGTATGTTACTTCGGGTCACTACGCAAAGTATGGTAAGGACTCATTCCAGCCTATCCACACACCATTTGAGGGCGAGGAGTACCTGTTGAAGCCTATGAACTGTCCCCACCACTGCGAGATTTACCGCTCGAAGCCCCGCTCATATAAGGATTTGCCCGTTCGTTTGGCGGAGTTCGGTACAGTATATCGTTACGAGCAGTCGGGTGAGTTGCACGGCCTAACACGCGTGCGTAGCTTTACGCAGGACGATGCTCACCTCTTCGTGCGTCCCGACCAGCTGTTGGAGGAGTTCGAGAAGGTTATCGACATCGTGCTTTACATCTTCCGCACTTTGAAGTTCGAGAACTATACAGCGCAGATTTCGTTGCGTGACCCCAACAACAAGGAGAAGTATATCGGCTCGGACGAGAATTGGGAGAAGGCTGAGGGCGCAATCATCAAGGCTTGTGAGGAGAAGGGCCTCAATACCACCGTTGAGTTGGGCGAGGCGGCGTTCTATGGTCCTAAGTTGGACTTCATGGTTAAGGATGCTTTGGGCCGTAGCTGGCAGTTGGGTACTATCCAGGTGGACTACAACCTCCCCGAGCGCTTCGACCTTACTTATAAGGGTGCCGACGACAAACTCCACCGCCCGATTATGATTCACCGCGCACCATTCGGCTCTATGGAGCGTTTCGTGGCTGTGTTGTTGGAGCATACCGCAGGCCGCTTCCCGTTGTGGCTTACTCCCGACCAGGCAGTTATCTTGCCTATCTCGGAGAAGTACAACGACTATGCACAGCAGGTTGCTCGCGCACTCGGCAAGAAGGATGTGCGTGTTCAGGTGGATGAGCGTAACGAGAAGATTGGCCGTAAGATTCGCGATAACGAGCTTAAGCGCATCCCATTCTTGCTTATCGTAGGCGAGAAGGAGGAGGCCGAGGGTAAGGTATCGGTTCGCGTTCAGGGCGAGGGCGACAAGGGCGCAATGACTATTGCCGAGTTCGCTGAGCATATCAACTCGTTGGTAGACGCCGAGATTGAAGCAAATAAGATGGAGTAATGAGTACTCCCAACCTAAATAACAACAAGTAAATAGTTACTAATTTGGCAATTACACAAAAACCGTTTCCTCCCCGTCCGATGAATGGAGGTGGAAACAACAATCCCCAGCAGATGAGGGGTAAGCGAGTAGAGAAGGAGAATCCCAACCGTATCAACAACGAGATTACGGCTCCCACAGTGCGCCTTGTCGGCGAGAATGTAGAGCCTAACACCGTTGTATCTTTGCGCGAGGCGTTGGCTATGGCCGACGAGATGGAGTTGGATCTCATTGAGATTTCGCCCAAAGCAGAGCCCCCCGTATGTCGCATTGCCGACTATCAGAAGTTCCTCTACCAGCAGAAGCGCAAGGCAAAGGAGATTAAGGCAAAGCAGGTTAAGGTCGTAATTAAGGAGATTCGTTTTGGTCCGCAGACCGACGACCACGACTACAACTTCAAGCTCAAGCACGCCGAGAACTTCATTAAGGAGGGTGCGAAGGTTAAGGCTTCGGTATTCTTCCGTGGTCGTTCGATTGTCTTCAAGGAGCAGGGTGAGATTCTTTTGTTGCGTTTCGCCACCGACTTGGAGGAGATTGCAAAGGTTGAGGCTATGCCCAAACTCGATGGCAAGAAGATGAATATGATTCTTGCTCCAAAGGGTAAGAAATAGTCGATATCTATATAATTAATCCAAGACTGGAAGCCAGAATTGGCCTCCGGTTTTGGATTATGTTTTATAGGGAACAGAGGTAAAAGATATGAATTTTTCCGAGAAGATATTTTCGTTGCATACAGACGAGGAGTTTTGTGAGGCGGCATTGGAGTTGTTCCGATGGCAGGCCGAAAGGTGTGCGCCATATCGTCAATATATCGAGCTTTTGGGCATCGCACCGCAAAGTGTCAAAAGCATCGAGCAAATTCCGTTTCTACCGATTGAACTCTTCAAGTCGCACGACATATATTGTGGCGATGGTGAGCCCGAAAAAGTCTTTACATCGAGCAGCACCACAGGCATGACCCCCTCGCGCCACATGATGCAGAGCCTCGCACACTACGAGCGCACTTTTACTGCCGCATTCGAGCAGTTTTATGGCGCGGCGGAGGGCTGGAGCATATATGGACTTCTGCCCAACTACCTGCAACGCGAAGGCTCGTCGCTGGTATATATGGTCGATTCGTTGTTAAAGCGTTGTGGTTCAGGAGGATTCTACCTCGACGAGTACGAGCAGCTGCTTGCCGACATGGAGGCCGACCCCAAACCGAAGATTCTGCTCGGCGTGAGCTATGCGCTGTGGGATTTAGCCGAGCGTTATGCGCCGAAGCTCACTAACACAATCGTAATGGAGACGGGCGGCATGAAGGGCCGACGCGAGGAGCTCTCGAAGGCGGAGTTTCACAAGATTCTAACCGAGGCATTTGGCGTTGAGGCTATTCACTCGGAGTATGGCATGGCGGAGCTCACTTCGCAGGCATACTCTTCGGGCCAAGGCATTTTCCACTCGCCGAGCTGGATGCGCGTAATCACTCGCGATGTAAATAATCCTCTGAAGATGTTACCCGCAGGCTCTCGCGGCGCGGTAAGCATCATCGACTTGGCAAATATTTCGTCGTGTGCCTTTATCGCGACTCAAGATGTCGGGCAAACCTTCGCGGATGGCTCTTTCTCGATTGAGGGCCGCTTGACGGGTGCCGATATCAGAGGTTGTAACCTTTTAGTACAATAGATTGATTATGAAAAGAGTAGCATTTGTACCTATTCGTCTGAACAGCCAGCGTGTCGAGGGTAAAAATCTTCGCGAGTTGGGTTCTCGCCCGCTGTTGGTCTATATTCTGGAATCATTGGCGGCGGCGAAGAATATTGACCAGGTATATGTATATTGCAGCAATCCCGCGATACAGGAGTACCTGCCCGAAGGTGTAAGGTTTCTGCAACGCGACGAGCGTTTGGATTCAAACACCACTCTTGGTCGGGATATCTATGACGCTTTTACCCGCGAGGTAGATGCCGACATATATATCTTGGCACATACGACATCACCCTTTATTCGCACCGCGACAATCGAAGATGCTCTGCAAAAAGTGGAGAATGAGGGTTACGACTCGGCATTTAGCGCCAAGCAGGAGCAAAGCTTCGCGTGGTATGAGGGTAAACCGCTCAACTACTCGCTTTCGCACATCCCCCGCACGCAGGATTTGGAGGCTGTATATATCGAGACTTCAGCATTTTTCATCTTCCGCCGTGAGGTATGGTGCGAGCAACACCGCCGCATCGGCGACAGGCCCTATATGGCTGTCACCGACCGTATCGAAAGCATCGACATCGACAACGAAGATGATTTACGCTTAGCCGAGGCAGTAGTTGCCGCAGGATTGAATAAGTAGAACAAAAAAACAGACGGATGAGAGGTTTGCTCATCCGTCTTGTTTTTAGCATACTGTTTGCGCAAGGAGTATAATTGAAAATAAATTATACAATGGTCGGTAGATAGTAGATAGCGATGCCAGCCATTGCCGAGAGGATGATGAGCAGTATGGGATTTACCTTCTTGTAGGATGCGGCGAGGGCAACACCGAATAAAATCCAGCTCCACGCATCGATTAAACTTGCCCCCTCCTTGTCCGAGGGGAAGATCAGAAGTAGCGCTCCGGCTAAAATCATTCCTATAACGACAGGTCGCATGAAGGCGACGGCACTCTTCATGTAGTGGTTATCTTTGAGTCGCAGGAAGAATCGGGTTATCAAAATCATTATGGTCAGCGCAGGCAAACATACCGATATCGTGGCGACGACCGAGCCCCAGAAACCTGCCACAGTGTAGCCGACATAAGTGGCTGAGTTTATAGCTATTGGACCTGGTGTCATTTGCGAAATTGCCACAATGTTTGTAAACTCTTCGTTTGTGAGCCATGCGTGTTGCACAACAATCTCGTTATGGATAAGCGAGAGCATCGCGTAGCCTCCACCAAAACCGAAGAATCCGATTTTCAGATAGCTGAAGAATAGTTGAAGGTAAATCATCGCTCAACCTCCTTTCCCCGGCGTGCTGCCCATAAAAGAGCTGCAACAGCCGCTATGATAAGTAGATAAATGGGCGAAACGCCGAAATGCCATACTGCGAGTGCTACGCCTGCCGATATAGCTGCGGCATACCACTTTAGACCCTTTGCTAAACCGAGCACAGGGGCAAACATCAGTGCTACAACCACAGGCCGCATACCCTTAAATGCGGCATCTACTATCGGATTTTCCCGAATCTGCGAGAAGAATGTAGCTACAAGCAGAATAATCAGAAATGAGGGTAGAGCAACGCCTGCTAAAGCCGTTAGTGCGCCCCTGTAACCATATAATTTGTAACCGACGAACACCGCTGCGTTGAGCGCTATGGGCCCCGGAGCCGATTGAGCCAAAGTCAGCAGGTCGAAAAACTCCTTCTCCTCAAGCCAATGGCGGTGGTCGATAACTTCGCGCTCGATAATGGGAATCATGGCATAGCCACCTCCGAAGGTGAATGCGCCAATCTTCAAAAACGAGAAAAAGAGTTCCCAATATCGTCCCATAGTCATTACTATTTCATGCGTGTAAAACGACAGAATGTACCCAACGGCAGAGCCTTACCTGTGGAGTCGTTGAAATATAACTCGCCCATCTGCTCCTCGCCCGTAGAGCCGAACGCCTGACGCAATGCCGTGCGTGACAGCAGGGCCGACAACCCCATCGAGTAGAGGTTCAAAACCAAAAATCCATGTTCGTGGTCGAGCAGCGCGGCGCAACACTCCAACATCTCGCCGATATTCTCCTCCAAAACCCACTTCTCGCCGTTTGCTCCGCGACCATAGGCGGGCGGGTCCAAGATTATGCCGTCGTAACGATTGCCTCGCCTTACTTCGCGACGCACAAACTTCAGCGCATCCTCGACAATCCAGCGTATGCCCTCCAAACCGCTACTCTCCATATTTTCGCGCGACCATGTAACCACCTGCTTGACCGAATCAACATGTGTAACATCAGCTCCGGCGGCGCGTGCCGCTAATGATGCACCTCCCGTATATGCAAAGAGGTTCAATACCTTAGGGGCAATTCCGGCTTGTTGCTGTCGCTTGATATTGTCGTATATAAACTCCCAATTTGCCGCCTGCTCGGGGAATATGCCCACATGCTTGAACGATGTGAGAGCCAGGCGCATCTTTAGGTGCATTGCTTTGTATTTGTACTCCACTTGCCAGCGGTCGGGCATTTGGGGCTTGAGGTGCCACTCTCCGCGCTCGTCGCTTTTCGATGATGAGGTGCGCACGAATGAGGCATCAGCCCTCTGTTGCCACTCTTTCTCGTCGAGTGAGCGATGCCAGATAGCTTGTGGCTCAGGGCGGCGTGTTACATATCGCCCGAAGCGCTCCAATTTCTCAAAATCGCCCGAGTCGATTAGCTCGTAGTCGGGGAATGTGGGTGTAAGTAGTTGGCTCATATCTGTTTATTCTGATTTTCTGTGGTCATATAACATCATCTGGCAACGCTGGCAATCAAACTCCAAGCGATAGCTCGCCGTGCCATGTTCGATGTAAAGATTTCCCTTGATAGAAGGCCTCTCCTTCAGGCACTCGCCTATTTCGCGTCGGATGCAGTAGCTCGAAACCATAACTCTCTCTCCGCGTGTGCTGTTTGCCTCCAATGCGGGCTCTATCTCCTCTGCACCATGCAGTATGTAAAACTCGCGTGCCAAATGGTTTGTGACATTCTCGTAGCGGCTCACCATATTGCGCGGATAGCGGGCCGAGGGGTTGTCGGCAAATATTTTCTGCTCGGGGCGGCGCTCGGCGCGTTTTGCGGAGAGTTGCTCTAACGCCTCGCGGCGCATATCGCTGAGGATGCTTGCCTGCGCAAACCACTCTTGTCCCTGAATTTTTACCTCCTCGATATCGAATATCGTGCCGCCACTCTTCTCTATTGCGCGTAGAGCTGTTTGTTGCATCTTTTCGGGATTGGATGCCTGCTCGAGCGCGATATCGCGGTGTACCTCAGCCGACAGACCCTCCTGGTCATAAATCTTTAGGCTTATGCCCTCGCTTGATAGGCGGAGGATGGCTTTGGCTGCTAAAGTACGCTTGATGCGCGCTCGCTCCAAGGTGAGCGAGAATTGGTGGTCGTAGTTGCGGAAAACATCCACTCCTACGGCTATGCCCTCCATTCGGTTGGGGGTTATAATCTTGCCCTCCACGCGGTTTATATTAGTGCCTCGCATTTCGCCACCGCAAATGATGCAGATGCCGTCACCTGCCGATAATGTCGCTGCGGAGTCTAATTTGAACGAGCTGCGCGATATGCTCTCAACCTTGCCTAAATACTCTCCAACGGCTTTCGGCGTGTTGAATGATGCCACGCCTGCCCGTTTGCCATAGAGCATATACTCGCTTGCTCCTCGAGTGAAACTCTTCGCAGGATTGGGCTGAAAATCTATTATTGAACGCCCCACCGACGAGCGGCAAATATCATCACGCTGTGCGATGATATCGTCTAACAGACGACGATAGTGCGACACAATATTCTTTACATAGCCGGCATCTTTCAATCGACCCTCGATTTTGAACGATGATACTCCGGCATCTATCAAATCCTCAAGCGACGAGGAGAGGTTGAAATCCCTGACCGAGAGCAGGTGCTTACCCTCCAAAATCTTGCGACCGCGCTCATCTACAAGGTCATATGGTAAGCGGCAGGGCTGTGAACACTCGCCGCGATTACCACTGCGCTCCGATGTCGAGCGAGAGAGGAAGCAGCGACCGCTATGCCCTACGCATATTGCGCCATGAATGAAACACTCCAATTCGGCGGTTGTCGCCTGGCGAATTGCGCGAATCTCCTCGAGTGATAGCGAACGCTCAAGTATCAGGCGCGAAAAGCCGCACTGCTCGAAAAATCGGGCATCTTCCGCCGAGCTTATGGCAACCTGCGTTGAGGCGTGCATCTCTATCGGAAGATTCATCTGCCTAAGGGCCATATCCTGAATGATTATGGCATCTATGCCTGCCGCAATCAACTCGCGCGCCAACGCCTCGGCATCGGCTAACTCGGAGTCGTACAGCACGGTGTTGAGTGTCGCATAGACCTTAACACCGAATAGATGCGCATAGTCGATGACCTGCTTTATCTCCTCTAAAGAGTTTCCTGCCGCACGCCTTGCGCCAAATCGTCCTGCACCGATATATACCGCATCGGCTCCGCAATCTATGGCTATGCGGGCGCAGGCGGCATCTTTGGCGGGTGCTAATAACTCTATTTTTCGAGGCTGCGACATTTTTGTGTATATTCGCTGTTTATAAACTTTATTTGTGCATTCTGCTTTTATTTGTGCATTCTGCGGCGGAATTCGGCGCATACAATACCTGTTGCCATAGCTACATTGAGCGATTCCGAACCTATGCGGTCAGTCGGGTAGGTGGGTATCAACAAACGATGCGAGAAATGGCGTGCGCACTCATGACTGACGCCGCGTCCTTCGTTGCCCATGACAATCACTCCGCCCGACGCGAGCTCGGTGTTGTAGATGTTATCTCCATCGAGCATCGTGCCAAAAATCGGTGTGCCGCGCTGTGCCGTGCGGGCAAGAAAATCCGCCAAGGGCAGATAGTGTACCCTAACGCGCAAAATGGCACCCATAGTAGCCTGCACGACCTTCGGGTTAAAGCAATCGGCTGTATCTTCCGAGCAATATATATCCTGCACTCCAAACCAATCGGCAAGGCGAATGATAGTGCCGAGGTTGCCCGGATTCTGTACACCGTCCAATGCGAGCGAAAGCAACTCGGCAGAGGCCGTAACAGGGGTTTTATGCTGTGGCTGACAAACTACTGCGAGTGAGGTCGAGGCGGTCTTTAGCTGTGAAATACGCTCCATCTCCTTTGGGGAAATCTGCTCGGCTTGCCCCTCGAAATGCCCCTCAAGGGCATATAGGTGGCGCACTTCCCAGCCCGATGCGATTATCTCCGATATGAGCTTGTCGCCCTCGGCGATGAATAGTCGCTCCTCATCGCGCGTGCGTTTATCGGCAAGCGAACGAACGAATTGAATCTCGGCCTTTGTCATAATTTTTTTGCTTTAGGGTCAATTGAAAAGGTCTTACCCTCCTCCGCGATATCGGTTGCGGGGAATATTTCGCGGCACTCCGCAACGAGAGCTTTCAGGTCGCGGTAGCGTGACGAGAAGTGTCCGATAAGTAATCTGCCAACTTCCGCCATATGAGCTATTTTTGCTGCATCTACCGTCGAGGAGTGGCCTCGCTCTTTGGCCAATTTCTTCTCGGCGGCAGCGTAGGTGGTTTCATGGTAGAGCATATCGACTCCTGCAACCATCTTTGCTACGCGAGCCGAGTAGTTTGTGTCGGAGCAATAGGCGTATGCCATCGAGCCATAAGGGCGATATGTAATTTGCTCGCAGGGGAGTATCTCGCCACTCTCAAGTGTAATATCTTCGCCACGCTTTGCGGCAACAATCTGCGCAACGCTTAATCCGTAACGCTCTATGGCATATTTGCTTACATTGAGCATGGGCTCCTTTTGGCGGAACAGATAACCCGTCGCGGGGACTCTGTGTCTTAGAGGTAGAGTCCACACCTCGGTGGTGTCGTTTTCGAAGATGATTTGATGCTTTGTGGTATTGACCTCCACCCACTCCGGAGTGTAGGGCAAATCACTCTCGCAGAGCCTTAAAAACGACTCCAACATCTCGCCAAAGGGGTGTGGCGCATAAATCCTCAGGGGTGTGCGACGCCCATAAAGCCCCAAAGTCGAAAGCAACGGAAAAAGCCCGAAAAAGTGGTCGCCATGCAGGTGCGAGAGGAATACCGCCCGCAGTTTCAGTGGCGAAATTCCATATCGCATCAGCTGTCGCTGCACGCCCTCACCCGCATCAACCAAAAAAAGTTGTTCGTTGATGTTTACGACCTGCGCCGAAGGATGGCCCGTAGAGGTTGGCTTTGCCGATGTGTTGCCGAGTATGGTTACTGATATTGACACGCTGTTTGAATTTACTTACTCAATAAATAACGCTCGCAATCGAGTGCTGCGATACAACCCGAACCTGCAGCTGTGATAGCTTGACGGTAGTGGGGGTCCTTGACATCTCCTGCGGCAAATACACCCTCGATATTGGTCTTCGAGGTGCCGGGGATAGTTTTGATGTAGCCCTCCTCGTCGAGCTCCAACTTACCCTTGAAGAGTTCGGTGTTGGGGTGGTGGCCAATTGCGAGGAAGAATCCGCTGATGTCGATTGTGGTCTCTTCGCCTGAAGAGTGACGCAAGCGCGCACCCGTAACACCATCCTCGTCGCCCAAAACCTCGACCGTGTTATGCTCGAACATAACCTTGATATTCGGAGTATTGAATACTCGCTCCTGCATAGCCTTCGAAGCTCGCAAGAATGGTTTTCTGACAATCAGATATACTTGGCGGCAGATAGATGCAAGGTAGGTTGCCTCCTCGCATGCTGTATCGCCACCGCCGACAACAGCAACATCCTGCTTGCGGTAGAAGAATCCGTCGCATGTTGCGCAGGCGCTCACGCCCATACCGCGATATTTTGCCTCCGACTCCAAACCGAGGTACTTTGCCGAAGCTCCCGTGGCGACGATAAGCGTCTGGGCCTCAATTTTCTTCTCGCCGTCGATAGTTACGACAAATGGACGAGCGTCGAAGTCGATGTCCGTTACGATACCGAAGCGTACATCAGCTCCAAAGCGCTGAGCCTGACGCTTCAGGTCGGCCATCATCTCCGTGCCGCCGATACCTTCGGGGTAACCGGGGAAATTCTCTATTTCGGTGGTTGTGGTGAGCTGTCCACCCGGCTCGATACCCTCATAAACGATAGGTGAGAGGTTTGCGCGCGAAGCGTAAATCGCAGCGGTGAATCCTGCAGGACCGCTACCAATAATAAGGCATTTTGTCTGTTCCATATTCTTTCTATTTTTTATATTTATATTTCAATCCGTATGTTAAGGCTCGGTTTCGCCAAATGGAGATATTAACTCGCCCATGTAGTCAAATATTGCCCACTCCTTGCCATTGTACACTGATGAGTTGCCACTTTGAGTGTCGTAGTCTACGATTGCGTATTGCGGCGGTATGATATATCTCCCCGTTTTGTCGATTAACCCCATGCCTTCGCGGCTCTCAACCTCGGCACGACCCTCGCAAAATTTGCTTACCCAAAGATATTGGGGTGGAATAACTATATTGCGCTCGCAATCCATAAATCCCCAGCCATCCTCGTTTTCGACCGCTATCAATCCCTCCGCCATTGCGAGGTGGTTTTTATAGCCCGAAAGGTCGGGTAGTGTAACTCTGTACGCCGAGGGCTCGATGTCGCAGAGCAACATCCGGTTGGCAAGTTGCTCAACCTTGGAGTGTAAGCAGTCGAATGATGCGTCGTCATTGCCTGCACCATCGGTAGCGTAATACCAGCGAATGGGGCGCAGAATGCCATCTTCGCCATATATGAGATTCTCTTCGCGGAGATTGTTAAGCGAGATGTCGGCAGCCTTTAATGCCGCCTGCAAATCCTCGATTGCAAGCAGTAGGTCGGTGGCGTATTCAGCATCGGTTTGTGCCGTGCGCAGTGCGATATCGAACCCCACACCCTCATGCAGCGGCTCTAAAAGTATGTCGCATAACTCTTCGCTGCCCGTAGGTGTCGTATAGCGCATCTCCTGACGCAGGAGCGACAAATGCGGAACAATGGCCGATGTGATATCCCTTTTAAGTGGTAAAAATCGCTCTACGCGATGCAACGCCTCGGGTGTTAGGGGCATAAAGAGAATCATTGGCTGCCCGTCAATCCGGACCTTGCTCTCGGCAAAATGTGTGGAGCGCACAATCGGGCTATTATCCCATGTTATTCGGGATAATCGTCTAAAATTGCGGTCCGCTCGCATTAGCGCATATCGTAAAGCTGATATAGATACCATAGTTACTGCATATTATTTACGCTGCGAGAGCCGATATTTATAATTGATAGTAGTTCGATTATTGAGGCATTGTATCCCATACCGATAAATGGAGGCGTTGCTGCGATACCTTTCAATCGAGATATTGCATCGTTGAATACCTCGGGCATGATGCTTGAACACTCCGCTAAAGTTGAGGCATAGTGCCCTACGCTTGGCACCTCGTCCGGCATGGGGAAAACCACTGCCGGAAGATGACTATTTGCCGCAATATGAATATTCAGAAGCAATACATTGCCGTCTGTCGTTGCTTGGCGTTTAATCTCCCCGCAAATATCAATAAGCTCCTTCGGCTCGCAATCCGACGCTTCGCCATCGGTGATGTGTATTACTACGGGAGGAAAACTCTCTCTGTTTGGCTCAAGTGAGCACCACTCCGCAACCAAATCACGCGTATGGAGCATTGCCTCATACATCGGTGTATTACCCTCTGCTTTGGGTGCAATCCACTCCGTTGAGCTGTGTTCTATCATCGCCCATGAGCCGTCGGGGAGCTGTTGCTCGTGAGCATTGACGCAATATTGCTGCCCGTGGCGCTCCAACTCGTCGATAGCGATGAAACCTCGCTTATCGAGCAATCGTTCCACCTGATTATTGCAATATCCGATGACCGCAATGTCGTAATAATTGCGTAGTCCATCGGTGCGACGACAACGGTCTATAAGTTCTGTTATTAGCGAATTTGCAATATAAGCTAATGCCTCCGCCTTGGTCATGGTTAGCTTACCAAAGCGAATCAGCTCCTGCATAGATTTTGAGCGGTCAAGCACGATAACAAATGCTGCCCTATGTTTGCGTGTTATCTCTTGTGAGTACATGGCTTAGGCTATTAGTATGCAAAAATACATTATTTAGCCGAAATTTCCAATAATATACGACTTTATCTACCATCTGCCCAAACCGTTGTATGAGGTTTAGAGCAGTATATCAAGAGGTATGTTTTGGCGTTGTCCCGAGCCGTCGCGAATAGCTATTACTCCATCTTTTACGGGCTTGGCGGTTATACCCTTAGCGAATGAGTGTACGACGCGTCGCTCTGCTATTGAGAGTAGATGGGTATAGCCTCCAAGTGAAGTAACCATAAAACCCTCCGTAGGCTCGAATCCGCCATCGTAAAGAGGTGGAATAATCCAGCCCTCGCTATTGCGGCAACCCCATAATCCACCCTCCTGTTCCAATGTGGCATCTTCGATGTCGAAGTCTGGACTTTCGGCATATGAAAACGACAGCGTCTGCTTCAGGGTAAACAGGCGAGGCCACTGCGAATAGAGCATGCGCGCCAAGCGATAGTGGAGGGCATCTCCGCGGCGGGCAAACTCCTCGATATATTCCTCCAACAACCCGCATTTGCCCGCAATAATGTCGCGCGGTTGCAACGCAAATTCGCGTGTTTCGCGGAAGTGTTGGATGATTGAAAAGTCTATTGTAGCAGCGTGCAATATGGTGGAAATCAAAGCTATGGAATAGTCGTCAAGATGATTGTCAAACAACTGAAAATCGCGCTTCGGATGTTGGTACGCTGCCGTGCCAATCTCCGCCGAAGGCCTTCCGGCAAGCGAGGGTATGAATGCCGAATCGAAATCAATGGGAACTAACTCTCCGGTAGGGGTCGCGATGATATTCTCGGGCTTCAAATCACCATGCGCTCTATCCGACGCCAAGAGCCTATATGCCATTTTGTCGAAGGCTGCGGCAAAAAGTTGAACTTCACTGCACGACTGCGCTTGGGATAACGCTACATCGAGCGAACTTCCCTCAATGCGGTCATAAAGCAGGCAATCTATCCATGTTGCGTCACCAGTAATGGCGACGATGCATAGCTCGCGCGGATGAAAATCCTCGCCATAAATCTCTCTTAAGTAAGGTTTAGGCCGCGTATAACATTTCAGCATCTTCGTGCGCCCTTCATGCTTTACGGTAAAGAGTACGGCGGCATTTCCTGTGACATATACGGCTTTGCCGTTGTGGCATAATGGTTCTATGCCGCGTAGTGTACGCCACACGGTCGAGGGGCAGGAAACAGCATCGACAATATTAGAAATGGGCATAGGCTGTAGCATAAAAAAGGAGCCGCCAACGATTTTCCGTTGCGCGGCCCCTTGTTGTGTTCAAGAAAGATTAGTTGCAGCCGCAGTCGCTATCGCAACCACCCTCGCAACCACCTTCGCAGTCGTGGCAACCACAACTGCAACCGCCCTGCGCAGCCAAATCCTCAGGTGTTACATCGCGTACCTCAACAACCTCAACATCGAAGTTCAAGGTCTTACCAGCCATGGGGTGGTTGAAGTCCATCTTTACGCTCTCCTCTGCAACCTCCTTCACGATACCATTCATGCGGTTACCCTGAGCATCGCTCATAGGGATAATGTTGCCGATTACGAGCAACTCCTCTGCTACCTTGCCGTCAATCATGAAAATTGACTTTGGAAGGTCTACCACTGCCTCGGGGATAATCTCGCCATAGCCATCAGCGGGAGCCAATGTGAACGAAACCTTCTCTCCGGGCTCTTTGCCCATGATTGCGCCCTCGAACTTGGGAAGGAGCATACCTGTACCACAGATAAACTGCAAGGGCTGACCCTCGCGTGACTGGTCGGCAATCTGACCATCAACGGTCAAAGTGTAGTGTACCGACACCATTTTTGAATTCTCTACTTTCATATCTTTATATGTGTTTTTAGTTTTTTCCGAGTGCAAATATACAAATTATTTCTTTTTTCGGTATCTACCCGAGAAATCGGTTGTATTATATATCTCTAAGTAGTAATAATTGGCATCCTCCGAAATCGCTACGCGTGCGTTTTTGTCGTATTTAATGGCTAATCTATCTTCGCTTAAGGAGTAGCCATAACGACTGTCAAAACCATATTTGTCGGTCTGTATTACGGTGCCAAATTTTGTAATTTCGAGAGTCTCGGTATGTCCGTTTAAGGGAGTCCATTTACCTACAATCGAGTTAGGATACCCCTCTCGTGGTAATGGTGTAGCATTGATTTCCCGTGGCTTTGCAACTCTTTTATACCTACCCGAGAAATCTTTTGAATTGTAAATCTCTAAATAGATTGTTCCTGCCTCTGCATATAACTTAAATTGAGCATTATCATACTTTATCTTCATCTGTTCCTTATTAACAGCATAGGCATAACGCGACAAAAATCCATATTTGTCGGTTTGTATCACCGCCCCGTATTTCGTAAACTCCAATGGGCACTCTGCCCCCTCGATAGGTTGCCATTTGCCGTATAGATCTGCGACTCCGAGTGTCGTGGAAGTTGTCGCAGGAGCGGTATTAGGAGTTTCTGGCGTTTTCTCTACATTGGTTGTCGTTGAAGTTGTCGTGGGAGATTTTGGCATTGCCGCTACATCTGTCGTTGTAGAAGTTGTGGCTGGCGTTTTAGTAACTTTAGGCGCTTTAGGTGCTTTAGGTGCTTTAGGTGCCTCCTTTGTAGTGGGAGATTTTGGCGTTGTCGCTACATCCGTTGTTGCTGAAGGAGTGGCGGGAGAGTCGCTCTTTGTTACGGTTTCTGTTGTCGTTTGCTCCTGATTAGCATCTTCCACCTTTACATAATCGCTATAATACCAAATCCAAAATGCGGATGTCAAAACAAATGTTATAAAGATTCTTCCCATAATAGAAATATGTTAATCGGATTGTTGTAATGTATCTTTACAAAGATACGAAGTTTGCCTCAAGATTTCAAGAAACAGTCCATTTTTTCTATATTATTTTTCGTATATTTGCCATACCTTAACCCTTAACTAATGAGATACAATACCGTATATCTACTATTTGCAGCTATATGCTGTTGCTTATGTGGTGGTTGCGAGCAGGAACAAACTGCCGTAGAGCGACACACCGACGCATTTATTCAGCTCTATAATGAGGGGCAAAAATTCGATGAGGCAGGCGATTTTCAGCATGCGATGCGCGCTTATATGGAGGCCGAGCAGCATGCCGCGCAAGGTGTCGATGCCCATCTTCTTGGCGAATTATATGGTCGCATCGGTGCTATATATAACCGTTATTGCGATTACGCTCAATCCATCAGCTATTATCAAAAAGCATATCAGCACTTCACTTCGGCAGGCGAGAAGCATCTTCAAAACAAGGCGCTTTGTGATATAGCATCGCTATATATCGCTATGGGAAAATATGCGGATGCCGCGCAGTTGCTCGTATTGACCAATAATTGGGCAATTTTGGCTAACGACGAAGAGGTGGAGAAGCTCAGCGAAGAGTTGCTTGCCGATTTATACGGCAGATTTGATGCGCTTGAAAACATGCGACAAGTTGCCTTTCCGGCTCAACCGACTGACGATAAGGATTATCGTGAAAACTATCGCTTCTTGGCGGTGCAGGCTGCTCGGGAGCGTAATTTTGCGGCTGTGGAGCATTACTTGCGTATGGCGTGGGCGGAGGCTGAAAATGCGTTGGATTCGTTGGATATGTACTCTGTCGAATATACTATTCAGGATATGTTGGGCAATAGCCGTGCGGCATTGGATAGTTATCGTAAAATGGCGCAAATGCAGAATATGAGAATGGATACCATTATGCGTAATCCGATACAGCAGGTGCGCATAGAGTATTTGCAGCAACTCTCCGATATGCGTATGGAGCAGCTGCGCCAGAAGCAGACCATAAACATGCTTATTACAACGGTTGCCTGTGTGGTTATTCTGCTTTTGGCCATTATCGCTATCTATCAGCGGCGACTGCGTAAGGCGGCTGTGGATAATTATATGGTCGAGGTGCAGACCTTACAGCAGCGAATACGCAATAGCGAGAGTGTTATTTCGGATATGAACGAGCAGATTGTCCACTCGTCTGCGTCGGTTGAGGAGATGGGTGAACAGATAAAAACTCTCTTCAAACGACAGTTTGCTCTGCTCGACTCGCTTGTTAATACCTATTACGAAACACGCGACATAAACCGCGACAAGGAGGCGATATACAAGCAGGTGAAGGGCGAAATTGCCAAGTTGAGCAGCCCGAAGAGTGTGGCAGAGTTGGAGGCTATCATCAACCGCCACCGAGGAGGCGTTATTGCCGATATCCGCACCAAGTATCCCTCGCTCTCGGAGCAGAACATTACTTTGCTCTGTTATATTTTGGCAGGTTTTTCGGCAAAGAGCATCGGAATTCTGCTCGATTGCTCGATTGCACATGTCCATACAAAAAAGAGCCGATTGAAACGCCAATTACTCGATTTAGATGCCGCTTCGGGCGAAAAGTTTGCGGAGCTGTTGGCGTAAGTTGCTGGTAATTAGGAAGATATGGTCGCAAAGCGAATAGGATATTTTTATTCTGCTGATTTTCAGCATGTTGCAAGGGGTGTAAGAATTATATCTCTTGTTTGTTTTGTAATGTGCTGAATTTCAATGGCTTCTGAATTGGGTGTGTAAGCATAAAATCTCTGTTTTTCTGATGTTTTTACTCGATTGTTGTTAATTTTGCAATACCGGAAAGTGAGTTTTCGGCAATGGATTTAGCGCATAGTTTTGCCCTTTAACTAATTTTATATATAGACCATGAAACGAATTATTAACCTTTTAATCGTTGTAGCTGTGATAATGGTGTCGTGCAACCCCGCGCATCGCATCATCGACGACCCGCTAATCGAGACGACAAGCAGCAATATCCTCGATGTTACGCGCGTCGAGCTGACCGATACGGCAACGATTGTTCATTTGGAGGCGCACTATCTGCCCGGCTGGTGGGTAATGCCGCTGAGGGCTATGTGCCTGAGGGTCGATGGCGAGAAATATATCGCCACCCGAATCGAAGGCGCAAATTTCGATGAACGATTCTGGATGCACCCCGAGGGGCATGCTCCGTGGGTTGTTACCTTCCCGCCCATTCCGAGGGGAGCCAAAAAGATGGATTTGTTTAATGGTTATTACGATATAGGTACGGAGCGCCTCTATGGCATCGACCTTACGGGTCGAAAGCGTGCGCCAAAGTTTCATAAGGATTTGCCCCGAAAGTTCCGTCAGCCCCTCTCGAACGAGGATGTGAAAATCCCCGAAATATCATATAAGGTGGGCGAGAGCGAGGTGCGCCTGCATCTGCTGGGCTATCGTGACAGTCTGATGGATAGCCGAGTGGGAGTATATGTGCAAGATGTTATGATGGGGTATTACGATATTCAGAATGTGGATGCCGAGGGTAATCTGACATTGCGCCTTCCGCTATATGGTACATCGGCGCTCTATATTGGATATATGGGTTCGCTGGATACGGCACCCAAGATAGATGTTTCGTCAATCACCGACGAGATTACCTATATGGTATTTGTCGAGCCGGGTGAGCAGATAGATGTCTATATCGACCTTAACAAGAAGGGCGAGTGGTTGCGTAATCGCCGCCACGGGCGACTCACCTACGATATGGGTGTATATACTTCGGGTAAGCATGCCGAGGTGAATCGTCAAATCAATAACTTTCCTTACAGAATAGAGATGGACCCCACGCCCGAATATGATAAATTTATAGATTATCGTATGAGTGCCGAGGAGTATGTGGCGCATGTGAAAAAGGTCTATCGCAAATGCCTTGACTCGATAAATCGCTCGCCAGATTTTACTCCGTTGCAGAGGCGTGTGAGCATCTCGCGCCTAAATGGCGAGTATATACAATATATATTAGACGCGCATAATAAGATTGTTCGTAATTATTATGCGATGGGTGGACGCGGTGATTTATACGGTTCACTGCCCGACAGTGTTAAAACGGCGACCTTTACCGATGAGCACAATAAGGATATGGTGAGTGCGATGCAACTCGACATCGAGAATACATTGCTCTTGGAGAGTCAGAGGTTGAGCACGCCCATTTTGAGGGGTTGGCTGCCACTGCAAGAGGGCTTTGAAATCTTGGCTGACCATAATGCTGATGTCCTTTATACATATTTGGAGATAATGTCTTGGGATCAGTGGGGGTCAAAAAACAAAAAGACACTGAAACTTATAAAAACTCGCGGCCTTGTCGATATGTTCGGCGAGGTAATTGCCCAACAACAGCAGCGCGCCATCGAGATTGCCGAGAAGGTTAAGGTTGAGCCTACACCCGAGGGCGACGAAAAGGCGATGTTCGATGCCATAGTTGCACCCCATCGGGGTAAGGTTGTGGTTATTCAGCATTGGCATAACACCTATTCCTTGGAATGGACTAATATACTCAACATGCGTCAGTGGGCTCCGCTGCGTGAGGAGTTTAAGGATGATGTGGTGTGGATTAACATCTTCTGGACTTATATTCGCGATATGGGTCAAGCTGAATTGCAGTGCCTGAGAAGTGCTATGTTGGAGGACTCCGTAAGCCGACATTATGTGATTGATGCCACCAAGAAGAATCCTTACAGAATGACGCGCTCGATTTGCGATAAAGAAGCCGTGACGCGCCCCGACTTCTATATCGTGGGTCGCGATGGCACTGTCGAGCCGATTTCTGTGCCACAGCAAGCGGCTACCTGGCGCAAAGAGTACAACGATGGTGGTCGTCCTACCGATAAACTAAGAAAAATGCTCCGAGAGAAGTTGAATAAATAGAAAGTATAGTAGGAAATCTTCTTGAAGAGCTGCGCGCGCCACGATACCCTCAACTCGTGGCGCATTTTTGTGATATAAAAAAGCCGACACACGTCGGCTTTTAGTTATAAACAACTGTGTGAGTTATCGCTGCAAAGCCTCCCAAAGCATATCCTTCAGGCGTTGGATATTAAGTCCCGATACCGACGAGATAAATACCGACGGAATACCCTCGGGAAGGTGAGGGCGCATCTGCTCGATAAGCTCATCATCCAACATATCGCACTTCGTAATGGCCAAGAAACGCTCCTTATCTAATAGCTCGGGGTTGTATTGTGTTAATTCGCCCAATAAAATCTCGTAATCCTTAGCTATGTCGTCGCTATCGGCGGGCACCATAAACAGCAACACCGAATTTCGCTCGATATGTCGCAGGAAACGAGTACCGAGGCCCTTGCCTTCATGCGCACCCTCGATAATTCCGGGAATATCTGCCATAACGAACGACTTGTGGTCGCGCACCTCGACAATGCCCAAGTTGGGCTCTAAAGTCGTAAACGCATAGTTTGCAATCTTAGGCTTCGCAGCCGACACAACCGACAACAGCGTACTCTTTCCGGCATTGGGGAAACCTACCAACCCGACATCCGCCAAGACCTTCAACTCTAAGATGAAGGCGCCCTCGTCGCCATCCTCACCGGGTTGCGAGTAGCGGGGTGCTTGGTTTGTAGCGCTCTTGAAGTGCCAGTTGCCTAATCCTCCACGGCCTCCCTTCAGCAGCGTGAGCTGCTCGCCATGCTCGGTAACCTCGCCTACATACTCTATGGTAGTCGAGCCATCCTCCTGCTCCACCAAGCGGCGTGCAACCGTTCCCAAAGGTACAGGAATGATGATGTCCGGCGCATCCTTACCCGAAGAACGCGCACCATGACCACCCTCGCCATCCTCGGCAAATTGGTGACGCTGATATTTGAGGTGAATCAAGGTCCAATACTGCTTGTCACCCTGCAAAATAATGCTTCCTCCCTTACCGCCGTCACCGCCGTCGGGCCCTCCGAAGGCTACAAACTTCTCACGACGGAAGTGGCTCGAACCGGCTCCACCATGTCCTGAGCGAGCAAAAATCTTTACATAATCGACAAAATTAGACCCTGCCATAATATTCGTTTTTTATAATTCAAGGGGCAAAGATAACGGTTTTGACAGAAAGTGCCAAATGTTACATTGCCCCATGATTAGATATGTTTTATTCTAAATTAGAGTTTCTGGAACTCTTTGTTGAGCCACTCGATACGCTCGGTGTAGCGGTCGATAATCTTATCTACCGACTGCTCATATGTCATGCTGCCCTCACCATTGGGGCTGTTAGGCATAGTAGAATCCCATATCTTAAAGTTCATTTCGGCAGAGAGTGATAGTTTTGCCTTCATGTCTTTCATGTATTGGATTGTGGCGTAAAACTTAGGATATAATTCTCCCCAACGCTCCTTGACCAAGGCTACGAATTCCGGGTCTTGGAAGAGTCGAGGATACCATAAATATTTTTTACACTGCCACCCTGTACGCCATGTAAATGTAGTCCAATCATAATCCCACATGGGGCCAGAAACGAGTTTTCCGCCTGCATCCTTGTGCATATATGAGCTCTTGGGATGTTGCCATTCGGAATGAGCAATCAGCTCTGACACGAGGTATATATCGACAAATGACAGAATATCTATATAGTTTTTGTAACCCTTTTCTTCGTCTAACCAATCCTCGCTATAAAGAGCATCTTCGAATCCCTGGAAATAATTAGTTATGTAATTTAACTGTTCGTCAGTCAAATCTTCTGCTTCGGGGTCTTTAATCTTGACATTAATCTTCTGATTATTTTGGTATGTATGCTTAGAATAAAATAGCGTTTCGTCGGCATCGGGAGTATAGGTATCCATTTCCATTAGATACCCGACCTCAGGGCCGGTCAACCCCTCTTCAAACTCAGTAATATTTATACGATTCTCATCAATTTTAATCTGCTCACATAAATAATAATTACCTTGATATTTGCCATTTAATACCAGTTCTACATGGTAACCGTGAGGAGTCCACGCCAACGAAGTTTGCTGTCCTAAATGGAATGACACATCGTTACGCAACATCGTTTTATCAATAAAGTTGGCTAATAATACCCAACGCTTATGTTTGGGCATACCAAATACGGATGTTTTGTTCGATAGTTTTAACTTGTACGGTTTTTTTGCGTAATAGAGCCATGTTGAATTACCGCGACCTGCAATTTCGGTATCCATGAGTTCTATATCGTCAAACTCCTCACCACCATCAATAAATATTGTGGCATTTATCCAATTATGCTTGCTTGTAATAGGGGCATTATTTTCGGTTTGGATAACAACAATCGGCAAACCCGTGAATTCAAACTTTAACGATACGGTATACTCTTTTTGATCTCCTACTGCGTTCTCTAATCGATAAGTAATATTTTTGGTAAAATCTTGCGATGTTTTTCCTGAAATTTGTTCATCCTCATTGACATAAACTTTTATGCTCTCCTTAACCTTGAACGAAGGCTTTAATTTCGCGCCAGGGTATACGGGATTCAGAGTCTTAATAATACCATCATATGAAATGTTGCCATCTTCAGAGATAGTACACTCTATATTTTCAGCCAAAAAGGATGTGTTATATGCTTTGAGTAATGAGAATTCCTCAAATACAGGTGCCTCAGCCACAGGCTCGTCCCCCGGCTCATCACCCGGTTCATCACCCGGTTCATCACCCGGCTCATCTCCTGGCTCGTCCCCCGGCTCGTCCCCCGGCTCATCTCCCGGCTCATCACCTGGTTCATCTCCCGGCTCATCATCCGGATCTTCAACTTTGTCATAATGGGGCGGAACAATTGTCTTGTCGTCCTCGCAACTGATAAAGCTCATAGTCAGCATGCTGATTAATGCGAGGATAAGTACTTTTGATAGGAGGTTTCTCATAGTTTGCTAAATGTTTATTCTGTTTTTATTCTATCTGCTAAATTGTTATTATGCGTGTCGCAAGCCTTGCATTTTTAAGGCGCATATTACACCTAATAACAAAATTACTCAAATTATTTGTTCTAACAAATAAATATGCCCTAAAAGTGTCTTAAGGGGTGCTTTATGGCTAAAATCGCCACGAAATTATGGCGTAGAATGTGCGCGGATAGGCGTATGTAAGAATGTCGTCTTGAGGAAGATATACGCGCTGCTTGCCGCTCATATAGTTGCGTATACGGGTAGATTCGTAGGCGTTGTAGACAATATCTTTGTTGCCCAAGAGATTCTTAACCGACAAAGTTGCCACGATGCGTCCCTTCGGAAGCCTGAACCAACGAGAAACCGAGGCGTCGATTGTTGCGGCATCATTCAGGCGCTGTTGTTGGGTGAATTGTCGAAGTATCTCTTTCGAGGCAGGCGCTTGAGCGAGTATGCGCTCGGTGCGACGCACGAAACTTGCATCCACATAGCGAAATGCTGCAAATTGTGCATTTAATGATGCCGACCACCCTTTGTAAGTGAAATATGAGAGCGAAATGGCTCCGAGAAGTTGTGGTGCGCCACCAATATGGAAATCTTCCATAAAACTCTCGCTATTTAGGCTTACGACTCGGTTGTCGGTATCTGAATAGTGGGTGACTTGTGGATTCTTCGAGTATATATACCTCCCGACCGAGAGTGCTGCCGAGGCGCGCAAACTTCGCGATATGGAGTACTCCGCCGTAGCCTCCACGCCATAGCAGAGCGTACCGAAGCCTGCAACATCCACATCGCAGAATACGGCCGATAAATCGTCATATGCTCTGAATGTTTGGCGCTGATTGCGATGCGATTGCAGGTATATTGCTGCCGTTGCATCGAACTTTTCGGAGGTGTAGGCGTAATTCATATCAATGGCTGCAAATCGTTCCATTGAAATATCCTCCGCCAAGCGATTGTTATATTGCGGATTAAGGAACATATTTGCCGAGTATGGTGCGCGAGTTGCCAATACTCCATGAATCGCGACAAGATGTTGCTCTGAGAATAGATGTGTGGCGGCAACTTTAAGGGTGTATGGCGCGAACTTCGTTACAGCCGAGCGCCCAAAGGAGCGATTGCCCTCAAAGAGCTCTTTCTCGAAATATCCTCGGCGCAGAGCCGCAGCGGAGCCTATTGCCATATCGGCATTCACTCTCCAATTGGCCATGTTGTACTCAATTTGCAGGTTAGCCTCCACGCCGCGCTCTATTAGGGCATAGTCGTATGAGAATCTGTCGCCCGGAGTTATCTTTCGATTGGGGTTGCGTTTATCGTTTTGCAGCGAGTTGGAGAAACTATCGTCGTCAATTAAGAAGTAGTCTAAATCGACTAAATAGTCTGCGCCCAGCAGGTCGCGCATGCGCTTATAATTGCGCGAGGAGTCTATCCATGCCCGAATGCCATATGCAATGGAGAGTTGGGGCGAAATTGTACTCTTCATTCGCATCGCCACCTCTCCGCGAGCGATGCGCTCCACTCTGTCATCGAGCGCATAGACGGCTCCGTCGGGAGATTTGGAGTTGATATTATATAAATCCTCCCAATTTATTTGAGTATACTTCTCGTTGCCTATGCGCCACTCGTTGGCAACAATCTCTGCAAGGGCGCTGTCGGTGAAGTAGCTGGGCATATAACGATAATTGTCGGGGCGTGGCGTCATCGCTCCATACCATCCAAGCGAGGAGGTGCTGCGTTTGCCATAATCGCCACCCGCCGAGAGCGTAAGATGTGTTTTCTCGCTAATTTGCGAGGTGTATGCCGCAACGACGAACGGCACAGCATCGCGCCTTACGCGCGAGTTGCGAACCCTGCCCTCTTGTCGGCCCCATAGCGGATTGTAGAGGTTGTCGCCTCGAAGCTCGAATGCCTCTTGTGTAGAGCCGGAACGCATACCGCGTTGAGATATTGTCGTGGCGCATAAAAGAGAAAAGGTTGCGCCGGTATAAAAATCTTTTGTGAGGCGTACTCCTACATCTACGGCGTCGTTATAAACGCCATTTATATAAAGGTCATCTCCTCCGCGAGCCGCCACATATGCCGACATGTTCCACGCATAGTTAAGTACGCTCTGCATCGAGGCTCTGATGCCGCCTAAATAGCCTTTGCCTGAGAGAAACAATCCTATGTTGGCGCTATTTTGTGGTGCAATATTCAGCATCGAGAACTCTCTTGAGCCGGCCATGATACCTATACTCTGTTCTCCATGCGCGATGCCTCCGAATTCTCGTTCCGAGAGTCCCAACCTGCTCACAATCGAGCTGTTCGCTGCGCGGAGGTGTATTCCGTCCAATAAGATGGGAGTTGAGGTGTAGTCCGCGCCGCGGCGTGAATATCGCACGAACGAAAAGGCGTAAGAGGTTAATTCACCGAATTTGTCGTTATGCCGAGGTTTTGGCTGATGAGAGTGCAGGGTATCCAGGAGTTGTTCTGCATCGAAATCCTGATATTGCGAATCATATTGCGAATATCCGATTTTATATTGCATATAATCATCTATCAACTCCTGCGCTGTGGCCGAAGTCGATATGAAAATAGCAATGATGGTGAAAATGATTATACGCATCATGATACAATGACATATAATATCTGAAAAATCGACTCCTCAAACGGAGAAACTACTCTTTGTTGTGTGAATCTATCCAAATTGTAACGGGGCCGTCGTTCACCAATTCGACTTTCATGTCGGCACCAAACTCTCCCGTTGCAACCTTCTTACCCGAAGCTTGCTCCACCGAAGCGACAAACTTTTCGTACATTGGGCGCGATATAGCTTCGGGTGCCGAGCGAATATACGAGGGACGATTGCCTTTCTTCGTTGAGGCGAAGAGCGTGAATTGGCTCACCACCATAATCTCGCCTCCGGTTTGCTGAACATCGAGGTTCATAACGCCATTTTCGTCATCAAATATGCGTAGGCGCAATAATTTACCCGTAAGCCAGTCGATATCCTCCTGGGTGTCGCTATGCTCGATGCCGACCAAAACCAAAAGTCCTTTGCCGATGCGTGAGTGCTCCACGCCGTCAATTTTGACTGAGGCACTTGTAACTCGTTGTATAAGTAATCTCATGATAGCTTACATATTTTCGAAAAATGCCCACAAATTATCCCCCTTTGGTACGGGTGCGGTAACGCTGATCGGCTCCTTGCGTACGGGATGTAGGAACTCCACCTTGCGAGAATGTAATGATATGCCCCCGTCGGGATTGGAGCGCTTTGCTCCATATTTCAGGTCACCCTTAATCGGGCAACCGATTTTTGATAGCTGGGCGCGAATTTGATGATGTCGGCCTGTGAGCAGTTCGACTTCGACAAGCGAGTAGCGCGTTGAGCCGCCTATCATACGATAATTCAGCACCGCCTTTTTGCCGTCCGCCTTCGGCTTGTCGTAGGCGCGCGAACGATTGGTCTTACCGTCACGCACGATGTAGTGCGTAAGTGTACCCTCCTCGGGGTTGGGAGGAGTTTCAACCACTGCCCAATAGGTTTTATGAATCTCGCCCGAGCGAATCATCTCATTTAGGCGTGTCAAGGCCTTCGAGGTCTTGGCAAAGACCACAGCGCCGCTTACGGGTCTGTCAATACGATGCACCACGCCCAAAAATACATCTCCGGGCTTGTGGTCACGCACCTTTATCATCGCCTTTATCTCGTTTTCGAGGGCGTCGTCTGTTTCGCGGTCGGGCTGCACCAAATCGCCACAACGCTTATTTACTATGATTATATGGTTATCTTCGTATATTATATCGTTGGGTGTAAACATCGCTCTTTCTTAGAGTTTGAAGGTGAATGGGAGGAGTAGCTCGGCAGAATTTACAGCGGTAGCCGTGCCTCCGCCCCACATGATTATACGCATCGGCGATTGTTGGCGACGCTCCACATCTACAATTGTCTGGCGGCAGTTACCGCACGGATAGCACTCCCTCTCCGAGGGGTTGGATGCTATTGCCAGAGCCTCGATAGGGTCGTCGGCATAGTTTGCCTGATAGAAAAATAGCAACGAGCGCTCGGCACAAAGACCCGAGGGGAATACTTCACTCTCGCTGTTCGCTCCACACACTATGCGTCCGCTACGCAGGCGTGCTGCGGCGCCAACATTAAAGTGCGAATAAGGAGCATATGCCCCACGAGTAGCATCTATTGCTGCATCAACCAACTCGCGGTCAGCCTCCGGTAAGGCATCTTTCGACTCATAGTGGTCATAGCAGATGTTCAATTCCTTTTTCATAGTGGAGTGGTTTTTAATTAACATCTACAAAAATAGCGACAAAAGTAGAATAAAACAAACTAGTATCAAATAATTGTGTAACTTTGTGGCAGAGAAATGGAATCATATGGTTCGGGACCCTTATTAAAAGAGTCTAAAACAAAATGCCCGGAATGACGATTCCTGACACTAAACCATATGGCGTAAAGAAAAGAAGCGGAACCATATATTTGTGAATTTATGGCAAGAAGAAAAAAACAGAACTATCCTCTTATCGAGGCTTTGGAGATAACAACTTTGGCAGCCGAGGGTAAGGCTATGGGTCGTTACAACGAGAAGGTTGTATTTGTGCCGATGACCGTGCCGGGCGATGTGGTAGATGTGCAGATTCGCAACTGCCGCCGCCGCTTTATGGAGGGCGTGGTGGTAAATTATGTGAAGCGCTCGCCTCTGCGTGAGGAGCCTTTCTGCCCTCATTTTGGTGTGTGCGGAGGCTGCAAGTGGCAAAACCTCCCATATAGCGAGCAGCTACGCTTCAAAACCGAGCAGGTCTTTGACCAACTTTCGCGTATCGGTAAGGTCGAACTGCCCGAGATAAAGCCCTGTTTAGGCTCAAAGAAAACACAATTCTATCGCAATAAGTTGGAATTTACCTTTGCCGATAAGCGTTGGCTTACCTACGAGGAGATTGCCGCAGGTGGCGATATCGAGCGTCAGCCTGCTTTGGGCTTCCATATCCCCAATTGCTTCGACAAGGTGCTGGATATCGATGTCTGCTACTTGCAGGCCGAGCCGTCGAACTCTATCCGCTCGGCTATCAAGGCCTTTTGCATCGAGCAGGGTTACTCGTTCCATAATTGCCGTGAGCATCAGGGCCTTATGCGTAACATTATAATCCGCACAGCCTCTACGGGCGAGGTTATGGTTATCGTGGTATTTAACGAGGATGCGCGTGAGGCGATTACTGCCGTAATGGAGATGCTGAAGGGAAAATTTCCGCAGATTACATCGCTCTTCTATGTCGTCAATACCAAGTGGAACGACTCGGTGGGCGATTTGGAGCATATATGCTATGCCGGCAAAGACCATATCTTGGAGCAGATGGAGGGCTTGCAGTTTAAGGTCGGCCCAAAATCGTTCTATCAGACCAACTCCGAGCAGGCGTATGAACTCTATAAAGTAGCCCGAGATTTTGCCGATTTGAAGGGTGATGAGGTGCTTTACGACCTCTACACAGGTACGGGAACTATCGCCAATTTCTGCGCTCGCAGAGCGAAGAAAGTTGTTGGCGTGGAGTATGTCCCCGAGGCTATCGAGGATGCAAAGATAAACTCAGCAATAAATGGTATTGAGAACACCTCGTTCTATGCCGGAGATATGAAGGATGTTTTGTCGGATGATTTCGTGGCACAGAACGGCAAGCCCGATGTTATTATCCTCGACCCGCCCCGCGCAGGTGTGGATGAGCGTGTAATTGAGGTTATTATGCGAGCTGCGCCCGAGCGAATCGTATATGTAAGCTGCAACCCGGCAACGCAGGCGCGTGACTTGGCCCTGATGGACTCGATGTATAAGGTTGTGGCAGTGCAGCCCGTCGATATGTTCCCGCATACGCACCATGTCGAGAATGTTGTGAAACTTGTTCGCCGATAGGCATACTATTTGAGGTTGCGAGTCCGTTACATATATAGCAAACTGAAAAATTTACGACTATGAAACGCTACTTTATCGTGTTGGTGGCATTGTTTTTTGCAATGTCCTTGTCGCTTGGTACAGCGCAGGCGCAACTTGTTGAAAAGACTCCTTATGTGTCAGTAAATGGCTACTCGGAGATAAAAGTTTCGCCCGACGAGATATTTCTCTCAATCACACTCGACGAGAGTGATACAAAGGGCAAAGTGTCGCTTGAGGAGCAGCGCAAGGCGATGTTTCAGGCGTTGAAGCGACTGAAGATTGATGTTGAGAAGCAGCTGACGGTAGTCGATATGTCGAGTGACTATTTCCGTCGTAAGTCATCGCTTGCCGCTACGAAATATGAACTCAAAGTGGGCTCTGCCGCTGAGGCTCGCGATGTTTTTGAAGCTCTCGATGCTGTGAAGATTTCAAATGTCGATGTTGTGCGTGCGCAATGCTCAAGGATTGAGGAGCTTCGCTCTGAAGCTCGCAAGGCCGCAATCCGCGATGCCAAAGCAAAGGCTACGGAGCTTGCCGAGGCTATTGGCCAGAGCATAGGTCCTTGCTTCGAGATAAACGACTATACCACGCCACGCAATAACGGTGTAGTCTACGTTCGCGGCCTCGCCGCCAAAGCATCCAACGACGCCATTGCCGAGGAGGCTTATGTTGAGCCGGATGTGGAGTTTAAGCAGATTACGATTACTTATAATGTATCAGCCCGCTTCCTTTTGAATACGGGGATGTAGAGGTTCTAATTTAACTAAATTGTTTTGGGCGGAATCTTTTCCGCCTTTTTTATTCCAAAAATCCTCACATACGCTTGGTATGCTGCGGTTTTTGTAATTGCAAAAGTCAAAAAATCTGATTATTATGTCTTTATTGAGTTAAAAAATATTCCAAGTGATTAAGGGTCAATTCACTAGGGCATTAAGGAAAATTACCAGAAAAATAACAATTATTGGTTGATTTGATTGGATAACCTATTGATTTTGGGATAGTTAAAAGATTTAACAGGTTAAAAAGTTTAACAGATTGGAAAGAAGTCCCAGAAGTTGTAAATGTGGGAATTATGGACCAATAAGAGCATAATAATCATTTTTATGTTATGTGTGTTCCAGTTTTGGTATTGGAATAAAAGTGCTGTAAAGGTAATGATTTATCGCAAAAAGTCAAAATAATGGCTAAAATTCATTTAAAATTTCTTAAATAGCGAAAAAATTTTTTTCGGAAATGTTGTAACCTTTTTTCGGGGTTTTGCGTCTAATATGACAGAAACGGATGATAAGTGCCGCGGCAAAGAGAAAAATACAAATATTTGTCGCACAAATATAAAATTCAAACACAATGAAGAAACTGTTATTCATGGCAAGCCTTGTACTTGTCGGATGCAATGATCCCGAGCCTGCTACCTTGGTGGTGAAGACCGAACCGAACTCGGAGGTCGTTTATTGGGGAGCCGGAAAGGATGAAATCTATTCGTATGCCTTGGGCAAGAAAGATACGACAAATACCGAAGGATATATGACCTGCCAAGTGGAACTGGATGCCCCGAAGCTGATGGCCGTGAATGTCCTGAACAAACCTTATACGCTTTATCTCACCCCGGGCAGTCGGGATACGCTGACCGTAACAAAGGAGGCAGTACAGCTGACCGGAATCAACAAGTCCTATAATGAATGCCTGCGTGCGGTTGATGATTATCAATCGTATTGCGATAAGATATTATATACTCGAAATCATGAACTGATGTCCGCTAAGACCCCTGCCGAACTGAAGCAGATGAACAAAGTACACTACGACAAGGCTGTCAATGTAATACAGAACTCCGCACTCCCTGTTTCGTTTATCAAGGAACAGATATCACACCTCGACTTTATTTCGCGTCAGGCAATAGCCTACGCCATCATGTACGGCGTGCAGGACAAGACCGACGTCTGGAAGGCCGAACTGAAAGATGCCCTCTTGGCACCTTGGGACGAAGCGGCCATGCAGAGCTATCGCGGTGTAGGACGGATGGCCCGCCAGCTTACACCGATGAAGTTCATCGCCCTGGAAGGCGGAAACATGCGTTCCGTGGCAGACCCGTCCCGCTTCATGTTCGACCAGTGCAAGGAATTGTTCAAGGGGAAGGCATTGGAACGTATCTGGGCATCCTTCATCTACGACGATATCGTGAACAAACGCCATACCGAAGTGTTTATCTCCTTGTTCGACGAATTCAAGCAGGCCTATCCAGACAGCCCTTACCATGCATACCTTCAGGAAGGAATAGCCGAAACCATCCGTTTCCATCAAGGCCAGTTGGACGAAAACCGATACCACGTGCTGCCCTGTGATTCTACGATGACAAGCATTTCCGAAGCCATGAAACCGTTGCGTGGAAAAGTGGTCTATGTTGATGTATGGGCCACTTGGTGCGGACCCTGTAAGGTGATGTTTGGCCATGTGCCTGCACTGAAGGAAAAGGCCAAGGACTTGGATGTGGCCTACCTCTATCTGTCCATCGACGCTCCGCAGGCGGAAAACACTTGGCGGAAGTCCATCCTGTATTACGATTTAAACGGCTATCATTTGTTGGCAGGCAAGGAACTGACACAAGCCGTATATCGCGAACTGGGTAATGAACGTGGAATACTTTCCATCCCTCGCTTCCTGATTGTGGATAAGGAAGGAAAGATTGTCGAGCTGAATGCCGCATCGCCCGACCATCCCGACGAATTGATTGAACAGCTGAAGAAAGTGTTTGCCCAATAAAAACAAGCTATTTCAACATCAAAACCGACAATTTCTTAAAAATCTGTTGGTTGTAACCGACAATATCTTTATATTTGTGAAAAATATAAAAGCCTCGGGCAACGATATGTTTACCCCTGACCAAAAGTACCGATTCTATGAAAAAATTGGATTATTATGTCTTTATTTGACTAAAATAAATTCCAAGTTATTGGTAACCAATTCACTAGGGTATTAAGGAAAATTACCAGAAAAATAGCAATTATTGGATGATTTGATTAGGTAATCTATTGATTTTGAGGTAGTTAAAAGATTTAACAGGTTAAAAAGTTTAACAGATTGGAAAGAAGTCCCAGAAGTTGTAAATGTGGGAATTATGGTCCAACAAGAGCATAATAATCAAAAATCTTCTCACCCAAAAGCAATTTCCCCTCTTGGACATATTTTGAATACGGGGATATAGAGGTTCTAATTTAACTAAATTGTTTTGGGCGGGATATTTCCCGCCTTTTTTGTCCTCGAAATCCTCACATACGCTTGGTATGCTGCGGTTTCTGCGGCTTCAAAAGTCGCAAAATCTTCTCACCCAAAAGCAATTTCCCCTCTTGGGCATATTTTGAATACGGGGATGTAGAGGTTCTAATTTAACTAAATTGTTTTGGGCGGAATCTTTTCCGCCTTTTTTATTCCAAAAATCCTCACATACGCCTCATAAGGGTATCACAAAGCGGATATCCTTTTTGTAAGTTTTCTTGTGGCCAATAGTGGTAATTGCAGGCTTCGCAAAAAGCCGTTACGGCTGTTGTGGTTTTACCTTTACGGTGCGAGTTGCGGGGTTGAACGAGATTATATCACTTGAGAAGAGGCGCTCGATATGACCACTTTGTATCATCTCGTCGGTGGGGAGAATATGCACCTCTGGTGGCGCGATAAGAGCCACAGCATCGCACAATTCAAGGGCGATATCCAACTCATGTGTCGAGAAAATAATGCACTTATGTTCGTCGTGCGCCAAGCGGCTGAGCAGCGAGCATAGCTCATAGCGGTTGGGCATATCCAAAAAAGCTGTCGGCTCATCTAACAGAATAATGGGCGTCTGTTGTGCAAGTGCGCGCGCAATCATTATACGCTGGCACTCACCATCCGACATTCTGTCCATCGTTTTGTCGGCATAATCGCTCATGCCGACCGATGCCAAAGCCTCGCTGACAATCGCCTCGTCGTGAGCCTGCTGGCGACCTATCCAATTGGTGTAGGGTGCGCGACCAAGTGCCACCACATCGCGACAGCGCAGGTTGGCAATGCGTACCTTGTCGGTGGTAACAAATGCAACTCGTGTAGCCATCTCGGAGGATGAGAGCGTAGTCAAATCCTTGCCACATAGCTCAATGCGGCCCTCGAATCGTTCGCCTATGCCGGCAATAGCGCGTAGCAGGGTACTTTTACCTGTGCCGTTACGCCCTACAAGAGCGGTCAATGCTCCGGCTGCAACCTCTCCCGAGAGGTTGTCGATAAGCGTGCGGTCGCCATATCCGAGTTTTAGATTTGAGAAGCGTATCATCCTACATTATGTTTTTATTGCGCACCACAACCCATATAACAATCGGTATACCCAGCAACGCTGTAATTGTATTTACAGGGAGAGTCAGCAGTTTCGAGATTATATCGCAAATGAGCAGTGCCGTAGCTCCGGTAAGAGCGGCTGCCGGCATTAAAATGCGATGGTCGGCATTGCGGAATAAGATGCGTGCCATATGCGGAATTGCCAAGCCGATAAAACCGATAGGGCCGCAAAAAGCAGTCACCGTACCTGCCAAAAGTGTGGTTGAAAGTAAAATCAGCATGCGTGTACGACCAATATTCAAACCCATAGTGCGAGCATATGGTTCGCCTAATAATAGCAGGTTCAGAGGCTTTATGACTGCCACAGAGATTGCCAAACCCGCCAAGACCGATGGGGCAACAAGCCACATCTGTGCCGTCGTGACATCACCTAAAGAGCCCATAGTCCAAACGACAAAGCTCTTCAACGCCTCCTCATGACTCAGGTATTGCAACACCTGCACGATGGCACTCACTGCCGAGCCTATCATCATTCCGAGAATCAGAATAACCATAATATCCTTTATGCGACGGCTCACAGCCGCAACCATGGCTAATACCGCAGCGGCGCCTATCCACGCGGCACCCGCCACACCAAACGAAGAGAGCAACGACGAGCCTCCCAGGCCTAAGAGTGGTGCGCCGAGGATAAATAATGCCACACCGAGGCTCGCACCCGAACTTACGCCCAAGACATAAGGTCCTGCCAGCGGATTGCGGAACAGGGTCTGCATCTGCAAGCCACTAACAGCGAGGGCTGCACCTGCTAAGATAGCCGTCAGAGCCTTCATCAGGCGTATGTCGATAATGATTTTTTCGGTTATGGGGTTACACTCGCCACCGGTCAGCACTGCCCAGATATCGCCGAGGCTCACATCGACCGAACCGACGCACATATCTACGGCAAAAAGCACCACGACGCAAAGCGTGAGCAGAGTGAATAGTATGGTTGAGCGTTGTTTCATCAGTCTAATCGGGTGTAATAATACAATGTATGCTCCTCGCCCATCATTTCGGGGTGGAAAATCGTTGCAAGGTCTTTGAGTATAATATCGGGACGCACCACTCCCGACTCCCAAAAGTCGGAGCCTCCACTCGCTGTGTGGCGTGCCGTATTGTTATATACCTTTTTATCCTCGACGACCCCCACCTTTGCAAAACGGGGATTTTGCGAGGTTAGCTCTTGCAGGCTGCGACATCCGCCTACATTGAGCCAAAAATCGGCACTCTCGGCATAGAGCAGAGCCTGCTCGATATCTATCGGCTTTGAGGTGTTACCATCGCCCGTGGTCGTGTAACAGCTACCGCCTGCATCGCGCATTATGCGTGCCATATAGTTGTTTTCCGACGGCAAAACCCAAGCATCGCGATAGGGCGTATTAATCATTGCCTGTGGGCGCTTCTTGCCTGAAATATGCTCGGCAATACGCTCGGATAGAGCATTGTAATTATCGGCTATCCGATTAAAGCACTCCTCGCCTTGAGCTCTTAGGCCAATCGCTTCGGCAACGGCAACAATCCATTCTGCCTTGCCGAGTGGTGATGACTCAACATATTCTCCGATGTAGAGATAGGGAATCTCCAACTCTCGTAATTTGCTCTCTATGCCACTCTCCGCCGATACGCCATAGAGCAATACAAGGTCGGCATCGAGAGCCACCAAAAGCTCGTAGTTCATGTTGCTGTCGTAGCCAATGTCGCCAATCTTGTCGCGATTTGCTACTATGTAGTCGTTCATTATAAAATCGACGCCTGACACTCCGACAACCCTCTCCACCTCGTCTATGGCATCGAGCATAGCGATATGGCTCGACGAAAGGCATACGATGCGCTCGGCGTGGGCTGTTAAGTGCTGCACCTCGGGATGTTGCTTTGTGTCAAAGTGTTGTGCAGGGTCGATAAGCAGCATCTGCTCAACACCCTCGGCGCCTTGCCATGGATTTTTCACCACGATAAGCGTGGCACCCGCCTCTTTGGCGGAGCGAATTTCAAACCCTGTGGCATATTGCGGCTTGTACACCACCTCGCCAAATTGCTCCACATCGAATGATGCAACCTTCGGGTTGCAGCTTGCGATGCCGAGCGCAATGAGCCAAAAAATATGTCGTAAAAGGCGGTGCATATCTCTTCTTTCCTTAATATGAGGTATTTATTCGATGCCAAAGGTACGAAAAAATAGAGAAAAATTTTGTTTTCAGGAATTTATTGTTACCTTTGCACCGCTAAAAAGCACATAAACACTTAATTAAAATTTTATTATGAACAATTACGAAACCGTTTTCATTGTCACTCCCGTCCTTTCAGACGCACAGGTGAAGGAGGTTGCTGACAAATTCCAGGGCATCATTACCGAGAACGGCGGTCAGATCGTGAATGTGGAGAACTGGGGCTTGAAGAAGCTTGCTTATCCTATTCAGAAGAAGACTACCGGTTTCTACTTCCTGGTAGAGTTCGAGGGTGAGGGTTCACTCATCGAGAAGCTCGAGACCGGCTACCGCCGTGACGAGCGTATCATCCGTTTCTTAACTTTCAAGCAGGACAAGTTCGCTGTGGAGTACTCTGCAAAGCGTCGCGCCAAGCTTGCTAACAAATCACAGGAGGACTAAACTATGGCACAGGAGAATGTAAATGCAGCAGGCGAGATTCGTTACTTGAATCCCGTAT
>JAFXIS010000016.1 GCA_017532885.1 Alistipes sp. | reverse complement strand
GGCAGACGCCGAAAGAGTCACTACCTTAATACTCAAAAAATCACTTTTAAGTGAGCTATTTTGAGGATGCTCGCAGTTGGATAAACCGCAGCATACTTGGCGTATGTGAGGATTTAGACAACAAGGCAGACGCCGAAAGAGCCACTTAAAATGATTTTAGGCTAATAGGTATGGACGCTGACACCTTGTGCCGCCGGAAGATAATTAATACCATACCAACACATCTGAAGCAGCAGGAACGAAAAGAGGATAACCGCAAAGGCTATATTATAATTATTATAATTGCGACTAATGAGTGGGCGCAGATGCAGATAGCCAAGATACGAAAGCCATGTTGCGGCAGCCCAAGTCTCCTTGGGGTCCCACGACCAATAATCACCCCACGCCTGCTTTGCCCACAAAGCACCCATAATCATACCCAAAGTGAGGAATGACCAACCCACGCGAACAAGATTATCGCACATAGACATCTCCTCGTCGGTGGGCTCACGACGCGAGGAGCGCACCCAAAGATATAGCGCAAACAGCGCCACGGCACCTAACAGAGCGTAGGCGAACATATAGACTATAACATGCGGCACAAACCAGGGGCTTTGCAGTGCCGGCATAAGTGATTTATCGTGAATCTCAGGCTTGAAGAGATTGATACAGATAAAAACCACCGACATCATGGTGCTGAACGAGAGAATCCAATTATAACGCCAACGCAGGTAGACCAAAATGCCCGCAACCGAGAGGAAGAACGAATACCAAAGGCGGGTTTCGCCCATAGTACGCATAGGGGGTCGTTCAAGCGTGAGCCACATGCCCACAATAAAAGAGAAGAAGATTGCGGAGCCTACAACGGAGAGTGTCGCTGCAACCCCAACGCCCCTATCGCGCCACGCCACAACAGCACCCGCAAGCCAGCAGACAACAGCCGGCACAGCAAACCATATCAGATACTCCCAAGTCATTTTGAATTCTGAATTTTTGATTTTGAGGCCTTATTGCCTCGGCCGAAGAACATCACCACAGCCGAAGCCAAAATCATCCATAGGGCCACACTCACTATACCCCACCAGCCGTCGCGCACACATTCGAATGTACTCTGCGTACTCCAGCGACCTCGCTCGGCATCATAGCCCACTTGATATATACGCCAAGTTCCCACCTTCGCAGTGTGGTTTACCTCGACATCAAAGTCATGAACCTCACCCGCATTATCCTCCACGCGAATACGCGACAGGTATCGCTTCGCTTTAGGTTGCGGCATGACGACATACTCCCCATCACCCAAATCGAGCGTCGAGGGGGCAAAGATATGACTTCCGCAGCTCACCCAACCCTCTTTCGCCGAGCCTGTTGCTGCGTTTTCTGCCACGACATATGCGGCATGCGTTGCTCCGACATGCTGCATCGAACGATACTCCGTAGCCTCAGGCATTACGCCCGCCATAGGGAGGTATCTTATGACTTTCAGTTGCCAATCGCCAACTCCACCCATGCTATCCGCAACCGAGAGCGAAAGCTCGGAAAGAGCCTCCGAACGAGCATTATATAGGTGCAGATTAGGCGAATACTCCTCGATTGAAAAGTCGCGGAGTGTAACCACAAAGGGTAACTCTCGCTCACGGCCATACTCATCTTGAGCCGTATAGGTAGGTGTTTCAAGGTAGCTGACAAGCCTATAACGGAGCTTATCCCCACTGCTGAACATCGCCGCAGCAAGGGCTACGAAAACCGCCGTATGCGACAGCAGAGGCGCGATTTTACGATTTCTGAAGCAACGCCAATCGTCCACAAGCGCAAGCCCCAATGAGGTCAAGAAATTTAGCAATACAAGGTTGAAAACCCACGATGAGGTCATGCGAGTAAAACCCAAAGCGCCTGCAACCCCTTCCGCAGAGCCATCTTGGCGTGTAAGTCCAAAAATCAAGGTCACAAAAAGCATTGAAGCAAGTGACACGACAGAGCTCTGACGCGAGCGCAAAGACTTAAGCCACTGCCATTTATCGTCAAGCGTATAACACAAAACCAGCAGGTAGAGGTAATTGACAGCCACAATCGCACTCCACGGATAGCGAAGCCACGAAGCATCGAAATCCCCGACCGTAAGTTGCAACGCCACGCCCAAAACAATGAGCGTGGCATTCAATATAACCGGTATGCGCCAAAAGTTTTTCACAATTCAAAAATTGGCATTAGAGAGTTTAGCGAGATTAGGGAAATTAATGAATTTAGGGAAGCTCCTGAAATTCAAAATCTCTTTTATCTTTTTCTATGCTTGCTCCCACTGCTGGCGCAACAACTCGATAGCGGCGGGTACGGTGACTGCCCTATCGCCCTTTGTGCCGCACTCGAAGCTCACATAGTGCTGATTGTTCATCTGCTTCAAAGCCTTAAAGCCGTCTACATAGTTATCCTTCTCGCCATCCTCTCCGGGCATGATGCGACGACCGCGACTTGCCACATGAACATGCTGCAAATACTCCTCGCCGGCAGCCCACAGAGCCGCATAGTCGGATGCCTCCTCCTGCATATGCCAGAAGTCACCCATACACTTCACGCCCTTTGACTGCGCATCGCGGCATATAGCGGCAGCGTCTGCCACCTGACGCAAATAGAACGCCTCACCGCGATTCAGTGGCTCAAGGATTATAGTTGTATTATGTTTCAAAGCATACTCGCCCAACTCATGAAGCTGAGCGCACAAGAACTCGCGAGTTTCAAGCGTATGAGGTCGGCAAGGGCGCTGATGATTGAAAGCCGGAACCATAATCACACCCGTAGAGCCGAGTTCACCTGCGGCAGCTACGATATCGCGCATTGTAGCATCGAACTCCGCCTTTACGGCAGCATCCTCCGATAGCAGAAAGCCCTTAAAACCTGCACAGATAGCCGAAATCTTAACATTGCGACCCTGCAACTCGCGCTGCAACTCCTCGACTCTGCCGGCCAAGCCCCCACCCCATGGCTCAAGGCCAACGATGCCATGTGCCTCCATGAAGTCGAGCTTCGCCGCAAGGTTCTCACCCGGAGCTATACCCTCCTGAAACGATAGACGCAACTCCGGAGTAGGAGTATTATGCGACGCCTGACATCCTGCAAGCGACAAAGCTGAAGAGCCTACGGCAAGGCCTGCCGCACCCAAAAGCGAACGCTGTAAAAACTCTTTTCTATCCATTCCACACACTATTTACCCGGTACGGGGACCGTATACTTCGACATATCACACTTACCCATCTCGACCTTCTCGGGCATATAATCAAGCTCCGACTGGCTAATCTCGTCCCAGCTAACCGTTGCGCCCGTATATGCTGCCTCGCGGCCCATAATACCTGCCAAGCATGAAATTACACACTCCTCAGCCTCAACATGGCACTCTCCACTGCGAATATGGTTAATCAAATCGACATGCTCCAAGACATAAGGGTTATGCTGCTTGTAAGCCGCCTCCATAGCCTCCTGGTCGTACTTCCAGATGACATTACCCTCCAGGTCCTTAATCTCGCGAGCGTAGCTGTTCCACGAGCCCTTCGTACCCTGGATAGTTTCACCAACGAGGGTGCTTGTACCATCTATCTGGCGACACATACTGTGGAAATGTACGCCATTCTCCATCTCGAAATCGACGCTGAATTGGTCGAACTGGTCGCCTGTGCGGCGGCGGTGACGCGCACCACAGGCCGTAGCCTTGACAGGTTTCAATCCCGAGAACCACAAGAATACATCAATATTATGAACATGCTGCTCGACGATATGGTCGCCCGAGAGCCACTTCCAATTCACCCAATCGCGAATCATCCACTCCATATCGCTCCACTCCTTCTGGCGCTCACGATACCAAAGCATACCCTGATTCCAACATACTACACCACCTGTAATCTCGCCAATCAGGCCCTCCTGAATCTTACGAAAAGCCTCAACATAGGGGCGCTCATGGTGGCGCTGCGTACCTGTAACAACACACAAGCCCTTAGCCTTCGCCAACTTCGCCGTAGCCATAACAGAACGATAGCCCACAGGGTCCACAGCGATAGGTTTCTCAAGGAATGAATGCACACCCTTCTCGGTGGCATACTTAAAGTGCAAGGGGCGGAACACGGGCGGTGTCGTGCAGATAACATAGTCGCAACCTGCATCTATAACCTGCTTATAAGCATCGAAGCCTACAAAGCAATTCTCGGCGGGGACCTCCTGATTGTGTTTCTCTTTGAGTTCACGGCGCAGATGCTCAATTCGCTCCTGGAAAACATCACCCAAAGCCCACACTTTGATGCCATTTGCCGCAGCCAAAGTATCCATAACAGCACCTGAACCACGACCTCCACAGCCAATCACGCCAACCTTGAGTTCGCGACCATCTGCCGCCATATCGTCAAGCTGGGGGATATAATATTCACCCTCCGCATGCAGGGGAGTATATTTCGGAGCCTTGGAACATGAAGTAAGCGCTGTTGCCGAGCCTCCAAGCATAGCTCCGGCACCAAGTAATGCACTGTATGACAGAAAATCTTTTCTGCTGATTTTATTGTCACTCATAGTTTAAGTAGTAATAGTTTATATTTTGTTTTATGTTCTTCTCTCTATTTCTCGTTCCACTAGCATACCACGCGGAAGCCTATGCCCTTGATATCCGAGTACCACCATATACTCTTCGGATTTTGGGGGTCGGTCTTGAGCCACTTTTCATGCTCTGTGGGGCGGCGTGCTGCGCTACGCAATGCCGAGGCGTCGTCGCCATAATATCCTCCACGCACAACATGCTCCTCGCCCGCAGCAGGACCCGTAGGATTCACTGCGCCATCCTGCAATGCCGCATAAGCATCCTCCTGATACCAATCCGAGCAATACTCCATGACATTACCCGCCATATTCTTCAACCCAAAGCCATTTGCACGCACTGCATCGGGCGATTGTGTGCGATTGTGGCTATTGGCCGCATATATCGCATAGCTGTTTATAACCGTCGTATCGGCACCGAAAAGGTTATTCCAAAAGCCCTCCGACGAATATTGCTTAGGACTACCCTCGAAGAAGTAGGGTGTTTCGGAGCCGCCGCGCGCAGCATACTCCCACTCTGCCTCGGTCGGCAAGCGATACTTTTTACCCGTTTTGAGCGACAACCACTGACAGAAGGTCTCGGCAGCATAGTGTGTCATCGTAATCGCAGGACGGTTACCCATACCCCAACCCTGGTCGGGGAAGCCAAACGGCGGAGTAGGACCACTCACAGCATCCACATCCTCGCGGTTGTTGTTGGCGTATATAACCGAAGGAGGAGTGCGTCCCTCCGACATTGTTTCATCATAGAATGCCCAATATTGGTCCCAGGTAACCTCAACCTCGGCCATAAAGAATGGCGAGAGGCTCACGCGGCGCTGCGGACCCTCATTTTCACCTCGCAGGGGCTCATCCTCCGGACTACCCATCATAAACTCGCCTCCGGGAATTGCCACCATGTTTATCGTAACGGCTGTGCCTGGTATCTGCTCGGTGAAATTCTCGAATTCAACAACCTCCGTAGCCTCGGCGAAAAGCTGAGCGTTGGTTGTTACGCCCTTACGCTCCAACTGACCATGCTTGTAATTGGGGTTATAGTGTCCCACATCCAAGTGGCACGAGATACACTGCAAATCGAGCTTCTCCTCGTTATCCTCGTAGTAGAGGTGCGCCGTAACGCCCTCGTCCGAGATACCCTCGGGGAAGATATTCACATGGCACGCCTTACATGAAGAGTTGTAGACAATCTTTTGAGCATACTCCAACTCGCCCTTGCGCTCCCAATCAATCTTCTCGACATCCTTCGTAAGGTAAGACCACACATCCTTTACGCCAATCTTCGCTTTCGCTACGACATACTCCGCCGTACCGCGCGGTGGGAGGTGACACTCGGCACATGAAGTCATCGTGCCGCTACCATTCATGTAGTGCACCGACTTCTTCCAGCTCGCATCCGATTCGGGGTGAGCATGGCACGCCATGCACGACTCATTTGTCGAAGAATTAACCCAAAACCAATTAAAGGCAATCATCAGCGAGAAGCCCATCACAGCCCCCGCTAACAACAACATAAATACGCTCTTACCTTTACCGGACATAACTAAACCTAACCTTATCTAACCTCTATTCGACTCTTAATTCGCCGTATAACAGATGCATACGGCACGATAATCACCAACAACCCTCATAGGCTATCAACAGATACGCATAGCGCACAAAATATCTTGTCAAAGGTAGCACATTTTTTTGGCATAGCCAAATAATCGCCACAAAAACTTAACTTTTCAAAGGCAAAAAAGAATCACCCCCAAAAGTTATTTGTACAAACTTTTGAGGGTAATTCAATTATCTTCACCTGTTATCCTACTGCTCGCGAGAGAACGAGTAAGGGAGGTCGCTATCGGCAGTGCCGCGCTCAAAATTGGGCGTTGGACTCATCTTGAACGACAGTTTGCCACCACGCATAACCTCATCGAAAGTCAAATAGTTACGCGAGAAACGCTTGCCTTGGAACTTTGCACTCTCGATATAACGATTTGCCTCACTATTACCCTTTGCTTCGATAACGAAATCCTCGCCATTCTCCAAATGCAACACCGCACGCTCAAATAACGGAGCGCCCACAACATACTCATCCGAAGCGGGACATACGGGATAGAATCCCAAAGCCGAAAAGACATACCACGCCGAGGTTTGTCCGTTATCCTCGTCGCCGCAATAGGCGTCAGGCGTCGGCGAGTAGAAGCGATTCATAACCTCACGTACCCAATATTGTGCTTTCCACGGCTCACGCGCATAGTTGTAGAGATAAATCATATGTTGCACGGGCTGATTACCATGGGCATAGTTACCGCAATTCATAATCGTCATTTCGCGTATTTCGTGAATCGGGAAACCATAGTAACTATCGTCAAAGTGAGGAGGCACGATAAACACCGAGTCGAGCATTGCCGTAAACTCCTTCTCGCCACCCATCAAATCGATAAGCCCCTGCGGGTCATGGAACACCGACCATGTGTAGTGCCAGCTGTTACCTTCGGTAAAGGCATCTCCCCACTTCAGCGGCGAGAACGGCTTTTGAAACTCTCCATTTTTATTGCGGCCACGCATCAGACGGCTCTCCTTGTCGAATACATTGCGATAGTTCATGGCACGCTTTGCAAAGCGGTCAATCTCCTCCTGCGGACGACCCAAATCCTTCGCCAAACGCCAAATACACCAATCATCGTAGGCATATTCCAGCGTACGGGCAACATTTTCGTTGATATCGACATCATAAGGCACATAGCCCAATGTATTGTAGTAATCAGCGCCCAAGCGACCCGAAGAGTGAACCTCGGGATGATGCTTCTCTGTGCCTGCCAAAATACCTTCGAACATCGTCGCCGAATCCTCAACCTTCACACCCTTCAGCCACGCATCTGCCAAGACCGAAGCCGAGTTATTGCCAATCATACACCAGCGATGACCGGGACTCGACCATTCGGGGTAGAAACCACTCTCGCGATAGACATTCACAAAACCTTCCTGCATCTTTTGATTCTCCTCACGATAGAGCATATTCAGGAGAGGAAAGAGGCTGCGGAAGGTATCCCAGAAACCTGTTCCGGTATAGAAATAGCCCTTCTCGACCTTGCCATTATGAGGACTGTAATGCACCGTATTACCCTCAGCGTCAATCTCATGATGCTTTAGCGGGAAGAGTGTCGCGCGATAGAGGCAAGAGTAGAACATACGCATCTGGTCGAGATTGCCGCCACTAACCTCGATGCGACCCAAGACATCGTTCCACGCCTTGCGACCCTCGGCTTTTAGCTGCTCGAAGCTCTTATCACCCAACTCTCGCAAATTGAGCAATGCCTGCTCCTCGCTGATAAACGATGAAGCTACGCGCGCATGTACCTGCTCGCCCTTCTCGGTTGAAAAGCCGACCACAGCGCCTACATGGTTACTCTGCTGCTCGGTTACGCCCTCTGCGAGTTTGCCGTTGCAGAATGTAGCGATATATGTGAGCGGTTTATCGAACTCCACGACAAAATAGTTGCGGAAATTTTGCGGTACACCTCCCGAATTGCGTGTTGTGTATCCAACGACACGATTATTCTCCTTGTCAATACGCACAAAAGAGCCTCCGTCGAAGGCATCTACCACAACGAAAGACTTATCATTCTCGGGGAATGTAAAACGGAACATTGCAGCGCGGTCGGTAGGAGTAAACTCTGTAACCACATCATAATCGGCAAGATAGACTTTGTAATAATAAGGCTTTGCCTCCTCGCCCTTGTGCGCAAACCAACTTGCACGGCGCTCCTGGTCAAATTCGGGGCGACCGACAACCGGCATAATCGAAAACTGACCATAGTCGTTAATCCACGGCGAGGGCTGATGCGTCTGTTTGAATCCGCGCAACTTTGTTGCGGTGTACATATAGGTCCAGCCGTCGCCCATATTACCTGTTTGCGGAGTCCAGAAATTCATACCCCACGGACGAGCAATGGCAGGATAGGTATTACCCGCCGAGAGTTCAAATGTCGATTGCGTACCTACCAACGGATTCACATAATCAACGGGCGAGAACTCCTGAGCCGAGGCGCTCATCGAAACAGCCCCCAACATCGCAACAAAAGCAATGGTTAATGAGGAAAAAATCTTGCGTAACATCATTATAATAGTTTTAGGTTTATCGTAAAAAAGTCCCCTTCCATGAGGTTTTATTGCCACAAGAGTCTGTGGCGGTGAATACTACGGAGTGCTCTGCGCCACCCGTAACGCCCTCGTCTACGAGGTTTATCGAGGCTCGCCCATGCTGAAAATCAACGGCTACCCAGCGCCCGTCAATCGTCGCATTATAGGAGGCTATGCCCGAAAAATTATCCTTCAGTGCAAAGGTAATACTTTTTCGCTCTCGGCAATCGGCTCCGCGCTTGAAATTTGGTGTTATAGTTGGCGCGGTGCAATCTGCCACAACGCAAAAATCGCCAAACGACGAACACTTTTGCGATATATGGCTATTACGGAGCGTGCCACCCACGAACCCGACAGTTCCCTTTTCGCTCACCGAAGCTATCGCCGTATGGCTCTCCAAGGACTGCTCTACGGGACAATGGAAATCAATCGTCATAGCCTTGTGGAGCGGTATATTGCGGTCGCCTATGGTGTAGACATCCGACAGCAGAATAATTGTAGAATCCGCCTTTATCGTAACATCACTGCGTTTTAGCGCCACCTCCGTAGATTCATATAACGACTTTGCGGGAATTGTTACCCCCACCACTCCATCCGCCTCAGCTGAGAATACGCGGTCAAACCACGCAATCTGCCCGCTATCGGGCACCTCACCAACGAAGCACTCTTTGTCGGGCTTACCCAAAATCGCAAACTCCAATGTCGAGGTATTCAGGCAGTCGTCGGTGACTTTTATACGCATTGCATGCCGAGAGCCCTCCCGGGTAGTTATCACGCCATTATCGACAAGCGTCGGATAGAAGTTGTTTATACCTCCCTGCACACCCGCAAGGCGTATAACCTCACTCTTCGAGCTACGCTGCAAGGGATAGTAAGCCACTGCGTTGCAGTAGCGCGTCTGGTCGAATGTAAAGCCATCGTTGCGATATTCGAAGTAAACCTCGTCATCCACCTCCGCCTCGAGATGATATATACCATATCGATTCTGCGTATCATTCTTGCGGTCCGACACCTCGACAATAAAATAACCTTTGCGTCCGACCTCTATCGGCAAGGTATCTTTAAGCGAGTATATTGCACCCTCTCGGCGCATCACATCGAACGATATACGACGACTATGGCGAGCCACACCGCCCACGCTATCAACCTCGACATAATGCAGGCGACGAATCAGTGGCGAGATATCATCTTTCGGTGCAAAGAGCCCCGCAGCTATAATATTCAGCGGTTTATGTGTCGCCGCATTACGAATCTCGAAGTGCAGATGAGGACCTCCCGAAGAGCCACTATTCCCCGACAAGGCTATAACTTCGCCACGCCGAACCTTAAATTGCCCGGGCTGGCAATAGAGGTCTACGCGATGTCGTTTTTGACGATGTCTTTCGGCAAAAACATAGTCGGCAATATCCTTGCGAAACTGCTTGAGGTGAGCATACACCGACATAGTACCGTTGGGGTGCGTCACATAGAGCGCCAAGCCATATCCCGAAGGCGAGAGGAATATGCGGTTCACATATCCGTCTGCCACAGCCACAACCTCCTTACCCTCGACTCCATCGGTCTTAAAATCCACGCCCGAATGGAAATGATTGGTGCGCATCTCGCCGAAATTCGACGAGTAATACCCCGCCACACCACGCAGCGGGTAATCGTAGTACTCCGCATCGAGCCTTTGCGCTTGGGCTACGACAATAGCCCAAAAAGTAAATATTGAAGTTAAAATATATCGTCTGTATCGCATTCTGTATTGATGTTATGATGTTGCAGTGCAGCCTCGGCGCACTCTATAACGCTATCCATCGGATAACCCAACGACAGCCCATAGCGGACAAGCTTCGCCTTAAGTTGATAGGGCGTATCGGCCTTCAAGGTGCGCAGTTTGCGCTCCAATCTTTCTCCGAGGCGGTTATTATCGTTCAGCCCCACAGCCTCAGCAAGTGCCTGGGCGATAATCGGCTCCGCAATACCCTTTGTGCGCAGGGTTGTACGAATCTTATACTCGCCCCAAGAGGAGAGGTTTATTTTCTCGCGGATGAATGCCTCGGCATACCGTCTATCGTCGATAAAACGCTCCGAGAGAAGGCGTTGCAGGACCTCGTGGCGTTCACTGCTCGCCACGCCCCAGCGTGCCATTAGGCGCATGGCGTCGCCCGAAGAACGCTCCGCACGCGCACACAATCGCATCAGCGACTCCAACGCCTGCTCCTTACTCTTTTTTGTGGATTGTTTCATCTTTTGTTCTTTGCTCTTTTATCTTTTCCCTCCGACCATTCTCTGTTTACCGAACATATCGGTGCGAACTTCCACCTGCGTAAAACCCATTTCGCGGAGCATATCCGCCACCTCAAAGGCCAAGTTTTCATGCACCTCAAAGAGCAGATACCCACCTCGGCAAAGCGCCGTGAGAGCTTTGTGGGCTATGGCGCGATAGAACACAAGCGGATTATCATCCTCGACAAACAACGCCATCGCGGGCTCATAATCCGTAACATTGCGACGCATCAACTTCCGCTCCGAGCAAGGTATATATGGGGGATTCGACACTATAATATCAAACTCCTCGCCCTCGATGCTCGGCATTGCGCCCAAAGCATCGTCGCGCAAGAGTCTTACACCGGCTTCGAGCCTGCGATTATTCTCCTCGGCAACAGCTAACGCCTTAGCGGAAAGTTCTATTGCCCAGAGCTGCGACGAAGGTACTCGCAATGCAAGCGAAATAGCGATGCAGCCACTACCTGTGCAGATATCAAGGATGCGCGGTGCAGAAAACTCCGCGACACTCTGCTCCGCCCAAAGCACCAACTCTTCAGTTTCGGGACGAGGAATCAATACTCCCTCCCCGACCTTAAATTTTAGGCCACAAAACTCCTCCTCGCCCGTAATATATTGCATGGGGCAACCTGCGGCTAAGCGCTCGGCAATCAACTCCAAATCATCAATTTCGATCACCTCGTTAGGCTCGGTGAGGTACTTCACCACATCGACTCCCTCGGTCGAAGCTGCCACCCGCCGAGCAATATTCATACGCTCCCGCTCGGGATAGAGTGTTTCCATTCCGAGGGATAAATAACGCACTATGTCGGCTCTGGATTTACGCATAGGCTATGCGCGAAGTTTCATATCTGCCAATGCAATAGCAACTGCCGCCTCTACAACCACTGCGGCACGCAACGCTATGCAGACATCATGGCGGCCCTTGATTACAAGCGTTTCCACCTGCCCATTTTCAAAATTGAAGGTCTGCTGCTCACGCGCGATAGAAGCTGTGGGCTTTATGGCAGCACGCACAACGATTTCGTTGCCGTTTGTAATACCTCCGACTATACCTCCGGCGTGATTCGTAGCGGTATGGCCCTGTCTATCTATAATGGCGTCATTATGCTCCGAGCCTCGCATCGCAGAGGCAGCAAAGCCGGCACCAAACTCTACACCTTTAACCGCCGGCACCGAGAAGAGCAGATGCGCAATTTCACTCTCCGCAGAGTCGAAGAATGGCTCGCCATATCCCGAAGGAACACCGTTTACGCGGCACTCCACGACGCCTCCTACCGAATCCTGCTCCATGCGGACACGCTCGATTATATCGTCAAATTGAGTCTTCTCGCGGCATCCTCCAACTTCAACAATGTCGGTCGAGAACAACACCTCATCGCCCAAAATCTTCTTTGCCACCGCTCCTGCGGCGACCAAGCCGAGGGTTATGCGGCCCGAGAAGTGCCCTCCACCTCGATAATCGTTGTAGCCCTGCCACTTCTGTTGCGCCACAAGGTCGGCATGTGAAGGACGGGGTTGATTGACAAGCGAAGAGTAATCGCCGGAACGAGTATTTTCATTCTGAAACTCTATGGTAAGCGGAGAGCCTGTGGTGTAGCCGTTAAACACGCCCGACACGATGTGTGGCAGGTCGCTCTCCTTGCGGGGTGTAGTACCTGCGGCACCGGCCTTGCGACGCTCAAGCATCGGCATAAAATCCTCCTCCGAGAGAGCTATGCCTGCCGGAACGCCATCGATGCTTACGCCAACCTGTGCGCCATGAGATTCGCCCCACAGCGTCACCCTGAATATCTTACCCCAAGAGTTCATATCTTATCTGACTAAAATTGATTCCAAATCGTCGAAAAATGTCGGATAGCTCTTCTCCACACACTCCGCATTGGTGATTTTCACCTCACCCTTGCAACGCAGCGCCGACACAGCCAACGACATAGCAATGCGGTGGTCATCATGGCTGAACACCTCCGCCGGATGAATCTCCCCGCCACGAATACGCATAATATTCGGCTCGGAGATATCTATTTCGATACCCAACTTCTCATACTCCTGACGGATTGTTTCGGCACGGTCACTCTCCTTATGACGCAGGCGATTTGTACCGATAATAACACTCTCGCCCTCGGCTGCAGCTGCCAACGCCGCCAATGCAGGGAAGAGGTCGGGAGCATGCGTAGCATCGAACTCGAAGGCCCGCAACTCGCGTCGGCTCACCGTAACAGCGTCCTGCTCGATGATAAGACCCGCGCCAGCCCTCTCCAAAGCCTGACATATTGCAGTATCGGCCTGCTTTGAGAGTGTAGATATATTCTTTACCGTAACCTCGCCGGCAATGGCTCCCGCCACGAGCATTGTCGCAGCGCCACTCCAATCGCCCTCGATTGCGATGTCGGTGGGGGTATATTGCTGTCTACCCTCGATGAAAAACTCCGAATAGTCACCTTCGTTGTGCATAATCTCAATGCCGAAACGACGCGCCGTATCAATCGTCATGTCGATATATGGTGTAGATACAGGATTTGTGACCTTCAGCGTAGTATCGTCTTGTGCCATAGGCAAGGCAAGCAAAAGACCCGTAATAAATTGAGAAGATATGCTTCCATCGACTGTAAGTTTTCCGCCATTTACAGGTCCACAGACCTCGATAGGCAGAAAACCTCCTCCGTCGCGCACCTCAACGCCCAAACTGCGCAGAGGCTCTATCATCATACCCATGGGGCGATGCAGCAGTGTACCCTCGCCTTGAATACATATAGGGGTATTGTGAAGTGATGCAATGGGAGTAAAAAGGCGTGTTGCCAAGCCCGATTCTCCAACATTCAACAGATTACTTACAGGGTTCAGTCCTCCCTCTATCGCCAAAGTGCTCTCGTCGAGAAGCGAAACCTTAGCACCTAAAGCCTCGATACAAGAGAGCGCCGAGCGCGTATCCTTACAGAACTCTATATTGCGCAACACGCTCCTGCCATGCGCCAACAGAGCAATTGCTATGGCGCGTTGGGCATAGCTCTTTGAACTTGGTGGGATGATTACACCTTTTATATTACTTGCGGAGACATATTTGTCCATATACTATCTTCTATGCTTTTTTCGATATCTATTACTCGTCTAACGAAAATTTCGGGCGACGCAACTCGAAGTTCTTACCCAGATATACGCGTCGCACCATCTCGTCATTAGCCAAATCCTCGGCGGTACCCGTCTTAAGGATTTTACCCTCATACAGCAAATAGGTGCGGTCGGTAATAGCGAGCGTTTCGTCTACATTGTGGTCGGTGATGATTACTCCGATATTCTTATTCTTAAGCGTAGCCACGATACTCTGGATATCCTCCACCGCAATGGGGTCCACACCGGCAAATGGCTCGTCAAGGAGAATAAACGACGGATTTATCGCTACGGCACGCGCAATCTCGGTACGGCGACGCTCGCCTCCCGAAAGCTGAATACCCAAACTCTTACGCACCTTCTGCAAGCGGAACTCCTCGATTAAAGCCTCCAAACGCTCCTTCTGATACTCTTTGGTGTAAGAGGTCATCTCCAATACAGCCTTGATATTATCCTCCACACTTAGGCGGCGGAACACCGAAGCCTCCTGAGCCAAGTAACCCACACCCATCTGGGCACGACGATATACCGGCATCTTCGTAAGCTCGGTCACTTCACCCTCATCGTTTTCGAGGAAGATTTGACCTTCATTGGGCTTAATAAGACCAACTATCATATAAAAGGTAGTAGTCTTCCCGGCACCATTAGGACCCAACAAACCTACGATTTCACCCTGCTGCACATCCACCGAAACATGGTTTACAACGGTGCGAGATTTGTATTTCTTGACAAGTTCACTTGTAAATAGACGCATAATCGTTGAAAATTTTTCACAAAGTTATTATTTTTTTGAAAAAAAGTTTTATCTTTGAATGAAAAATCTTGTTTTGCGCCTTTTTGGTGCGCGCGACAAAGCAATAACTGGATAAGATGGGACAGAGTAACAGCATTTTACACGACAAGCTGAAAGAGTATTTTGGTTTCACCTCGTTTAAGGGTAATCAGGAGGCAGTGATTCGGAACCTTTTGGACGGACGCGACACCTTTGTGCTTATGCCTACGGGAGGCGGCAAATCTCTATGCTATCAGTTGCCTGCATTGCTGATGGACGGCGTGGCGATTATTATTTCACCACTCATCGCATTGATGAAGAATCAGGTAGATGCCATGCGTACTTTCTCGACCGAGTCGGGTATTGCCCATTTCTTGAACTCCTCGCTTAACAAAACTGCCATCAATCAGGTGCGTCAGGATGTTTTGGATGGCAAGACCAAACTATTGTACTTTGCTCCCGAATCACTCACAAAGGAGGATAATGTAGCATTTCTCCGCAAGATTAAGATTTCGTTCTATGCCATCGACGAGGCGCATTGTATCTCGGAGTGGGGTCACGATTTCCGCCCGGAGTATCGCCGTATTCGTCCTATCATTAACGATATCGGTCAAGCACCGCTTATTGCACTTACAGCTACGGCTACACCTAAGGTGCAGATGGATATTCAGAAGAACTTAGGCATGACCGATGCTGTGGTATTTAAGTCATCGTTCAACCGTTCAAACCTCTTCTATGAGATTCGCCCGAAGCATAATGCCGACCACGACATTATCCGCTTCATTAAGCAGAAGGCGGGCAAGAGCGGTATTATATATTGTTTGAGCCGCAAGAAGGTAGAGGAGTTGGCGGAGCTGCTTATGGCAAACGGCATCAAGGCGTTGGCATATCACGCCGGAATGGATGCCCAAACGCGCGCGAACAACCAAGATGACTTCCTCATGGAGCGCGTAGATGTGATAGTTGCAACGATTGCCTTTGGTATGGGTATCGACAAACCCGATGTGCGTTATGTTATCCACTACGATATCCCCAAGTCATTGGAAGGTTATTATCAGGAGACAGGTCGCGCAGGACGCGATGGCGGCGAGGGTCACTGCCTTACCTTTTATAGCTATAAAGATATTCAGAAGCTCGAAAAATTCATGCAGGGCAAACCCGTTGCCGAGCAGGAGATTGGTAAATTGCTGTTGCTCGAAACGGTATCATACGCCGAGAGTTCGATGTGTCGTCGCAAGACGCTGCTACACTACTTTGGCGAGGAATATAAGGAGGATAATTGCGGTTGCTGCGACAACTGCGTAAATCCTCGTCCCAAGATTGACGCAAAGAAGGACATGGTACTTGTACTCAAGACTTTGGCGGCAATAGGCGATAAATTCAAGACTGACCATTTGGAGTCGGTGCTCATTGGTCGCATGACAGCGCAGATTAAGAGCTATGGCCACAATAAGTTGGCGTTCTTTGGCGAGGGCGAGGAACGCGATGCCAAATATTGGGGCGCGGTGATTCGTCAGGGCTTGATTATGGGCTTGATAGATAAGAGCATCGAAAACTACGGTCTTTTGTCGGTAAATGAGCGTGGTTTGGCATTTATAGATTCGCCGAAACCGGTTACCGTTACTTTGGACCACGATTACGACGCCGAGGAGAAGGAGGATGAAATTATGGCTGCACAAGCCGGCAAGGGAGGTGCTGCCGACGAGGAGTTATTCGCAATGTTGAAGGATTTGCGTAAGAAGGTTGCCAAGAAACACGACCTTCCTCCGTTTGTCATCTTCCAAGACCCGTCGTTGGAGGATATGTCGATTCAGTACCCCATCACCATCGAGGAGATGCAGAATATCTCGGGCGTAGGAGCCGGTAAGGCTGCAAAGTTCGGCGATGAGTTTATAAAGCTCATCAAGGCTTATGTTGAGGAGAAGGATATTATCCGTCCGCAAGATATGGTCGTTAAGTCGGTGGCAAATAAGTCGGGCAACAAGATTTTCATCATCCAGTCTATCGACCGCAAGATGGATTTCGAAGATATCGCAAGAGCTAAAAACCTCGATTTTGACGAGCTTTTGAGCGAGATTGAGGCAATTGTAAATTCAGGTACAAAACTCGATGTCGCATACTATATCGACCAATACATGGACGAGGATAAGGCCGAGGATATCTATCTCTACTTCAAGGAGGATGCCGAGAGCGACTCTTTGGACGAAGCTATCGACGAGTTAGGCTCGGAGTATACCGAGGAGGAGATTCGTCTGGTGAGAATCAAGTTCTTGTGCGAGGTAGGAAATTAAAAATTCAAAATTATAACAGATATGGCACTAATTTATTGCAGGGAGTGCGGAAAGCAAATATCGGACAACGCCACAGCTTGTCCACATTGCGGCTATACACTTAAATCTCAAGCAGTCGTAGACCCCAATCGTAGCGATAAGGATTGGCTTACCTGCGTACTTTTAAGTTTCTTCCTCGGCAGTTTGGGCATTCATAGCTTTTATGTCGGCAAAACCGTTGTCGGCATTGTGCAAATCCTCACACTCGGAGGTTGCGGCATTTGGGCACTGATTGACTTTATAATGATTGTCTGCGGCTCATATCGCGATGCGGAGGGCAAACTCATAACCAACAAATAGTTGGGTCGCATACTACGATATTGGAGGGTTATAGCGGTAGCAATAGCTCCGTTAGTTGTCTACCTCGTGCCGCGCGAGTGGCTTTTTGATGAGGGCCATACCGTTTGCCTATGGCACAACCTTACGGGACACGATTGTTGGGGTTGCGGAATGACGAGAGCCTTGGCATCGGTATGTTATTTTGATTTTGCGGCTGCGTGGCACTACCACAAAGCCGTTATTGTTGTCGCTCCACTCCTTGTGTGGCTGTGGGCGAAGTGGTTAGTGCGTTTATGGCGCGCTGCGAATAGTGAAAAACAGTAAGTTTATGGGGCTTGTAAGAGCAAAGAAGGCTTTGGGTCAGCATTTTCTGACCGACCTTAATATAGCGCGCAAGATATGCGACTCGATGAGTGGCGGCACTTCGGCAGAGCCGGCAACGGTGCTGGAGGTGGGCTGTGGTATGGGCGTTTTGACGCAGTTCTTGTTGCAACGCGACGATATCACAACTTGGGGTGCCGAAATTGATTCGGAGAGCGTGGAGTATCTCCACGAACACTACCCCGATTTTGCACCGCGCCTCGTTGAGGGCGATTTCCTGAAGATGGATTTGAGAGAAAAATTTGGTGCGCCGTTGCGAGTGATTGGCAATTTCCCGTATAATATTTCGTCGCAGATTTTCTTCAAGGTAATTGAATACCGCGATATTATCCCCGAATGCGTAGGCATGATACAGCGAGAAGTTGCAGTGCGCATTGCCGAGCCACCCGGCTCACGCGAATATGGCATTCTGAGCGTTTTGTTGCAGGCGTGGTACGATATCGAGTACCTCTTTACTGTTGGCGAGAAGGTCTTTAATCCACCCCCAAAGGTAAAGTCGGCGGTTATCCGCCTAAAGCGTAACGACACACGCGAGTTGGGCTGCGATGAGGCACTTTTTGTAAAGGTTGTGAAGGCCTCGTTTGGTCAGCGCCGCAAGATGCTCAGAAACTCGCTAAAATCGGTCTTTGGCGACTTTGGTGGCGCCGAGCATCCGTTCTTTACCCAGCGCGCCGAGCAGTTGTCGGTTGCCGACTTTGTCGAACTCACAAATTGGGTCGCCGAGCAT
>JAFXIS010000002.1 GCA_017532885.1 Alistipes sp. | reverse complement strand
GCGATGATTATTATTAATAGCGGGTAGCACATATTAGAAATATCATCAATCAAAATTATTATTGCATCTGCAAACTTATTATATCCATCAATCTATAAACTTTACAAAAATTATGTATCTTTACACTCGAATTCGGGCACCAGCTCGGAACAGGCGATTTATTATTGACTATCATTATTTGTTAATGTTTGTCAAAATTTTTCGCCCCATTTGTGCCTCAAAATCACAACAATCTGATTATCAGATTGTTACATATTCTGCATCGGAAAATAAAATTATGGTTGGGGAATATAAGGTGGTAACGCTTTGTGGGAGTACAAAGTTTAAGGAGCAGTTTATAGAGGTGCAGAAGCGATTGACGCTTGAGGGGAATATTGTCATATCGGTGGGTTTGTTCGGTCACAGCGGGGATGACGAGGTGTGGACCGAAGGTACAAAGGCGATGCTCGACGATATGCACAAGCGCAAGATTGATATGGCCGATGAGATTTATGTTATCAATGTTGGTGGATATATCGGCGAAAGCACGCGCAGCGAGATAGCCTACGCCCAATCACGAGGTATTGCGGTGAGGTACTTAGAAGAGTAGAGAGCCGATGAAGTCGCAAGCGATTTATCTCAAGTCCATAATAATTAAACCCAATCACCAAGCTTAATAACAAAGCCTAATAGCAAGACGATAAGAACAAAACTACATAATGACCACTACTAACCAAAACGAAATTACAATTAAGGAGATAACGAGCAAACGAGAACTGCGACGCTTCGTAAAGTTTGGTATCGACCTCTATAAAGGTAATCCGTACTATTGTCCTCCAATTTTCTTTGATGAGGTAAACACATTTGACCCTAAAAGCAATCCGGCACTCGAGGTGTGCGACTTTGTAACCTACCTTGCCTATCGCGGTGGTAAAATCGTTGGACGCATCGCAGGAATCATAAACCACCGCGCCAACGAGGCGTGGAAGGTTAAGAAGTGCCGCTTTGGCTGGTTTGACTTCATTGACGACCACGATGTTTTCCGGGCTCTTATGGATGCCGTAGCCGAGTGGGGTCGCAACCGAGGAATGACTCACCTAAATGGTCCGGTAGGTTTTACCGACTTCGATAAGGAGGGATTGCTCATCGAGGGATTCGACTACAATGCCCCTATGGCCAGCCTTTATACTCACCCTTACTACATTGCTCATTACGAGCGCTATGGACTACGCAAGGAGGAGGACTGGATTGAGTTCCAGATACAGTCGCCGCGCGAGGTTCCCGAGCGAATAAGTCGTCTTGCGCAGCTTGTCGAGGAGCGTTACAACCTGCGAATTGTGAAGGTTAAGAACTCGCGCGAACTGAAGAAAAGATACGGATATACATATTTCGATGTACTCGATGAGGCGTACCAAAAGCTATATAACTATCAGCCGATGACCGAGCGGCAGAAGAGGTATTATTGCGATATGTATTTCCCGTTGATTAACTACGACTTTGTGACCATGGTTGCCAATGAGAAGGATGAGATTATTGCCGTAGGTTTGGGTATGCCTTCGTTATCGGACGCACTGCGCAAATGTCAAGGTCGTCTATTCCCATTTGGTTGGTATCACATTATCAAGGCGCTGAAGGCCAAGAAGATGACCGACTTTGACCTGCTGCTGATTGCCGTGCGCCCCGATTATCAGGATAGGGGTATCAATGCGCTTATATTCAATGAGATGACTCCACACTTTGCCAAGTATGGTATACAACGCGTTGAGACTACATCAATTTTGGAAACCAACAGCAAGAATATCGCCAACTTCCTCCCCTTTGACCATATACAGCACAAGCGCCGTAGAGCATATATCAAGGAGCTGTAATAGAATACGATAGAGATCGCTTGACAAGGTAATTTTTGTATTATTACTTTGCCTTGCGCTTATGTCTGAAGACTTATTTACTCGTAGTAGTTCCGCGTTATTGGGATTAGGGCTTGATGCGGCCTGACGCGACTTTATAGTCGTAGGAGTGGCGACCCTCTGCGCGGAAATCTTGATGGTAGCGCTCCAAAACATCGTGGAAAATCTCATCATACATAGGTATAAAGAGATCCTCTTTGGCGTAAAGGTGTTGCAGAATCTCCTCGGCTAAAGCCTTTGTCTGCGAGAGGTCGGTTTTGCCGTGATTGAACGATGTACCCTTGATTGAGCCCGGAGAGATATTTAATATGCGATTATCCGTGCCGGCCTTTTCCAACTCCACATTCACACTCTCGATAAATATCTTCAAGGCAGCCTTGCTTGCTCCATATACCGCAAAAAATGGTGACGACATAAAGCCTGCAATGCTAACCATGATGCCGCAATAGAACTCCTCTTTGGAGCAAATCTTATCGTAAAAATGGTGTACGATGCGCATAACGGCCGTAGCATTTACCGTCATGCTGCTTACGATATGTTCCTCCGTTACATCCTTAAACAGAGCGAGTTTGCCAAATCCTGCGGTGATAATCAAAGTGTCGATATCGGTAAATCGGTCGAAGAAGGAGAAATCACTCGCCGAGAGGTCGAATTGTGAGCATACGAATTTCTCGTGCATTAGCGTCGGCTCGGGCTGTGCCTTGTCCACGATGTATATATTCCCGAAGTCACTGCGCCCTGCCAACTCGGTGGCAATAGCGAGCCCAATGCCGTTGGCACCTCCCACGATTAGTGCTTTTCTCATATCTCGAATAGATTTTTGCGTTCGCTGAATAGTTGCATAATCTCTGCCATGCAGCAGCTCTCCTTGGGCGTAAGGCGAGAGGAGTGGCTACGGTTGTTCACGATACATGATAAAAACTCCTGAATCTCATAACGCAATCCCGGCTCATCCCACTTGTAGAAGTATTTTTTATTCTGATTCTGGTCCTCGTAGCGCAACTCGAAGTAGTCGGTTTTCCACCATGGTGACGGCACATAGACATAACCTTTTGTGCCTGAAATTACAAGGTTACCTTCGGTCTTGACGCCGAGTCCGAGTTGGAACGAACTTACGGCATTGTTGTAGCGGATAATACCTCGGGTATAGACATCCACGCCATTGTCGTTCATACGGCTGTAAATATTTATATTACGGTAATTTACACCTAAAAGTTTAATGATTGGCAACAGCGGATAAGAGCCCATCTCATACATCGAGCCTCCGGCTTGTGCGGGGTCCAATTCGCGTTTTAGCTTCTCCTCATCCCAAAGTTTTGACTCCGAGGCATCAATACCTACAACATCGCCTATAAGTCCGCTCTTTACGAGTGTAATCATATGGTTAAAGGCGGGGCAGTAAGCTGTTTTGTTTGCCTCCAGCAAAACCAATCCCTTTTCGTCGGCTAATGCGTACAACTCCTTGGCTTGGTTGCCATTTAGCACCATAGGTGTTTCGCACAATACATGACGGCCATGTTGCAGTGCATAGCGCGCCTGCTCGTAGTGGCATAGGTGTGGCGTGGCGATGTAAACGGCATCGGACTGCTCGACAAGTTGCTCAAAGCTATCGCAAACATGCTCGATATCGAATTTTTGTGCCAATTCGGTCGCAGTATTAGGATTTATATCGTAAAGTGCCGTTACATTTGCAGAGTTTACCTTGCCTGCTTCGGCAACGAATCGTCGGGCGATGCGACCACAACCCACAACGCCGATGTTTACCATCGTATCGCTCTCGGCGCGGAGCATCGTCGAAGAGATACCTTCGGTGCGTGGTAGGTAGACAACTTCGCAGAACTCATTCAGATAGTCGAATTTACCCTCCCAATCGGAGCCGATAGCAAAAATATCGACATCGTATTTCTGGATATCATCAATCTTCTGACCTACATAATCTTCAATGACAATCAGGTCGGCAAGTCCTGTTGAACGAACAGCCTCCACGCGCTCCAAGACATTGTTGCGCACATTGAGTTTACCTCGCTCGCGGTCGAAACTATCGTTCGTAACGCCCACGATAAGGTAATCGCCCAATGCCTTAGCTCGGCGCAAAAGGTTTATGTGCCCTTCGTGTAATAGGTCGTATGTTCCGTATGTGATAACTTTTTTCATCTATCTACTCCTCTTTTCCGAAAATTTCATCTTTATACTCTTGGCAATGGATGCACTTCTTGATAGCCTCATCCGAGGGTAGTTCTCGCCAATTGCCGTAGACATTACTTAGGTAAGCATCCATATCTTTGGGTGCTGGGAGTCGCTCTCCTTCAAACTCCGTTGTGGTGAGTGGAAATGTATACTTCATGAAGAAGGTATGCTTTGCCCACCCGGTACCTAAGGTGTAGTGATACTCCTCTTTGGGGTTTATCTTGCCTATAAGTCGCAATATGGGGAACAAAAGCCCGAAGTGAAGCCCCTCTATCGCTCGAATCAGGGGTTTACGAATCCATCCGATACGAATATATGAGGTTAGGTGTTGCAGGTTGCTATATAAAATCTTCGCTACGCGAGCCGAAAAGTAATTGGTCTTTTCGATAGCAAAAATATCCAACCCTATACCTGCCCATTTGTAGTAGTCGTATCGTCGGTTGTTGGTTTGAATCTTTCCCTCACGCTTACGGAATTTTCCGAAGGTGTTGATATAATCAACATCGGTGCGCATGCAATGAAATACAAACTCGTCGCTCTGCATTTGGCAGAGAATCTTCTCCAAACGCTTGTAGTCCTTGCGTAGCATTACAATATCCATATCGTCATCCCACGGGATAAAACCCTGATGACGCGCAGCACCTAAAAGTGTGCCGGAGCTGAGCCACCATGGAATATTATGCTCTTTGCATATTTCGGCAACCACAAGCAACATTCTGAAAAGTTCCTTCTGGTCGCGGCGCAATGCCGAGCCTTCGGGATTATATTTGGCTTGTAATTTATCCCTCATTTCCGAGTTGATATCCAATGATGTCATCTTCACTCCGTTTAGTTATTAGGCAAATTTAGCTAAAAAATTCTATTAAATGCCATAAACTTGTTATATTTGTACAGATTTATCGAAAATAAGTTTTGTAATGAAGAGTATCGGTGCCGCCATAGCATGGGGATTTAATCGCTCTATAAAGTTGTTCAACAACCTTTTGTCGTTGGCTGTAGGCTGCTTCGTCCCTGTTAAAAAGGGTAGAGTAATGTGTTGGTCATATGCGTTTAAGCAGTATAGCTGCAATCCTCGCTATCTGACAGAGTACCTGTTGGAGCATAATCCTGAGCTTGAGATATATTGGGTATTCCGCAAGGGTGTGGATACATCGACCATAGATAAACGCATAAAGTGTGTAAGGTTGCGTTCGTGGCAGTATTACCTATTGGTGAACAGTGCCGAATTCTTGCTCACTAATGCTCGTACCGACCCGTGGCGCATCTTTTGGCATAAGCGTAAGGGGCAGAAATATATTATGATGTGGCACGGAGGTGTGGCGCTCAAGAAAATCGAGAAGGATGCCGAAGATAAGCTGAGTTACAGCTATATAAAGCGCGCACAAGCTGACTCCCGCGTATGTGATTTGATGATTTCGGGATGTCGCGCACAGACCAAATTGCTGGAGGAGAAATTTTGGTATGATGGCGAAATATTGAAGCGCGGAATACCTCGAAACGATATATTCTTTAAGACGGAACTGCATGCCGAGATTCGTCAAAAGGTGTTCCGTCAATACTCTATCGAGGATGGTAGCCGCATCGTGTTGTATGCTCCTACATTTCGCGAGAATCGCAGCATAGAACCATATCGTATCGCATGGTCGGAGATGATGCCTTATTTAAGGCAATTCTTTGGTTGTGAAAAGGTTACGGTATTGCTTAGAATGCACCCCAATTTGATAAACAGGGTCGATACTTCGTCGTTGATTTCTTGTAAGAATGTCATCGATGTTACGAAGTATCACGATATGCAGGAGCTACTCTGCATGAGCGATATGCTTATCACCGACTATTCGAGTTCGATGTTTGATTTTACCATGCAGCAGCGTCCTTGCGTGTTGTATGCCACCGATATCGAGGAGTACGACCGCGGATATTACTATAAATTTACCGAGTTGCCATATCCCGTGGCGCGCAATAATGAGGAACTTAAGCAAATCCTTTCGTCGTTCGATAAGGCGAAATACGAGGCAGAGTTGCAAACATTCTTCTCTAAGGTTGTAGGGCTTTGTGAGGATGGCCATGCAAGTGAGGCGCTTGCCGAGTGGATGCAACGGCATGCCCTGAAGTAACTTTGTGATTTATGCTTACTCGAATTTGACTGCTGCTGCGCAAGCGTATCCTTCGTTGTAGAGGTCGAGGAGTTTTTGAGTGTTTCGCTCCATGCGGTCCACAACAATAGGCTTCTCGGGGCGTATAACTATAATTTCACCCTTTGATTCCAACTCTTCGACTAATGAAATTTGTTCATTATAGAGCGTATTACGATGGCGAATAGCTTCGCGCAGGCAAGGATAGTCAGCATAAAAGAATGGGGGTATTTTTGTGGGTTTCTGTGGCTTGCGGTAGCCTTTATTGCGTGTTAAAACAACTACATTATTATCAAATCCCAACTCTCGGGCTCGCAGGATAGGAATAGAGTCTGCGATGCCGCCATCGAGCATCGGCTCTGAGTCTACATATGATATCGGGCAGACAAAGGGTAGGCTGCTTGAGGCCTTTACGATGTCGATTATACGCTTTGGGTCGTGCTTCTCGTCATAATAGCACGCCTTACCCGAAAGGCAACTTGTGGTGACCATTTCGTAGCGCTCCTCACAACGCGCAAAACTCTCATAATCGTAGGGGATAATCTCCTCGGGAAAGGTGTGAAACAGCAGGTCGAAATCCATGATGTTGCGCTTGGTAAGGAGCTGCTTAAAACCTATATAACGATACTTCTCCAGGAGGTCTATATTGCTGAACTTCGCTCTGCCGCGCTGCCCCGACATATACGATAGTCCGTTGCATGCTCCGGCGCTTACGCCTATCGTATACGGGAAGCGTATGCCTCGATCCATCAGGTTGTCCAAGACGCCGCATGTGAAGACGCCTCGCATGCCTCCACCTTCAAGTACAAGTCCCGATTTATCGGTTAATGTTACTTTCTGTTTTCCCATTTTCCCATACCTACAATATTTCCACAAAGGTATTGTTTTTTATCAAAAATCAAGCCATGGCTACGGCATTGATATTATCCTCGGCGGCGATACTCTTTGGGTGATACGCCTACGCGACGCTTGAAATATTTCCCGAAGAAGGTCTGCGAGGGGAAATTCAGTTCGTCGCTAATCTGCTGGATGGTCATATTTGTAGACTTCAGTAGCGCTCGCGCCTCCAAAATCACATATCGCTCAATCCATTCGGCTGCCGAGGAGTTTGTACACTCCTTCACTACGCGCGAAAGGTAGCGGGGCGTGATACAGAGCTTATCGGCATAAAATTGCAGCTGTCGTTCGCGACGGAAGTTATCTTTTACCAGCTCCAGGAATTCCTTCGACAAAACATCGGCATTTGAGCGTGGAGGCTCGTTGCCATCAATTTTGCGAACTTGCTCCGAAGAGTAGAAAATCGCCATGATAACATGCTGTATAATTTGCAGGCGGAAGGGATTATCCTTGCTGTTTAGGATGTGACGAACGGCGCGTACAAATATCTCCAACATCCTTCTCTCCTGGTCGCCGATATGGGTGATTGACTCCATGCGAGAACCAATACGCAGCGGTATCGAGCCGTTGATATATACCAAAAGACTCTCCAAAAAGTTCTGCGACAGTATCATTACCGTAGCATCAAAATCCTCGCTGTGATTCTCCACCGATACAATCTGCCCCGGCACCAGCTTGATAAGATTGCATGGCGCATGGAGCTGATGTTCGACCATATCAACCTTGATAACGGCAGAACCTTGTGTGTGCATCATCAACATGAAGAAGTCGAACTTATGTGGACTCTTTAATGTTTTATATACTTCATCACTTAGTTTGCCGACAATATCGGAATAGGTGAAAATTGCGATTTCGTTCTTGATGCAATCAACTTCGTCAAAGGCTTCGAGTTGCGGGAGCCAATTATAATACTGTATCATTTGTATATAAAATAAAAATAAATCAACCTTATGTGCCAGCAAAGGTAGTCAATATGTATTATTCTGCAACTAATAGTATACTTATAGACCAATACACTGTGTAAAGAGTGGCATTTGCTATAAATCAGCTATATTAAATCGCAAATAGTACAATTAAGGCAATTAAACCTGCTGCTGCACGCTTTTATAACGGATATTTCACCCAAAAATTGCTATCTTTGTCGCCATTATGAAACTATTGAATACATATAAACCATATTATAAGGCAAATTTGCGATTGGCATTGCCCGTAATACTTTCGCAGGTGGGGCATATTACCGTGCAGTTGGCCGATACGGCAATGGTGGGACATTATGGTGGCGACGACCCGACGCCATTGGCTGCGGTGTCGTTTGCGACGAGTATTTTCTATATCGTCTTTGTGGCGGCTATGGGCCTGTCGTTTGGCCTAACACCATTGGTGGGCGAAAATTTTGCGCGTAGCGATAAACGATATTGCTCCGAACTGTTGCAAAATGGAGCGGCGTTATTCACTATCCTCGGCTTCTTGTCGGCAGGATTATTGATTTTAGTGCGCCCATTGCTCAGCATGTTAGGTAGTGTGATGACCGGCTCGGAAGGGGCTTCGGTGGGGGCGGTTGTGGATATGGCTCTGCCATATTATGATACTTTAGTGTGGAGTATGATTCCCATAATGCTGGTATGTACCGTAAAGCAATTTTTGGAGGGTGTGGGAAATACCCGCATTGCAATGGTTACGGTGATTATTGCAAATGTGGTGAATATTGTGCTCAATTGGGTGTTTATCTTCGGAAAGTGTGGTTTTGAGCCGATGGGCGCAGTGGGTGCGGGATGTGCTACGCTTATTGCCCGCTGGTTGCAGGCTGTGATACTTGTCGGCTATTTCCTTTGGACTCCGAAGTTTAAGGATTATACTGCTCAACTCTTCTCACATTCGATGCTGCGCTTGCGTACGATTTACGACATTATAAAGGTCGGTACGCCGATTGCTTTTCAGATGCTTATGGAGGCGAGTGCCTTTGTTGTTGCGGGTGTCTTGGTGCTGGCGTTTGGTGCGCATGCCGTGAGTGCTTACCAGATAGGCACAAATATGATGAATGTCACATTTATGATTGTTGTGGCGATTGGCTCGGCAACGACAATCCTCTGCTCGCATATCTATGGCCGTCGTGATTACTTCACGCTGCGTCGTACGGTGAATGCTGCCTATATGATGGGCCTTGCGTGGAATGTTACGGTGGCTATATTGTTTATCATTTTCCGCTACGATATACCGCGTCTGTTTACCTCGAATGAGCCGACCATAGAGCTGACGGCCACAATGTTGATTTTCATTGCTTTATTCCAGGTGTCGGACTGCTTGCAGGCTATCTCGATAAGCATTTTGCGAGGCTTGCAGGATGTGAAGGTCATCATGCCGATAGTCGTAATTTCGTATGTCGTTTTCAACATCCCGGTTGGCTATTTCCTCGCCTTTGATTGCGGATTTGGAGCCGTAGGTTTGATTATGGGCTTTATCGTGGGACTTTCGACTTGTGCGTTGCTTACAATCCTGCGCGTAAGACGAGATGTTAGGCGGTTGGAGGCGCGAAATATCGCAGGTGTAAAAAATTAAAAATTTTTTCTTATCTTTACGAAAAATTTTATTCAGATGGACAACTGTTCTAAAAAACATATACCCGAGCCGGGCCGTGGATTTGTAGTGTGTGACTGCGACGAGGAGTTGCGAGTTGAGCCTGTTGAGGGTTGCTATAAGTTGCATGAAACCCCATGGCTGGAGGAGTATCCCGATAATATTCCGACAGATATTTTCGAGGTCAGATTCAAAAATACGCGTCGCTCATATTACAAAAATGTCAATAATCTGCCACTTAAGCGTGGCGATATTGTCGCTGTGGAGGCATCTCCGGGCCATGATATCGGTATCGTTTCGCTTACGGGCGACATGGTTGCCAAGCAGATTCGCCGTACGGGCTTCACTCCTTTCAATGGGGAGTATAAGAAGATTTACCGCAAGGCGCGTCCTTACGACATAGAGCGTTGGCAGGAGGCTATTGCTTTGGAACACGATACGATGATTCAGTCGCGTCAGATTGCTGCCGAGATGGGTCTTGATATGAAGATTGGCGATGTGGAGTATCAGGGTGATAAAGTCAAGGCGATTTTCTATTATATCGCCGAGGGGCGTGTCGATTTCCGCGAACTTATCAAGGTCTTTGCCGAGCGTTTCCATATCCGCATCGAGATGAAGCAGATTGGTGCGCGTCAGGAGGCGGGCCGCATCGGAGGTATCGGAGCATGTGGCAGGGAGCTATGTTGCGCGTCGTGGATTTCGAGTTTTTCGAGCGTTACAACAAATGCTGCCCGCGTGCAGGATATCTCGCTTAATCCGTTGAAGTTGGCAGGTCAATGCTCGAAGTTGAAGTGCTGCTTGATGTATGAATACGATGTCTATGCCGATGCTCGTCAGATGCTGCCCCGCGTGCGTGAGCCGCTGCAGGCTATGGATGGCGAATACCATCTGGTTAAGACCGATATTTTGGGCAGGATGATGTCATTCAGCACCAGCAAGGATACGATGTCGAATGTCGTTACTATCCCCGTATCGCGCGTAAGAGAGATTTTGGCGATGAATCGTGCCGGCAAGAAGGTTGAGTCGATTGTTGAGGAGGATAGTACCGCAATGGTTGAGGAACCGACATATCGCACAGAGGAGGATAGCATTACACGCTTTGATAACCAGAATCGTCGTCGCCGCAAGGGCCGTGATAAGGGTCGTGACAGACGCGATAGAGCGCAGCATCATGCTGAGGCCGCAAATGCGGAGCCGACGGAGCATAAGAGTGCCACGGAGGCCGGTGGCGAAGGCCAAGAGGCTCGCGACAGCCGAGATAATCATCAGCGTAGAGATAGAGGCCCTCGTCAGCGTCGTGACCATCGTCGCGGAAAGGGTGGTAATGGCGGAGGTCATCGCCATGGAAATGATGAGAAACCTTCATCAACGCAAGAATAGATGCTATATCGGAGTTGGAATAGGGCAGTGTGCTTGAGTGGCGCTATGTTGGCCGTGTTATGCCTTTTGGTGGGGTGTGCTGTGCCTGAAAATAGGGTCGTCTATAAGGATGTAAATGTCGGCACATGGCAGCAGAGTGCAACCATTGAGTTTTCGTATAGCGAGGAGCCTCGTTGTAGCGATGTGGATTTGCTGTTGCATGTGAATCGTAATTTTCGCCCCTGTGATTTAGGATTTGAGGTTACGGTCATAACGCCCGATTCGCTGAGATATACCGAGCAGATTTTTATCTCTGCGACGATGCTGCCCCCTATGGTGACAGACCGTATGGAAGATATAAAAATCCCTTATCGCCGTGATATGGAGTTGGCGAAAAAGGGTGAGTATAACATTGTAATTACACCGCTTGCTCCGTTGTCGGATGTGGAGGCTGTCGGTGTGAATTTTCAACTGAAATAGTTTTTTGTATGGGAAAAGATAAACTCAGACGCTTTGCCGAGAATCTTACTTTCCGTTGCCTTGTGCAGCCGGATTTTGATGAGATTTTTCATAAGGACCATCCCCTAAAAGGGCGTTGGCATGAAGATTTCTTTCATAACAACAATCCTATAATCTTAGAATTGGGCTGTGGTAAGGGCGAATATACCGTAGCATTGGCGCAGCGTAATCCCAATTGCAACTACATAGGCGTCGATATTAAGGGTGCCCGTATGTGGCGTGGCGCCAAGACTGCCACCGAGCAGCAGATGTCGAATGTAGGTTTCCTGCGTACACGCATTGAGTTTATCAACTCGTTCTTCGCCGAAGGTGAAGTTGCCGAGATATGGATTACATTCCCCGACCCTCAACTTAAAACGCGTCGTGCCAAGAAGCGCCTTACATCGCCTATATTTCTGGAGTATTATGCACAATTCCTCTCCGCAGATGGCTGGATTAACCTCAAAACCGACTCTCAGCACCTTTATGGCTATACAAACGAGGTTGTTCGCCACTTCGATTTAGAGTGCGAGGCCTCGAATAGCGACATCTATGGCACAGGCTTCGCAGATGAAGAGTTATCGGTAAAGACGGCTTATGAAACCAAATTCTTGGAGCGAGGACTCCCTATTACATACACCCGTTTCTCGCTCGGTGGGCGTACGAAGTTCGAGATGTTCGATTGGGAAGAGGACGAGAAGTTGGAGAAAGACAACGAAGAGGCACGAATCGGAATCAGCAAGTGCTAATTGCGATATGAGCTAAAAATGAAGTTGTCCAACAAGGTGCGTTATGCTCCAAATTTTGGATACCGTATTTTTTATTTGCAGAGAGCTACATAGCCCTTGACGATTAATTGAAAGAGAAGCGGCGTGCGATAATGACGACTTATGCGCGCACGGCTTATAGCCTCTGTCAGCCACGGGTACTCCTCGAAAAAATCGCATTCGTGAATCATTGAGTGCCACCCTGCGCGTAGCACGATACCTCCGGCTACCTCCTCAATCGGACTCCCTTGCAGGTTCTCTTTGTAATGGGCGTATAGGTCCAAAAGGTTGTGCGACGATGCGATATGTCGCTTATGCCTATCTTGCGCACAGAAAGCCTGCTCATTATCCTTGCGGTAGTGGTACAATGCCTCCGGAAGATGTGCAAAACTTTTAGCATGGAAAATAATTTGCGACATATAGTATATATCCTCGTGCATACCCAATTTTGGGGTGTAGATAGTGTTGTCGGTATAAAGCGAGCGACGGAAACATTTCGTGACGGTATATCCTGCTGAACGATAGTTGAAGATGTTGCGAATGAAGAGCATCTTCTCGTCGTCGTTGTAATCAAGCTCGCGCTTTATGCTCTGCTTGTTGCCATACTCCTTCACCAAGTCAAAATATACGATATCGGCATTGGTCTGCTCAATTTTTGCCGCTATTTTCTCAACGGCGTCCAGTTCGAGCCAATCGTCGGAGTCTGCACACAATATATACTCGCCTGTGGCACGCTCAAAACCGCTTTTGCGTGCTAAAGGTAAGCCCTGATTCTCCTTGTTTATGATGACGATATGTGGGCGCAGATGGGCGAATTTCTCCTCAATAACCTCTTCGAGAATCTCCATAGAGGAGTCTTTTGTGCCATCATTGACAAATATAAACTCTATATTGTCGGCAGTCTGACCCAAAACACTCTCGGCAAACTTTTTTATGTATCGCTCAACTCCATATATTGGAGCTATGAGTGAAATTTTGTATTTGCTCATTATTTCTCGAACTTCGACTTTTCGGGGAATCGGTTATTAAAGGCATTCAGGAGCGACTGTCGCAACTCGATATATCGCTCTTCTGAAAGCTGAACATCATTTACGCATACCAGCTTGCGCGTTGGGGACTCGATGAACTGGCGCAGCTTCTTCGTTGAGGTTATGCCCACCGAGAAGTGCCTCTTCGATAAACGCTCCGGGATAATCATCCCCTGAAGATACATATAATCGAGGTAGAGGTATTGATTAAGGTTTTCGCCCGTACGAACACGCGTAAGTGACGATTTTATCTCTCCCTCAATCTTATGGTAAAGTTCTTCGCATACACTCTTCAGCATTGGCGAGCATATATGCTGCGGACGCAAAAAGAACCATGACGGCTTCATGCCTAACGCTTTGCGTGCCATGCGGTCGGAATTGCGACATATGTGTTTGAACATATCCGACACTATCAAATGGCGACTTATACCTATCACACCCTTGCCGCCACGGAAGAAATCCGTTGGCTTACATGGCAACATCGGGAACATATCGTCATTGAAATAGAGGTACTCCTCATCCAAATCCTTAATGCGATGCAGATGCATCTCAATAGGGTTGCAGTTGAATGTCGGCAGATACTCCTCGGGGATAATATCCTTATGTAGTACGATATTTACCTCGTCGCGATTTATCCACTCGGGGACCTGACTCTCCTGAGCTACAATGAGGTGTACGCGACGGATAAAAGGCATGTTGGTGGCGATGCCACGAAATAGATATTGCAGAGTACCCCAATCGCGAAAACGCTTTTCCAATATAGGGATATTGGTGTGACGCTCATACTCTTTTTGCCACAATGGGTCTAATCCATTGACATATGTTATAACTATATCCATGCCTAAAAGTCGCTATTACAGGTCGTTTATGTAGTACAAAGATAACATAATTATACATATTAGCAAAACTTGGCAGGATTATTTCGGGATATAATACAACAAAAAAAGCGAATTCGTATAACAAGGCTCTTTCGGCATCTGCCTTGCTTGCGAAAATATATGCTCAATACCTACATGCAACAAAAAAAGCGATTGAACTTTCAATCGCTTTTCGTTTAGTGGGAGCAAAGGGATTCGACCGCCAAAGGCGAAGCGGGAATACCTCTGAAATAAAATATAATGTCATTCCCGCAACCCCCAATCCAAGTTCCGAACTCGCTGTGCGAACAAAACGAGAAGATTTGTTTACAAATCGTTTGGGTTGTATGTGGGGAATGAAAATTTATTTTCAAGACTCTACATGCAACAAAAAAAGCGATTGAACTTTCAATCGCTTTTCGTTTAGTGGGAGCAAAGGGATTCGAACCCCTGACCCTCTGCTTGTAAGGCAGATGCTCTGAACCAGCTGAGCTATGCTCCCGATTAAAACTCGCTTGGGTGGTGCAAAGGTAAGCAAATTTTTTATATTTGCAAATCTTTGTGCATTTTTTCAAGAGGTTTTGACATTTTGTGCCTTGCCTTGCGGCATACACCAAACTCTCAACTCAAAGGAAATCTTGCTTCCTCCCTCGCGTGTGCGCCTGAACAAGGACTTGAACCTAGGACCCCATGATTAACAGTCATGTGCTCTAACCAACTGAGCTATTCAGGCATTTGTCGAAGAACTTTCTTCCGTTTTGCGAGTGCAAATATAAGAGCATTTTTTTTAACCTGCAAGAAAAAATGAAAAAAAATCTAAAAAAAATATATCTTTGTTCTGTGTTGCGTGCGTTTATATATGTAAAAAAGATGCTTATGTGTAAATGTATTAATAAGATACGGCTATTTGTAGCATTATTTGTGATAATGTTTGCCTCGATGCAAATTTTGTGGGCGCAAGATGCTGCTTTGCGTTTCGATACCGTAAAATGGGATTTTGGTGAGATTGTCGAGGATGCGGGAAGTGTCGAGCATACCTTCTATTTTCAGAATATATCCTCGGCGCCTGTGGTTATACTGAATGTGAAATCTTCGTGTGGTTGCACCACTACGGAGTATTCGCGTAAGCCGATAAAGGCGGGAGAGAAGGGGCGTATTAAGGTGGTTTTTGACCCTGTGAATCGCCCGGGACACTTCCGAAAGGCGATAAAAATCTCAACTTCGGCTGCTGAGCAGCCCATGGAGGTCGAAATCGAGGGCGTTGTAATACCGCGAAAGAAGAGTGTCGAGGAGGAGTATCCATTCGATTTGGGCGAAGGAGTGCGCCTGACATCGAATTTCCATGCCTTTGCATATGTGGGGCGTGGCGAGGCGGTCAAAGAGCGCATCGGGTGGGTGAATACATCTAATCGTGATGCCGAACTCAGATTCATACCCAAAGAGAGTAGCGGATTGCTGCAAATCGATATGCCCGATGTGTTGCCGGCAGGTGGTCGGGGCGAAATATATATTATATATAGTATCGCCAAAGATAGCGAGCGCTATGGAACTTTGTCGGATGTGTTCGATGTCGAGGTCAATGGAGTGCCTGCCCGTACGCTTTTCAGTACTCATGTCATTGCTGTGGATGCGTTCGACCGCGCAAATGACGATATAACGGCGCCAATTGCGCGAATCTCGAAAAAAATTATTAAATTCGCTGAAGTAAAACATTCAACCACGGTCATTGACAACACTCTCGAAATAGTGAATGATGGAGAAAGTGATTTGATTATTAGGGCGATAGAGTGGAAAAGCGCGGCCCTGAAGTGTAACCTAAAGGCGGGGGATAGATTAAAACCCGGAGCGAAGGTTCGCTTGGAACTCTCGTTGGATACTTCGGACTGCGATTACGGTGTGTTTATCGACCGCGTAAGAATCATCACAAACGATTGCCGCAATCCTATGCAGAGTGTTCGCGTAACGGCAATAGTTGTGCAGTAGGCAGGTTGAAAAGGATAAAAATACTCTAAGATGTTTAAGATTGTAGAGAAACGATTGCTTGCGGATAATATCTGTCTGCTACGCATACAGGCTTCCCGAGTGGCGCAAAGCGCACAACCGGGGCAGTTTGTTATAGTCCGCGTAGACGAAAAGGGCGAGCGAGTACCTCTTACGATAGCCGATTTTGATACGCAGGAGGGAACTGTCACGATAGTAATTCAGACCATAGGTGTCTCAACCCGCAAAATATGTAGGTTTGAGGTGGGTGACTCATTGGCGGATTTTGTTGGGCCATTGGGTAACCCTTCTGAGTTTATACACCTCAGCAATGAGGAGCTTCAGAAGCGACATTACCTGTTTGTTGCGGGTGGCGTGGGTACAGCGCCGGTCTACCCTCAGGTGAAGTGGTTGCATGAGCATGGCGCCCATGTGGATGTGATAATCGGAGCCAAAACCGAATCGCTACTTATCTATACCGACGAAATGGAGCGCGTGTGCGATAATCTGTATATCGCAACGGACGACGGCTCGCGAGGTTTTAAGGGTATGGTAACGGCAAAAATCAAGGAGTTAATAGATGTCGAGCGCAAGCAATATGACGAGTGTGTGGCTATTGGCCCTATGATTATGATGAAGTTTGTGACGCTTACCACTCGCGAGTACTCCCTGCCGACAACCGTGTCGCTCAATGCTTTGATGGTCGATGGTACGGGCATGTGTGGCGCTTGCCGCGTAAGTGTTGGCGGAAAGACGCTCTTTACTTGTGTCGATGGCCCTGAGTTTGATGGTCATCAGGTGGATTTCGATGAGGCCATGCGTCGCCAGGCTATGTATCGCGGTCAGGAGGCACGCGCGAATGAGAAGCATGAACATAATTGCAAGTGTTATGGCGAATAAGATACCCAGAGTAGCAGTTCGAGAGCAGGATGCTCGGCTGCGTGCCACTAATTTCGAGGAGGTGTGCTATGGCTATAACGCCGAGGAGGCTCAGTTAGAGGCCTCGCGTTGCTTGAATTGCAAGAATCCGCGATGCGTTGCAGCGTGTCCTGTAAATATAAACATTCCGGCATTTATCGGCAAGGTGCATGAGGGTGATTTCGCTTCGGCAGCAACGATTATTGCCGAGGATAGCTCTTTGCCCAGCATTTGCGGTCGCGTATGTCCGCAAGAGACGCAGTGTGAAGGCTCTTGCATCCTGGGTATTAAGGGTGAGCCGGTCGCTATTGGTAAGTTGGAACGCTTTGTGGGCGACTGGAGCTTGGATAATCGCGTGGATGCAAAAGTAAAGGCTGCACCAAATGGGCATAAGGTTGCTGTTATTGGCAGTGGCCCTGCGGGTTTGGCTTGTGCCTGCGATTTGGCAAAAATGGGCTACGATGTTACGGTCTTTGAGGCGCTGCACAAGTTGGGCGGAGTATTGGTATATGGTATTCCGGAGTTTCGCCTACCTAAGGAACGAATCGTTGCTCGCGAGATTGGCGAGTTGCGAACACTGGGCGTGAAGTTTGAAACAGATGTTGTCGTAGGTCGCACCGTAACCATAGATTCTCTTATGCAGAATGAGGGCTTCGAGGCTGTGTTTATTGGCACAGGAGCAGGTCTGCCTCGCTTTATGGGTATCGAGGGTGAGAATCTTAATGGAGTCGTGTCAGCTAATGAGTTCTTGACTCGCGCGAACCTTATGCGCGCCTTTGACGAGGCGTATGATACACCGATTTATGTCGGGAAAAAGGTTGTTGTGGTCGGCGGTGGAAATGTCGCTATGGATGCTGTGCGTACAGCTAAACGCTTGGGCGCAGAATCAGTCATAGTCTATCGCCGAAGTGAGGCGGAGCTACCTGCGCGAGCCGAGGAGGTACACCATGCCAAGGAGGAGGGCATTGAGTTCAGGATGCTGACAAACCCTGTGAGTATTTTGGGTAACGATAAAGGCTGGGTGCAGGGTATAAGATGTGTTGAGATGGAGCTGGGCGAGCCTGACGAGAGCGGTCGCCGTTCGCCTATTGTAAAGCCGGGCTCGGAGTTCGAGATAGAGTGCGATGTTGTGATTATGGCACTCGGTACTTCGCCCAATCCGCTATTGAAGCGTACAACTGCGGGCTTGGAGACCAATCGTCGTGGCTGTATCGTTGCCAATGAGGATGGTGCAACCTCTCGCGAGGGTATCTTTGCCGGAGGCGATGCCGTTACGGGTGCTGCAACGGTTATCTTGGCTATGGGTGCAGGTCGTAAGGCAGCCAAAGCGATTGATGAGTATATTAAGCGTAAATAATATCAAAATAAGAATTCGTATAACAAGGCTCTTTCGGCATCTGCCTTGTTCGCAAAATGCTCACATACGCTAAGTATGCTGCGCTTTCGTGAACTTCGAGCAGCTTCAAAATAGCTCTTGTTATACGAATTCTTGGGAGGAAATAAGGGTTGGCGTATCAAGGCTCTTTCGGCATCTGCCTTGTTGTGAAAAAATAGAGTGTCCCGAAAGGATACTCTATTTTTTGTGTTGTTTTTTAGTGAATTTAAGGAAATTAGTGAATTTAGCGCAGCCGCAAGGAGTTCCCTAAACTCCTTTAATCCCCGTCGTCATTCTGAGCAAAACGCAGTTTTGCGTGAGAATCTTTTTTACCCCCCCCGTGCGGTCTTTTAGTTGCCCCGAAGTCTACTCTGCGCCGAGGAGCAACTCCAAGGGGATGTGCAGGCGCTGCTGCCACGATGTTTCGTCGTGCTGATGACCGGGGAAGAAGCGGCTGATAAAGTGAGGCTCAGTCCATCCCTTCTCGGCAAAAAGTGAGTCTACCAATGCCTGATAAGGCCCATATCCGGCATCAATCGTGCCGTCACCATAGTCCATATATACCACGCGACTATTTGCTGCGGGGAGGTTATCTTTCAGATAGTCGCGGAATGCCTTCGACCACGGTTCTGCCTCGTGCTCAAAGTCACCGATAGCGGCGGGTGTATGCGTCGATAGACAGGCCGCCGCACCAAAATAATCGGGATACTCGCAGAGCGCATAGAGCGAAATCAATCCACCCATGCTCGAGCCCATAATCAAGGTGTTATCTCTGTCGCTGAGCGTCGAGTAGCGGCTATCGATAAACGGCTTCAGCTCCTCTACGATGAAGCGTAGGTAGTTGTCGGCGATAAACTCCTCGCGCTGAAACGAGTTGAGCAGCGCATTCTCTTGGTCGAGATAGCTGAGCATGCGCGCGGGAGTATACTCCGTGAGGCGATTTGTAGGATGGTTGTCAATGCCGACCACGATAAATGGACGACAACGACCCTCGTCTTGTAACCTCTGCGCTACGGCATCGACATTCCAGCTCTGCTTGTTCCATGAGGTTTGCTCATCGAAAAGCATCTGCCCGTCGTGCATATATAATACCGCGTAGCGATTTTGGGGGTTGTAATCCTCGGGAAGCCATACCAACACCGTGCGTTGCGGAATAAGCTCGGTGGCAAAATTCTCGTATATATCCAATTGACCTGCGTCAGCCTTCTGCTGTTGTTTGTTTGTGCAACTGCCTAATAACATGATAGTTAGCGCCGCGATATAAAGATAAGATTTCATGTGTTAAGTTTTTTTGTGTAATTCTTGTCAAAGTTACACATTTTTTACGATTTTCTTATCACTCTAATGCAAATGGCGTAACCATAAGAATTTTAATCTGTTACCGCAATTTCGTGTGCTCATTTGTTTACACCCTCCCGACCTCCCTGGAAGGGAGGCGTAACCAGGGTTCTCGCGCCCTAAGAGCACACAAAAAAAGGAAAAGACTTTCATCTTTCCCTTTTCTGTACCCCCTCAGGGGCTGTAATGTATTGGGTTTTATGCGCCTGCAACGCCTATTTCGCTACATTTGGTTCAACATAGGTTCAACACTTTTGTCGCATTTTGTCGCAATGGGCGGATAGGGCTATTTACTTTCCCATTCTTGTCGTATTTTGCTAAACCAATCTTTACGTTCTACTATTTTGCCGATCTCTTCGTCATAGAAAGTTTCTAGCTTGTCGCACATATCCAACATCCATTGTTTTCTATTCACTGTTTGATTAAACAATAAATTATTGGCATTAGCAATTTGAATTTGTCCCCAACCTAAGGCTCCCAGAGTTAGACAATTCCAAGAAAAGGCCTCTATTGGAGTAAATTTACAATCCTCGTATATAATTCTATTGTCAATAACTCGATATGCAATGATAAGAATGCAAAATGTGTTGCTATCATTTTTGTAAAAATTAGCGAGCCTTTTAACTGATATTAGGTTAGGCATATTGAACTGAGTGTCCAGATTATGAGTTTTGACATCTACGGCATAGTAATTTCCATCATTATCCTTAAATGCTATATCCTCCATAGATCTGCGACTAAAATCGTTATCAACATCTAAAATTCCGAACGCTGTTAAAGCTTCTGCTAAACCAACATCAGCCAATTTGTCTTGAACTGCATCTCCAATAGAACGAGGTGATGACATAGAATTTTCCAACACAATGGTTTGAGCATCTCTATTGAGAATTTCTAAAATTTTATTGGATAATTTATTTAAGTCCATAATGGTCAAATTATTTTGTTAAAAGTCTTCGTTTGTAATAGACGACTGCATTTTCTGCAAATTTAGCGAGTTGCGTTCCCAGAAATAACCTCCGCTATATCCTTGTATCTCCGAATCAGTCTCGGCCTGCAATAACCTTTTAGCCCCCCAAAGGCAATACTCCTCGTCTATCTCAACACCAAGATATCTCCTACCCAACTTTTTAGCAGCCACACAGGTGGTACCGCTACCAACAAATGGATCAAAAACCAAATCGCCAGGCTTTGAGGATGCTAAAATAAGTTTAGCAATAAGTTTTTCAGACTTT
>JAFXIS010000015.1 GCA_017532885.1 Alistipes sp. | reverse complement strand
GTCGTTCCTGTTATAACCTTCTCACCACCATCCTTTGTAAATGAGATTGTCTTAGGATAGCCCAAATCTACCTCTTTCTCACACGAGGTCATTACACCTGCTGCAACAATTGCCATAAGACAGTAGATAAGTTTTTTCATAATCATAATAGTTATTAGTTATTTTTCTGTTTATTGTAAGAGCGAAATCACAACCGCCACCAAAAGCAACACGATGCCAACGGCATTGATTGTTACTCCCAAGACCTTACTACTTGATTTCTTCTCTTTTAACGCTCTTACAAGGTTGATTATTGCAATGACAAGCAATATCACCATCAATATATGAAATTTACTCATATCGTTCATTTTTAATGAATTTGCCTACAAATTTACCCCCCCCCACGAATTTTCCAAATTTTCAAGCGGAAAAGTCGCAGGGAGGGTTTAAGTTTTACTATTTGCCAAACTCTTTCAGCTCATTCAAACCACTTTCAATATCCTTCAATAAGCGATTGTGGCGTTTTGTTTGGTGCACTCCGAAGGCAACAGCAGCAACCAAGGCAGCCACCAATGCAATTATGGCATTAGTCGTAAAGGCTTGTTCGATAGCGTAAACTGCGCCTATAACTACGACTGCAACGGCACCGCCGAAACGCTGATTCAGACTATAGAGTTGCTTGTATGCCAATACATCTTGTGTCATTTGCTCTACCGTGCGATCACTGTGTTCAAAACCGGATAGAAGCTTTAGCATATAGCTTGTTACAGCTATCGACGCAAAGAGTACTATCTCGATGATAATCGCACTGCTCATTTGAATAATCTCTGTGCGAGCCTGGAAGGGCAAAGCTGCAGCTGCCAAGAGTACTAACACCGAGAGAGTAAACTTGTGGTCACGCGCAATCTTTTCATAGTTTGTTCGATTGCGAGTCGATATCATTTCGTGTACGATTCGAGTGTTAATCGTGTTATTCTTTTCGAGTTGAACGCTTAATTTATTCCAACCTGATTTCATCTGTTCGAGATCCATAGTGTTTTTAGTTTTATTGGTTCGACATTCTTTTTAACTTCTCCTTTGTGCGATGAAGCAACACTGCAACATTGGCTTTGGAAATACCGAGAATATCTGCGATTTCCGAATAACTACGATCTTCCAGCCATAACAAAATTAGCGCGCGTTCCAACTTGCCCAAGCGGTTAATCATAGTGTAGAGCTCTTGCAGATAATAATTCCTATCGCCATCTGTTTCTAATTCCGACCGTAAATCGAATGGTAACGCTGTCGTCTGAGGCCTCGATGACGCTTGTCGCATATACGATATACAGGTATTCATAGCTACGCGATAAATCCAGGTTGCAAGTTTGCTTTCTCCACGAAAACGGGGATAGGCGCGCCACAAATTGAGTAGTGTCTCTTGCGAGAGCTCCTCGATGGTGTATTCATCCGTAGTGTAGATGTAGCATACCTTGAAGATTATCTGACGATTTTCGATAATCATCTGTGTAAACTCTTTCTCCAAATCCTGTTGTTGCTTCATTGTTTCATCGTTTGCTTCATTAGTCGCTAAATGTACGAAATAATTACAAACACACTAAATTTTTTCAGTTGAATTTCTCTACATCGACAACTTTCTCCGTCACCCACGCCACACACTATAGCGTAGCCAAGGCCTTGGGCTTGTCGCTCGCCGAGGCACTGACCGCCCCCGACCCCGCGCATCCAAAGTGGGATTGGAGGTAAAAGAGCAAAGGGACTACCCTGTGAGGCAGTCCCTTTACAATGATTATAAAGTATTCTATTTCAGCTTCTTGCCGTCGGAGAAGGCGTTGCCGACCACCTCACCAAGTTCGATGTAGTGGTGGTTAATAGGGTCGTAGGTTATGGGGCGCAGCTTGCGGTAGTCCACCTTGCCATCGGTGAGGATTTTTTCGTCGGCACTCACATTTACGATGCGACCAACAATATGGTTGCTCTCCTTATCGTACGACACCAACTCGCACTCCAAAGTAAAAGGCAACTCCTTGATAATAGGTGCATTGACCACCTCCGAGCGCACTGCCGTAAAGCCCGCCTTGGCAAATTTATCAGGCTCTTTATTGCCCGAAACAATACCCACATAATCGCACGCCTCGAGTTGCTCGGCCGTAGCCATACTCACCGTAAAGGCTCGCGTCGCAAGGATATTTTTCGTGGTTTTATGCCCCTCCGAGAGGCAAATCCCTATATGATCATCGGTAAATACCCCGCCCCACGCAGCATTCATCGCATTGGGCTTACAGTCTGCATCATAGGCCGCAACAATCAGCACCGGCATCGGATAGAGCCAGCTCTTCGCTCCAAAATTCTTACGCATAACTATTTAATTCTTAAATTTATACCTCATCCACACCGTTTCGCCCATCTGCCGCACGCTCTGAAGGCGCAACCGGGTTGCAGGGCGATTTTTGTCGGCTATACCATCGAAAACAGCCGCCATCCCTGCGCGGCCATCTATACCCGGAGCGACCATAAAGCTCACCTCGTCGAGCAGGCCCGCCTCCAAAAATGCGCCATTGATATGTCCGCCACCCGTAACCGCCAATCGCTCAACATTAAACTCCTCGGCAAGCAACTCCATAGCGCGCGCAAGATCTATGCCGTTTTTGCCCGTTGCAATCCACGAAATACCCTGCTCCGAGAGGCGGTCGTGGTAGGCCTTCGGGCAATGTTCGTCGGTGATTACGAGCAGAGCCTGCCCATCGAACTCCGTTTCGCCCCATTGCAGCTTACCGTGGGTGTCGATTCCCACGCAGTAGGCAGCCGCCTGACGAGCAATATAGAACGCCTCGTGGCCGATTGGCGCAGAGTCCGCCGCAACAAAAGGCTCCGAAAGAGCGTAGTGCATCTGCATAGTCACGCGGCCCATCAACATTGACTCACACGCGAGCGCCTCCAACGCCTCGTAATACTCGTTGCCGCCCTCAATCTGCTCGGTCATATCGCAATCAATGCGCCCATCCACCGAGGCTATCATATGACAAATTATGTAAGGTTTCATTTTTTGTGTTATTCAGATTTCGCGAACCATATTTCCTTATCCTAATTCAAAATGCGCTAAAATATTTAATTATTATGAGTAAATCGGCATCTTGGGTAATTAGAACATCCCAAAAAACTGCCATATTTACTTTGTCGCTGTACAAGAAGCCCCCCACATTTAGGACACCGCCTATTAGCAATTGCTAATTCTCTATTTTGCTGCATCATTTGAACCCGTTCAACATGTCGCTCTCTACTCCCCTCTATAACTATATTTGAGACTGATAGTTTAGTTACAATCTGTTGAATTTTGTCGAGAGATATACTTGGAGTCTTGTACGACATAATAAAAGATTGCAAATCACACCAATTGATTACAGTATGATTCGGAGTCGTTATTTTCAAATTCGCACTATCTGCAAAAGCAACAATAGGAATAATTGTAAAATCCCCAATCTCTCGCAATGCAGTTTTAACAGCCTGAAAATGAACCATATTTTGGCGAATCGGATTTATAAATTTATATTGATTACTCGACCATCTCGACATCTGCTTCTGTCCGAACAGGCTTTGCTTCCACTCTTCCGCATCTTGATGACCGAATATCCACCCTTTATAATTTTTAGTTTCAATAACAAAGATTGCATATGGAGACACTACAATATGGTCGATTTGCGTCGTTCCATAAGGGGTACATAATAACACATCATTAAGTACAATATACTCTTTCGGTAACCAATTAAGTTTTCGAGCGACTGCTCTTTCTCCAGATTTGCCAATATCTTCAGGAGTATATGACCATTCGCCAGTCTTTTTAATCTCATTGGAGGACGATGAAAATATTTTCCATACAATAAGTATGGTTAATATGATAATTAATAGAATCATCTCTGAAATTTATTTAATCTCACCATTAATTCTTCGTCGAACAACCGAAAAAGCCTTCTGATATAGAGCCGAGTCGGGCATCGTCGCGAGCATCTCCTCAAAGCGGCTCATAGGCACAGCGAATGTCAATTCATTTTTCGGGACAAGCGGGCGCGCCGAGGGGTCGAACATGCCCAAGAAACAGCGACGCCCTCCCTTGCGATTCTCTGTCGTAGCAAACGAAACGATTGCAGCACATCCCGATGCGAACTTCGTCGTAACAGCATCTTCGGAATCGTTATCGTAGAAAGCCCAGGTGCATAGTCCCGACAAAATATCGGGCGTAGCGAAGAATACAACCGCCTCAACACCCTCCCAACTCTCCAGCAGATCGACACGCACAAAGTTAAGATATGGTTTATCGGCAAGTTCGATTTCAAGGCTCTCGACATAGGCTCGAACCTGCTCGGGTGTGCGCTTATAATGCTCCACCTCGGACACAAACAACGGCACTCGCTCAGGCATAGGATGAAAAGCCGTATAGAGCCCACCGCCACCGCACTGAACATTCTCGGCTGTGAGCGACAGCGCATTACCTTCGCACACTTTGCGAATTGCGCCAACCATACATCGTGGCACACGGCTCTCGGGGTTTACTGCCGTATCGCCATACCAAAAAGCTATCGGCAGGGGCGCAACTTCTCCAAACGCCTCGCGAAACTTGCAAACAAATCCTTGTGGTGTCATAAATTTCAGCTTTTGCTTATAATCTCTTATGCAATCTCTCTACAAAATTAAAAAAATAATCATGATATTGGAAACATCATGATTCTAATTTTCTATATTTCTACCGCAAAGGCTTAATCCGGTCGAACGCAGATAGCACATAAGTTTCATTTGCGGCTATTATGCTCTGATGCCAATAATTTGCGTTTACGCTCAATCTCCGCGCCCTCACGCCGGCCATTATAGCCACAAAGGGAGCCATCCGACGATACTACGCGATGACATGGCACATCAGGGGCAAAAGGATTCCGCTTCAACGCCTGCCCCACAGCCTGCGCACTGCGACAACCGATGCGTCGAGCCAACTCGCCATAAGATATCGTATCTCCCTGCGGGATATTTAGCAGTTCCAAATAGACTCGTCGCTGAAACTCCGTAATATTCACAGAACGCATTACACGCTCTCTGATATTCCAATTATTCTTTCGCTGCAAATGTCGCATCTGATGCCCAAAGAAGGTGCGCTCGCCGACATACTCAAAGCCAAGCGAGAGATAGAGCTTTTCTGCCGATGGATTGTCGTAATCCACAATCAGGCCCACACGCTCCGCACCTTCAGCATAAGCCTTATCGCAGAATGCCGTAATCAGCGCCTGTCCAACACCTATACCGCGAAATTCGGGCAACACACCAACCGAGTCGAGATAATACTCACCCGCCTCTGTTTCGTTGGCAATATTCGGAACGCTACCTGTGAATGCTTGCAGAACAGCAAAAGTGCCCTCTCGCAATATTTCAAGTCGTGCCCCATCATATCCCACAACAGCACCTGCAGCCACACCATTCACCTCTGCAATAAGTGTATATTGCCAGCTATATTGTGTGGCTCTATGGCAAGCAACTTCGGTTAGCACATCAAGGTATTTATCGCCACAATAAGCCTGCAACGCCTGCTCATCGCCTATCGCCATTGCTACTACTCTGGCAATCGTGAGTGCATCCTCACGCCTCGCTGCACGAACTATGACATTACTACTGTTCATTTCGTAATTTTTGATACTAATCTTCTCTGTTTTCAATATTAACCATAGTAGGGATAATCGTCATAAAGGGCTATCAGACTTCGCCTCATGCCATCATAAATCAAGAGCCGAGAAACTCTCAACAGGAGAATATTATGCCTTCTCGCCCTCAAGAATCAATGCGCACATACGCTCGCGCGCCCGATGGATACGCGTTTTAACCGTACCCATAGGAAGTTGCAATTTCTCGGCAATCTCCTCATAGGAGTAATCCTCCAGAAAACGCATCGTAAAGAGTTGGCGATACTGCGCCGGGAGGCAACTGATATAGTGTTCAATCTGTGAGCGCTGCTGAATGCTTATAAGATTCTCCTCCGGAGATGGAGTACTCGCCACGGGAGCCGAGAACTTCTCGTCCAACGACAACTTTTCCTGACGACTACGCTCAAAATCGATATGCGTATTGCGTGCAATGGTATAAACCCACTGTCCGAAGGTGTACGACGGCGAGTAACGATGCAGATTCACATAGACCTTTATAAATGTCTCTTGCAACAAATCTTCGGTATCCTCAACCGAGGTAGAACGCTGCAAGAACAGACGACGCATAGCATCGCTATAACGGTTGAAGAGGTATTCAAACGCCAAGTCATCGCCTGCGAGCGACAACTCTACGAGGTGGCGGTCATCCGCAACTATATAATCAACTATCTCCATGCTGTATCATCCTTGCGCATGAGCGAAAATCGCACACACAGCATAAGCAAAGGATTGAATAAATCGAATATAAAATACTTCAGCGCCATATTTTTCTCGCCTACTCTCTTTGCCACAGAGCGAATGCGCAACATAGCAACCACATAACGCACCAAAAGCAGAAGCAAAGCCCCCAACTTAAACTCCAAAGGCATATATATCAACGCCGTAACCACCGTAGCCAAAAACAACACCTGACTACCCAAATCCCAGCTTATGGCGTTACGCACATTTTGGGGATAAAAACGATATGCCGTACCATAGTGGCGAAGCTGCGAAATCCACCAACGCATACCGCCCCACACGCGCTCAATCATCGCGCCCTTGGGAATAAGCACCACGCTGACATTCTTCGGCTTGGCTATCTCCTGAATAAACAAATCCTCCTCACCGATATTCATATTGAGGAAATTAAAGCCCTTGACACCAAAATAAAGGCTCTTCGTAAAGCCGAAATTATGGCGTGAGCCACGATATGTCTTGCCCTTCACCGCAGCCGACAACCAATAGAGAGACAGCTGCAAACGCGAAGCGCGCATAAGGTAGTTACCCAGGCCCGCTTGCGCATCTATCGCCGTGTAGCCCAACACTATATCGCCTCGCATAAAGGCTTTGCCCATCATTGCAAGCCACTGCGACGACGCCGGAGAAGCATCGGTGGTAGTAATAAGGATATGCTCGTTATGCGCCGCTTTAATACCCACATTCAGAGCCATCTTCACCGAGATGGGGAAGCGAGGGTTAAAAGCAATCTTCGTAACCGTCAAATTTGGATGGAACAGGCGCTGACGCAGCAACTCCTCATAAAAATCGCTATCGGCACCCACATATACCACCACAACCTCATAAGTCGTTGCGTATTGCTGACCCAAAAGTTGCTGAAGTCCCTCGTCGAGATAGGTGTAATCCTCCGAGAACATGGGCACAACAATCGATACAGCCGGCTCGGACGAAAGTTTCTTCTTTCTGCGCGAATTACGGAAACGGCTAACCTTGCCATAACGCACAAGGTAGTACCATAACTGTATCAAAAAGAGCGCTATAATAACCGCAGCAAGCGCTACCCCCTGCCACCCATAATGCTGTAATATATAGTCTGTATAATTCATAAAAACCTCTCATTATCAAACAAGCCACAAAGATACAAAATAAAAGTGGAATTTAGAAAATAATACGACACCTTAAAGCCCTCTTTTTCCAAAATTTATTGCACAAAAACAACATTTCACAATTTACACATCTATCCATCTCAAAAAAAATCGTGCTAAATGGTTGATTTTTACCCAAAAAGCGTTATCTTTGCAGTCGCTTTGCGCGCGTACAAGATATGCGCACAAGCACAACTAACTAATTATTAACATTTTAACGAGCGATTGTATCGCAAAACAAATTCCGCATTATGGAGGAAATTAAGAATGTAGCAAACGAGAGTTTCGATTGGAACGCGTTTGAGAATGATTTGGACCTTTATGGCAATCTGTCAAAGGAGGAGGTTGCAGCGTCTTACGACCAGACTCTTTCAAACATCGCAGTAGGCGAGGTTGTTGAGGGTACAGTAAGCGAAATCAACAAGCGCGAGGTAACCGTAAACATCGGCTACAAGAGCGAGGGTATGATTCAGGCTACCGAGTTCCGTTACAACCCCGAGCTTACCGTAGGTGAGAAGGTTGAGGTTTATGTTGAGTCGGTAGAGGACAAGGGCGGTGCCCTCGTACTTTCGCACAAGAAGGCTCGTCAGCTCAAGTCATGGGATCGTGTAAACGAGGCTTTGAACAACGACGAGATTATCAAGGGTTATGTTAAGTGCCGCACTAAGGGCGGTATGATTGTCGATGTATTCGGCATCGAGGCATTCTTGCCCGGTTCGCAGATTGATGTTAAGCCTATCCGCGACTACGATGTATATGTCGATAAGACTATGGAGTTCAAGGTTGTTAAGATTAACCAGGAGTTCCGCAATGTAGTAGTATCTCACAAGGCTCTCATCGAGGCAGAGTTGGAGGCTCAGAAGCAGGTTATCATGTCGAAGCTTGAGAAGGGCCAGATTTTGGAGGGTACCGTTAAGAACATCACCAACTACGGTGTATTCATCGACCTTGGTGGC
>JAFXIS010000014.1 GCA_017532885.1 Alistipes sp. | reverse complement strand
GCTCGTAGCATTCTTCAAAGAGCATTTGAAGGATTTGGGTACATCGGCTTGTCCTCCCTATCACTTGGCAGTCTGCATCGGTGGAACATCTGCCGAGATGTGTCTTTCGACTGTAAAGAAGGCTTCGGCTGGTTATTTGGACCATCTACCCACATCGGGCAACGAAGGTGGTCGTTGCTTCCGCGATTTGGAGTGGGAGGAGCGTATCACCAAGATGTGCCAGGAGATGGGTATGGGCGCACAGTTTGGCGGTAAGTATTATGTACACGATGTACGCGTCATCCGCGCTCCGCGTCACGCTGCAAGTTGCCCCGTTGCTATCGGTGTAAGTTGCTCGGCAGACCGTAATATCAAGGCCAAGATTACTCCCGAGGGTATCTTCGTTGAGAAGTTGGAGAAGAATCCCGCACGTTTCCTTCCTGCACAGGCTCACGCTATGACACCTGCCGTAGATATCGACTTGGACGAGGGTATTGATAAGGTTCGCGCCATCTTGACAAAATATCCTATCAAGACACGCCTCAACCTCAAGGGTACGCTTATCGTGGCTCGTGATATTGCTCACGCCCGCATCAAGCAGATGTTGGATGAGGGACAGCCTATGCCTGAATACTTCAAGAAGCACCCCGTTTACTACGCAGGTCTGGCCAAGACTCCCGAAGGAATGCCTTCTGGCTCATTCGGCCCCACAACAGCAGGTCGTATGGACCCATACGTTGACCTCTTCCAGAAGGCCGGCGGCTCAATGGTTATGGTAGCCAAGGGTAACCGTTCGAAGGCTGTAACAGATGCTTGTCAGGCAAACGGAGGTTTCTACCTCGGCTCTATCGGAGGCCCTGCCGCTATTCTGGCTAAAAACTCTATCAAGAGTGTCGAGGTTGTTGACTTCCCCGAACCCGGTATGGAGGCTGTACGTAAGATTTATGTTGAGAACTTCCCTGCGTTCATCATCGTTGATGACAAGGGCAACGACTTCTTCGCAGATTTTGCACATTAATTATAGACTGAATGATAGTTTTGCACCTCTCGCGGGGTGCAAAACTTCATTTTTCGCTCTGCCAATAAAATAAAATGCAGAGAAAATCCGTTTTGGAAAGGAATTAACAACAGAGCAAATGAATTCATTTTTCAGACACATTCTACTCACTTTTTGCGCCATAATATCGTTTCTGTCGGCTCGTGCTGACGGTAACGTTACATTTGAGATAAACACCCCGCTGATTGTCACTGCGGGTGAGATGTTCCGCGTTGAGTTCGTATTGGAGAACGGCAAGCCCGACGGCGGAGCCATCACGGCTCCCGACTTTGCGGGATTGGATGTATTGGCAGGCCCGACAATCTCGACAGGTCATTCGTTCAGCAACATCAATGGTGTTAGCAGCAGCAAGAGCACATATACCGTGACCTATGTGGTTACGGCTCAAGCGGCTGGTAACATCACTATCGGGGCCGCCAAAGTCGAAGTAGACGGAAAGGCCTATTCGACCAAAGCAACCCCCATCGAGGTCGTCGCACAAAGCGAGCAGAAGCAGCAGGATGAGGCTGTAGAACACGGCGCATCACTTCAAAGCCAAGTGGCTGAAGATGATATTCTTTTACGATTAAACCTATCGCGTTCGACGGTATATCAGGGCGAGCCCATCCGTGCATCGCTTACCCTCTACACTCGTGCCAGCATAGCGGGATTAGAGGATGTTAAATTGCCCTCGTTCAATGGTTTCTGGTCGCAGGAGTTGCCTACCGACAACTATCAGGCAAAGCGCGAGACCGTAGATGGCAAGGTATATAACTCTCAAATAATCAAGGAGTATCTACTTTATCCCCAGCAAGCGGGTACGCTTACTATAGAGCCATCGGACATCACCGCCGTAGCACAAGTCATAATGCGTAACAATCGCACATTTGACCCCTTCTTTGGTGGAGGCGCTGAGGTCTATAACGTACGTCGCAAACTCACTACCGGCAAGGTAAACGTAACGGTAAAGAGCCTACCTGCGGGAGCCCCCGACACCTTCAGCGGTGCTGTAGGTCAATTTACTATGACGAGCGAGCCACCTGCATCGGAACTAAAGGCCAATTCTGCAGCCACCTATACCGTACGCATATCGGGCACAGGCAATTTGACCTTCATTCAAGCCCCGAAATTGACTCTGCCCACATCGTTTGAACTATACGATATCCGAACAACAGAGTCGATACACTCCTCAACGGTAGGCACCAACGGTTACCGTCAATTCGAGTATCCTTTTATTGCTCGTGCCGAAGGAGAGTACAACATCCCTTCTATTGAATTTACATTCTTCAGCCCCGAGAAGGAGACATACGTAACATTATCGACAGAAGCGCTTATGCTCAACGTCTCGCCCGACTCTACAATCGGAGCGCAGCAACCCGCCCAACTAATTACAGGCCCGTCGAAGGAGGGCGTAAGACAACTGGGTAGCGACATCCGCTTTATCAAAGTTGGAACACCTGCCCTGCGTTCATCAGCCACACCGCTGATGTTGAGTACCACCTATTTTGTGTTGCTCATCTTAATCGTTGCTATTTTCATCGCGTTATATTACGTTCTTCGTCAAAGAATACGCAATAACAAAAACACGGTTCTGGTACGTAATCGCAGAGCCAACAAGGTTGCCGTCCAGCGATTCCGCGCTGCCGAGAAATCTATGCGTGAAGGCAATCGCCACGCCTTCTTCGAGGAGGTATTACGCGCCTTGTGGGGCTATATGAGCGACAAATTAAACATCCCCGTGGCAGACCTTTCGAAAGAGAATATACGTGAAGAGTTGCAACGTCGCGGCGTAAGCGCAGAGGATGCACGCCACTTTACCGACATCATATCGCGTTGCGACGAGGCGCAATATTCACCCGTCGAGTCGGTTGCAATGAACGAAGTATATGCCGACGGTATAAGCATCATTTCGCATATTGAATCTATC
>JAFXIS010000013.1 GCA_017532885.1 Alistipes sp. | reverse complement strand
GCCCGGTCAGATTATCTCGATGCGTAAGTTGCGCGATGAGAACTCATCACTCACGCGTCGTGATATGAAGACAGTGAAGGTTCGCGATATCGTTCCTGCAACATCAAATCAGGTGCTTCAGGGTATTACTCGTGCCGCATTGCAGACTTCATCGTTCATCTCGGCAGCATCGTTCCAGGAGACTACCAAGGTCTTGAATGAGGCGGCTATTCAGGGTAAGGTCGATCCTTTGGCAAACTTGAAGGAGAATGTCATCTGTGGTCACTTGATTCCTGGAGGTACAGGTCTTCGCGACTACGACGATTTGGTTGTAGGTTTGAAGGCTGATGTTGAGAATTTGGGCTATACTTCAGTAGAGTAAATTCATAGTAATTATATTGAGAGGTCGTTGCTCTGAGGAGTGACGACCTTTTTTTGTTAAGAGCAAAGAGCAAAGATGAAAGAGCAAAGATATATTGACTACTAAACATATAATTACATAATTATATGATAAGAGTTGATGTCGCGAGCAGATATTTTTGATGATAAAACTATAAATTTAACTCTTTCATCTTTGCTCTTTCATCTTTCATCTTTTTATTATATCTTTGTAGTCGCTCACGCAAAGTGTGGGTAGGTTTGGCTCTATAGTTCAAGGGATAGAACGGAGGTTTCCTAAACCTCAGATTCGCGTTCGAGTCGCGGTGGAGCTACATTTTTAGATTTTACGGAAGATATGAGAGTATTTCGTAGTGTTCAGGACCTCGGCAACTTGCAGGAGGCTCTTAAAGAGGCGGCAGAAATTAAGGCCGACAGATTTAAGTATCAGGAGTTGGGAAAGAATAAAACCGCACTCTTGATTTTTTTTAACAATAGCTTGCGTACGCGCCTATCGACACAGAAGGCTGCGATGAATCTGGGTATGAATGTCATCGTGCTGGATGTTAATCAGGGCGCGTGGAAGCTGGAGACGGAGCGTGGCGTTGTGATGGATGGCGACAAGAGCGAGCATCTGTTGGAGGCTATTCCCGTTATGGCGAGCTATTGCGATATTATCGGTGTGCGTTCGTTTGCGAAATTTGAGAGCCGCGAGGATGACTACGAGGAGAGGATTCTCAACCAATTTATAAAGTATTCCGGGAAACCGGTATTCTTTATGGAGAGTGCTACGGTGCATCCTTTGCAGTCGTTTGCCGACCTTATCACCATCGAGGAGTATAAGGAGCGTAAGCGTCCGAAGGTTGTTTTGACTTGGGCTCCTCACCCGAAGGCTTTGCCGCAGGCTGTGCCTAACTCGTTTGCCGAGTGGATGAATGCCGCGGATGTAGATTTTGTGGTTACTCACCCCGAGGGTTATGAGTTGGACCCGCAGTTTGTGGGCGATGCGAAGGTGGAGTATGACCAGATGAAGGCATTTGAGGGAGCAGATTTTATCTATGCGAAGAATTGGAGCTGCCCGGGTGTATCGCGCCCCGAGGATTATGGTAAGATTTTGTCGCAGGATATGAGTTGGACAGTGAGCGAGAGGCAAATGGCCGTTACGAACAATGCTTTCTTTATGCACTGCCTGCCCGTAAGACGCAATATGATTGTGACGGACGATGTTATCGAGTCACCTCGCTCGTTAGTTATCCCCGAGGCTGCCAATCGTGAGATTTCGGCTACGGTGGTGCTGAAGCGAATGTTGGAGGCGCTGAAATAGAGGATAGTAATGTGATAAAAACAATAAGCCGCTAATTTCTTAGCGGCTTATTGTTTTGTTATAGATACAATCTTATCGGCGAGGCTTGATATCCAACTTTACGGGGCGAATCATATTTTCGGGCGAGAGGATTGTATCCAACTCCTCTTTGGTGAGGATACCCTCCTCAATAACCAAATCGTAGACGCTACCGCCTGTCTCCAAAGCCTTCTTGGCAATCTTTGTGGAGTTCTTGTAACCGATAATAGGGTTGAGGGCCGTAACAATACCGATACTGTTGCGAACATAACCCTGACAAATCTCCTCGTTAGCCTTGATGCCGTCGATGCAATTTATGCGCAATGTATCAAAACCGTTCATCATAATCTCAGCTGACTCGAAGCAGCACTGTGCCATAACGGGCTCCATAGCGTTGAGCTCCATCTGTGCAGCCTCGGCACTCATCGCAACGCACATGTCGTTACCGATAACCTTGTATGAAATCTGGTTCATAACCTCCGGAATAACGGGATTTACCTTGCCCGGCATGATAGATGAACCCGGCTGACGAGCCGGCAAATCAAACTCATGCAGACCACAACGAGGACCTGATGCCAACAAACGAAGGTCGTTACAAATCTTATTCATCTTAACCGAGATACGACGCAATGCCTGCGAATATCCTACCATAGAGGTTGTGTCGGATGTCGCTGCAACCAAATCTCCGGCGAGCTTTACATCCCAACCTGTAATTTGGCGCAGAGCCGCGATGCACTTCTCTGAATAGCCAGGCTCCGAGCAGATACCTGTACCGATAGCCGTAGCACCCATATTTACGGTGAGCAACTCCTCGGCAGCGAACTCGATGTTGCGAATTTCGTCACGCAAGATATTTGCATAAGCACCAAAAGTCTGCCCCAAAGTCATGGGCACAGCGTCCTCCAACTGCGTACGGCCCATCTTGAGGATGTGAGCAAACTCCTTAGCCTTCTTGTCGAACGAGGCGATAAGAGCCTCAAAGTGCTTCATAAAGCGGAGATGTGTGGCATAAAGTCCGAGATGAATAGCCGTAGGATAGGCATCGTTCGTAGATTGTGAGCAGTTTACATGGTCGTTGGGTGAGAGATACTGATACTCGCCCGCCTCGTGGCCCATTAGCTGCAAACCACGATTGGCAATAACCTCGTTGGCGTTCATATTGGTGGTTGTACCTGCACCTCCCTGAATCATATCTACGGGGAATTGGTCGTGGTGCTTGCCCTCCAAAATTTCCAAGCAGGCCTGTGAGATACCCTTGAACTGCTCGTCGGTGAGCAATCCTAACTGATGGTTTGCCTCAGCGGCTGCCAATTTTGTCATTGCAAGGCCATTAATGAATAGTGGATAGTTGCATAGGCGGAAGTTGCTGATAGGAAAGTTCTCAATTCCACGCAAAGTCTGCACGCCGTACAATTTATCTGCCGGGACCTCCATCTGACCGATGAGGTCGCTCTCGATACGCGTAGTTTTATCGCTCATATAGGTTGTTATATTTTAGTTGATTAAATCTCTGTCCTATTTCTTAGAAGACAAAATGCGACTATAAAGGTAACTCTTTTCGATTCTTTTTCAAAATTTTAATCTATGAAAAATAATCAAGTGCGCGCATGGTGGGGAGATAAACGGGTTCTATTCTACTCCTGTGGGCTCTATTTATATGCGTTGCTGTTGTTGTGAGAATATGCATATTGCATATATATGCAATAAAATAGGGGTTTTATTGGGTAAATATTTGCATTATTAATATTTCTTATTAACTTTGTGTCGGATTTAGTTACTTAATATTAAGAGATAGATTTATTTGGAAAATAAAAGTGTGGCACGGAATCTGATATCTATGTAGAGAAAGTGGGGATTGCCGATATATAATGCTTCGTTGCTATGGTGAGGCAAGGCGGGCACACAGTGAGTGATTTAGAAAAAATGGTTTATACCCTTTGGGAGGGATAAATTAAGTAAAATAGTAGGTTAGTTATTAGGTATTTGATTGGTCGCAATGTTTTTCGGAATGTTGCGACTGTTTTTTTCGAAAAAAGCACTAACTTTGAGATGGTTTTTAAGAATCTGGTATGAATATAAATAGAGAGAATTGGCGACCGGGCACGATGATATATCCTGTGCCGGCGGTGTTAGTGAGTTGTGGAGCTTCAGCCGAAGAGTATAATATGCTCACAGTGGCATGGACCGGTACGATATGTAGTGAGCCTGCAATGTGTTATATTTCGGTGCGTCCGGAGCGTCATTCGTATGATATAATTAAGCGCACGGGCGAGTTTGTCATAAATCTTACTACATCGGCTTTGGCGCGTGCTACGGATTGGTGCGGTGTGCGTTCGGGTCGCGATTATAATAAGTTTGCAGAGATGGGACTAACGCCTATCGCTTCAGCTGTGGTTGCGGCTCCCACCATTGCCGAGTCGCCCGTATCGATAGAGTGCCGTGTGAAGGATATTATATCCTTAGGTTCGCATGATATGTTTTTGGCGGAGGTTGTGAATGTGTCGGTCGATGAAGCGTTGATTGACAAAGAGAGTGGCAAACTCGATTTGGAGCGTGCGCGATTGTTGGCTTATAGCCATGGTGAGTACTTTGAGCTGGGTAAGGCTTTAGGCCATTTTGGCTGGTCGGTGCGTAAAAAACCATACAAGAAGTCGAAGCGATAAGAGATATTTTATATTTAGCAAATTCGTGGGTGGGCGTATGTCGATTTAAGATATATGCCCACTCTTGTCTTATATGGGTATGCTTTTTGCACTCCGCATAGAAACGGAGAAGAGAGATGAAGAGAATTTTTGTGCTTATACTCTTCACGGCATGCCTCTTTAGTGTTGGAGCGCAGAGCCGTGATGAGTTAATTGAGGCGTATCGTCGCGGAACGCTCACTGCCTCGCAGATTGAGAATCTGAAGCGTCAATATGGTATTACCGATATCCCTACCGCAAATATTATGTCGGATATGCAGAGCCGTCGCCGTGATATTCAGAACCGTGATATTCCGGGTCGCGTTGGGCAAAGTCCGATATCGTCGGGCGAGGTATCTGTTGCGGCGAGCAGTCGGCCTCAAGCGTTGGAATATCAGTCTGCGGCATATCCTGAGCAGGATTCGTTAGCTACCGACCAAGAGCCGATGAAAATATTCGGGCACGAAATGTTTCGGCATCGAGTGGGTGGATTTGAGCAGAATATGAATATCGCAACGCCCGAAAATTATGTTTTGGGTGCGGGCGATGAGATAATCGTGGATTTATGGGGCAATTCGCAATCCTCCATGCGTATGGAACTATCACCCGACGGGTATGTTATCGTTTCGGAGGTAGGTCCGGTGATGCTTGCGGGGCTTACAATCAAGCAGGCGGAGCGCAGATTGCGAAATGCGATGTCGGCAGTATATGAAGGTCTTACGACGGGCGATGTAGAGATGATGCTCTCGTTGGGGCGTATACGCACAATAATGGTGGATGTCGCGGGTGAAGTGTCTGAATCGGGCACATATGCTTTGCCGTCGTTGTCTACGCTCTTCGATGCGTTGCGCATGGCGGGAGGTGTGAGTGATATAGGCTCTGTGCGACGGATAGGGTTGTATCGCTCAGGTAAGCAGGTTGCGGAGATAGACCTCTATAAATATATATTGTCGGGCGATAATCGGCAGGATATTCCTTTGCGCGATGGCGACTTGATAATCGTTGAGCCGCATGAGTGCGTAGTGAAAATTTCGGGTGATGTGCGCCGTCCTATGAGGTATGAGTTGTCGCGTGGAGAGTCTTTATCGGATGCCATTGGCTATGCCGGTGGATTTTCCTCTGATGCCAATCGCCAAACCGTAGGCGTGGTGCGCCGTCGGGGAGGTCGTCGTGAATCTCATACGGTGGATAGTGCCGCTTTTAGCTCCTTTATGTTGGAAGATGGGGACTCGGTAATCGTTGGAGGTGGCATAAATCGTTATGCCAACCGCGTTGAGCTGCAGGGTGCTGTTATGCGGCCGGGGTATTATGCCATTGATGAGGATAGGCAGACGCTAACGCAACTCCTCCACCACGCCGAAGGGTTACGCGAGGATGCTTTTATGCCGCGAGCCGTTCTATATCGTGAGAAGGACGATTTTACTCGCGAGGTTGTTGCCATAGATTTGCAGGGGCTGATGTCGGGAGAGGTTGAGGATATTACGCTGCGCCCGAATGACAGATTTGTCATATCGTCGATAGATGATATGCGTGAGGAGTTTACGGTCGGGATTTTTGGTGCGGTGAGTCATTCGGGTGACTATCCCTATGCCGAAAATATGACTGTCGAGGATTTGATTGTTGCGGCCGGAGGCCTACGGGAGTCCGCCTCGACGGCAAATATTACGGTTGTGCGTCGCATAAAGAGTCCCCATAGTCTGCGCACCCAAGAGCAGTTGTTCGAGATATTTGTTGTCGATGTAAATCGTGGATTGTCGGTTAAGGAGGGGGAGTTTCGCTTAAGGCCCTTTGATCAGGTCTTTGTGCGGCGCTCTCCGGTCTATATTACTCAAAGTAGCGTGACGGTTGAGGGCGAGGTGGCATTTGCAGGGCGTTATCCGTTGTCGCACCGTAATATGCGCCTCTCGGAGGTTGTGGCTGATGCCGGATATCCAACTTCGGGCGCTTTTATCGAGGGCGCTTATCTGTTGCGTAAGATGACCGCTGAGGAGCGCATGCAGAGCGATGCGCTTCAGAAACTTATTGATATGCAACGGGGTAGAGGTGGCGCTGATTCTCTAAGGATGAATGGCATAAATTTGTCGGAGGTCTATTCGGTCGGTATAAACCTTGCCGAGGCGTTGGCTTATCCGGGGAGTGATGCCGATGTCGTATTGCGGGACGGCGATGTGATTTCGATACCGCAATATAATGGCACTGTGAGGGTTATGGGGGCTGTGCTCTATCCTAATTCGGTGACATATGTCGCGGGTAAACGCCTGAAATATTATGTCGATTCGGCCGGAGGCTTTGATAATCGTGCGCGCAGGCGAGGGGCTTTTGTGATATATATGAATGGTATGGTGTCGTCGGGCTTATCGTCAAAGATTCGCCCCGGCTGCATAGTGGTCGTGCCCTCAAAACTTCCGGTATCGCCACTTCGCTGGAACGATATTTTGGGCTTGGCATCTTCGTCGGCTTCTACTGCGGCACTTGTTATGTCGGCAATTAATGTTGCAAAATAGGATATGGCGTATGCAAGAGGATTATACCGTCGAAAAAGAGATTGATTTAGTGGAGCAGGTTGGGCGTTTGTGGCTCTGTCGTAGGTTTATAGTGTTGGTCGCGCTCCTATTTTTGGTAGTAGGTTGCGTGGTTGCATTGTTGCTGCCCAAGGAGTATCGGGCGTGGTGTGAGGTTGTGCCGCAAACCTCATCTTCGACCCAAATATCCAACCTCTCGTCATTAGCTGCATTGGCTGGGATTAATTTGGCTCGCATAGAGGAGGAGAGCGTGCTGTCGCCGTATATCTATGAAAATATATTTACGAGTGTGGCGTTTCGTAAAAGTTTGTTGCAAACCGAGGTCTACTCGCTGCGGGATGGAGGGCGCGTAACACTCTTTGACTACTTTTTAAGGGGAGCTAAAGTGAGGAACGATAACCCTCAACTTCCGAACGATTATGCCACAAATATTGACATAGTGTCGCATGCCGATTACATCTGCTTAAGGGAGTTGGAGAAGCGTGTCACACTTACCCTTGACGATAGACGGGGCTATCTTCATCTCTCGGCGCTTATGCCTGAACCGTTACTTGCTGCCGAGGTGGCACAAGCGGCATTGGGCTTGTTGCAACGCTACATCATGCGGCTAAAAACGGAGAAGGTGCAGTCGAATCTTGAGTTTGTGCAGGAGCGCTATGATGAGGCCCGGCATAAATTTGAGCAGATACAGACTCTGCGAGCCTCATTTCGCGATGCAAATCGAAATACAACGCGCTATGTTGCGCAAACTACTCTGGAACGCTTGGATGCCGAATATTCGTTAGCAATGAACATATATAGCGAACTTGCCATGCAGTTGGAGCAGGCAAGAATAAAAGTCAAGGAGGAGATTCCTCTATTGACGGTTATAAGCCCCGTGACGATACCTTTTCGTAAGGATAAGCCTCGCAGAATGATAATAATTTGTATATTTGCACTAATCGGAGTCTGTTTGGGGTCACTTTTGGCTCTGGCTTTACCGACAATAGCCCGAATTACGGGATATAGTTCTTTGCTTAGATTGTTACCTCGCGAGGCGCTGCATTCAACACCGGCGGATGATGCTGCGGTGTGGGCGAATAGAGATATTGTATAGCTATGGATTGGAGTGTAGTATATATGGTAATTTTGCCTATGCTGGTTGCGATGTTGGTCGTTGTGGTCATACATCCGTTTTTGGTAAAGATTGCAAGGCGTAAGCGTATTGTGGATAACCCTTCGGCTCGCAAACTCAATAAGGAACCTGTTCCGATATTGGGCGGTGTTGGTGTGATGTGCGGCATATTGTTCGGCGTAGGTGTAACGATGTGTTATGGATTTGATGTGGATATCCCTGTTGCCGTAGTTATCGCCTTAGTGATTATGCTCTATACGGGTGTTGGGGATGATATTCTTGACTTTCAGCCTCGGCGGAAATTCATGTTGCAGATTTTTGTTGTGTTGCTAATGATACTCTCTGCCGAAGTATATGTCGATAATCTTCATGGCGTATGGGGCGTAGGGTATCTGCCGCGCATGTTGTCGTTTGCATTGACGCTTGTCGCTGCCGTCGGGATTATAAATGCCATAAATCTCATAGATGGCGTGGATGGACTTTGTGCGGTGTATGTGATGTTTGTAGCGTTTGCTTTAGGGCTGTTTTTGCTCGTTCGAGGCGATGTTGCGTATGCTGTGATAGCGTTTGCGACGATAGGGGCATTGGTGCCATTTGCCTTGCATAATATGTATGGCTCGAAATATAAAATGTTCTTGGGAGATGGCGGCTCTTTGGTGCTGGGGCTTATTTCCGCGATGTTGGCGCTACGGGTCGTGCAGGTCGGGAGTGGCGATATGGGTGTAAATGCCGAGGCTTTCGCTTTAGCTGTGCTCTCGGTGCCGGTATGTGATACTTTGAGGGTTATGGTGGTGCGCGTGGCTCATGGACATCATCCGTTTCGTCCCGATAAACGCCATCTGCATCATCAATTCATCGCGCTGGGCTTTAGCCATCGTGCAACGACATTTGCCGTTGTGGCGTTGGGTGGTGTGGTTGTTGTGGTGTTGTGGCTGAGTGTTGCGGGTGGAGTGGCTGCCTCTGTACAATTGTGGGTGGTGCTTGTTGCGGGGATGATAGCTGTGTGGGGAGCATGTTTTGTTATGAGATATATGCTAAATCACGATTCCTGGTGGGTTAGCGCTCTGCGCGTCAGGATGTTACGCTATGGCAATAGCCGCCGAGGGACTTTAGTGGAGCGGTTACAACGAGTATTGGATGATAAGATTTAGATAAAATATTGTAACTTTACGCATTGCGTATAGTATTTAGATAATAACGACTCTTAAATAGATAAGATATGCCTAAAATTTCACAAAGGGCGGAGCTTATGCCTTCGTCGCCGATTCGTAAGTTAGTTCCATTGGCAGATGCTGCCAAAGCACGAGGAGTCAAGGTCTATCACCTTAATATCGGTCAGCCCGACCTGCCTACACCACAGGAGGGCCTTGATGCTTTGAAGAATATTGATTTGAAGGTCTTGGAGTATAGTCCCAGTGACGGGTTCCTATCGTTTAGGGAGAAGTTGGTTGGTTATTACGACCAATATCAGATAAAACTCTCGCCCGACGATATCATTATCACAACGGGAGGCTCGGAGGCTGTATTGTTTGCCTTTATGTCGTGCCTCAATCCCGGAGATGAGATTATTGTACCCGAGCCGGCCTATGCCAACTATATGGCATTTGCAATCTCGGCTGGTGCAGTCATTCGTACAGTCCCTGCCACTATCGAAGATGGTTTTGCTTTACCTAAGGTTGAGCAGTTTGAATCCCTGATTAACGAACGCACGCGAGGAATCCTTATCTGTAATCCCAATAACCCTACGGGCTATCTTTATACTCGTAAGGAGATGAATCGCATACGCGATTTGGTCAAGAAGTATGATTTGTTTCTCTTCTCCGATGAGGTCTATCGCGAGTTTATCTATACCGGCTCGCCCTATATCTCGGCATGCCACTTGGAGGGTATCGAGCAGAATGTTGTGTTGATTGACTCGGTGTCGAAGCGTTATTCGGAGTGCGGAATACGCATCGGAGCGCTCATTACCAAAAATCGCAAGGTGCGGGATGCAGTGATGAAACTCTGCCAGGCTCGTTTGAGCCCGCCACTTATCGGCCAGATTATAGCCGAGGCGTCGATTGATGCTCCGAGAGAGTATGCGATACATACTTATGAGGAGTATATCGAGCGTCGTAACTGCCTCATTGACGGGCTGAATAAGATTCCCGGTGTATATTCGCCTATACCTATGGGTGCATTCTATACTGTTGCACGCCTGCCTATTGACGATAGTGACAAGTTCTGTGCGTGGTGTCTGTCAGATTTTGAGTATGAGGGTGAGACCATCATGCTGGCTCCTGCCAAAGGCTTCTATCTGGAAACGGACAGAGGACAGGATGAGGTGCGTATAGCCTATGTGCTAAAGAAAGAGGATTTGCAACGGGCCCTTCTGATTCTCGGCAAGGCCTTGGAGGCATATAATGCGAGATAAAAGAGCACTGACGCTGCGGAGCGAGAGCAGAGGGTGCTTGCACACTTTGCCGAGCCGCGATGAGGAAAAGACCGCGCAGCGGGATTAAAGATAAAAGAGCAAAGAGCAAAAATGATGATGGGTCGCTCCAAAACTTATTGGAACGACCCATTATATATTTATTACAAATATATAAAATCTTTTTTAGAAATAATATCCGAGCGAGAACTGAAAGCCCTTCATCTAGCTTTTGCCCGAGGCGACGCCGTCGAACTCGCCCTTGCCGAAGTATTTGTAGTAGCGCGCTGCGGCATTAAATTTCCAGATGCGAACATCGGCTCCTGCAGCAATACCTACGGGTGGGCGTCGGAAATCCCACTTCGCCGTAATGGCATTCTTGGCATCATCCCAAACGGTGCATTCGCCTCCCGTGGCGGTGTAGAGCGCGAAGGTGGGGCCTGCCTGGAAAGTCAAAAATCCCAGCACCTCATACTCCAGCAATACGGGGAGGTCGATTTTACTCACCTTGACATTTGATTTATGTATAGCGAGTGGCACTTCACTCTCCATGGCGATATATGAGTATAGCAACTCGGGGTGAACGCCAAATCGACGCCACTTGAGGTCTGCCTGAAGACCCGCCACGAATCCCGTGCCGGGCTTGATGTCGTAAAAAGAGAACTCCTCGCCTATAAAGTCGTTCGAGTGGTAGTTTACTCCCGCCTTGACTCCGAACTTGAAGGTCGGAGCAACCTTGGTGCGTATTTGCGCCGAGGCTTGCAGCGAGAAAAGTGCAAGTGCGATAAGTAATAAGGCTCGTTTCATACTCTTAATAGTGTTAAAATTTACCGCCTTTGGCACCCTTTGCTCCTTTGGCGCCCGAAACGGTATAGTTAAAGATATTTTCCTTGTAGCTTGTCACCTTGGTCGAAGAGTCGCGCTTACGCTGGAAGGCGATGTCGATAAGGCGCTGCACAAGTTCGGGGAATGATACGCCCGAAGCCTCCCACAAATAGAATGACAACGAGCCGGGGATGGTGTTAATCTCATTGACATAAATCTTGCCGTCGGCCTCGTCAATCATAAAGTCGATACGCGATACACCATCGCAGTTTAGGGCCTTGAAGGTCTCAACAGCTGTGCGACGGATAAAGTCGGTAGTCGCTTGGGGCAGGTTGGCAGGAATTTCGCGCAGTGTAGAGCGCATACCCTGTGACTGCTTTGCGCCACCCTTTGCGCCGCCTTTCGCTGCGCCACCCAGATATTTGTCGGCATAACTCAAAATCTCACTGCTACGGATAGGAGCCTCACAAACCGAAGCCTCGCAGTCGTAGTAGTTGCCCAAAACCGAGCAGTTAATCTCCTTGAGTTGCGACACAAGATGCTCTACGATGATACGCTTCGAGTAGGACGCGGCGTTATCCACTGCCTCAATCAACTCCTCGCGGTTGTGTACGGCCGTAATGCCTACGCTCGAGCCCGAGTCGGCAGGCTTTACAATGACGGGGTAACCCAACTTCGCCTCAACCTTTTCGGCTACGGCCGTCTGGTTGTCGTACCACTCCTTGTCGCAGAACCATGTGTAGTCGATGACGGGGATACCGCTCTCCTTGAGAATCATCTTCATCGTGATTTTGTCCATACCGTTAGCCGAAGCCAGCACATTACAGCCTGCGTAAGGTATTCCGGTCATCTCAATCACGCCCTGGAATGAGCCGTCCTCGCAGTTTGTACCGTGCAGGGCAGGCAAGATGACATCGAGTGTTGCGGCGATCTCATCTTTACTAATGTTGAACATCTGCTTGAAGTAGCTGATTAACGGCTTGTTTACCTTATAGAGATTGTTGTCACCATATGTGGGGCGTAGATATACCTCATCACACGATGCCAATAAACTGTCCATATGGCGATAGTTGCTGCTATCGGTCAAGGCTTTGCCCGTATACCAGCGGCCCTGTTTTGAAATATATATGGGAGTTACGCTATATTTCTCTGTGTCGATAGCGTTTATGGCCTGTATGGCGGTCAGTACCGAAATCTCGTTCTCAACTGAACGACCGCCAAAGATTACTCCTACATTGATTTTGCTCTTCATTTCTATATTGGTTTTTCGTTTATTACTATGTGAATGGCTCTTTGCGTGGCTATTTGAACGAGTCGGGTAGGTCATTCTCGTAGAGAACGATATCTCCGGCACGCAATATCTGTCGTAAATGTGCTAAAGCCTCATTTAATGTATCGGCGATAATAAGTTGCTTTTCGTTAAAATCTTTGTCGCGTAGACCTGCAAGCAGAGCTTCACGATTTGTGCGGTTTACAACAATCGCAACATCGCACGCCTCGGCAATTTGGCGACCAAGTTCGCGGTTTAGAGCCTCTTGCCTCTCGCCCAACTCGACAAACCCGGGAGTTACGACGATGCGCTGCGCCTGCTCCTTACGCTCGAAGTGGCGCAATACCTCCAATGCCATTTCCGCTCCCGCGGGATTGGAGTTGTAGGCGTCATCGAGGATTGTGACTCCTCCCTCGGCGCGTTTTATGCTCAGGCGATGCTCTATCTGCTCGATTTGGCGTATCGCACGCTTCTGCAACGACTCCGGAACTTGCAGCTTATCGGCAACGGCAACGGCAGCCAACAGATTTAGTAGGTTTCCTCGACCCGCCAAGCGTGTAGCATATCCCTCGCGGATATCTCCTCGACAATCAACATCGAACGATGTTTGCGTTGAGGCGTAGGCGATATTTACCGAACGATACTCCGCATCGTGATTGTGTACGCCATACGATATGAGGTTTGTGGGGCTGTGATAATGAGCAATGCGTGATGCTATATGCTCCGAATCAAGGTTTATCACGCCCATACCATTTGTGGGCAGGGCATCTATCAACTCAAACTTCGTTGCGAAGATATTATCCACCGAGTGGAATGTCTCGAGGTGCATTTCGCCAACCGCCGTTACGATACCTATCGTGGGGTGTACCAGGTCGCAAATCTCCTTTATGTCGCCAGTCTGCTTTGCGCCCATCTCGACAATGAAGATTTGATGATAGGGTTTCAACTGCTCACGCACGGTCCTTACGACACCCAAAGTGGTATTGAAATTTCCGGGTGTCATCAGCACATTATATCGTTCCGAGAGTATGCGGTAGAGGTAATTTTTTGTTGAGGTCTTGCCGAAACTGCCCGTAATACCGATAATCGTAAGGTCGGGCATTGAGCGCAAAATGCGTTTCGCATCGTTATAGTACCAACGCGAAATAGCCGCTTCGATAGGTTTGTTTATAAGGTTAGCCAGGAGCATTAAAATCGGCATGACCAACAATAGCAGAGCCACGCAAGCGAGATATTTAGGTAGTAATACCCATGTGGCATATAACACCGCAGCGGTTAGAAGTAATGCCGTTAGCAGCAGTCGCTTTACACGCATGGTGTAGACAATCGGAGTCTTATATTTTGAAGAAAACTCCCTGCACGCCAACACCAGCATAAAGATTGCCGAGAAGGGTAGGAACTTCGAATTTGCAAAAAATCCTACCACGGCCAACGCGAGAATTATCAGGCTGCGGATATGCTTGTTTCCGCCTCCAAACCAACGCGCGTAACGCTCCACGCGGTAAGAGTTAAGCTGGAACATATGCACATCGTAGCGCACTACGGCAGCCCATAGCAGGGCATACATCGGCCAGAATATAATATTTTCTATCAACATTCTACTTTTGAATTTTACTCATCTCTTTATTCAAAAAACTCTCCAAGACTCTCAGAAACAGCGGCATATTTTCCAAAAATGCGAAGTGTCCTGCACCCGCTACCGTAACCAGTCCTGCATCGGGAATCAACTTCTCCATGCGTTTGGCATCGCTGAGTGGTGTCGCGGTGTCGTTTTCGCCCCAAAACAGCAGTGTTGGAGCATTGATTTTGGGCATCAGATGGCATAAATCTTCATTCACAACCTTCGATAATATGGTCCGCATCATGGGCGAGACGTTGTTGTAATCCGAAGAGCCACTCTTTGCGCGACGCTGGTCGATAAATTCCTGCGCGCGCTTTTTACCCAAGAATAGCGGCGCAAGGCGTTTCATCGCCTTGAATGAGTATACCTTCACATAATATCGTAGGCTGCGCTTGGGTTTTACTCCTGCCGCATCGGTAAGGATGATTTTGCGTACCTTGTTGCGCGACGCAAAAACTATCGACACGCGCCCACCGAACGAGTGGCCTATCAGGATGGGATTCTCTATGGCTTCGTGTTTTAAGAGCGCTTCAATCGAGCGGGTATACTCCTCCACGCCCCACACCTCTTTGGGCTCGTCGCTCTGGCCAAAACCGGCAAAATCGACAGCAATGGTACGGAAATGCTCCTCCGCCCACGCCTTTGCCGCCCCGAAGATATTGCAGTCGCAGCCCCAGCCATGCAGTAGCACAACCGCCTGCCCTGCGCCTCGATCGGTGTAGTGCAGATTCACTCCTTCGTATGTGAAAAATTTATCCATGCCTATAATCACACAAAGTTAGTGTTTTTTTTCAATCTACACCATTGGTTGAAGCTTGTAATGAAGATTAAATATGCAGAAAGAGCCGATTTCAACGAAATCGGCTCTTTGTTTAGGGATTTTATTCGCTTACTGATTATTCATAACCTCGTTTTGGCGGGCGATACTCTCCAGGTGGATAGCCTCCAAAACGGTGCGAACAAAATCTTCGCTAAGACCCATGCCGCGAGTCATCGACAACATTCGACGGCAGATATCCTCCCAGCGGTTGCTCTGCAAGATGGCGACATTGTTTGCCTTCTTGATTTTACCAATCTTCTCGGCGGTGCGCATACGCTCACTCAAGAGTTCGAAGAGTTCCGAGTCAATCTGGTCAATCTGCTGGCGACAGATGTTCAGCTCGCTGTTAAATTCGGGGTCGCTCGCACTCTTGGCACGCCACATCACATTGTCAATCATGGTGATGCAGTCCTCGGGTGTAACCTGCTGTGAAGCATCACTCCACGCCTTGTCGGGTGAGCAGTGGCTCTCGATAATGAGTCCGTCGTAGCACAAATCGGCAGCTTGCTGGGCAATGCCGTAGAGTAGAGGTCGGCAACCGCAGATGTGCGACGGGTCGCAAATCATCATCATATCGGGGAAACGGCTGCGCATCTCGAAAATCATGTGCCACATAGGCGGGTTGCGGTATTTACTATGTCCGAAGTATGAGAAACCTCGATGTATCAAGCCGATATTTTCGATGGGTACACCCTCGTTTATAAGGCGATTTACGGCACCTGCCCAAAGTCCGATATCGGGCGTCATCGGGTTCTTGATAAGTATAGCGACATCTTTATTGTCGTGCAAGCTCTCGGCAATCTCCTGAACGGCAAAAGGCGAAACGGTGGTGCGGGCTCCAATCCATAGCAAATCTACGCCATGCTTGAGTGCAATCTCGACATGCGAACGATTGGCGACCTCCACAGCAATTGGCAGACCTGTTGCCTGCTTAACCTCGTTCAGCCACTCCAAGCCTATCTCACCTATACCCTCGAAAGTTCCGGGGTTGGTACGGGGTTTCCATACGCCGGCGCGAATTACATCGACACGACCTGAGCGAGCAAGCGCCATGGCGGTTTCTATGGTTTGCTCCCTTGTCTCGGCACTACAAGGACCTGCTATGATAAGTGGGCGCTTTGCCCCAAGTTTGAACTTTTCCATAATTCTAATAGCCTTAAGTTTGCACTGCCAATTCCCTCGGCAGCGTGTGTTATTTCAATATCTCGCGGATTTTGTTGGCTTTTTGCATTGCCTCAATCAATCCCTCTTTGTCGTCGCGTTCAATCATGCGACGCAGAATCTGCAACTGATGAATATGCTCGCGAAGAACATCCAGCACATTGTATTTATTGCCCAAAAATATGGGTGCCCAAGTCTGCGGAAGACTCTTTGCAAGGCGCACCGTACTCTCGAAACCTCCACCTGCAAGGTCGAAAATATGCTCCTCCTCGCGCTCCTTCTCCAAGACCGTAAGGGCAAGTGCGAAGGATGTGATGTGCGAGATATGTGACACATAAGCACAGTGGGTGTCCTGCTCCTCTGCCGACATATAACGAATGGGCATGCTGAGCGTGTGGTAAAGCTTCTCGACGAACTCCAAAGCATCTTTATCCGTAGCTTCGCGCTCGCAGATAACTACTGTTCTACCTTTGAAGGCGTTGTGCTCGGCAGCTTCAGGACCGCTATTTTCGGTACCCCACATGGGGTGTGTCGCTACCAAACGACCTCGGTTGGGGTGCATCATCACCATCTCACAGAGTTCTTGTTTGGTGGAGCCCATATCCATTAAAATTTGGTCGGGGCGTATGCGATTAAGGATTTTTATTGCCAATGCGGGTATTACATCCACAGGTGTTGCGAGAACTATCAGCCCACTCTGCTCAAGTGCCTCGTCAAGCGTAGCAACGGCATCTACCAACCCCAATTCGAGAGCTTTACGGGCGTTGCTCTCCGAGCGATCTACGCCTATAACGCGCTCACATAGGCCATTATCCTTGAGGCTCAATGCAAGTGAACCTCCGATAAGTCCCAGACCTATAACAGTTGCATTCATTCGATGTGAATTATTACTTTACAAATCGACTCTTTACGCGCTCGGCAGCCTCCGCCAAACGCTCTTCAGGCATACAAAGCGAGATACGGATATATTTCTCTCCTTCGCTACCGAATATTCCGCCCGGAGTTACGAATACATCGCATTCGTTGAGTACCTTATCCGAGAATGCGAAGCAGTCGCCCTCGAAATCCTCAGGCATAGCAGCCCATACGAACAGACCTGCTTGCCCCTTTGCGTAGTTACATCCCAGGGCATCCAAAAGCTCGTAGCCACGCGCCTCACGAGCGTAATATGTGGCATTTAGCTCGTCAAACCACTCATTTCCCAAAGCCAAAGCCTCGGCAGCTGCCGCTTGTACGGGGTAGAACATACCTGAGTCCATATTAGACTTAAAGCGGAGGATGTCGCTCAAAATATCGGCACGACCCGCCACAACACCTACTCGCCAGCCGGCCATAGAGTGGCCCTTACTTGTAGAGTTCATCTCGATGGCTACATCCCAAGCTCCGGGAATCGAAAGAATGCTGAGCTGGAGGTTGTTGCGCACGAAGCTGTATGGGTTATCGTGGACCAAAAGGATGTTGTGCTTGCCGGCAAAAGCTACCAACTTCTCGAACAACTCAACCGTTGGATGAGTTCCCGTAGGCATGTTGGGGTAGTTTACGAACATCAATTTCACGCGGCTCAAATCCTCCTTCTCAATCTCCTCAAAATCGGGATAGAAGCCGTTTGCTGCATTCAAGCGATACTCCACGACCTCGCCGCCTGCCAAAGTTACGGCTGCGCGGTATGTTGGGTAGCCGGGATTTGGCACCAAAACCTTATCTCCTGCATCCAAAAATGCCATGCAGATGTGCATGATACCCTCCTTGGAGCCAAGCAAAGGCAACACCTCATTCTTGGGGTTGAGCTTTACATTATACCATTTTTCATACCAAGCAGCATATGCCTCGCGGAGAAGTTCGCTACCATTGTAGGGTTGATATGCATGTGTGTCGGGGCGCTGTGCCTCCTTGCTCAGACGGTTGATGACAGCCTCGGCAGGTGGCATATCGGGGCTTCCGATACCCAAACTGATAATATCACGACCAGCCTTGCGCAGTTCTGCGATTTCGCGATTCTTCTTTGAAAAGTAATACTCCTTGATGCAATCCATGCGATGTGAAGGAGCAATTTCTACTCTTGCCATAGTGTGTAAAAGTTTTAATTTGTTAATTCTATCGTATTTGTTATCTCTTTATCCTATTTCTCGATTTATAGATTTTTTTCTCGCTCTCTCGTTCGAGTTCTATTTTCTCTTTCCTCTACTTCCCACTGCGGTAGACGCCATAAACATGTATCTCCTCGGTAGCCTCATGCAGGCTGTTTAGGTTACGAATATAGTCATCCAAGCATGAAAACTCCAAATCGATATGGAACAGATAGTGCCACGGCTCACTCGGTATGGGATATGATTGCAACTTCGAGAGGTTTATGCCATAGAGTGTACTCAAAGCCTTTAGTAGAGAGCCTTCGGCATGATTGGTCTTGAAGTATAACGAGGCCTTATTTGCATCGGGCGAGATGTCGTGGTCGTAGCGTTTCAAAACCATAAAACGGGTATAGTTGCTCTTTATGGTGTTGATTTCGGGAGCAATAATCTTTAGTCCATACATCTCGGCTGCGAGTTCACTCGCGATAGCTGCAGTATGGCGTAAGCCCTTTTCGGCAATATGCTTGGCGCTGAGGGCTGTATCCTCCGACTCGATAAGTTTCCAATTGTGCGCATCCAAATAATCAACACATTGCAGCAGAGCCATAGAGTGGGATTCCACCTCTTGGATATCCTCCAATTCCACATCGGGCAAGACCATAAGGTTCTGCTTGATGGGCTGATAAACCTCGCCTGCAACTTGCAGATTCTCGTCTTGCAGAATGCTGTAATTGGGGATTATCGAGCCGGCGATAGAATTTTCTATTGCCATGAGTCCCATGTCTGCCTCGCCGCGTTTTACGGCTGTTGCTACCTCGCGGAATGTGTCGCATGGCAGAATCTCGATATCGCGACCGAAGTAATCTATTGCAGCAATGTGGTGGAAACACCCCTCATATCCCTGAATTGCAATCTTCTGCATAGTGTCTAAATTATTCTCAATCAAAAATTAAAAAATCCCGACCGTAACTAATTAAGGTCAGGATTAAAACACATATATGCAACTACTCGCTATTTAGCATACGACATCCTGACCGTTCGCACGGTAAAAGTAAAATCGCTTAAAATAGAAAAAGTAGTTATTCATAATCTCCTGTATTGTAATACGGATGCAAATATATTGTAAAAATAGGATATATCAAAATGAAAAATGAATAATTATGCGAAAAAATTAACTCTCGTATGAGATTTTTCGCCAATTTTTATTCAACATACCTGATAACCTCCTTGTTGCGGGGGCGAGCTTCGGGTTTCTCTGCAGCATAACCAATACCTACGCAGAGCAATGGCTCGTAACCTTCGCTAAAGCCGAGAGAAGAGATGATGGGCTTACCGGCATCGGAATTGAGCCACATCAATGGGCCCATCATGCAGATTGAGCCAAGACCCAGCGACTGAGCCGCCAGCATCATATTACCTGCCATAAGACCGCAATCAACCTGCGTGCAATGGCCCGGCTTGTGTGCCACAAATATAACGGCAGGGGCGTTGCGGAACATATTTTTGAATGCAGGGTCCTCAAACTGCTTCTCGGCAGGTGTACCCTTTACGCTTTGACGATATGTGGCGGTAGCATTATCCAACCACTCTTTACTATCGACGATTCTGACCTCCCACTGCTGGGCATTCATTCCGTTGGGTGCGTTTATACCGCACTCGGCAATCTTGTCCAAAAGCTCACGCGAAACACTCTCGTCGGTGTAAGCACGGATGCTGCGGCGCGCCATAATGGCCTCGATAACAGGATTCTCAGCCTCGCAACAGGTGTTGCATTCGGTGGCTTTCTTACATTCGTTGCAGCATGATGTTGCGGCAAAAAGGCAAATTGCCAATGCGAAGAATAACTTTTTCATATGTGCTGATATTTTAAGGTTTATAACTCTCTTACATCGACAATGCCGTTCATTACGGCGTAAATCGTAAGGCGCCCGATAGATTTTGAGCCAATTTTTTCGCTGATGTTGCGGCGGTGGAAAATTACCGTCGGGGTCGAGATATTCAGTTTGTCGGCAATTTCTTTGTTGATATAACCCTTAACCAGCAGCGCCAAGACATCCTTTTCGCGTTGTGATAAGGTGAGGTCCTCCTCTTGGGGAAGAGAGTGAGGCTCATTGCCATGTGACATGTGTGCCGAATTGAACATCGTGAGGAATATCTTGAGCAATTCGCGCTCTGAGCGATATAAATCTAAGCTATGGAAACCCTCGATAGTGTCGTCCTTACCCTCGGACAGGATTATACAACGGCAGTGTGGAGCGCGAAAAAATGAAATGTTATCGCGTACGCTCTGTGCATCAACAAAGAAGTGAACCACATTTTGGGCTCCATCTTCCATAAACTCCTCCATTGAATTGTAGGATACAACATCCACCTCGCGGAACATGTGTACAAAAGGTGACATGTCAGCAAGGATACTCCTCATTGCAAGCCCACATAACGAATTTGGGTGTATGATTACAATCTTCATTCTATGCATATGGCAAAGATAGTATAATTATGCGAAACACAAAACTATAACTTATGATAGTTGTTGCGCGTGCGTATATAAAGTACCTTTGTAGCGTAAAATCAAAATTAAAATATAGAATAAAGAGATATGAAATTTATGTTTGCTGTGCTTGCTCTGTTGAGCGGCACGCCCGAAAATGTGGATGCCGTTGAGCACCCCGATAGCCTTATGCAGGTGGTTGTAAATGAGGTCTATGTCGAGGGTTATGCCACCAAACGACATTATAAGTTGGAGAGAGAACCGATATCATCTTCGGTTGTGGGCGAGAGTATGCTCGCGCGCGAGCATATACTATCGGTAAAGGATTTGTCAGCCTTGGTGCCTAACTTTTTCCAGCCCGACTATGGCTCGAAGATGACATCGTCGATATATGTGCGTGGCTTCGGTGCCCGTATCGACCAACCTGTGATTGGCGTGACGGTCGATGGCGTACCTTATCTGAATAAGAACAACTACGACTTTGATATGTTGGATGTTGCCCGCATCGAGTTGTTGCGTGGCCCGCAGAGTACGCTCTATGGTCGTAATACTATGGGCGGACAGATGAATATCTATACTCTTTCACCACTGAACTACGAGGGCGCAAGGGTAGGTTTGGAGTATGGCTCGGCAAATACTTTCCGAGGCAAGGCATCGTATTATGGCCGCAGCGAGAGTGGTAAGTTCGGCTATATGGTCGGTGGATATTATAATCGTACCGACGGCTTCTTCGAAAATGCCTACAATGGCGAAACGGTCGATTGGGGCTCATCGAGCGGTGGCCGCGTGCGTTTGGTTGGCCGCTTGGGCCGAGGCTGGGAGTTGGAGAATATCGCCCAGATAGGCTATGCTGACGAGGGCGGCTATGCCTACGCTAAGTATGATGCCGAGAAGGGTAGTGCTGATAAGGTGAATTACAACCACCCGAGCCGCTATATGAGAATGAATATCAGCGATGGGTTGATTCTCTCGCACGCGGGCGAAAAGTATAAGTTTACGGCGACGACATCTTATCAATATACGCACGATAAGATGAATATCGACAACGACTTCACGCCAAAGGCAATGTTTACCCTTATTCAGGAGCAGCGTGAGCACGCCGTAACGGAGGATATCGTTTTCCGTACCAACGAGGGTGACCGCCGTTGGAAATGGCTGACGGGCGTTTACGGATTTTATAAGACGATAGATATGTCGGCGCCGGTTAGTTTCCAACAGGATGGTATCAGTGACCTAATTTTGGGTAATATGCCGGCTATGGTAAAGCAATTTTTGACGATTAACCCGTTCGATTTGGAGAGTGATTTCGATATCCCGACCTATGGCGCAGCTGTATATCACGAGTCGTCGCTTCGTGCCGGTAAGCGTTGGCGTTTTACCGCAGGTCTGCGTCTGGACTACGAAAAATCTACGATGGATTACGATAACTTCTCGGAGGTAATATATTCGTTTAATATGCCGGCAATGCGCCCCGGAATGGATCCGATAAACATCAATAATAAACCTGTTCCCGTTTCGATGCAGGGCAAAGAGGAGTTGGACTATTTGGAGTTGCTTCCCAAGTTTGCTGTGAATTTTACTACGGGTGCGGGCGACTTGTATGCCACCGTTACTCGCGGATATAAGGCGGGCGGATTCAATACACAGATATTCTCGGATATCCTGCAAAACAAGATGAAAACAGCCCTTATGGCGGATGCTATGGGCAGCATGGGTGGCGGACAGGGTGGTCGTCCTTCGTCGCAGGCCGACGGTCAGCCTTCGGGTCAGCCCTCTGCGACTCCCTCTTATGACGAGGCTTCGGTTACGACCTATAAGCCCGAGTATAGCTGGAACTACGAGGTGGGTGGCCACCTGAAATTTGCCAAAGGTCGCGTGGGCGTTGATTTTGCCGCCTTTTGGATTGAGTGCCGCGACCAGCAGCTTACGGTTTTCCCTGATGGCGATGCTACGGGTCGTATGATGTCGAATGCGGGTCGCTCGCGCAGTCGTGGTGCCGAGATTTCGGCGTCGTGGGATATGCTGCGACTGATGTCGATGAGCCATTTGCGTCTGACGGCCAATTATGGCTTTACCCACGCCAAGTTCGTTGAGTATGATGACTTCGTTGATGCGGTTAATGCCGAGGGCAAAGCAGAGCGTGTTGAGGTCAGCTATGCGGGCAATTATCTCCCATACGCTCCGCAGCATACCGCATCGGTTGGCTTGGCGTATAACTGCTGGATAGGTGGCCGCGTACTCGATGAGATTACGGTGTCGGCCTCTTGGCAGGGTGCGGGTAAGATTTACTGGAACGAGGCAAATACCCTCTCGCAGAACTTCTACTCGCAACTTAACGCCTCGCTGGAGCTTCGCAAGGGCGATTTCTCGCTCGGCCTATGGGGCAAAAACCTCACCGATACCGAGTTCAACACCTTCTATTTCCGCTCTGTGGGCAGCGACTTCATAAGCCCGGGCAAACCCATCCGCTGGGGTATCTCCCTCGGCTTCGCGATGTAGGGGGATTGCATATTGTTAGCATAATTAGAGCCAAGTTTCCTGCTAAAGGTACTTGGCTCTAATTTATTAGTATTCTGTCTGTTGAATCTCTGTGTGGCGAGGTAGTGGAAGGTCCTACTGCATCTCCTTGATTGATTCGATGCCGTTGCGCGAAATGGATACGCGGAAGCGTTTGTAGTCGGTGCGGTCGTCGTATTGGTACTGCATGACGATATTGAGGAAATAGACCTTTTTGCAGTCAATGCGCTGCAAGGAGTTATCCTCGTCGAGAATATGCAAAGGTACATACGGGTTATCCATCTTTTGAATATAGTTGCTGATATTCAGACGGATAATGTCGTTTATGCCGTCGGTGTGGTAGACATTGTTTGCCTCCAAACGCTCGCGGTCGATATGCACCCATTTGCGATACAACATAACATTGTCGTCGTGGATAGATTTCTCGGCGGGCGAGATAGGTGCTTTATGGCGCAGCTGCATCACTTCGTTGGGGATGTTTTGCTGTTGCAGGAAATCGACACCCTCCTTAATCCAACCGATATTCTGCTCCTTGATGTTTATTTTCGCCTTGTTGTCGAAATATTTGCTGCCTTTGCGGTGGGCGAAATAGTAACGCGCCAACTCCTTAATGCGGTCCTTGCCCATGTAGCTTATAACAAGCACGATAAAGAATGGCCAAGTGAGGTTGCCGAAGCGTTGCTGGAAGTAGAAGCTTACAATCGTGGCGAAAATCATCGACAGACCCGCGGCGATGCTGTAATATAGCTGCTCAACCATCACTCCGTCGCGTTTTTTCGGTACGCGAAGGTAGAGGGCACTCTCGACATACTTCTTCAGCACGCCATGCGAGTAAATCAAATCGCGATTCTCCAGCGTGTCATCCTCCTTAACCGAGAGATAACCCATCTGCTGACGATATTGCTGTTCGTCGCGTATCAATGCCGATAATTGGGCAATTTCCTCGGTGTAGAGCTCTTTGTTGTGCGATAGATGCGTTATGAGTCGGAAGGTGTATTGATTGAGCATATAGCTCATAAATTCATCTCCAAAGCCGAAGCAATCCATCATCTGCTTGCTCACGCGCGGAGTATTGATGATATTGCGCAGGGCGCGATACTCCTTGAGAATACATCGTATGTTTTTAATATACTCCTTGCTCAAAAAGCGCACATCCTCTTCGCGTTGGTCATTGACGCATATATGCCCGACCTCTTCGCGCATGGCACTCTTTACTATCGCCGAGAAAATCTTAATTTGAGATTCATATTCGGCGACGGCTGTGCGTGTCGGGTCAGACGAGAGTCGCTCGAAAGCCTCACGCAGATATTTTAGAGGAGTAGCCTCGCCCGAAGCGATATTGCGCAGCAAGAAGCGTGGCGTTATTAATCGCACATTCGACTTTACATCGCGATAAAAATCCGACTTCGAGTATGTTGCGGGGGCTATATCCAAGCTCGATGGCACGAAAATCCACATATAGACCGAAAAGTCATTGTGGCGAGTTTTGCGGCGGGTTACAAAACCCACCTTGAACTCGATAGAGAATTTGTCGTGTATCTTTGTCGTTATATCAATCATAGCCCCAAAAGTCCCTTATTTATTAAAAGAATAAACCTTCTAAAAGAATAATCCTTCTGTGTAACCCAACCAGCGGAGAACCGTTTCTCCCCAAAGGATAATCATCGCCCAGCCGATGAGCATCATCGTAATACCAAAGCGGAATGTGTCGCTCCAGCTGTAATGGTTGGTAGTGTAGAGCAGTGCCGCAGGCTTAGAGTTAAATGGCAATACATACACATGCTCGATAAGCAACGCTACGGGGAACGCAAGGCTCATAATCGGATAGCCGAACTTCTGTGCTACACCAATAGCGATAGGTACGAAAATCAGCGCACGCATAGTCTTCGACTGGAACAACAGAGCCGAGAAGAGCATCATTCCCGTAAGTAATAGATAAAGCACCCAGAAAGGCGTGTTTTCGGTGACGCCCAGACTGTTAAACATAACATCGACCATGCTTTTTGGCAGAGCCGTAGCGTCCAATCCTGCGCCGATAGCATAAGCACCGGCCGAGAAGAGCATCAGGTGCCAGGGGATATCTACATCGTTCCACTTTACAACGCCAACACCCGGCAATAGTGCAATAATAGCACCAATAAACGCAACGGTTGTAGCATCTATGCCATGGAGCTTATCGGTTGCCCACATAGCCAAAACTCCAACAAAAATGGCGATAGACTTCCACTCCTCTATGTTCATCTTGCCCATAGCATCCAACTCCTCGCGAAGCTTCGCCAATCCGCCCTCGATCTGAGGCTTGCGCTGCTCCTTGGGAATGGGGAATATAAGTTTCACACCGACAAACCAGCCGATGAAGAGCAGAATGATTGCCAACGGGAAGGCTGCCGCAAACCAGTCGCTATAACTTATCGAAGTGATACCCAAAGCGCCACCAATAAGCGATGCCGCCAAGAGATTAGCTCCCGAACCTGTCAGGAAACCACTTGCGCCGATATTCACCTGGAAGAGGTTTTGCAAAACGATATTGCGACCGAAATTATTGCGGTTGCCATTCGACGCACCGTATACAGCCGCCACGACCATAAAGATAGGCAGAAGGATAGCCGCCTTGACGGTCGTAGCCGAGATAAATGCCGAAAGAACAACATTTATCACAAGGAAGCTGAAAAATACGCCACTTGCCGAGTGTCCGAACTTAAGGACAAACCACAAGGCAAGACGCTTTGCCGCGCGCGTCTTGACGAGCATCGAAGCAAGTACGAACGACAGGATATTGAGCCACATTACAGGGTGACCCAACTGTGCAAAGGCCTCCTTTTGTGAGGTAACTTCAGTTAGTACCAAACCCAAGATAACGAGCAGGGCCGTCAAATAGTTCGGCACCGACTCGGTAATCCACAAAATGATGGCCGCCAAGAAGATAGCTAACATCGCATAGTTGGCACGCGTGAAGTCATCGAAACCTCTATCCTGGATAAACTTCGCTGCTTTCTTTACATTTTGTGCTGGTGCAGGTTGCTCAACGCTTACGGTGCCGTCGGCATTCTCGGTAACTATCTCGGTAGGGATAAAATCGCTCTCTTTTAAGTTGTCGATAAAGGGAATATCCACAACCCAATAGACCAAAATAAAGGCCAAAATAGCCAATGGTCCTCCCAAGCGGGCCATCCACTTCTCGAAAGAGGATTTCTCCATCTTTGGGAGCTTCTCGATTTTATAATTGTTCATATCCAGCGGATCGAACTGTTGTGCCTCCTGCTTAATATCCTGTGTCATCTTTGCGGAATGTTTAGGTTAAAAATGGAGGGGAGTTCGAACTCCCCTCCGAAAGTTTAGAAGATTACTTCCAATTTTTATAAGGGTTCTTCATGAGCATCGAGTTGTAATACTTTACATCGCCCGTAACCTCCTCGCCCAACCATGCAGGCTTTACGAAGGCCTCGTCCTCAGAAGAGAGCTCCACCTCGGCAACGGTCAAACCGTCGTTGTCGCCATAGAACTCATCAACCTCGAAAGTATGCTCACCCGACTTAACCAAATAACGGGTCTTGTCAATCACACCGGGCTCACAGATGGCCAACAACTGCTCTGCCTCCTCGGTGGGAATCTCCTTCTCCCACTCGAAACGGCTTGCGCCGCTCTGATTACCGATACCCTTGATTGTGATAAAGCCCTTATCGCCCTTAACGCGTACGCGAACGGTGCGCTCGGGAACCGAACTCAAATAACCCTGAATGATGCGGGTCGATTTGCTCACCTCGGCCTTGAAATCGCCTGCCACCAAGAATTTTCTTTCAATCTCCTGTGCCATAACTCTTACTCATTTGCCAAAGGCTTGTTCGACATTCCGATAACTCGCTTGATAGCCTGCAAGTAGTTGATGTTCTCAACGCCCTCCAAACCTACATCGGCGATAGTCTTCTTGATATCCTCAATCTCGGTAGACTCCGAGTTGATTGTAACGACCTTTGCGCCATTGATAAGCACATTACCCACCTCGCAGATAGTGTCGTTTACCATATAGCCGAAACGCTGCTTATGTACGCGTACTGCCGCCAAATCGGGATTTGCCTCGACCATAGAGATAAACTCCTCGTAGGTGTAGGTATCTTTTGTCAATTCGGGCATCTCAACCATAAATGCGGGGAAAACCTCCTCCTTCAACACCTGAGCCGAGATAGGGAACTCGCCCTTCATCAAAGGATTCCACTGCTCCAAACCATCAACGGTCTGAACATAGGTCTTGATATCCATCTTGCCGTCACGAATCTTCGTGTTGTTGATATCGTTAGTGCGAGAGATGATATAAATCTCGTCGCTGTGACGCTCCCACACCTTCTCGGGTACGGGTGCAGACAAACGCGCCATACGCTTGTGTGCCTCGCAGAAGCACTGACCGAAAGAGCGGAACTCAAAACGAGGTTTTGAGATAGCGCCAATCTCCATTTTCTCTTTTGCCATTACAGTATAAATTAAATATGTGGTTAGAATGCAACTTGGAAACGCATTGCAATCATGTTGTAATCAACACCTCCCTTGCCTACAACCTCTGAAGACTTTTTGGTAGGCTTGCCGTCAGCATCGTAACCAACATAGAATTTACCCTTGTCGCCTCCCTTACCGTTAGCGTACTTATCTTGGTCAATATAAGAGTAATTCAATGCAATCTTAATGTTTTTGTGAGGATAATAGTTAAGACCAAGCTCATACAAGTTTGCCTTACCACCTGTAATACCGCTTACGAAATCACCATCCTGGAACTTAGCATCGTTGAGGTCCATTGTCTGGAAGCGAGCTGCAAGTTCCAAATCGCCCCAAGAACGACCAGAAGTTGTACGAGTATATTTTGCACCTCCAGCATCGTAAGCCTGAGTGCCACCAAAGAGCATATATGATGCCTGAACATACCAACCATTACCGGTGAATGTCTTAAAGCCCTCATCTCCATAAACAACCTCATTTACAGCCTTGTTCATGTGTGCAGTACGAGAGATATATGCTGCCTCATAACGCAAACCCTTGTAGTGTCCTGCCAACTCAACAGTCCATGCAGTCTCGTGGTCTAAGCCAATGAGGTCGCCAGAGTTTACATACTTTTTGCGGTTGATATCGGTTGAGTTACGAGAGTCCATAGCTCCACCAAATACATCAAGCTCACTGAATTTGCCCTCGTCTAAGCCTGCTACGATATCCTCATCCTCTTCGATTAATTCCTCAAAGTCCTTAACCTTAAATTCAGTTGTTTTGGGATTACGATAAGAGAATGCTGCGCCAATATGCAAAGAAGCATCTTCATTATTAATTGGACGAACTACAAACTTTCCAGTATAAGACAAGCCTTCGCTCATACCATAATCTTTATTATAATCCTGCATAAAGCCCATCGCTTCAGAATCCTTTAATGCGGGACCAAATACACCTGCAGACAACCAGAAATGCTTGCGATAGTATTTAACATTGAAACCAAGATGACGAGAAGGAGCCAATGATGTAACCATTGGACGCTCCATGAATACCAAGTAACGAGAAGTAGTATTGCGCTGGATAGAGAAATTCTCCTTAAAGTTACCAACCTTGAACTCCAAACCCTTAACTCCGGTGTATGAAACGAAAGCGTCTTTTAGCTCTGGAGTACCACTTGTCCAGTCAGTATCAAGTTCTCCATTCCAACCTTGACCAAGCTGAGCCTTAACGGCAAAACGAGCACGACGAATGCTCATTCCATTACCAATTTTGTCTGCATAGTCCGGTGCTCCAAAGAAAACTGCGGCGTCAGCCTGAACACGAACATCAAACCACATCTTATAGTTGGCGTTCTTGTTCTGGAAGACAAGAATACCATCTTGAACAGTTGCCTCTACGGGTAAAGACTGAACTTCCTGGCCGTACTGATTAACAGCCTTCTCTGCATCCTGTGCGTAAGCACCCATGCCAAAGCATACAAGTGCTAATGAAAGTAAAAGTTTTTTCATTGTGTTTTGTTTTTAATAGTTAGTGTTATAAATAAACTATATGAATAGCTTTTTTATTCAGTTAAATTGATGAAACTCGTTTATTAGTCGTAAAACGGCTGTATATATTATATATAGGCTAATACAAATTTAGATTTTTTTTCAGAAAAAAACAAAGCTTTGCGATATTTTTTTGATAGACATTATTTGGGTCTTAATGTTGTTGCGGTCAAATAGTGTATAAAGGATAAAGAAAATCCCCGCGATGAAATATTCATCGGGGGATTGTGTAAAAGTTGTGCGATTATACTATTTTTCGCGGCTGTCGCGCCACTCGATAACCTCGGGTGAGAGTTCATCCTCGCGGTCAATCCATAGGCCTTGGCGCATCATACGCTCCTTGTAACGGTCCATTTTTTCGACAATGCGGAATGTGGGACGACGACGCTCGCCGGTAAATTCGCGTTTTGATGGGCGAATCGTTCGGTTGAAGATATTTTCTCGCGTGGGACGCAACTCCGGAACCCACTTGAAGTTGGGCAGGCGTTGCATCTGGTCCTCCGGAATCAAGGCTATGGGGTAGAATTCAAACGGCACATCGTTACGATATGTGATGCCGACCACCTCCTTATCCTCGATGTAGAACGACGCCGAGGCACTCTCTAAGTAGACCAATTCGGTGACGATAGCCGATTGCTCGTCCTCGCGTTGGAAATATATGGTCTGCACATTACCATCGACATCGTTGCGATATATCTCATTATCACGGAAATAGGCGGTCATTTGCTTGCCCGTAACCTGATTGTAATAGTTTGTGTCAATCTCCGCAACCATAATCGGATTTTCGAGGAACTCGGCACGCAGAAGTTGCTGATTTGCCGTATAGGCATCGACCTGCGCAGCGGCAATCTGGTTATTGCTATTCCACATCACAGGCTCAATATACATATGTATAATAGAGTCGGTATCGCTACTTACCAGCGAATCGCATATAGCTTGAGCATCCGAGCGATATATCCTCACCTTGCGATAAGCCTTAACCACACGATAGAGGCTGTCTACGGCGGTGGAGTCTGCGCTGAGCGAGTCGATAACTCCCATCGAGAGTGAATCCGTCGCTAACGAGTCGGTTATCAGCTCTCTTTGGCTTGTGCTGTCCGTAGCAAGAGAATCCGACCCCTCATACATAAAGTTGGGTAATGAGTCCGACAAAATCTTTTCGCGTTCCAACACTGCCATTGAATCTGCAGCATCCAAAGCCGATACATCTTTGCCCTTCGCCAAAAGTTTTGCTCGTTTTTCGGCTCGGCGCATAGAGTCCTTTGCGAGGCGCGCCATCTCCCTCTCGCGATTTAGCTCAAACTCGGCAACAATCTTTGCTCGGCGAGCCATACCTATTGAGTCGAGCTCCTTTTTGCGGGCAATCATCGCAGCGCGCTTCTGTTCCTCCTTGGCGCGCTTCTCCAAAGACTTAAAGTAAGCCTTGCGCTCTTTTACGGTCAAGGTATCCAACCTCAAAGAGTCCATTGCAAGAGAGTCCATTGCAAGAGAGTCCATTGCGAGCGAGTCCATTGCAAGCGAGTCCATTGCAAGAGAATCCATTGCGAGTGAATCTCTCTCCAAAAGCGACATCCCCAAAGAGTCGGGTAGCGTAGCTGCATTGCTGATTGTATCGTTAAGAGGTGTAGTGAGTTCTGCCTCGACCTGCTTCACCTCCTCGACCTGCTTCACCTCTGCTTGAGAGGTGGCTGCAACCTCGGCTTGTGCTACCTCTGTTGCTTTTGTAGCCTCTGTTGCTTCTGTTTGAACTGCCTTTGTGTCTTCGGCATCCGCTTTCGCTGTGGTTGCAACATCTGCTTTATTATCCTGAACTGCTTCAGTCTTTTGCTCCTCCTGCTCCTCCTGCTTCTTTTGCTCCTCTTGCTCCTCTTGATGCTCCTCGGCTTTATCTACACTCTGAGCCGATTGATTATTCTCGGATTTCTCTGCCTTTTCAGTTTTACGGACCTTCTCTGCTCTCTTGGCTCTCCTTGAGGCCTTATCAGTCTTGCTATCTGCGGATTGAACGGCTGCAGTGTCAAGTTTTACAGTGTCAGCGGCACTCTTATCCTCAACGAGTCCGGTAGCAACGCTGTCAATCGCAATTTCGTCGGTATGAGCAATAGTATCTGCTGCACGACGCAAAGAGTCTTGCAACGCTTCGGCTGCTTGTATTGAATCCTGCTTTATACGATATAGCGAGTCGCGAACAGCCTGCTCCTGCAAGAACTTCTTACGACGCTCAAGTACTGCCTCGCGTTCCTTTACCGCCTTTTCTGCGGCTGCTATCGAATCGGCAATCTCCTTTCTGCGCGCTTCGCGTGCCTCCTCTAAACGCGATATTGTGAGGAACTGCATCGTGTCGGCACTCATAAAGACGCTGTCGCCTTGCTCTAAGTCGTAGCTTATAGATACCGGCTTCTTGGTTAGCAGCGCGATATCCATATCTCCGCCCCAGAACTCGGCATAGTCGCCAAATGCCAGCATCTTATGCCCGATGTCGTCCATCTGGATATCGTTTTGGGCGATGATATGCTCCGTATCACGATAATATGAGAGAGTGTCGCCCCAAATCTCCTGCTCGGCTGTGAGGATATAGCCATTTTGGGTTATGACATATAGATTTTGAGCATTGTCGTAATATCCGGCATCGGCAGAGAGATATTCGTTGTCGATATTCCAGATTTCGGTATTTGCGAAGAAACGAGCAAACTTTGTGTCGGTATTATAAATTACCGAGTCGCTCTTCATGTCGTAATCCGAGCCATGCAACTCGACATCGTCTACGCAGATGATATTATGCTCGTCGGCAAAATAGTATCCGCGTTGCGACTCCAAAATATCGTTATCTTGCACCAATACGCCTCCGTCGGTGTATGTTCCAATCTTCTTGTCGGTATTGAAACGGAAATTATAGGTGTAGAGCAACGCATCGCCATCTATGACCTTTACAACCGGAGCATAAACCTCCGCAAGGCTTACATCTCCGTTGTATATTGCACTATCGCCGTAGATATAAATTGAGTCTTGGTTAATGATGACATCGCCGAAGAATCCCCAACGCGTATCGTTATATCGCACTGCACTGTCGCACGCAATAACGGCACCATTGTGGTGTGCTGCGAAATTACCCAAGAAATAGACGATGCTGTCACCTCGGCGGTTGAATGGAAGCACATCATCTGCCATGAAATCAACGCGTCGTCGAGGGCGGGCTTCCGCTTCTTGGCTTTGCGCATTGTCGGCACGCGAAGCCTGAAGCATCGCAACCTCCTCGTTACTATCGACGAGGAGGGCGCGTGTGAATGTTGCCTCTTGGGCAAAGAGTAATCCGGCAAAAGCCGAAACTATTATTGTTATAGATAATATGCGACGCACAATCTGCAATTTGAGTGTTACTTAATCCAATTCGGGAATTGGAACTCTCCATCTCGGAACTCCGGATCAACAAAGATGTAGAATCCATCAATCTTCTCCTTCATCCAAGCATTAAATACCTTCTCTTTCTTCATCTCCAAAGCCATCTGCTCTATATCGAGGTAGTCGCTCGACAACGAAGCCGAATGGGTCGGAATAATCTCCAACAACTTGATAATCTTACTCAACTCGTTGGTGCGGATATCCTCAGTCATGAAGGGGTTTGAGACTTCACCAACCTTTAGGCGCGAGAGCATGATATAATCCTGAAGGCTCTTGCCCTGACCAAAATCCTCCTTCTTGAACTTTGTGCTTGAGTACTTTACATTGGCATAGTTGGGGTTACTCATCAAAATATCATGATTCGACACCAATCCGCCATTCATCTTCGTGAGGTCATCCTGTGAGTGCTTTAGTGCAGCCTCCTCGAACGATACAGAGTCGGCGCGAATTACACCCACCAAGCTATCGAGGAAGAGTGTAGGCTCCAACAACTCCTGATCGGTATAAACCGGCTTGAGCAGGATGTGACGATAGTGATACATACCATTTTTCGGTTCGTCGATAAGCTCGATGATGTGGAAACCGAACTCGGTCTCGACAACCTCGGAAATCTGACCTGCCTTGAGTTTCGACAACGCATCTGCGAATGGAGGTGTGAGCTGGTTCAATGGTCCCGGGGGATACTCGCCACCATTCATCGCAGAACCCGGGTCTACCGAGTAAGTACGCGCCAAAATCGACATTGTGGATTTGCCTGAGATGATACGCTCGCGCATCTCCAAAAGGCGCTCCTTAGTGCGCTGCTTCGCCTCCTCGCGAGATGACGGATAGCGTACGATGTGTGCATAGACATACTGTTCGGGGATAATCGGGAGCTCCTCCTCGGAGAGTGTGTCGAAGAATCGCTCTACCTCGCCTGGTGTTACAACAACATCCTCCTCCACATGGCTTCGCATGGCGCGGGCACCCTCCTGCTCGGTGACGCGCTGACGCAGAATCTCACGATAGTTGAAGATGGGCATGTGCTGCATCTGCTCGAAGTCGGCAATAGAGCCCGCCTCCTGAATCATCTGCTGCAAACGCTCCTCAACGAATGAGTTTACATCGCCATTTATCTCCACTGAATCGATAAGCGATTGGTTGTAGAGCAGTTTCTGCGTCATGAGCATCTCCAATCCCTCATTCATCGGGTCGCGGTCTGAGGTGTAGCCCTGCGCACGACGCTCCTCGATAAGCATATTGGCCGCCTCGGCAACCTCGGAGTATAGAATAGCCGAACCTCCGACAATAGCCACAACGCGGTCCAAAACAACTTGGCGTTTTTGGGCTGTCAGTGCACCAGCTGTGAGTAAAATACACAGCGTTAAAATCGCTGCTAAAGTCTTTTTACTGAACATAAATTTATCTCTATTTTCTCTATTTTTACTAACGAAAATGCTATTTCTGTGCGGTCTTGTTTTTGTTGAGTTCGTAAGTGCGGGCATGCCCACTCTCAAATGCCTCGCTTATTATCTTCTGCTCGAGATTTTTGATTATCTCGCTACGACGCTGCGTGATGAGTATGCGACGGATATTATCCGAAACAATCTCTAAGGGCGCAACATTTCCTTTGCGGCATACCGATGTAATCTCGTAATAATAACGCGCATTGGCGTCCTTCATCTCCTGAATGCCGAGAGAGTTGAGCATGTCGCTGTAATCTTGTGTATGCACAACGGGCAAATGGGTCAAAAAATCCGACATGTTTACCCAATCATTGCGATTATCGATAAGCAAAAAATCATTCTTCTCGCAAATGTCGGTAAACTGCTTGTTAGCGCTTGCTGAAGTTGAGGATTTCTTCATCTGCTCCTTGAGCTTCGTGCGCTGACGATAGTCGGCATCAAAACGCAAAATGCGACCCTTTACCAGCGTGCGGTCGAGTGTGAAATTAGCTTTATGCGAGTTATAATACTCGGCAATATCCTTGTCCGTAAAATCTTCACTCAACTGCTCGTCGATGTAATGCTGGTCTACCTTTCGCATGAGAAGCGATTGACGATAATCCTCGACCAAGCGCTCGATGTCGGCCTCTGAAGAGGAGAACAATCGTTCCGCCTCCTCTAATTTTAGTTGGCGAATCAGCCATTTTTCGATGTATAATTTGGTGAAAGATACGCTGTCGGCACCTGTCAATCCTGCGGGTGTGGCATTTTGTATCTCGCTGATAGTAAGTTCGTTCTTACCTACGCGCGCGACAGTATTACTCCCGACTAAATAGTCGGGGAGCTCGCGGCATGCGCTCATGATGACAGCTGCCACCAATAACGATATTTTCAGTATCCTTCGCATAATAATCGACAAAGATAGTTTTTTTACTTGAAATAAACGCATCAATAGCTGAGATTATTACATTTATGCTATGTATTTGTTGTTTTCATGCTCGCGCATCACCTGCCACATGCGGGCAAACGCGATGATTGAAATGCTTACACATAAGGCATAAATCGCCCAATAGATTTCACCTCCACCCAACATCTCGCGGATGGTTGTATCTGAAAGTCCGAGAGTGTGCAGAAAACATGCTGTGGCGTTGTTCATGGCGTGCAACATTATGACAAGACTCAAGGAACGGTAGCGCATGTAGTAAAATCCTAATACCAAGCCGCTTACGGTGGCCGATACTATGACTGACGGTGTGCCGTGAGCTATGCCGAAAAGCAACGAAGAAAATATCCATGCAACGGTCACTCCGCATGCCTTTCTGAGTATACCGGCGATGTAACCTCGGAAGATAACTTCCTCGAAAAATGGGGCAAGAAAAATTGCCGAAATAAGCAACCATCCGCCACCTCCGAGCATGCTTTGGTCGCCGGGTAACATCTCGGCAAGAGGCTCGATGGCGATACTGAAGCACCAGAGCAATAAATAGCCGCATAATAGCCTGAAGGGAGATGCCCAGCCGGGGGTGCGGAACTGTATTATTTTATTGAATTTTCTGCCACGGGCATAGAGAGCCATGAAGCCTAAGCAAATGACTATGGCACAGAGTGTTGTGCATGCAATAAAGCGGGCTTGCTCGGAGGCTGCGACAGCTGCCTCTTCGGTATGGATATCACCTGCAAAATTCTCTGTGGGAGGTGTTATCCCGAGGAGCATACATATGAAAGCTCCGGCGAATTGAGAGGTTAGAAATGCGAAGATTATGACAATCAGGTCCGCCCACCACATCTTGTTGCGTTTAGGCTGCGCTGAAGGCTCTTTGATTGCTGATGTGGTAGAGTTGATTGCGCTCTTCTCTATCGTTGTTATGTTCTCGTTATTAATCTCTTCCATGTTGTCGCTATGCGTTTTGTCCGAATTTATAATGTGACAAAGTTAATCATTTTTTCGGCAATGATGATGTTATTTAATTTAATTTCATTAAATTTGTCCGATTATATCCTGCTTTTTTCGACGGGGTGCCGATAAGAGGCAATCTGAGAGTAGATTTGATCGTGGACTTGAGAGTGGATTGAGGTCATAGGTATGGCAATTGAAGTTAAAAGGCGGGGATTGTGTTTTTGTAAAAAATAAATAGAGATAAAATGTCGAAAGTAATTGCATTGGCAAATCAAAAGGGTGGCGTAGGTAAGACTACGACAGCTATAAATCTGGCGGCATCGCTTGCTATCTTGGGCAAGAAGGTGCTGCTGCTCGATGCTGACCCGCAGGCAAACGCAACATCGGGATTGGGATTTGATATCGAACTTGATGGCATATATGAGTGTATAACGGGCGAAAAGCGTGCCGAAGAGGTGATTTTACAGAGCCCCGATATTAAGAAGTTGTGGGTTTTGCCGTCGAGTATTCAATTGGTTGCAGCAGATACCGAACTGCCCAAAATGGAGAACGGCCACCATATCGTTAAGGAGATTTTGGCTCCGGTGCGTGATAAGTATGATTATATCCTTATCGACTGCTCGCCCTCGTTGGGCTATACGACCGTAAATATCCTTACTGCGGCAGATTCGGTGCTTATTCCCGTGCAGTGTGAGTATTTGGCGCTGGAGGGTTTGAGTAAGTTGCTCAACACGATAAAGATTGTCAAAGGCGGATTGAATCCTGAGTTGGAGATTGAGGGTTTTGTCTTGACGATGTATATGCGTAACCGCCTGAACAATCAGGTTGCAACCGAGGTTAGAGAGCATTTTGGCCCGTTGGCTTTCGATACTGTTATTCAGCGTAACATACGCTTGGGCGAGGCTCCGTCGCATGGTAAACCGGTAATGTTGTACGATGCATCGGCTACCGGCTCGATGAATTACCTTATGTTGGCGAAGGAGTTTTTGAAGCGTAATCGTAAAAAGGCAGAAAAGAAATAGAAAAATAAAATCATATGAAACAGAAGGGTTTAGGACGAGGTTTGGATGCCATTTTTGGTACAGATAAAGTGGCTGTAAAGACTGCTCCGATGAATCAAATGGCAGAGATTGCCACAAAACAGATAATGCCGAATCCCACGCAGCCGCGTACGCAGTTTGATGACGAGGCGTTGCAGGAGTTGGCGGACTCAATTCGCCAGTTGGGCGTTATTCAGCCTATTACGGTGCGTAAGGCGGAGGGTGACAAGTATATCATCATCAGCGGAGAGCGTCGTTGGCGAGCATCGCAGATTGTAGGTTTGGAGTCGTTGCCGGCATATATCCGTGAGGTAAATGATGAAAATCTGCATGCCATGGCGTTGGTCGAGAATATCCAGCGTCAGGATTTGAATGCCATCGAGATTGCGTTGGGTATGCAGCGCCTTATCGAGGAGTGTGGGCTTACTCAGGAGGCTATGGCGGATAAGGTGGGCAAAAAACGCTCCACCGTATCGAACTATATGCGTCTGTTGTCATTGCCCGACGAGGTGCAGTTGGCATTGAAGGAGGGCTTGATTACAATGGGCCATGCGAAGGCTATTGCCGGAGTTGATGCCGAGAATCAGTTGTGGGCGCTCAAGAAGTGCATAAAGAAGGGTTTGTCGGTGCGTCAGGCGGAGGCTTTGGCGCGTAAGTTGGCCGAGGCGAAACCGTGTGACGAGCAGGCGGAGGAGGAGTATCCGGAGTCATATTCTCGTCTTGTGGAGCAGTTGGAACCCTATTTTTCGCAGAATATCAGCATTAAGCGCGGAAAGTCGGGAGGTGGCAAAATCGTTATTGACTTTGCGAGCGATGCCGACATTGAGATGTTTATAGAGCGCTTGCGCAATAAATAATTAAGTGATAATCGAATAATGACGATATCTATTTCAGGGGTGATTAAGAGGGTGTTGCACGATAGCCGAAGAGTGGTGGAAAGATTGCTCTTGGTCGGTGTTGTGATGCTTGCTGTGGTGTTATGTGGCACCATGGAGGCCACTGCGCAGAATCTTAAGCGAGGCGATAAGCAGATGGTTTTGGGTGGAATGCTGCAACAACGCGATACTACGGGCATGCAGCAGGATACGGTGGTTATGTCGCGCTCGGATTCACTCCGTCATCTGAAGATTTTGGCTAAGCAGGCTCGTCAGCGAGAAGATTCGCTCGCGCGATATGAGCGATTGCTTCAGCGTGCTCGCGAGCAAGACAGGGTGGATGCCAATGGTAATATCCTGCCTCCGGAGCCGTGGTTTGGCGATTCGGTGTCGCTCTCGCGTGTATGTTTGGTGAGCGCAGTGTTGCCGGGCTATGGTCAGATTTATAATAAACAATATTGGAAACTTCCAATCTTATATGGTACGATGGGCTCGGCCATAGGCTTGGCGGTGCATCAAAATAGCATCTATAAACCCTTGAAGAGGCAGTACGATGCTTTGGTTACGGAGAATGGATTGTCGCGTACCGAGGAGTTGAATGCGGTGCAGAGCAAGATGATTCGCTCGAATACGAAGCGACAGCTGTTGTGGGGTGCTGCGGCTGCATCGTACATCTATTTCTTGGGAGATGCGGCGGTGAATTATTCGACCAACGAGGTGTCGGATGTGAAGAAGGCGACAACCTTGTCGTTGATATGCCCCGGAGCAGGACAGATTTACAATAAGAGCTATTGGCGAGCTCCGATTGTGTTGGGAGGTATGGCGTCGATGATATATGTCATAGATTGGAACAATCGAGGATACAAACGCTTTAAGACCGCATATGCGCTGCGTGCCGACTTTGACCTTAATCCCGGAAACTACCCCGAGGGAGTGTCGAAGGATGAGTTCTCGGGTCGTTACTCGGCAAGCTACCTGAAGAATCTTCGTGATGCCTATCGTCGTAATCGAGATTTATGTCTTATTCTCACAGCCGCCGTATATGCTTTCCAGGCCGTGGATGCCCATGTGGATGCCCACTTGAAGGATTTTGATGTGTCGGATGATTTGACGGTGAGCATGGAGCCTCTGTTTGATTATCAGTACTCGAATGTACATGGTGCCACACCAATATTCGGATTCAATATTAACATGACTTTCTAAGAGTTAAGAATTATAATAATTTATGAGCAAAATAGTATTTAAGACACTTTTTGCCCTATTGCTACTCTCTGCAGTAATGCCAGCAGAGGGTTTTGCACAGGGTTTCAGACGCAAAAAACCGACAGTTAAGCAGCAACTCGTCATCGAGCAGCAACGAGCCGATTCGTTGGCGTCGTTAATCGAAATCTATCGCCAAAGAGAGCAGCAGCGCCAAGAGCAAAGCAACACCGGCGATACGGAGGTGGCAGCACCACAGGAACAAAAGAGTAAGGACTTTGCTGTGGAGTATACTCCTGCCGTAGCCGACTCTCTTGCGGCGCAACTCAAGCGCGAGCAGGTTGATGAGATGTTCGACCAATTCTTCAAAGAGTATATCTGTGAGCCGGTTGAGGTGAGTGGCGATGCACGCTTGGATTCGCTTTATGAGTCGCGTTTGAAACTGCTTGTTTCGCCTATTCATCTGCCATATAACTCTATCGTACGCTCATATATTCAGCGCTACACCCAACCTACGGGCGTTATGCAGAATGTGTTGTCGTTGGCGCAGTATTACTTCCCGATGATTGACGAGGAGTTGATTAAGGCTGGTTTGCCCGTTGAGCTGCACGCAATGGCAATTATCGAGTCGGCATTGCGTTCTACGGCGATGTCGCGTGCCGGAGCTGCCGGATTGTGGCAGTTTATGCCGACTACGGGTCGTTCGTATGGTTTGCAGATAAATTCGATGGTGGATGAGCGCTTTGACCCTGTGAAGTCTACAAAGGCGGCATGTCGTTATATGAAGGACCTCTATAATATGTATAACGATTGGAGCCTCGCTATTGCGGCCTATAATTGTGGCCCGGGCAATGTGAATAAGGCTTTGGCGCGAGCCGGAGGAAATCCTCAGTCGTTCTGGGAGGTCTATTGGTATCTGCCTTCGGAGACGAGAGGCTATGTGCCAGCATTTATCGCAGCTTCATATGCCTATGCCTATCATCAGGCGCATAATATCAGCTATGTTGAACCTCCAATGCCGTTGGCAACCGATACTATTCAGGTGCGCCGCTTGTTGCATTTCGGTCAGGTGGCCTCGACCATAGATGTCACGACCGAGACATTGAAGATGCTCAATCCGCAATATAAACTCGACATTATCCCTGCCACTACGCAGAGCTATACGCTTATTTTGCCGTCGAATCGAGTTACGGATTATATCATTAACTGCGATTCGATTTACGCCAAGGATTCGGTCTACCTCAAGGAGTACCTGAACCCGAGTACGGTGGCGAAGAAGATGGCCGAGACATCTATTATATATTATAAGGTTAAGCGTGGCGATACGCTGGGTGCTATTGCCCGTAAATATCGCGTAACGGTTAAGCAACTTATGCGCTGGAATGGCATCCGCAATGCTAATACTCTGCGCGAGGGCCAGCGTTTGAGAATCGAGCGATAACGGAGTATGATATACCTCGACCACGATACTATTGTAGCTCCGGCAACACCTGCCGGCGGAGCTCTGTGCCTTATTCGCATGAGTGGGGCAGAGGCTATTGCTATATGTGATGCGGTGTTCCGAGGTAGAGTGGTGCTTGCCGATGCAAAGACCGCTACGGCTCATTATGGCAATATCGTGGATGGCGAGGATGTGGTGGATGATGTTGTCGTTACGCTGTTTCGCGCCCCACACTCCTATACTGCGGAGGATAGCGTGGAGATTTCGGCTCATGGCTCGCGTTATGTGGTAAATCGTATACTCGGTTTGCTGATTGAGCGTGGAGCCCGCATGGCCGAGGCGGGGGAGTTTACGCGTCGCGCTTTCTTAGCAGGACGCATGGACTTGTCGCAGGCAGAGGCTGTTGCCGATATTATCGCTGCCGACTCGCAAGCGTCGCATGCTGTGGCATCTACGCAGATGCGAGGAGGCTATTCTGCTCTGCTTCAGGCGCTTCGGGAACGATTGCTGCATATCGTGTCGTTGTTGGAGTTGGAACTCGATTTCTCGGAGGAGGATGTTGAGTTTGCCAATCGTGAGGAGTTGAAAAATTTTCTCATGGAGCTTAATCGCGAGGTTGTAAAGTTGCGTGATTCGTTTGCCCTGGGTAATGCGCTGAAACATGGCGTTACGGTGGCAATTGCCGGCCGCCCGAATGTTGGAAAAAGTACCTTGCTGAATGCTCTCGCAGGTGAGGATAGAGCTATGGTGTCGGATATTGCCGGCACGACACGCGATACGATTGAGGCAGTGGTAAATATGGGAGGTGTTGTGTATCGCTTTGTCGATACTGCGGGCCTGCATGATACCGAGGATAGGCTGGAACGCATGGGCATAGAACGCACTACGGAGGCTTTGCGCCGCGCGATGATAGTGCTGTGGCTTACGGACGATGCCGCATCTTCGTTCGAGGCAGATATGTCGGGCTATGAAGCTCCTGAGGGGCAAAAGATATATCGAGTTTTAACGAAGGCGGACCTGCACGATAGCGCGGAGATATGGAACACGCCTTTTACAGATGAACAATATCCGACCTTGACAATCTCGGCAAAGAGCGGAGAGGGTATGGCGCAGTTGCGTAGCTGCTTACTTTCGGCAGCCGATACTTCGGCGGCATATGCAGGCGATGTCATTGTGTCGAATCGCCGCCACTACGATGCTCTGTGCCAAGCCGAGGAGGCACTCTCTGCGGCATTGCAAGGCCTGACGCAGGGCGTCACAACCGACCTGCTGAGTGAAGATATCCGCCAAGTAATCTATCACTTAGGCACCATCACCGGCGAAATCTCCTCGGACGACATCCTAAAATCCATCTTCGCTAATTTCTGCATCGGAAAATAACCCTTGTAACTCCCTGATTATCAAGCATTTACAAAATGACGAAAAGAAAGTAAAAATCAAGGACAAAGCATCTTAAAATACTAAATATCAATACTTTAAGAATTTTGCGAAAATCTGCAAAATTCTTTTTTTTCGCCCCATTTCACCCCCAAAGTGATAATTTGTGCTAAAAATAAGTCGCTCTCTCAAGGCCTTACAACGAGGGTGAAAAATTAAGTTGATACTCAACCGATACTCATTTTTCAGGGTGTTTACTATGCGTTATATTTATTATGTCGTTCAACCAAATGATTTAATAAAATATGACAAAAATTAAACAACAAAAACGAGGACTTGCGCCATTGGATTTGAGAGCGCAAGATCACTATGAAGAGATGCTAACGGTAAGCGACGCTGCGCAGCTTTCGGGATTCACAAAGCAATTTATCTATCGTCTAACAAAAACTAATTTTCTACGCTACTGTGTATTAGATGGCGTTACACGCATTAAGTATCGTCATCTACGAGCGTGGTTTGCAAAACTCCCAACGAACAAAGATTGTCCACTTTGCCCGGCCTCATTTTCTCTTGCAGGGCTGTTGAATTATACTAAAATGGGGCGTTGTTGGGTGTTGCGTTTTGTCGAAAGATACAACATCCGCTCCTATTATTTAGGTAATTCTCGTCGCTTTAATTATGATGATTGCATCGCTGCGTGGGAGATTGAAAAGACCATAAATCCGAAATGGATAACCCTAGAAAAAGCGGTCGAAGAATACGCGATAGAGAGTAAAATTTTACTTTCTGCTACAGCAAGTAAGAGAGTTCGCATCAAATGTAAAGATACAAAGGTACTGGTAAATGTGAAGGATTTCAAACAATTAAAAGAGTTAAAGCAATGGGAAGAGTTGTAATCCGCACAAAGAAAAAGTGCCACGGAACTATGTTGTCGGTCTATCTTGAATTCTGCCCTCCATTTACTGACAATAGTGGCAAGCAAGTACGCTATGAATTTCTCGACCTTGAGAAATATACGACACCCTCCAATGATGCACAACGAAAGTTCAACGCTACCATAGATGATATTGCTGATGCGATTCGATGTGAGCGATATATCAGCCTTGTACACAAGGATTACGAGTTCCTATCCAAAATGCGAATCAATGAAGATTTCTTGGAGTATTTCCACCGCAATATCGTGTATCGTGGCATTAAGTTCAAAGTCAGCCTAAAATATCTCCACAGATTCTGTAAGGGCAAATGTAGTTTTAAGGATGTAACGGTCAGTTTCTGTGAACGATTCAAAGGTTTTCTCACCAACACTAAAGGACTACATAGACGAGCAAAACTGAGCCAGAACACAGCCTCGGCATACTTCAATGCTTTTTTGAGTATCGTGAATCTCGCCCATCAAGACGGCATTATAAAGACAGATATAAACGCTAAGATATCTCGCATACATTGGAAACACGACACCGCAAAAGAGTATCTCGACGAGAAGGAGATTCGCCGACTGGAACGAGTGGAGTTTACGGAATATCCCGATGTCCAACGAGCGTGCCTGCTGTCAATCTATACCGGACTACGGCGTAGTGATATACTCGCTCTTGATTGGAAAAGCGTGCACATCAACTCAAAGAAACGATCATATCTTGATATCGTTATTAGCAAAACACAATTGGCCGTAAAACTACCTCTCTCACCCTCTGCGATTGAACTACTCGGCAAACCTCAAAAGAGAGGGTTGATCTTTCCCGACTTGACGAGTTATAAGTTAAGTTTCTACATCCCACGCCTACTAAAACTCGCGAAGATAGAGAAGCACATAACCTTCCACTGCTTTCGCCACACCTTCGCTATGCGCCTCTTGGAAAACGGAGTGGATATCT
>JAFXIS010000097.1 GCA_017532885.1 Alistipes sp. | reverse complement strand
TTACGAGGGAACGTAGGAGATTACCACGTCGGCCTAAAGTCCTCCTCGTAATGACAAAAAGAATTTATTTAGTATACATTTAATCGCTATTTTATGAATAGTCGAAACATAAAGAAAAATATGTTACTGCTGGCCGTTGCTTTGTGCATCGCGCCGGCAGCGGCATTTTCTGCGGAGGGCGATAAGACATCATCTCCCGTACTCATCACCCTGGCCGACAACAAGGCCGACAACAACACAGAGGCCTATACCGTCAATCACGGCCCCTACCTTCAGGGCGTGACCTACGATGGCGCTACGGTTGTCTTCACCACCTCGCATAAGGGTTTCTCGAAGGTGGAACTTCGCAAAAAGGGTAGTAGCGATGTGCGCCTGTGCGACAGCCGCAAGGATGGCCTTATTATGGCCGACAACACCCACAACGTAATCCACCTGCTGGATTTGGAGCCTGCAACGGAGTATGAGTACCGCATCGTATCGACTCGAGTAAAGGATTTCCAGCCCTATAAGGTTACCTTCGGCGAGAAATATACCTCGCCCTGGTACTCGTTCCGCACATTCGACCCCAAAGCCAAGGAGTTTACGTTTGTTGCGATGAACGACATCCACGACGACAGTAAGAAGTGCGCCGACTTGCTCGACCTGCAACCTATGGACGAGGCGCAGATGGTATTCTACATCGGCGATATTATGAGTTATTATAACCGCGATGACCAGCCCTATACAAGTTTCATCGATGTGTCGGTTGAGCGTTTTGCCAAGAATAAGCCCTTTGCCGTAGTGCGTGGTAACCACGAGACACGCGGTAATATGGCCCGCACGTACGATAAGTTTATCCACAACACCCGCGACGGCAAGTATTACGGCGTATATTACTGCGGCGACACGGCGGTCATTATGCTGGATAGTGGCGAGGATAAATTGGATTCGCACGAGGTATATGCAGGTTTTACAGCCTTCGACGAGTACCGTCTGGAGCAGGTGGAGTGGCTCAAGCAGGTTATCAAGAGCAAGGAGTTCCGCAAGGCCAAGCACCGCATCATCCTGCTGCACATACCGCCCGCAGTTGAGGCTATGAAGGAGCGTCAGGAGAAGGTCGTGACCGAGATGTTGGAGTGGCACGGTAACGAGCATTGGGGCGATATCCTCTTCCCCGCATTGAAGGGCACACGTATCGACCTGATGATTTCGGCACATATGCACCGCCACCTCTATTTCCCGACGCATAAGGGCGTTCACGACTTCCCGATTGTTGTGAACGACAACGTAAGTTCGATGCTTGTGCGTTGCAACGAGGAGGGCATCAGCCTGAAGATTACCAACCGCAAGGGCGAGGTAACCTTTGATGAGAAGTTTTAATTGATTTTTATGGAGTTATCGCAAGAAAAAATAAATGCTCTTCGTCTTTTGGTAGAGACCGAGCCGCAGAATATCGTCATTCTCTCGCACACCAACCCCGACGGTGATGCCATAGGCTCATCATTGGCGTGGGGCGAGGCTCTGCGCAAAAAGGGGCATAAGGTGACGTGCATCGTGCCTAACAAATATCCCTATTATCTGGATTGGATGACGGGCATCAGCGAGTTGGTTATATTCAAGAACGACAGCGAGGGCCGTGCCATCAAGGCCGTTGCGGAGGCCGATATGTTGTTCTGCCTCGATTTCCATACGCTCTCGCGTCTGGATGAGCCGCTGAGCCGTGTAATTGCACAAAACTCTTCGGCCAAGAGAGTGCTTATCGACCATCACCTCAATCCGTCGGAGTCTTTCGACGTGATGTTCTCACACCCCGAAGCATCGAGTACCTCATATCTGGTATGTAACATCATCACCGCACTGTGGGGTGCAGAGTCTATCTCGGCGGCACAGGCCGAAGTGCTCTATGTGGGTATGATGACCGATACGGGTAACTTCTCGTTCTCGAACCTTACGCCTGCACTCTATCGCACGATAGCGACATTGGCCGAGACGGGTATCAACATACCGCAGATTTACAACAACGTATATAACTCATTCACCGAGGGCCGCGCTCGTCTGTTCGGCTACACCATCAATCGCAAGATGCGTTTTATGCGTAAAGGTACGGTGGCCTATATGTCGCTGACCGAGGAGGAGATGCGCCGCTTCTGGTTCCAGCAGGGCGACAGCGAGGGATTTGTGAATTACCCGCTGACGGTGAAGAAGATGCGTATGTCGGCAATATTTATCGAGCATAAGGATTTCATCCGTGTCTCGTTGCGCTCGCGCGGAGCAGTGGATGTCAATCTCTTTGCTGGCCGATACTTCGAGGGTGGCGGCCACCACAATGCCGCAGGCGGCAAGTCGTTCGTGTCGATGGAGGAGACCATTGCCCGCTTTGAGGCTGCCGTCGAGGAGTTCGCCAAAGAGGGGCTGCTGTAAATTCAAAATTCAGAATTACGAGAGATAAACTCTCGTTTCCTCCTCGCGGCTCGGCAAAGAGTGTAAACACTCTCTGCACTCGCTCCGCAGCGTCGGTTCAAAATTGCGAGTAAGCGAGAGCAGAATCAAACTTGTTTGAATTATGCCGAGCGGGAGCAATTAAAAGCGGCGAAGCCGATTAATCTCTAACGTAAATAGATTATTAGAGACTCCAATCCTCGCCTACGGCTCGGTGGAGTGACGTGCTAACTAAAGATATAAAAGAAATATTACCGCGCGAAGCCCAATCGCGGCAGATGAATTTTAGGAAAAAGGATAAACGGATAAATTTCCGTTAAAAAACGGAGACCTTTTCACGTAGTAAAAGTGCGAATGCATCCGTTTTAGGAAATTTGTTCGGTTAGCCCCTAAAATTTATCACCGCGCCGCTTTTTACTCACCTT
>JAFXIS010000012.1 GCA_017532885.1 Alistipes sp. | reverse complement strand
ATCTTCCGTATGAGAGAGTTCGAGCAGATGGAGATGCAGTTCTTCGTGCAGCCCGGAACCGAGATGGAGTGGTGGAACAAGTGGAAGAATACCCGTATGGCTTGGCACCGTGCTTTGGGCTTTGGCGACGAGAACTATCGCTTCCACGACCACGACAAGTTGGCTCACTATGCCAATGCCGCAACTGATGTGGAGTATAACTTCCCATTCGGCTTCAAGGAGGTGGAGGGTATCCACTCGCGTACCGATTTCGATTTGGGTCGCCATCAGGAGTTCTCAGGTAAGAAGATTCAGTACTTCGATGCCGAGCGTGGCGAGAGCTATGTTCCCTATGTTGTCGAGACCTCTATCGGTGTGGACCGTATGTTCTTGCAGATTATGTCGGCAGCCTACACCGAGGAGAAGTTGGAAAATGGCGAGGAGCGTGTAGTATTGCGTATTCCTGCCGCTTTGGCACCTACAAAGGTGGCTGTTATGCCGCTGGTTAAGAAGGACGGTCTGCCGGAGTTGGCTCGTCAGATTATCGACGACTTGAAGTATGACTATGTTGTGGCCTACGACGAGAAGGACTCTATCGGTAAGCGTTACCGCCGTCAGGATGCTGTGGGTACTCCGTTCTGTGTGACGGTAGACCACCAGACTTTGGAGGACGGCACCGTTACAGTTCGTCATCGTGACACTATGCAGCAGGAGCGCATCAAGATTGAGGCTCTGCGTGCAATGGTCGATGATGCTGTGTCGTTCCGCAAGCTCTTCCAGAAGATTCAGGCGTAGAAATTCAAAATTAAGAATTCAAAATTAGGGATTTTCGAACGCCATAAACACAATAACGATATGACTAAAACAAAATATCGCCCAATGTGGGGTCGCATAGTGATAGTGCTTATCGTAGCAGTCTGCTTGATAGTTGGCTCTGCAATTGGATTTGGTATCGGTAAATTGATTACGAAGTTTTAGCAAATGGGGCGAATTTTAGCCATAGATTACGGTAAAAAACGCACGGGGTTGGCAGTGACCGACCCCCTGCGAATTATTGCCGGAGCGCTCACTACGGTCGAAACCAAAGAACTTGAGAAGTACCTTGCAGACTATTTTAAGGAAAATTCCGTTGATATAATAGTCCTGGGCAAACCTTCGCAGATGAACGGCGAGCCTTCGGAAACGATGCGTTACATTGAACCTTTGGCAGGTCGTCTGCGACACGCCTATCCCGATAAGCAGGTGGTGCTTTATGACGAGCGTTTTACCTCGGTTTTGGCACATCGCACGATGTTGGAGAGTGGCATAGGTAAGATGGCACGCCGCGACAAGGCTTTGGTCGATAGAATTTCGGCGACGATTATTTTGCAGTCGTTTATGGAGTCTATGGAGATGACAAAATTGTAAAAGTTAGATAGTTATGATATATCCAATAGTTATTTATGGCTCGCAGGTTTTGAGAAACAAGTCGGTCGATATCACTCCCGACTATCCCGACCTAAAGAAGCTGATTGACGATATGTTCCTGACGCTCGATGAAGCTTCGGGTGTGGGTTTGGCGGCGCCACAGATTGGTAAGAATATACGCCTCTTTATTGTCGATTGTACGCCGTGGGCGGATGATGACCCGGAGTTGGCGGATTATAAGAGGGTCTTTATCAATGCCGAGATTTACGAGCGTTCCGAGGAGACCGACCTCTTCAACGAGGGTTGCTTGTCGTTGCCCGGTCTGCATGAGGATGTGCGTCGTCCGGTGGCTATACGCATGCGTTGGATGGATGAAAATTTCGTGGAGCATGACGAGGAGATAGACGGCCTGCCGGCTCGCGTTATTCAGCACGAGTACGACCACTTGGAGGGTCAGGTCTTTACCGATAGGCTCTCTCCGCTGCGTCGCAACCTGTTGAAGGGCAAGATGACAAAGTTGGCAAACGGAAAGTATCGCTGTGCATATAAAACCAAATAGTTGAGATGATTTTCGATATTACAAAAGATATTAAGTATATAGGTGTCGATGACCATGATATCGACCTCTTTGAGAGCCAATATGTTGTACCCAACGGCATATCGTATAACTCGTATGTTATCCTTGACGAGAAAATCGCCATTATGGATACGGTCGATAAGCGCAAGGGCGAGGAGTGGCTCGGAAATTTGGCTGAGGTGCTTGGTTCGCGTCAGCCCGATTACCTTGTAGTGCATCACCTTGAGCCTGACCATTCGGGAACGATTGCCGAGGTTATGGCCAAATACCCGCAGTTGAAGATAGTCGCTTCGGCGCGTGCTTTGCAGATGATACCGCAGTTCTTTGTTGAGGATAATTTCGAGGGACGCACAATCGTCGTTAAAGAGGGAGATACGCTTTCGCTTGGCGAGCATACGCTATCGTTCTTTATGGCGGCAATGGTACATTGGCCCGAGGTTATGGTGTCGTATGATGCGGTGGATAAAGTCTTGTTCTCGGCTGATGGCTTTGGCAAGTTTGGTGCATTGAGCCACGACGAGGATTGGGCGTGCGAGGCTCGTCGTTACTATTTCAATATCTGTGGAAAGTATGGCCAGCCGGTGCAGGCCTTGCTCAAGAAGGCGGCTATGCTCGATATTGAGTGCATCTGCCCGTTGCATGGCCCTGTGCTGAAGGAGAATTTGGGCTACTACATAGGTCTATATGACATATGGAGTAGATATCAGGTCGAGACCGAGGGAGTATTCATTGCCTTCGCCTCTATTCATGGCAATACAGCCGAGGTGGCACATAAGATGAAGGATATCCTTTTGGCAAAGGGTGCCAAGAAGGTGTCGGTGGCAGATTTGAGCCGCGATGATATGGCGGAGGCTGTTGAGGATGCTTTCCGCATGGGAACATTGGTCGTGGCGGCTGCATCGTATGATGCCGATGTCTTTCCGCCGATGCACGACTTCCTGCATCACTTGAAGATGAAGGCTTATCAGAAGCGCCGTGTAGGCATTATCGAGAATGGCTCATGGGCACCGACGGCAGGTCGTGTGATGCACACCATGCTCGAAACGATGAAAGATGTGGAGATTGTCGAGCCTATGGTTACTATCCGCTCTCGAATGAAGGAGAGCGATATCCCTGCTTTGGAGGCTCTGGCGGATGCTTTGCTGGCTGAATAGTATTTGAGAGTCTAAAAAAGATAAACACCCTCGCCCGAGTGGCGAGGGTGTTTTAGTTTATTGCTACTATCCGGCTAATGCACCGCCTTATACCACGCTGTTTCGGCATATTCTGCGCGATACATCTCTGAAGATTGCGAGGTGGTAAGACCGCTGTAAATGCTCTTTTTAATGGGATGTGTGCCTCGTCCGGGCTTAAGTCCGGTGTAGAAACTGCTTAGCGTGTTCTTGTATGGGACAGCTTTGGCGAGTTGCGCATTGAACTCCGCTTTGATACCCTCGTCGGCACATAATAGGTTGATATACTGCCCGAAATCGAAGTATAGATGCGGGTCCAATCCTTCGTAATATTGCAATGATTTGTTGCTTACGCTGTTCTGTTCGCCCTGGTTTACCTTGCGGGTTACGGCAGCCAAAGCCTCCAACTCCGAGCAATCAACCAACGAGATTGAGCCTGAAGTCTGTGAATCCTCCTCGTAGAAAGTGGTGTATTCAAGACATGCCGACTCTAAGTCGAACTCCTTGCCACGATATTGCAAAAGGTGAGGAATCACAGTAAGATATGGGAATCCTGCACCCATAATCTCCGAAACACTCGCGAGAGCATATTTAGAGCAATTACGCAAATCGTATAACGACTCTATATTTGCCATAAAACAGGCATCGTAGATTATATATTCAAACTTTACTCCCGTAGATGATATTGCCGAGGCGAGCTCAGGCATATCGAACATGTTGGAGTGGCCCTCGCTGTAAGATGAGAAGAATGGATATCCCTCGCCCAAGAAACGGGTCACCAAAGCTTCGGGGTCACGCTCCCAATAGGTCCACTTATAAGGTGCGCCACCCGAGGATAGTAGCTGATAAAAATCTACACCATTTTTTGGTGTCCAACCGCGACTATGCGAGCCTATAACCAAGCCGTAATTATCGGCAGGAGCTATCGCAATCATATCCTTGAGATAGCGGCTCATATCCTCGGCGGTCATCTCGTCGGGTAGGGAATATGTGGCTATAATCTTATCCTCTACATCGCCTTTGTTGTAGACGATTTCAGCCATCTGAGCCTCCATCTTGCTCGTTTGACGGAAATAGACCACGCGAGGGTTAGCACCATTGTCCGAGAGTGCTCCACCTGCCGCAGACAACTGCCTCAAAGCCTCCCTCGTAGCATCGAGGTTCTTGCCGTAAAAGTAATTCAAATCGGTGCCTACAAAGTAGAAAAGCAGCGTATGAGGTGTGCTTTCGGGTGTTGGCTCCGGATTTTCGTTTCCCTCCTTGCACGATGAAGCAAAGAGCAAAACAGATACGGAATAAAAAATAGTAATATAACTAAAAATCTTCTTCATGATTATTTGTATTCTCTGGGTTTAAGGCCGTTAAATTGCCAAGTTCGCTCCTTCTTGAAGGTAACCTCTTCGGGTTTGTTGCGATATATGCGGCTGTAATCGAAATAGAAGCCGCGAATCTTCTTCCCGTCGGGTAGTTTGCGGGGTGATACCAACGGAAGATACTCCACTTTGCGGCTTACAATCTGGGCTCGCTTACTCTCCAATCCCATCGAGGCGACAACATCCACAGCATGTGAAAACATGATGATGTGCATCGGATACTTCTCTCCGCGACCGTCGCCTGACGATTTTATGGTCTCCATAATGCCATGCAGGTGGTAGAAGTATGCCTCCTCGGTCTTTGTGTCACCCATTGCGCCATAAGCAAATACCAGCATATTCAGCACCGTAGGGCTGAAGGGGTCCAAAACCATAGCATCTTTACATAGCGAGATGATATGCTCCAACTCCTCGCGATTCGGAGATTCGATATTGTATGTTGGCAATGATGCGTAGAGCTCATCAAATGCCGGGTTTATAGCTGTGGGACGATAGTCGTCTTGATAGGCAAAGCCATAATATAAATAGTGGTACTCCTCCTCGGTCAGGCGCTCCAAATTGTTATATCGCACCATGAGTGAGGTGTAGTAATAGGGCGACGAAGAGTCCATCGTCTTGCGAAGGATATCATCCTCGTCGGGTATCTTCGACCATGCCGTAGAGGCAACTATCGAGAGTAGAAGTGCAAGAAGTAGTCGTTTCATACAGTTTTTTTCTTAATAAACGGCTGTTTAGCACAAATCGTATTCGCGAATTAATCTTTCTAACTTCTTCATAAGTAGTTCGGTAGCAGGCACCAAAGGCAGGCGCAGCTCGTTCTCGATGTGTCCCATTATCGATAGCGCAGCCTTCACACCCACAGGATTGCCCTGTTCGAAGAGCGCGCACACAGCTTCGTGAAGTGGCGCATAAGCCTCCTCGGCTCGCTCGAAAAGACCTTGACGCGCAAGGTATATGGCATTGGAGAAGTGCTTGGGGAAGGCATCGACAGCCACCGAAATCACTCCGTCGCCACCTTTGCGTATGACATCTATCGCCATATCATCGTCACCCGAGAGGATAATGAACTCTTTTGGGGCATTTTTTATAATCTGCTCTATCTGGTCAATCTTGCCCGACGCCTCCTTTACGGCGATGATATTGGGGCAGTCCGCAGCCAGACGGCAAGTTGTCTCGGCAGTCATATTTACACCCGTGCGACCGGGTACATTATATAATATGATGGGAAGGGGTGAAGCCTCGGCCACCGCTTTGTAGTGCTGATAAAGCCCCTCTTGTGAGGGTTTGTTATAATAGGGAGTGACGCTCAACAGAGCCTCAATACCCTCTAAATCCATCGTCTGAATATGCTCGATGAGTGCGGCAGTGTTGTTGCCTCCGGCGCCTGCCACCAATGGCACTCGACCGGCAATCTTCTCGCGTGTGAAGCGCAGAATCTCGTTCTTCTCCTCTGCATTCAGGGTTGGTGTCTCGGCGGTAGTACCGAGTGCTACGATGTAGTCTACACCTCCGTCGATGACATAATCTATCAATCTGCCCAGCGCATCCCAATCTATCGAAAGGTCGCTCTTGAATGGGGTTATCATTGCGGCTCCTACGCCACTTAATTTATGTGTTTTCATATCTTTATAATCTTCGTTTTATTCGTTAATTAATTTCCTCGGCTTAAAATAACGAGCCTTGAATCGGCATCGTCGGTGTCGGGGTTTTCTCTTGCGGCTCTGTGTTTGTCGGCAGCTCCTCTTTGAGCGAAGATTGTGCATCTTCGACTTTTTCTTTCTCTTTAGTGATAGGCAGCTCGCCAGAGTCGGCAATCATTGCCATAAACTCCTGCTCCGAGATAATCTTCACTCCGAGTTTTGTAGCCTTCTGCAACTTCGAAGGGCCTATCTTGTCGCCGGCTAACAAATATGAGGTGTTTGCAGAAACGGCAGCTAAATTCTTACCTCCATGAGCCTCAATCAATGCTTTAAGTTCGTCACGCGAATGCTCTGCAAATGAGCCTGAAATAACGAAATTCAAGCCCTCCAATGCGGTAGATGCCTGAAGGGTTTGCGCAGCCTCGAATTGCAGACCTGCCGTGCGCAGGCGCTCGATTATCGTGCGGTTACTCTCATCGGCAAAATATTCCGCGATGGCATCGGCAATCTTCCCGCCAACCTCCTCCGCCTCGATTAGCTCTTCGCGCGAGGCCGCCATAACGGCGTCTAACGAACGGAAGTGTGCTGCCAAATATTTTGCTGTCGTTTCGCCCACGAAGCGAATGCCCAAAGCGAAGAGTACGCGATGAAAAGGCACTTGCTTCGAGCGTGCGATGCTCTGCATGATATTTTCTGCCGATTTTTCGCCCATGCGTGGCAGTACGGCTATCTGTTCAGCCTTAAGGCTGTAAATGTCGGCAATATTTTCGATTAATCCATTCTCAAAGAGCAACTCTACGGTCTCCTCGCCCAGACTTTCGATATTCATCGCCTTGCGACGAATGAAATGTATGATGCGACCTAAAATCTGAGGTCGGCAATGGCTCTGATTGGGGCAATAGTGCTTTGCTTCACCCTCATAGCGTACCAACTCTGCTCCGCACTCGGGGCAGTGGGTGATATACTCCAACGGCTTACTCTCGGGGTTGCGCTCCGAGAGTTCTACCTCGGTAATCTTAGGGATAATCTCGCCACCCTTTTCGACATAGACCATATCGCCCTCCCTGATATCAAGGGCTGCAATTTGGTCGGCATTGTGGAGTGTGGCGCGCTTAACTGTGGTGCCTGCCAATAATACCGGTTCAAGGTTGGCTACGGGAGTAATGGCACCCGTACGACCAACTTGATATGTAACTTTCAGCAGGCGGGTAAGAGCTTGCTCAGCCTTGAACTTGTATGCGACTGCCCATTTGGGAACTTTGGATGTTGTACCCAAGATTTTGCGGTCGGAATTGCGATTTACCTTTATAACTACTCCGTCGGTAGGGAATGGCAGTGCCTTGCGCTCAATGTCCCAATATGAGATAAACTGCTCGACCTCCTCCTTTCCGTGGCATATGCGCGATGCGTCAGAAAGTTTGAAACCCCAACGGCGTGCAGCTTCGAGGTTCTCCCAATGTGAATCGAAGGGTAGGTCGCGACCTGCAATTTGATATAGGATGCAATCCAAACCTCGCTTTGCTACAACTTGTGACTGCTGCTGCTTGAGCGTGCCGGCTGCTGCGTTACGCGGGTTTGCAAATGGAGCTTTGCCATTCTTCTCGCGCTCGGCATTTAAGCGGTCAAACGAGGAGTAGGGCATCATGATTTCACCTCGAATCTCGAAAAAATCGGGGTAGTCACCCGTAAGTGTTAAAGGTACGCTGCGTATGGTGCGTACATTTGCTGTCACATCGTCGCCTCGAGTACCGTCGCCTCGAGTTACGGCGCGTAACAACTTGCCATGCTCGTAGGTTAAAGATATGGCTGTTCCATCGAATTTGAGTTCACACACATATTCGACCTCTCCGACCTCCTTTTCTACACGCTGAGTCCATTCTTCGAGTTCTGCCATGGAATATGTGTTGGCAAGAGATAGCATAGGGAAGGCGTGCTCGACGGTTTGAAAATCGTTACTTAAATCACTACCCACGCGCATCGTAGGAGAGTTTGCATCGTAATATTCGGGATGTGCAGCCTCCAAATCCTGCAACTCACGCAATAGTGTATCGAACTCGAAATCCGACACCACAGGGGCATTCTCGATATAGTACTTGTGATTGTACTCGTTGAGAAGATTGCGTAAAAAATATATTCGTTGCTCTGCGCTCATAACATAAGGGTAAAATTCAGCGTAAAGTTACACAATTTGTTTGTAACATGGGCAAATTTCAAAAAAAATACAAAAAAAATATAAAGATTTGGTGTTGTATGTAAATTTTGCTTATACTTGCAGAAAATTTTGAAAGATATGACACAGAATAGTACCAAGAAAAAATTAGTTGCAAGTTTTAACAACCTCTCACCCGAGCTTCAAGAGGAGGTAAAGGCTCTATATCCGCGTGGTTTTGCCGAGGTAATGACACGATTCGATAAGCCGAATGGTGATTTCTTCTATTATGTTCCATTTGAGACCGAGGATACATCGTATCTGGTGAAGATTGATGTGAAGATTGACGATAAGTCGGATGAGGCTATTGAGGATGAATACTATGGCGACGATGAGTTGAAGGGTGCTGATGAGATTCAGGACGACTCAATGGAGGATGAAGATATGTAAGAAGAGCCCGAAAAACAAGCCTATTTAATTTTAACGAGGATACCAAAGTAAGTTTGGATATCCTCGTTTTTTTTGTACATTTGTGAAAACCTAAATGTATTATGAGAAAAGCTGTATACTATCTAACCATTATTTTGACTCTTCAGATGCTTTCGTGTGAGCAAAATGCTGCGTCGGTGGCCCACGATGAAAGAGTGCCGAATAATCAGAAAGCGTGGGCGTGGCTCGATTTTCAACGCCCCGAGAGGGTTAATCCTGTTATCTCGCCCGATACGAATGTTGTGTTTTATTGTCCCATGCGCAGTGAGGCGGTGAAGTGGCAGGAGAGCGATACTTTCAATCCCGCAGCTGCGGTTAAGGATGGAAAGATTGTTGTACTGTTCCGCTCGGAGGATAACTCGGCGGTGGGCATCGGAACGCGAACTTCGCGTATAGGATATGCCACATCTGATGACGGACTAAAATTCGACATCTTAGGCGCTCCGGTGTTGTATCCGCAGCCCGACAGTCAGGCTGCGCTGGAGATGCCGGGCGGATGTGAGGACCCTCGCGTTGCTATGACCGAAGAGGGAACATATGTTATGCTGTATACGATGTGGAATCGTAAGCAGGCAAGGCTTGGTGTGGCTACATCTAAGGATTTGGTCATATGGGAAAAGCATGGCCCTGCATTTGCAAAGGCGTATGATGGTCGCTTTGCCGACTCATTCTCGAAAGCGGCTTCGATTGTGACAAAAGTGGTTGATGGAGAGCAGGTGATTACAAAAGTCGGAGGCAAATATGTGATGTATTGGGGTGAGCAGTGGATTAATGTTGCAACGAGTGACGATTTGATAAACTGGACTCCGATGTTGGATGAGAATGGCGAAATCCTTAAGGTTGTAGAGCCTCGCGTGGGTTATTTCGATAGTATGCTCACCGAATGCGGACCTCCGGCGATTATAACCGAGGATGGTATTTTGCTTTTCTATAATGGCAAAAACCTCGATGGTGAGGGCCGCGATGAGAACTATACGGCGGCGAGCTACTGTGCCGGACAGGTGCTCTTCTCGGCATCGGAACCTACCAAGGTGTTAGATAGATTGGATGAGCCCTTCTTTGTACCTGAAGCCGATTTCGAGCGCAGTGGTCAGTATCCCGCCGGAACGGTCTTTATCGAGGGCCTGGTGCTCCACCAAAGTAAATGGTATCTATATTACGGATGTGCCGATTCGCGTGTGGCGGTGGCGGTATATAATCCTGAAAAATAAGACTCATCTAACCAAATAAGGGAGCAAATTTTCGCTCCCTTATTTGGTTAAATGAGTGGCATGCCTGCCTCTTTGCACCTTTGGCGCATATCGTCGGGCCATATGCTCGATTGCGTTTCGCCAACATGAGCTTTGTGCAAAAGAATCATACATAGGCGACTTTGACCTATACCGCCACCAATGGATTGCGGCAGTGAGCCTTTCAATAGACGGCTGTGGAAGTAGAGCTTCTTTCTGTCCTCCTTGCCGCTTGCTGCGAGCTGACGCTCCAAAGCCTGCTCATCGACACGAATACCCATTGAAGAGAGCTCAATGGCGCGCTCCAGTATCGGATACCAAATCAAAAGGTCGCCATTTAATCCCGCCAAGCCTGTGGAGGGCGAAATGGTGGAGTAATCGTCATAGTCGGGTGCGCGATTGTCGTGGCGTTCGCCATTGCTTAATTCGCAACCTATACCGATGATAAATACCGCTCCATACTCCTTGCAAATGGCATCTTCGCGCTCCTTGGCAGAGAGCGTAGGGTAGCGCTGCAACAACTCCTCGGCGTGTATGAATTTTATCTCCTCGGGAAGGAACGGCTTGATTTGAGGATATGTTTCGCAGATGTGGAACTCGGTGCGCAAAATAGCTCCGTAGATGCGTTCGACAATCTTTTTAAGGTAATCCACCGTGCGGCATCCTGCGGGCATTACACGCTCCCAATCCCATTGGTCTACATAGAGTGAGTGGAGGTTATCCAACTCCTCGTCGGCGCGTATGGCGTTCATGTCGGTGATGATGCCGTAGTTCTCCTCGACCTCGTACTCCGCCAGCGTTACGCGCTTCCACTTTGCCAAAGAGTGAACAACCTCGGCAGGCGCATCGTTCATATCCTTTATGGGGAATGTTACGGGGCGCTCTGTGCCGTTCAAATCGTCGTTCATACCCAACCCCTTCAATACAAAAAGTGGGGCTGTGACGCGGCGTAGGCGTAATTCTGTTGAAATGCTGCTCAGGAAGAAATCCTTAATCTCCTTGATTGCTATTTCGGTCTGTTGCAGGCTGAGTGCCGCCGTATATGATTTAGGAATTATAAGTTTGCTCATAGTTTTCAGTGGGTTTCTCATTAACCAACGGCAAATATAGCGAAAATTCCTTATGTCGGTGGCGCAGAGCATAAAAAAGTCGCAATCCGATAGTGAATTGCGACCTCGATGCAGGAGGCTATTTAACAATATTATCTATTTTTATACCGATTATTTTCCAGCTGTCAGCCGTATTGCCCTTCCAGTCCATCGTGGTGACTTTGGCGTTGATGGGCGGGAATGTCAGCGTGAAGCTCTGTCTGCCCGATGCCGGCATTACATATTTTTCTCCAAGGGCGCATTTATCGACGCTTTGAAGTTGGTATTGTATTCCATTGGCCCATAGGTGCTCATTGCCAAATCTTATCCAATAGTTGGGCTCGAAATAGATAGTAACCTGCATAATTGTGGCTTCGTCGGTAAACTCTATGCTGTCAATCGTTATGTCGAGCTGGGGATAGCGATTGAACGATTCGTACGATACATTATATACCTTGCCGCGAGTGTAGAGCGAGATGTCGTCGTTCTTGTATTGTTTGATATCCAAAAGCGATATGATGTCTTGAGGCTCCAACTTTCCGCTGACATAAAATATGCTGTAATTTTGTGCCTGGCTATTGTCGATAAGGATTATATAGTCGGAGTATCTTACGGCGTTATATCGGAATATTCGGTATTGCGAACCATTCTCCATGCGAAAAGTAGAGTAGTGGAGGTAAGGCTCTTTTTGAGCTATTTCGAATGCACGAGTGTAGTAGTCGAGCAAGCCTCGGCCCTTTATCTTTATATGATATATCTTCTCGATGCGATTCTCGACAAGCGACTTATCCTTCGTATCAACTTTTGTCAGTTGCTGTATCATCTCGCCCGGGAGTCGGGTTACCGAAATCGAGTAGTTCTCGTTCTGAGCCTTTGTCATCGAAAAAGTTTCAGCATCGGAGAGTAATTTCGAAAACTCTTTGGTTTGAGCCTCGGCTGTGAGGTTGAAGGCTATGATGACGGTCAGTAATATAATTATGCGTTTCATGGCGTAGTATTTTTTTGGAGTTATAATACTTTAGAATCCTATACCTATGGTCCACTGCTGCGCCTTGGGTCCGCAGTCGGTTTTGAAGAGAGGCGTCGGCTGATATGAGCAGAATATCGAGAAGTGGTAGAATGTCATGCGCATGGTAGCTCCCGCCTGAATGAAATTCGTAGGGAACGAGTGAATCTTCTCCTTCGGGCCACCCTTGAACTTTATCTTGGTGTGTGAATTCATCACCATGTCGAAATATCCGCCTACCGAGAAGGCAAATTTTCGGGGGTTACCAAACTGAACTTCCATGGGGATATGTATCGAGGCGATGTTGAATTTGCTCTTTTTAATGTGCAAATTACCATACAAATCCGAGATAGATGCAGGCATTAGCATTCCCTCCTGCTTTACGAATGTGGTGTTTGAGCCCAAGCGGTAGTTGTTGGCGCGAATACCTATGGCTGCCGAGAAGCCTATCTTCTTGTTGCTGCTGTAAGCTCCGACGCCTAATAGGTTTATTGTGAACTGCGTAGATTTCCATTCGCGGATATTCATGAATTTACCGGCATCCATTCCGTCGTAGAGTGAATAATCGACCTTCGACAGCATATTCCATCCCAACTCGAATGAAGGAATGCTTGAAGATGCCAAACCTCCGATAGTAAGTGCCTTTTTGTTGATATTTACGATAGGCGATACCTGAATATTGCTGCTGCTCTCTTCGTAGAAGGTTATGCCCTCTGCGCTGAGCGAAAGTTTGCTCTGCGCCATTGCGTTATGACCAAGTGCAGAGAATAAAATTGCTATAAATGTGATGATGGAAATAAAAATGCGTTTCATGTTCGTTCGTTTTTAGGTGTAAATTATGTTCTATTCAAATTTGAAGAGCTCTTTCAGTAAATCTTTATTCTCCGCAGGGTAGTTAGCCACAGCAAGCTCGGCAAACATCTGCTCGCCGTAATAGCGTGCCTCTTCGATTGATGTGATGGGCTTGCCGTTGTGATAACCATATATTGTGGGTTGCGAGAATTTGATGCCACATATAATTATAATAATACACATCGCCAATGCTCCCGTTACGCTCCATATACGCTGCGCGGTGGTGTGAGGCTTGATGACAACCTCGCGGTGGCGTAGCTCGGCTTCGTGATTCATTATGGCGCGAGTAACGCGCTCCTCTTTGGATGCGCCCTCTCTGGCGAGATACTCTCTTAGTGCGCGCTCCTCTTCGAGGGTTGTTTCACCTGCGTAATATCGTCTTAAAATATCGTTATAATCCATAGTTCATAACTTTTGAAAGTTCATCTCTTACTTTTTGTCGGGCTCGGCTCAGTGCCATGCGTGCCGCACTCTCCGTTATTCCGACTATTGAGGCAATATCCTCAAACTCCATCTGTTCGCAATCCCTTAGATGTATCACTTCGCGTTCTCGCTCGGGCAGCTGACTGATTATTCGCCCTATTAGAGTTGTCAGTTCGGCGTTACTCTGCTCGTCATCGTCGGAGATTGCCTCGGTAGGCGTTGTGACAAAAGTTTGCCGTAGCCGCTCGCGGCGTCGTAAAGCGTCCAGACATATGTTGCGGATGCTTGTCATGACAAGTGAACGGAAACTGCTTCTGCGCAGAAATAGCCGCCGTCGCCAAAGTCTTTCATAGAGGTCCTGCACGGCATCCTCCGCCTCATGGTAGTCGTTGAGCAGGCTTGCGGCATAGCGATATGCTGCATCTTTTACCGACAGAAACTCTATGTTTAGTTCTTCACTATTCATCGCAACGCTGCTTGAGGCGATACTTGTTTGGGTTTGTTTTCGCTTATAATACGAACAACTTCGGATTTTGTAACATCAAAAATAGAAAAAATTGCAATGATTTCATACCTGTAAATTGTTATTTCGCCACATTTCCGAGTGTTTGATAACCTGTTGATAAATTCTGCCGACAAAACGGTGGAGGATAAAAAAAAAGATGTACCTTTGAATGCAAAAATTTGCAAAATGATTAATTATTCAGAAATAGATAATAATGAAAAAGATTGATGTAGTTCTCGGATTGCAGTGGGGTGATGAAGGCAAGGGCAAGGTTGTGGATGTCCTTACACCCAACTATAAAGTTGTAGCTCGTTTTCAGGGTGGTCCCAATGCCGGACACTCGTTGCATTTTGGGGACAAAAGCTTCGTTTTGCGTACCGTACCTTCGGGTATCTTCCGTGAGGGTTCGGTAAATGTTATCGGTAATGGTGTCGTTGTAGACCCCGTAAGCCTTACCGAGGAGTTGCGTAATATTGCCGAGTTGGGCGTTCCTGTAAAGGAGAAGATGCTTATCTCGAAGAAGGCTCATATTATCCTGCCCACACATCGTCAGTTGGATGCAGCGAGTGAGGCGGCAAAGGGCAAGTCGAAGATTGGCTCTACGCTGAAGGGTATTGGTCCTACTTATATGGATAAGACTGGCCGCAATGGCTTGCGTTTCGGCGATGTGCTGGCTCCCGATTTTATGGCGCGCTACAATAAGCTCAAGGCAAAGCATATGGAGATGTTGGCGCAATACGAAGGTTTTGAGTATGATATTACCGAGTACGAGCAGAGCTGGATGGAGGGTATCGAGTATCTTCGTGGCTTTAGATTCGTAGATAGCGAGCATGAGGTTAATAAGTTCATCGACGAGGATGTCGCTATCCTTGCCGAGGGCGCACAGGGTTCTATGCTTGATGTCGATTTCGGTACATATCCATTCGTTACATCTTCGAATACGGTTTGTGCAGGTGTTTGTACCGGTTTGGGCGTCGCACCTACAAAGATAGGTGATGTGTATGGCATCTTTAAGGCATATTGTACACGCGTGGGTAGCGGTCCTTTCCCCACAGAGCTATTTGACGAGGTGGGTGAGGAGTTGCGCCGCATAGGCCATGAGTTTGGTGCCGTTACGGGTCGTCCTCGTCGTTGCGGATGGTTGGACTTGGTGGCATTGAAATATGCTGTTATGATAGATGGCGTTACGGGCCTTATCATGATGAAGTCGGATGTTATGAATGACTTTGATACGGTTAAGGTCGCTACGGCATATAAAATCAATGGTGAGGTTGTAGACCACTTCCCATATGAGGTTACCGATGACTTGGAGCCTGTATATACCGAGTTCAAGGGTTGGAAATGTGATATTTGCAAGGTTCGCAAGTATGAGGATTTCCCCATTGAGTTTAAGAATTATGTAGAGTTTATAGAGCAATTCACGGGTGTCCCTGTAAAGATTATATCGGTAGGTCCGGACCGTGAAGAGACTATAATTAGATAAAATTTAGATGCGCTTGAGCGTCTTAGAGTAAGGGTATCCGAGGGTCTCCATAATGTCGCGAAAATGGATATTCTCGGATATCACTGGCTCTGAAGATATACTAAATGGCGTATTTTTGCGTATAACGAGTGGTTTGTAGTCGCGGCAAACTCTCAATGTATAACCAAATTTAGACTAATGAACAAGAATTTGAAAATTGTTGTATTGGCCAAGCAGGTTCCCGATACCCGCAATGTGGGTAAGGATGCCATGACACCGGAAGGTACGGTAAATCGTGCGGCATTGCCTGCGATATTTAATCCTGAGGATTTGAATGCCTTGGAGTTGGCTTTGCGCCTTAAAGAGAGTAGAGAAGGCTCTATGGTGCATATACTCACTATGGGCCCTCAGCGTGCGGCAGATATTATTCGCGACGCAATGTTCCGTGGTGCAGATGGAGGTTACCTCTTGACTGACCGAAAGTTTGCAGGCTCGGACACTCTGGCTACATCTTATGCTTTGTCGTGTGCATTGAAGGAGATTGGAGCCGATGTTATTGTTGCCGGCCGTCAGGCTATCGACGGCGATACGGCGCAGGTTGGACCTCAGGTGGCCGAGAAATTGGGACTGCCGCAGGTGACTTATGCCGAACAGATAGTTGAGGTTAAGGAGTCGTCGCTTGTTGTGCGTCGTCGCTTGGAGCGAGGTGTTGAGGTTGTTGAGACGCCCATGCCGGTGGTTATTACCGTAAACTCTTCAGCTCCCGAGGTGCGTCCGCAGAATGCTCGTCTTGTAATGAAATATAAGTATGCTGCAATTCCGTCGGAGATTACGGCTGAAACGGCGACTTTGCGCTCGGAGCTGGTTGGTAAGCATGATTATTTGAAGATTGTGGAAATGACGGCTGCCGATATTGTTTGCGATGAGCAGCAGTTGGGCCTCAGCGGCTCGCCTACGAAGGTTAAGAAAATTGAAAATGTGGTCTTCCAGGCTAAGGAGGCAAAGCGTTTGACCGCCGCAGACGAGGATATCAATTCACTTATGGTTGAACTTATAGCGAGCCACACGCTCGGATAGAAAGGAGGAGATATGAATAATATATTTGTATATATCGAACTCGAAGAGGGCGTGATTGCCGATGTGAGTTTGGAACTTTTGACCAAGGGCCGTGAGTTGGCCGAGCAGTTGGGAGTAAAGCTCGAAGCTGTGGCTTTGGGTGAGAATTTGTCGGGCGTAGAGAAGGAGCTGGCTCAATATGGCGCCGATACGGTATGGGTTGCCGATGATAAGTTGTTTGCACCATTCCGTACCTTGCCTCATACCTCGGTGTTGTGCGGTTTGATTAAGGCTGAGCAGCCGCAGATTGTCTTGTTTGGAGCTACACCCGTAGGCCGAGACTTCGCGCCACGCGTATCGTCGGCTCTGCATAGCGGTCTTACAGCCGACTGTACACAGTTGGAGATAGGTCCTCATAAGGATGCCAAGACGGGTAAGGAGTATGAGAATTTGCTCTATCAGATTCGCCCTGCGTTTGGCGGAAACATCATCGCTACGATTGTAAATCCCGATTGCCGTCCTCAAATGGCTACCGTGCGTGAGGGAGTGATGCGCAAGGAGGCTCTTGCGGAGCCAAAGGCCGTTGAGGTTAAGAGTATTGCCTGGAAAGAGTATATTAAGCCCGAGGATTTGGCTGTGACGATTATCGACCGCCAAATTGAGGAGCGTAAAATCGACATTAAGGGCGCGTCAATTATCGTTGCCGGAGGTTATGGTATGGGCTCGAAGGAGGGCTTTAAGTTGTGTTTTGACTTGGCAGAGGTACTTGGTGGCGAGGTAGGTGCTTCGCGTGCTGCGGTGGATGCTGGTTTCTGCGAACATGAGCGCCAGATTGGTCAGACTGGTGTTACAGTTCGTCCGAAGCTCTATATCGCATGTGGTATTTCGGGACAGATTCAGCATACGGCAGGTATGGATGCTTCGGCAATGATTATCTCGATAAATACCGATGCTGATGCTCCGATTAACAAGATTGCCGACTATGCTATTACGGGCAAAGTCGAGGAGGTAATCCCCAAGATGATTAAGTATTACAAGCAAAACTCAAAGTAAGATGGCTAATTTCTTTTCAGATAATAAAGATTTGCAGTACCACCTCTCGCATCCTATGATGCAGAAGATTGTGGAACTGAAGGAGCGTGGATTCTCGGAAGCATCGCTCTATGACTATGCGCCTCATAACTTTGAGGATGCTATGGATAATTATCGTCGCGTAATGGAGATTACGGGCGGAGTATGTGGTGATGTGATTGCGCCCAATGCCGAGGGTGTTGATAAGGAGGGCCCCAGGGTAGTGAATGATAGAGTGGAGTATGCTTCGGGCACGGTTGAAAATATGAAGGCTGTGAATAAGGCCGGATTGGATGGCCTTACGCTGCCTCGCCGATTTGGCGGTTTGAACTTCCCGCTTACCTGCTTCGTTATGGCGAACGAGATGGTTGCGCGTGCCGATGCGAGCTTCGAGAATATCTGGGGCTTGCAGGATTGTGCCGAGACATTGAACGAGTTTGCCTCGGAGGAGCAGAAGATGAAATACTTGACATGGGTATGTCAGGGAGCTACCTGCGCTATGGACCTCACCGAGCCCGATGCAGGTTCGGATTTGGGAGCTGTGCAGTTGAAGGCAACATGGTCGGAGGAGCGTGGAACATGGCTTTTGAATGGTGTGAAGCGTTTTATTACCAATGGTGACGGCGATGTGTCGCTGGTGCTGGCCCGCACAGAGGAGGGTACAACCGATGCGCGCGGATTGTCGATGCTCGTTTATGATAAGCGCAATGGCGGCATGAAGGTGCGTCGCATCGAGAATAAACTCGGTATCAAGGGCTCGCCCACATGTGAGTTGGTCTTTACGGATGCCCCTGCCGAGTTGGTTGGCGATAGGAAGATGGGCCTTATCAAGTATGTTATGTCGTTGATGAACGCTGCCCGCTTGGGTATCGGTGCGCAGTCGGTAGGATTGTGCGAGGCGGCATATCGCGAGGCTTTGAAGTATGCTCATGAGCGTCGTCAGTTTGGTCGGGATATTATCCAATTCCCGGCTATTAAGGAGATGCTGTCGAATATGCGTGCCAAATTGCACGGCGCGCGCGCACTGTTGTATGAAACAAGTCGTTTTGTCGAGATTTATAAGCAGTATACTCATATCTCGAAGGAGCGCTCATTGGAGGGTGAGGAGCGTCAGGAGATGAAATTCTATAACCGCCTGGCGGATGCTTTTACCCCGCTTGTAAAGCTCTTCTCGTCGGAGTATGCCAATTCGCTGGCTTACGATGCCATTCAGATTCACGGCGGCTCGGGCTTTATGAAGGATTACCCCTGCGAGAGATTGTATCGCGATGCGCGTATTATGAATATCTATGAGGGTACTTCGCAGTTGCAGGTTGTGGCGGCTATCAATGGCGTTACAAAGGGTACTTTTATGGAGCAGATTGCACGCTACGAGCAGGAGGAGTACGCTGAGGCTATGCAGCCCGTTGTGGAGCAGTTGAAGGCACTGCGTCAGAGGGTTGAGGCTATGGTGGAGCGTGTTGAGAGCATTAATAAGGAGTGCCCGCAGTTCAAGGATTTCCACGCACGCCGCTTGGTTGAGAGTGTAGGTCATATTATCATCACATATCTGCTGGCTCGTCAGGCTGCAGATGATGAGATGTATGGCTCGGATGCGCGCTTATTCCTAAAGCTCGCCGAGAGCTATATCGCTTCGGCAGAGAGCTATATTATGAACTCTACCGCCGAGGATGTAGCACTTATCTCGGAGGTTGAGCAGCAATATTAGCCGGCAGCCGAGAGCAAAGAGCAAAGAGCAAAGATTTTTTTTCTTTGCTCTTGTTTTTTGTTTTAGGGCATTTAGGGAGGTTAGGGATTTAGTGTTGGTACTTCTCTAAATTACTTAAATTCCTTATCTTTTATCTTTCATCTTTCCTCTTTCCTCTTTCCTCGTTCCTCTTTCCTCTCGTAAAACTCCTTCTGGCGGCGGGCGATGATTGACGATAAGCGGTCGTAATAGCTGCGGTCCAACTCCGAGCCGTATTTTAGTTGATAGAAAGCGTCGTTACCCTGATAGTAGGCGATGTTGTTATTCTCGAAAAGCCCGTTGCGCTCAAAGGTGTCGATATAAGCCCCTAAACGCTCGCCACGATTGCCTTGCGCCTGCATCACACGCTCGTCGAACTCCATTTCATTCGACAGGCCTGCGGCGCGAGCCAAATCGACAGCCTCCTGAATGCGGCTATCGGGAATATGGGTGTGGAAAAAGTGGTTGGGTTGCAGGTAGGCATAGTCGAATCCGAATTCCTGCCATTGAGTATAGCCGTCGGAGCCGAAGTAGGGTATCCAATAGAAATCGAGCCCTAAAGAGTGGATGTAGTCCGCCACATCGCGAACAAACGAGCGTGTATGCGTTGCCTGCTCGGTGAGCCAATAGAAACCGCTGAGTTGTAGGTTTTCGAGGTTGGCAGCCGTAAATCGCTCGATGAGCAGGTCGATGTACCACCTGACAGCCTCCAAGCGGTCGAGGTCGTTGTTGAAGTCCAACTTTTTGCCCTCAATCTCGCCCCAGTCGGTCTGCTTGGCGATAGGCTCGGGTAGCGAGAGGACAACCTTGCGGCGATGAAACTCTCCGCCAATCTCCTTGCGCTTCTCACCCACGCAGTCGTTCAGGGCTGCGATGTCACGGTTAGGCGAGAGGTATTGGTCGATAAGACCCACCCAATCCTCTTTGCGTGCGCCATTTTTGCGATACCACTTGGCGAAGCCTCTGTCGGCGGTGCAGTAAATCTCCAAAAAGAGAAAACCGTCGAACAACCACTCGGCAGGCTTACCATCGACGGCGTCCGTTGCAACATAGGCCGAGAACTTCTCTTTGTTCCAATCTATGGTGCGGTGGTCGCCACCGTCGTATATGAGTACAAGGTCGCGAATCTCGGCGCTATCGACAATCGATTTTGAACATGAAATGCAGCATAGCATAACGATGAGCAATGCTCGATGCAGGAGAGTATAAAGTTTAGTCATAAGGCTAAATGTTATTAGAAATGGTTTTCTAAAGACAAAGATATGAAAATCTCTCTCTATTTTTAACAAAAACTGCTCTCCGTTTTGATATATTTATTAATTTTGTTGATAGAAAGAGTATGACTTAAATGAAGAATTGGATACAGATATTTATTTTCGTGGTTCTTTCAATCTCGCTGTTTTCGTGTAACAATGCACGGCAAAAGAGGTTGGCGGCGGAGCCTTCAAAGAGCGAATACACCATTCCGAAACCTCCTCCTGCGCTGCAAGGTGAGGCTGCGAGGAAGTATATGCTCGACAATATGTGGAAGGAGTTTGATTTTGCCGATACGCTGCAACTCTCTTCGCAAAACGACAATGTGATAGCGCAGGCATTTGTGATGTATGTCGGTCTGTTGCCGCAGGATGGTGCTGCGCAATATATGTCGCAACTTATGCAACGCTGCGCTGTGTCGAAACAAATGCTCGGCTATTTCCTGACCCTCGCCGAGCGGGTTTTGCATGATCCGAACTCTCCGATGCGCGACGACGAGAAGTATATCCCCGTTTTGGAGGTGGCGTTGGCAAGCGGATGGCTCGATGAGTATGAGCGGTTGCCATATGAGGATGATTTGCGTATTGCGATGCAGAATCGCGTAGGGAGAAGGGCGAATGATTTTAGCTATACTTTGGCGAGTGGTAAGAGTGGGCGCCTGTATGACATCAAGAGCGAATATACCATTATATTTATAAGCAATCCCGATTGTCCGATGTGTCGAGGCGTGAGGGAGCAGATTCTGCAATCGGAGATTTTGAGCGATATGGTCGAGAGTGGGCGACTTAAGATTCTGGTTCTATATCCCGACGAGGATTTGGCTCTATGGCGCGAACATTTGGGCGATTATCCGAAGGCGTGGATTAATGCTTACGACAAGGGTGGCGTAATCACCCGGCAAAGGCTTTACGACCTGAAAGCTATTCCGGCGTTGTATCTGCTTGATAGCGAGAAGCGAGTGCTGGTAAAGGATTCGACAGATGTGCCCTATATAGAAAATGTTATAGCCTATAATGGTAATGTATAAGTTAAATTTATGGTAATATAAAATTTTGTGATTGAAAACTATTGCAAACAGGCTTTTTTATCGCCTATCTTTGCATTAGAAAAATAAAACAAATATTCATAAACAAATAAAAAGATTAAAATTATGGCAAAGAAATTTCGTTGTACAGTATGTGGTTACATTCATGAGGGTGATGCGGCTCCCGAGAAGTGTCCACTTTGCAAAGTTCCGGCTGAGAAGTTTGTAGAGGTAGAGGAGAAGTCTGGTGACTTGGCTTTTGCAACAGAGCATAAGCTCGGTGATGGTAAGGGTGCCAGCGAGGAGCTTTGGGCAGGTTTGCAGGAGCATTTCATGGGTGAGTGCACCGAGGTTGGTATGTATTTGGCAATGAGCCGTCAGGCTGATCGTGAGGGCTATCCCGAAATCGCTGAGGCTTACAAGCGTTACGCTTGGGAGGAGGCAGAGCATGCTTCAAAGTTGGCAGAGCTTATCGGTGAGGTTGTTTGGGATACAAAGACCAACCTTTACAAGCGTATGAATGCTGAGGAGGGTGCTTGCGAGGATAAGTTCCGTTTGGCTCGCTTGGCGAAGGAGGAGAATCTCGACGCAGTACACGACACAGTTCATGAGATGGCAAAGGACGAGGCTCGTCATGGCGCAGGTTTCCAGGGCTTGTACAAGCGTTACTTCGGTGACAAGTAGGATATCCACATCTGAAATATAGTAAGGAGGTATCGGGTAACCGAATACCTCTTTTTTGTTGTTTGTGGTAGGCGGAAAGGGTAGTGATGGTAATAATAAAATAGGGACAGAGTATAACCCTGTCCCCATTGTGTTTTTTTTGAAATTTGTGTATTAGTGGCGGAAGCCTCGTCGGCCCATGCCCATAGGCATCTTTAGACCACCTCCTGCTACGGTTTTCATCATCTTGCGAGTCTGCTCAAACTGCTTCAGCAAGCGATTTACATCGGCGATATCAGTTCCGCTACCCTTAGCAATGCGCTCGCGGCGGCGTACATTGATAATCTCGGGATTCTCTCGCTCGGCAGGTGTCATTGAGCCGATAATAGCCTCGGTCTGCTTGAACGCATCATCGGGAATGTCGATATCCTTCAACGCCTTGCCCATGCCCGGAATCATCGAGGCGATATCCTTCAGGTTACCCATCTTCTTAATCTGCTGAATCTGCTCGAGGAAGTCGTTGAAATTGAATTGGTTCTTCACCAACTTCTTCTTTAGCTCGCGTGCCTTCTGCTCGTCATACTGCTCTTGGGCACGCTCAACAAGCGAAATAACATCACCCATGCCCAAGATTCGGTTCGCCATACGCTCGGGGTGGAATACCTGCAAGGCATCCATCTTCTCGCCGCTTGAAATAAACTTCAATGGCTTATTCACTACCGAGCGGATAGAGATAGCAGCACCACCGCGTGTGTCACCATCCAACTTGGTGAGTACTACGCCGTCGAAATCCAATCTGTCGTTGAACTCCTTGGCGGTATTTACCGCATCCTGACCGGTCATGGAATCCACCACGAACAAGGTCTCGCTGGGCTTTACAGCAGCTTTGATGGCGGTAATCTCGACCATCATCGCCTCATCTACTGCCAAACGACCCGCCGTATCGACAATAACCACATTGTAGCCCTTCTCGCGAGCGTATTTAATGGCATTTTCGGCAATCTCCACAGGATTCATGTTGCCCGGCTCGGTGTATACCTCGACGCCAATCTGCTCACCTAACACTTTCAACTGGTCGATAGCCGCAGGACGATAGACATCACCCGCTACGAGCAATACTTTGCGATTGTTCTTGGTCTTTAGGAGCGAAGCCAACTTACCCGAAAAAGTGGTCTTACCCGAACCCTGCAAACCGGCGATAAGCACCACGGCAGGTGTGCCCTCCAACTTAATGTCGGTAGCTGTACCACCCATCAACTCTGCCAGTTCGTCGCGTACAATCTTTGTGAGCATCTGACCCGGCTTAACGGCAGTCAATACATTCTGTCCCAAAGCCTTCTGCTTAACCTCGTCGGTGAATGACTTGGCAACCTTGTAATTGACATCGGCGTCGATAAGCGCACGGCGTATCTCCTTTAAGGTCTCGGCGACATTAATCTCGGTAATCTTACCCTCACCCTTAAGAATCTTAAACGAGCGTTCTAATTTCTCTGATAAATTCTCAAACATTTTATCTTGTGTTTTGTTTCTATTCTTCTCTTGTTTTTGCTCTATTTTTGCTGCTTTGTAACCCGAAAACGGATTGAGCGACTGCAAAGATATAAAATCTTTGGGATTTAAGCCCTATGTGGCTGTAAAATTCGTATATTTGCATCAAATTAAACACTGGTTATGTATTTTACTGGACTAATTATCGGTATCGCCACATTTCTTATCATCGGACTTTTTCATCCGTTGGTAATCAAGGGCGAGTACTATTTCGGGGTGCGTATTTGGTGGATTTTTGCCCTGATGGGGGTAGCCACAATCGTCGCCTCTGTTATGATTGAAAATATCTTGATTTCTACACTTTTGGCGGTGTGGGGCGCTTCGTCGCTATGGTCTATCGGGGAGCTTTTTGAGCAACGCCGACGCGTGGAACGAGGTTGGTTTCCCAAGCGCGAAAAAGATAATAAAAACAACTCGAAATAATATGTTACACATGGGATTACGGGCGGAATCTAAAGTGAAGGTTTCGCAGGAGAACAGTGCCTTAACGCTCGGCTCTGGCGATATGGAGGTCTTTGCAACTCCCGCTATGGTGGCGCTTATGGAGAATGCTGCCATGCGAGCTGTGAGTGCAGCGTTGGAGGAGGGCTCAACTACGGTTGGTACAGCCATGCAGACCTCGCATATCAAGGCCTCGAAAATCGGTGCTGAAGTGACTGCTTCGGCGGAGCTTATAGCGGTAGATGGTCGCAAGCTAAGATTTGCGGTTAAGGCGTGGGATGAAGCGGGCGTAATTGGCGAAGGAGAGCATACGCGCGTTGTTGTGTCACGCGAACGCTTCCTCGCAAAGTTGTAAGAGCAAAGAGCAAAGAGCAACCGACGCCAAACCGAGGGCAATCAAACTTATTTGAATTGCCGAGGTGCGAAGGAGGAAAAGACCGCATAGCGGGATTAAAGAGGAAAGAGGAAAGAGATTCTCACGCACAACAAGTTGTGCT
>JAFXIS010000096.1 GCA_017532885.1 Alistipes sp. | reverse complement strand
AGCTCACTTAAAAGTGATTTTTTTTTGAGTATTAAGGTAGTGGCTCTTTCGGCGTCTGCCTTGTTGTCTAAATCCTCACATACGCCAAGTATGCTGCGGTTTATCCAACTGCGAGCATCCTCAAAATAGCTCACTTAAAAGTGATTTTTTTTTGAGTATTAAGGTAGTGGCTCTTTCGGTGTCTGCCTTGTTGTCTAAATCCTCACATACGCCAAGTATGCTGCGGTTTTGCTCACTGTGTTCGGAGGAATGACGGCGGGAATTGGTTAAAGAATTTAGGGAATTTAAGGAGCTTAGGGGCGTCAATGCTAATTTCCCTAAATTCCTTAAATTCCCTAAAAATATACCGTGTCGGTTGAATTTTGAATTTTGAATCCCTTCTCTTACTTCTGTCGGAAGTAAATCTGAATAGGTACGCCCGAGAAATCCCACTGCGAGCGAATCTTGTTCTCCAAGTAGCGGCGATACGACTCCTTGATATACTGCGGCAGATTTACAAAGAATGCAAACTGCGGTGTAGGCGTCGGCAACTGCGTAGCGTACTTTATGCGGATATACTTACCCTTTGTTGATGCGGGTGGATAATCCTCAATTACGGGCAAGATGTAGTCGTTAAGCTCCGAAGTGGGGATGCGGCGGCGACGCGAATTGTAGACACGAATAGCCTGCTGCAAAACCTCCAAAATACGCTGCTTGTTCAGCACCGAAGTAAAGATGATGGGTATATCGTTGAACGGAGCCAACTTCTTCTCCAAAAACTCCTTCCACTCCTTCATTGTGTTAGAGTCCTTCTCAACCAAGTCCCACTTATTCACCACAATAACACAACCCTTGCGGTTACGAACTATGAGGTTGTGGATATTCAAGTCCTGCGATTCCAGACCCTGCTGTGCGTCGAGCATCAGGATGCAGACATCCGAGTTCTCGATAGCTCGAATCGAGCGCATTACAGAGTAAAACTCCAAGTCCTCCATCTCCTTGCCCTTTTTACGCATACCGGCCGTATCGACCAAGTAGAAGTCCATGTCATACTTATTGTAGCGCGTATGGATTGAGTCGCGTGTTGTGCCGGCGATATTCGTTACGATGTTGCGCTCCTGACCCAAGAGGGCATTTGTCATCGACGACTTACCCACATTCGGGCGGCCTACGATAGTGATGCGTGGCAAATCCTCCAACTCCTCGGCTTTGGTATCCTCGGGCAACTGACGCAAAATCTCGTCCATCAAATCGCCTGTGCCGCTGCCCGACATCGACGAAATACAGAAAATATCGCCCAAGCCAAGCGAGTAGAACTCGTGTGACTGATAGATAAGGTCGTAGTTATCGACCTTGTTGCAGACTACCAGCACCTTCTTGCCCGAACGACGCAATACATCCGCCATCATCATATCGAGGTCTGTAACACCGGTCTTTACCTCAACCATAAAGAGAATAAGGTCTGCCTCCTCGATAGCCAACATCACCTGACGGCGAATATCGTCCTCGAAGATATCATCGCTGTTTACGGCATAACCTCCTGTGTCGATAATCGAGAACTCCTTGCCATTCCAATCGGTCTTGCCGTAGTGGCGGTCACGCGTTGTTCCGGCTGTTTCATCCACAATTGCCTGACGGTGTCCCACCAAACGGTTAAAGAGAGTCGATTTGCCCACATTCGGGCGACCTACTATTGCTACTAAACTCATATCGCGTTAAAAGTAAATTGTTTTCGTCAAAATATTTCCGCCTGCAAAGATAATACTTTTCGCCGAATACTCCAAAGTTTGCTACTTTGTAAAAAAGTGTGTATATTTGAAAGATGAATGAGAAGATGAATTTCAAAATCCAGCAAGCCGGTGCGCCTGATTGCAAACTCTTGTCCAAAATGGGCTTTGCGAGGTTGGTATACCGAGTGCTGATGGTGGCGCTGATGGTGGTGTTTGCTGTGCCGTCGCAGGCGCAGTCATACTCTTATCGTCGTGCGATGTGGCAGCAACCCAAGCCAAAGACCTCCGCAGAGATGGGCTTTACACTCGCGGGAGCTTATATGTTCACCTCGCCGGATAACGACATTGTGGCGCTAAAGCCGCGAATTGGTGTGCGTGGTGCATTTGCGATGTCGATTTGCTGGCACGACAGTTATGCCTTGCAGTTGGAGCTGGCGTACCTCTACAATAAGGTTGAGGCTGAGGCCTTGCAGCGTAGCTACGATATCAAGGTGGGCGCTATGGAGGTCCCCGTTATGTTCTCCTACCGAGGAGTGAATCCTTTGCGATTCAATCTTGGCGTGGTATTTTCGGCAGCTGCTACGGGACGCTATGATTTAGAGATGGAGCGCGTGGAGTTTGGAGGTTTACGCCCCTGGGCGGGATATGTTGCAGGTGTGGGAGTGAATCTTACGCCCAATCTCTTGTTGGAGGCTCGCTATACGGGTGGATTCTCGCGTACGATGAACTACTTTGAAGGCGTGGAGTTTTATGCTAACACTCAATGGCTTACGCTGGGTATAGGGTATATGTTTTAATTTGTGACTATGGCTTTGGAGGCAATAAATAAGGAGATATTGATTGAGGGCGTGGACCCTCGTGAATTATATGGCGCGCAGGATACTTTCATCGAGCAGATGCGCGAGTTATCGCCTACGGTGAAGATTGTGGCACGCGGCTCTTCGCTTAAAGTGCTGGGAGCAAAGCGCGATGTCGAGGCATTTGAGCGTAAGATTGGCGCGTTGGTGTCGTACTATGTGAAGTATGGCCATATCTCGCACGAGGTGGTGTCGCAAGCCTTCTCTACGGGTATAAGCGATACGGCGGAGCCTGTGAGCGATAAAGATACTATCGTTTATGGAAACAATGGCAATATAATCCGTGCCCGCACGGTAAATCAGCGTCGCTTGGTCGAACTATATGCCAAGAATGATTTGCTGTTTGCGGTGGGCCCTGCCGGCTCGGGTAAAACATATACGGCCATCGCTTTGGCTGTCAAGGCGTTGAAGGAGCGCGAGGTAAGACGCGTAATATTGACACGCCCGGCGGTTGAAGCCGGCGAGAAGTTGGGATTCCTGCCCGGGGATATGAAGGAGAAGTTGGACCCATATTTGCAGCCTTTGTACGATGCGCTCAACGATATGATTCCTGCGGCGAAGTTGCAGAAATATTTGGAGGACGGTACAGTGCAGATTGCTCCGCTGGCATATATGCGTGGTCGCACGCTCGATAATGCCTTTGTGATTTTGGATGAGGCGCAGAATACCACCCGTTCGCAGATAAAGATGTTCTTGACGCGTATGGGTCGCAATGCTAAATTTATCGTGACGGGCGATGTGACGCAGATAGACCTCCCGCGCAAGAGTGATAGCGGACTTACGCAAGCAATGGATACATTGCGTGGCATAGAGGGTATCGGCATGGTCGAGTTCGACAAGCGCGACATCGTGCGTCATCCGTTGGTGAAGTATATTGTCGATGCGTTTGATAAGCGTGCCGCTCTGGATGAAGAAGTAAAGGAGGCGCCCGTGGTGCGTCTGCGTAGAACAAAGAAAGATGAAAATGACACGAAATAATAACTAAAATATTTAAGACTATGGATAAGAATTTAGCGGCATTGAAGCCCGCACTTGTTTGGAAACATTTTTCGGAGATTGTAAATATTCCACGCCCATCGCATAGCGAGGAGAAGATTCGCCAATATTTGGTGGATTTTGCTGTGGCAAAGGGTATCTGCCATCAGGTTGATGAGGCAGGAAATGTATATATGTGTAAGCCGGCAACCGCAGGTATGGAGGATAGAAAGGGTATCGTTTTGCAGGCGCATGTCGATATGGTACCTCAGAAGAATAACGACAAGGTTTTTGACTTCGAGAACGACCCCATCGAGGCATATATTGATGGAGAGTGGGTTACGGCTAATGGTACTACTTTGGGTGCGGATAACGGTATCGGTATGGCTGCGATTTTGGCAGTTATGGAGGATGATACAATCGAGCATGGCCCTATCGAGGCTCTCTTTACAGCAACCGAGGAGACAGGTATGGACGGTGCTTTCGGTTTGAAGGGTGGTCTTTTGCAAGGCGATATTCTCTTAAACCTCGATTCTGAGGAGGAGGGTGAACTGTATGTCGGTTGCGCCGGAGGTATGGATGCAAATATTACGCTCGGCTATACCGAGGAGCCTGCTCCTGAGGGCTATGAGGCTTTGGAACTCTCGGTTAAGGGTTGCAAGGGTGGTCACTCCGGAATCCAGATTGTATGCCAGCGTGCTAATGCTAATAAGCTGTTGTTCCGTGTGTTGCGAGCTTTGACAGCGCAGATGGATGTGAAGATTGCGTCGGTAGATGGCGGAGGCTTGAGAAATGCTATCCCTCGTGAGGCTGTCGCTGTTGTTTTGGTTAAGGCTGCCGATGTTGCCGAGGTTAAGAGCATCGCTAAGCAGTATGAGGCTGTGTTTGTTGCAGAATATGCCGGTATTGAGGATTCTATCGCTGTTTCGGTGGTGGATGCGGCTGTGGCTCCGGTTATGCCCGCAGATGTGGCTAATCGCCTTATGGCGGCAGTTGTTGCTTGTCCCGATGGCGTGGAGAAGATGTCTATGGCTATGGAGGGCTTGGTGCAGACCTCAAACAACTTGGCTCGCGTGGTATCGGATGGCAAGAGTGTGAAGTTGCAGACTCTGATGCGCTCGTCGGTGCGCTCGGAGAAGGAGGCTTTGGGTGATGCTATTAAGGCTGTGTTTGAGTTGGCAGGTGCCGAGGTTGAGCTTTCGGGTAGCTACGACGGCTGGAATCCCAATATGGAGTCGCCTATTTTGAAGGCTATGTTGGCTTCGTATGAGGCACTTTATGGCAAGCGTCCCGCTGTTACTGCTATTCATGCAGGCTTGGAGTGCGGTATTATCGGTTCGAACTATCCTAATTTGGATATGATTTCATTCGGACCTACAATTTGCTATCCACACTCTCCCGACGAGAAGGTGAATATCGCTTCGGTAGAGAAGTTCTATGACTTCCTGCTTCATACATTGAAAAACGCTCCTAAAAAGTAGTATCGTGCAGCAGAATGTAGATATATCGAAGAAGTGGTTCGTAATAGTGAATCCTGTTGCGGGATTTGGGCGCGGATTGGAGGACTTACCTCTGATTACCAAACTCATCCGCGATAACGATATACCTTACGAATTGGTCTTTTCGCAACATAAACACCATGTTACGGAACTCACCGTTTCGGCTGTGCGTGATGGCTATCGTCACATTATGGTCATAGGCGGTGACGGTACGATGCATGAGGTTGTGAATGGACTCTTTATTCAGCAGGAGGTACCCACAAATGAGATTACAATGGCCGTTGTGCCTGTGGGTACGGGTAACGATTGGATACGCATGTATGGCGTGCCACGCCATTATTCGGAGGTTATTCGTGCTATTCGTGAGGGGTACACATTCCTTCAGGATGTGGGCGAGGTGCATTACGAGGAGTCGCATTATCAGCAGGTGCGCTATATGGCAAATGTCGCTGGTGCGGGCTTCGACCCTTCGGTAACGAAGATTTACGAGCACGATAAGGCGAAGGGTCGCCGCGGGAAGCATCTCTATGCTTTGGGATGCTTGCGTAGCTATTTGAAGTATCGCTCTACGGGTGTTAAGGTGTGGATAGATGGCGAATTAGTGCATAAAAATCTATTGTTCAGCCTTGCTGTTGGTATCTGTAAGTTCAACGGTGGAGGTGTGCAGCAGTTGCCTGAGGCTGTTGCCGATGACGGATTGTTCGATATTACGCTTATCCGCCCGTTCCATTGGTGGCATCTTCTGTTCCGTATCAATCGCTTGTTTAATGGTGATATTTACAGTATCGGGCATGTGAGCCACAAAACGGGTAGCCATATTCGCATAGAGTCTACTCCCGAAATAGCTGTTGAGGTAGATGGCGAGCTTTTGGGAGGCTCTCCTTTGGAGTTTAAGATTCACCATCGCGCCGTGCGAGTTATCGTTACCAAGGAGTTCTTGCAGCAACCCGTAGGTGGCGAGAAGTAGCATTAAATAGTATTATCTGCATATTTATTATATATAGGTATATGCAATGAGGTCGCTCTTTCCAAGTGGAGGAGCGACCTCTGCTGTTGTCAGGAAACAGCGTCTTGAATATTGGTGCTTATGGTGTCGGTTGTTAATCCAAGTTAATCCAAGCGAATCCAAGCGAATCCGAATGGTTACTCAACGATATCCACCTCGTCAATCTCTATTACCCAATCGAAGAGCTCTGTGGCGCACTCCTTCTGGAACTGAGCCATCTGTGACGAGGATGTTGTGTCTGCCATTATAGCATTCAGGAATTGCTCGGTCGAGGTGTAATAGTTGTCTACTTTCTGAGCCAAACATTGATAGAATTGACGCTGCTCTTCGTGTGTCAATCGGTCGGGAAGAATGCCCTGAGCTACGAGGTAACGATATGGATAAATATGTCGCATATTATGCGCGTCAGCATTTAGCTCCTCGACAATCGTGGTGACAACAAATGTGTCTATCGTATCGTTCACTCCCGGCATTTGAATAAATGTCGTGTAGACGGGGTAAACCTCCTCGATGTCGGTCGCAACTCCATCCGTAAAGATTACAAACTCCGGCTCGGTAAGGTCTTCGAGGTATACCATATCGCGGTATTGGCGCAGATTTTCACGCATAGCCTGCTTCTGCTTGTGATTCCAGCGTGCTTGTTCAGAGCAGCCTACCATCGCCACCGTTAGGGCGAGTAATGAAAATGAGAGTAAAAATTTTTTCATATATCACTGTTTTTTGGAATAATTTTGTGCAATCTCACGCAATCGCTGTGCCAAAATGAGGGCGTGTGATACGAAAAGATATTTCGATTGGGTATTTTCGCCCTTATGGCATATTCAAGGCATATTTAACCTTTGTGGTGCCGCTCTCTAACTTTGTCGGGGCGAATATCGAGGCTTTGTTATTTATGCAATATATTTATGCAATTAGTGCATATTTATTCCAATGTTAAATAATTTTTAACTTAGATGTACTAAAGTACATAAAAATGTGATTTTTTTTGGCTGTTATGTAATAATGTCTTACCTTTGTGCGCTATGTTAAAATTTTTTAATAAATATCTGTTTTTAGGTCTATGTGTAATGCTGTGCATTATACATCCCCAAGTTGTGGAAGCACAGCAGGGCAAGGTGACCGTTAGCGGTACGATTACATCAGCCGAGGATAAAGAACCTTTGATTGGTGTTACAATCGTGACCGAAGATTTTCAGGGAGTAATCTCGCAGATTGATGGTAGCTACTCTGTTACGGCTATGGCGGGAGAGGTGCTTACCTTCTCGTACTTGGGCTTCCAGACGGTGGAGTACACCGTACCCGAGGGTAGCCAGGAGGTGACCTTTGATTTGGAGATGACGGTTGAAAGTGAATCTATTGACGATGTGGTGGTTATCGCCTATGGTGTCCGTAAGAAGGGTACTGTGGCGGGTTCGGTGGCCTCGGTTAAGGTCGAGAAGATTGAAAAGACCCCCACTGCGGCATTTGACCAGGCGTTGCAGGGTCAGGTTGCAGGTCTTACCGTATTGTCGAATACGGGAGAGCCCAGCGCATCGGCTACAATGGTGATTCGTGGTACGAACTCAATCAACTCCGGTACTGCACCGCTTTACATCTTGGACGGTGTACCCATTTCGGCGAGCGATTTTAATACTATCGCCCCTGCCGATATTGAGTCGTTGTCGGTATTGAAGGATGCCTCTTCGACTTCGATTTATGGAGCTCGTGCAGCTAACGGTGTTATCGTTATCACCACCAAGCGAGGCCGTAAGTCGGACCGTCCCCGCATCGAGTATCGTATGCAGCTCGGATTTTCGCTGATTGCCAACGATAAGAAGTGGGATTTGATGAATACTTCGGAGCGTATCGCATATGAGAAGGAGATTGGTATGACCACAGGTCAGAATTACCCCTTGCTAAGCCGCACGAATGTCAATTGGCAGGATGTAGTCTTTAATTCGGCAGCCATGTTGCAGAGCTATGAGCTTGCAGTGTCGGGTGCTGACGAGAAGAATAACTACTATGTTTCGGGAGGCTATTACAGCCAGGATGGTACTGCCGTAGGCTCTACTTTCGAGCGCTATTCGTTGCGTGCCAACTTCGAGCGTAAGGCTGCAGAGTGGATGAAGGTGGGAACGAACACCATGCTTAACTTCCAGAAGATTCAGCAGGCTGATGAGGGTGCCTATACTTTGGTTACTCCTATCTCGGCGGCTCGTTTCATGATGCCTTATTGGAATCCATACCGCGAGGATGGTTCTTTGGCATCGATTGCCGATGGCTCATGGAAGGGTAATGGTCAGAACCCCTTGGAGTGGTTGAAGAATAACCCTGTACATTACCAGAAGTATAAACTTATATCTACCGTTTTTGCGGAGTTCACGCCTATCGAGGGTCTTGTTATTCGCTCGCAGTTTGGTGCCGATTATTCGCATACTACGGGCTTCGGTGTGTCGTATCCGAGCTACGCCCCCAATCAGGGACAAGGCTCTGCGTCGCGCTCTTCGACCGATGGATATAACCTGACGGTTACAAATACCATTACCTACAAGTTTGATGTCGGTAGCGACCATTCGTTTACCGTTATGGCAGGTCAGGAGGGTGTGGATTACCATTACGAGGCATTCAGTCTTATGACCGAGGGTCAGAATAACGATTTCTTGACAAATATCTCGACCGGTACTCGTGCCACATCGTGGAGCGATACGACCGATTCGGATTATGGTTTCCTCTCATTCTTTGCGCGTGCCGAGTATAACCTCAAGAATAAATACTACTTCGAGGCTGCGGCTCGAACCGATGCTTCTTCGCGTTTCGGTGCTTCGCGTCGCTGGGCGGGATTCTGGTCATTGGGCTTTATGTGGGATGTGCGCAACGAGGATTTCTTCACCTCGGTAGCCGATTGGTTTACTTCGGCTCAGGTGTCACTCTCGACGGGTACTTCGGGTAACTCGTCAATCCCCAACTATGAGCATATGGCACTCGTTGGCGGAGGTTTGGACTATGTCGGCAATGCCGGTATGGGACTTATGCAACCGGGAAATGAGGACCTCGGATGGGAGAAGCCTTGGACTACAAACCTCGCTTTGCGTGCCGGTTTCTGGAATCGCTTGAATGCCGATTTGGAGGTCTACTACAAGCGTACTTCCGATATGTTGATGGAGGTTCCTGCGCCATATGCCACTACGGGTTATGGTTACTATTGGGATAATGTCGGTACGATGATAAATGTTGGTGCCGAGCTTAACCTCAACGCCTCACTTATCGCTACCGAGAACTTCCTCTGGTCGGTAAATGCCAATGTATCGTATAACCATAACGAGATTGTAGAACTTTACAACGGCGTTAAGGAGTATGAGCGTTCAAATACCAATACCAAGTTGGTTGTTGGCCGTCCTTTGGGCGAGTTCTATATCAACCGCTATGCAGGCGTAAATCCCGCAAATGGAGATGCGCTGTGGTATGATAAGAATGGCGAAATTACCAACGAATTGCGCGATGAGGATAAAGTGTTGGTAGGCAAGAGCTATCACGCTCCTTGGCAGGGTGGTTTTGGTACTGCTCTGAGCTGGAAGGGCTTGTCGTTGAGTGCGCAGTTTAGCTGGGTTGCCGACCGCTATATGATTAACAACGACCGCTACTTCGATGAGTCGAATGGTCGCTTTGCATCGTATAACCAATCGCGCCGTTTGCTGGAGCGTTGGAAAGAGCCGGGAGATGTTACCGATATTCCTCGTCATGGCGAGTATACCGAGTTCGACAGCCGCTTGTTGGAGGATGCGTCGTTCTTGCGCCTTAAGAATGTGATGCTGGGTTACTCGCTGCCTCAGAATGTGGTGCGTAAGACTCGCGTATTCAGCGGTATCAGGGTATACGCTCAGGCTCAAAACCTCTTGACTTTCACTCGTTTCTCGGGCTTAGACCCCGAGGGTAGTGCAAATATCTATGCTGCGCAGTATCCTATGGCGCGTCAGTTCACTTTTGGTCTTGACTTAACATTCTAACGACTATGAATATGCTACGCAATATAAAAATATTTTTCGTTTCGTTGGCTGCGGTGGCAACCATGTCATCGTGCCTTGATAAGTTACCCGGCTCGGCTATTCCCGAGCAGGAGGCCATGCAGTCGTTCAACGATGCCGAGCAGTTTGTTACAGGAATCTATGCAATGCTCAAGAGCAGCGCTTTGTATAGCGGATATTTGACACTTTTGCCCGATATCCAGACCGATTTGGTCTATGCTGTCGAGGGTAATACCAATACCTACGGCTCATTCTGGCAGTGGGATATCCGTCCTACAACATCCGAGATAGAAGCTGTTTATGCTTCGCTTTATCAGGTTATCTCGAACTGTAACTTCTATTTGGAGCGCGTCGGCGATGTAGAATCTACACTTACAGATGACGACCAAATCGAGACTTTGGAGCAGTATACTGCCGAGGTTTATACAATTCGCGCTTTGGCATACTCGGAGCTTTTGAAGTGCTATTGCAAGGCTTATGACCCTCTGACTGCCGAGTCGGAGTTGGGCGTTGTTTTGCGCAAGGGTTACACTCAAAAGGAGGAGGCTGTGCGTGCATCGCTTAAGGAGTCTTATGCCTTCGTGTTGTCGGACTTGGATAAGGCCGAGGAGTTGTTCGCCGAGGAGAATGTAGGTCACTCTTCGACCTATATGACTTTGGGTGTTGTCTATGCTTTGCGTGCGCGCGTTGCGCTGAATATGCAGGATTGGGATGCGGCTGTGAAGTATTCGTCGAAGGTTATCGACATGAAGGATGTCTATTCGCTCTCGTCGGCCAAGCAGATGTATACCTCTGATATGACATTCTACGACTATATGTGGAAGTACGATGCCGGTACCGAGGTGCTGTGGCGCGTGGGCTTTACTCCGACCTCGTATGGCGGTGCTTTGGGTCAGGTTTTCCTCAACTTCAATGTCGATTACTACTACTTCTATCCCGACTATGTGCCTGCACAGTGGGTTTTGCAGCTCTATGAGTCGGCAGATTTGCGTTACGACCATTTCTTCTATGAGGCTGCTACGGGCTACGACCATGCACTCTCATGGCCTTTGCTGGTGAAGTATTATGGTAATGGTGATTTTATCAACCAATATATCTACCATGTATCTATGCCCAAGCCATTCCGCCTCTCGGAGCAGTATTTGATTCGTGCCGAGGCTTATTGCCGTCAGGCTACGCCGAACTATGGTGCTGCATCGAAGGATTTGACCACCTTGCGTGAGGCTCGCTTCTTGACCGGAGGTGCGGTGTCGGTTACTGCGGATAACTACTTGCAGACTATCGCCGATGAGCGTGTCCGCGAGCTCTATATGGAGGGCTTCCGCTTGAACGACCTTAAGCGTTGGGGCACCTTATATAATAATGGTAAGGGCTTCAAGCGTCAGCCGCAGACCTCGTCACAACCTGAGGGTAGCTCGCTTGAGGTTAAGTCGGATAATCCGTTGTTCGTATGGCCTATCCCCCAGCATGAGATTGAGGCTCCGGGCTCACAGGTGCAACCAAACGAAAGCAACAAATAAAAGTTGGAAAGATGAAAAAGATACTATATACACTCATTTCTGTGGCTGCGGCTTTGGGCGTGGTGTCATGCCAGGAGCAATATATCACATATAGCGGCCCCGAATATATGATGTTCCCCGACACTCTCTCGACCAATATGGTCTTGGCCGACGGCTCAACCTTCAAAGTGCCTGTGGCATCGACCGTTAAGTGCGACTACGATCGTACATTTGGAGTAGAGGTTATAGATGCCGGCAGTAACGCTGTTGAGGGTAAACACTTTAGCCTCAAGAGCCATAGCGTCACTATCCCCGCAGGTAAACTCACTGCCGAGGTTGAGGTGCAGGGCTACTACGACAATATCGAGCCTACCGATTCGTTGGGCCTCGTGTTGAAGCTGGTTATGCCCGAGCAGTTGAAGTGGAACGAACTCTATGAGGGTTACGACCGCACAAAGGTTGTGATGTATAAGAGTTGTCCGTTCGATATCAACAACTTTACGGGTTGGTGTATGCTCTCATCACTCTTTGTTTATAACTATCCGGGTGATAATACGAGTTATCAGCGCCTTATCCGCACCGAGTTGCATCCTACGGAGGAGAATAGCATTATTTTGCGCAATGCGCTCTATGATGGTTACGATATTACAATCACTTTCGACCCTGAGAATCCCGCAAAGCCTGCGGTTACAATGGCGAGTGGTCAGGTGTTGAGTGATGAGGCGTCGGTTCTTGGCTGGGTTTTGGGCGATGACCATATCCTGGCGGAGCAGAGTCCCTATTATACTTCATATTTCAACTCATGCCAGCGCTTTGTTGAGCTATGGATGCATGTGTATGTTGAGAAGGTGGGTGAGAGTATCGGCTCGGTAGGTCACTTCTTGAATGTCTTGGAGTGGGTATCGGACGAGGAGGCTGACCGCCTGCAACGCGAGGACGGAATGTAACGAAAACAAAATATAAATAACAGATACTTTATATTTATTTACAGTTCAACTTAAAATTAATCAATTATGAAAAAGTATTTTCTTTTGATGAGTGGTTTGTTGCTCAGCGTATGCGGCTTTGTTGCATGTTCTGACGACGATACTACTCCGGCTCCCGAGCCGACATTCCCTGAGTTGGTTACCAAGACTGCCGAGGCAGGTGAGGTAATCGAACTCTCATTCAGCGCCAACTACGATTGGACTGCTACAATTTCGGAGGATACTTATACCTATTTCCAGTTGCTCTCTGGTGAGACTGCAGTGAACACTTTGTCAGGTGTTGCAGGAGAGCAGACAATTAAGGTAAAGGTTGCCGATGAAGTTATCTTCGAGAATGCTCCTGTTGCCGAGGTTACCTTGACAATGAACGAGATTTCTCAGGTTATTGCTCAGATTACCTATCCTACAACTGCGCGCGAGACTGCCGTTTACGCTCCTATGCTCAACCAGTACTCTGGCGCATTCCAGGGTGGTGCTTATGGTGGTGAGCTCCTCTATTCTTACAACGAGACTGCAATGACGGCTGACGATGTTGTCGCAATGCAGTGGGGTACCGAGAGAGGTAACAATAATGGAGAGGATACATTCTTTGCTCCTGTTTTGGTAACTACCAACTTCGCTTATACTTTGGCAGGTCCGGCTTGGATGGCTGCTGCCGAGGAGGGTGCTGCAGGCACAACCGAGTATGTCATCAAGGCTGATGCTACACAGATTCCTGCCGAGTCAGAGACTGCTACTATTGATGTATTGGCTGGCGAGGAGGTTATCGCCTCTTTCAAGGTTGCTATTACCGGTGCTGACGATTTCGTACCTCAGTTGGCTTTGTCTGGAGAGGCTGAGTATGCTTTCGATGGCGAGGCTATCAATGGTGGTTTGATGGGTAACATCGTTGTAGGTAACTTTGTAAAGGTTGTTTGCGATGCTACGGGTGCCGCTGCCGAGTGGCTTACAGTTACTGAGACTGCCGAGGGCGATGCAGCAATCAAGACCTATGAGGTATCTGCTACTGCTGCTGCAAATGAGGGCACAGAGGCTCGTACAGCTTATGTATTCTACTTTGCAAAGAGTGCTGCTCCTGCTGCTGACGCAGAGTTGTTCGACGCGGAGGGTAATGTAAAGGAGGAGTATTCTGAGAGCCTTGCAAGCGTTGTAACTCAGTACACTGAGCCTGCAACTATTGCGATTGAGTATCAGAATGGTCTAACAGCCGAGACATCGGATATTGCTTTCGAGGAGGGCTTGCCTTCATCGGTTAGTGAGTGGTTGATGTACGATGCTTTGTTCTCTGGTAAGAATATCGGTGCAATCTATAATGTATATTTCACAGGTGCCGAGGCATATCAGGCTGGTGGACAGGCAAAGTTTGTAGCATCGGATGAGATTAAAGAGGTTTCAATCTACTGCTTCAACGATGGCTATAACTTGTCGGAGGGTCAGACTGGTTGGACTACATTGGGTGTTAATCTTGAGAGCAACAATACAACCTTCTCGATTAATGCCGATCCTTATGGTGCAGATGATGTATATAAGAATCCTCAGTCTGGCGATTATGAGGCCGTGATTTTGGTGGAGTATGTTACAGGTGAGTATTCGGTTATCTACCTTCGTTATAATGAATCTGTAAGTGGTACTTCAGGAGGTGGTGATGACATCACCGAGGTTACATTTGTAGACCCTATGACTGCAGGAATGTATGGTGCAACATTGGTACAGCTTACCGAGGCTGACACCGAGTTGTATGATCCTTCAGCAGTAGACGCAATGGGTAACCCAATTCCTCAGTATCACTTGACTTATAAGTATGCAGGTACTGTATTGCCTTTGTCTGTTCCTTCTTATGATTTTGCTTATCCTCAGGCTGAGTGGATTATGTATGAGGGTACAAATACAGAGTTGTATGTTGGTATGATGACCGAGGAGGCAGCTATAGGCGTGTTGAACTTCTACAAGAACAATGTTGTATCAGTTCGTATCGTTTGTGAGTTTGCTCCTGAGACCGAGGGTGGCGAGGGCGACGATGAAGATGGCTCAACCGAGGTGATTGACTGGGACTATGTTTGCGGTGCATATCAGGTAACAGTTTGGGATAACCCCTGGTGGCATACAGATATTACACGCCGTTATGAACAGATGGGCCACGGTTTCTGGCATAACTATGTTAAGCTGGCTTCGGATTGCAAGGTAGATGGTACACCTTGTGGTACTCCGAAGGATGGTCAGCGTTATGGTGTGGTTTATTCTTGGAACAACCACGCATTCTTTAACATTGCACAGGCCGAGATTAACCCCGAGACTTGGGTTGCCGAGGAGGGTACAGGTTGCTACGCCTTGACCGATCTTATCGACCGTGAGCAAGATTACGATGGTGTTATCGACAATAAGTCTTACTACAATAAGAATGAGGAGGCTTTCTATTTCAGCTTCACTCTTACAAGTGGTGGTGTTGTTTACCGTCATAACGGTAAGTTGCACTCACGCGGTAGCGTAGAAGAGAAATAGTTGAAATTTTCTCTTACGACACCCCGTCTTTCGGGGCGGGGTGTCGTTTTTAATTGAACTGAAAAACCTTTTGGTGAAATTGAACTGTAAATAGATACAAAGTTTTAGCGACATTTTTTTTGAGATGAAACTATATCGTAATATCATATGCGTAGTGCTGGCTGTTGTGGCATTGGCGTTCGTGGTTAGTTGCTCGAAGGATGAGGGCGTAGATAACCGCGAGAGGAACTACGGATATGCACAATTCAAATTGTATAAGGAGGCGTCATACACCCCTGCCGAGGCTCAGGCTTCGCGTGCGGTGCAGAGTACGCTCGAATATTTGGCTGATGCCCACAAAGTAAAAGTTACTTTGGTTTATGATGGCATCACCATTGCGCAAACCTTGACACTTTCGGCGGCGGATGCTTCGGCTGCAGAGTGGGGCTTGCGCAGTGATAAACTTAAACTTTTGGTGGGTGACTATCGCCTTATTTCGTTCTCGTTGTACGATGCCGAAGATGAACTTATCTACAACGGCACACCTTCCGGAAACAATGAGTTTCAGGTTGTCGAGGGCGGTCTTACGATGCACGATATCACTGTAAGCGTAAGGCCTCGTGGCCAGGTTAAGTTCACTCTGAAAAAGGATTTTTCGTCGTTTGATGAAAATCCGAAGGAGCAGAGTGGTGCTATGGCAACCCGTGCCGCTACGCGCGAATATACCTTCGATGAGATTAAGAAGGTCGATATCTCAGTGGCTCGTATCATCGGCTCGGGTTCGTTGGTCGATAGGGTCGATTATGTGGGCCTGCCTACAAAATTTTCGGTGCATTTCGATGAGGATGACGACCAGAGCGACGCTTTTGGCTATCAGACCTCGACAGTTAAGTGTGACACCACGGTATTGCTCCCTGCGGGCAACTATCGCGTGACATCATATCGCATCTACGATGCTGACAAGAAGCTGTTGGAGGCCAACAACAACCCCGCACGCTCGGAGTTCTCGGTAGCGGATAATACTCTCACCGAAGCGAGTGTCAAGGTGTCGATGTTCGAGAGCGACGAATATATAAAGGATTATTACGCGCTGTATGAGATTTGGAAGAGTCTCGATGGCGAGAATTGGTACTACAAGGGAGAGAATTTCCCCGAGGGCTCGAATTGGGACTTCAACAAGGATGCCGATTTGTGGGGTGACCAGCCGGGTGTCGAACTTCACTCGAATGGCCGTGTAGCCCGCATCGATATCAGCGATTTCGCTTTCCGTGGCGACCTCTCGCCTGCAATTGGGCAGCTCGACCAGTTGGTGGAACTCTATTTGGGTACGCACAATGATAACAATCTTTGGGAGTATGACCCCTCGTTGGCTTTCGACCAAAGCCTTTTGGAGCGTGGTCGTAATCGTATGGAGAACCACCGCAAGTATTTGCAGATGATTCACCCCGCAACCCAGATGACCGAGCCTTTGGCACGCGGACTGAAAGAGAAAGGTATCTCTATCCCTGCCATATCGCTTTACGAGCAGGGTTTGAAAGAGAAGGATATCTTCGATTTGAAGAGCGGTGAGCAGAAGATTCGTCCGATGGATACACATCACGGCGTAATTTGCAATGGTTTGAAGTCTTTGCCCGAGGAGATAGGTAACCTTACCAACTTGGAGTATTTCTATATAGCCAACTCGGAGATTGAGTCATTACCCGCGACATTTAAGAACTTGGAGTCGCTGACCGATATCGAGATTTACAACTGCCCAAAGATGAAGCAGTTCCCGATGGTTATTACAGAGTTGCCCGAGCTTATCTCGCTCAATATCTCGAATAATAAGCAGTGGGAAGCCGAGGATTTCTTGGAGGGTATGCGTCGTTTGGCATCGGGACCGTCGAAGGAGAAAATTCAGATTCTCTACGCTCGTCAGAATAATCTGCCCGTATTGCCTCGCGAAATTAAGAATATGAAGAAAATCGGTTTGCTCGACTTGGCATACAATAAGATTGCATCTGTCGAGGAGGCCTTTGGTGAGGATATCGCTTTTGTGCAACTCTATTTGGACTTTAACCAGTTGGAGAGTCTGCCGGAGAACTTCTGTGGCATGCACGATGTCGAAACAATTTCGGTTAAGTATAATAAGTTGAAGAAGGTCCCCAATATCTTCTCGGCCAAGAGTAAATATACAATTAAATCGGTAGATTTTTCGGGAAATGAGATTGATGGTTTTGAGGGCGAGAATGATGGCACATTTAAGGGTGTGCGTATTGAAACCTTTACTTTGGCCAACAACAAATTCAAAAAGTACCCCAAGTGCTTGGCCGAAACCAACTCTTTGATTTCGTATATTATTTTGCGAGGTTGCGGTATTACCGAGATTCCTAAGGGCTCGTTTGTGTATAAGAATTCTGTCGATTTGATGTCGTTCGACCTTTCGTATAATAATCTGTCGGATTTACCACGCGAAATGCACGCCGGAAATCTGCCATACCTATATGGCGTGGAGCTTTCGTTCAACTCGTTCAGCAAGTTCCCATTTGAGCCGCTCGATGCTGCGTCACTTACCATTTTGGCTATGCGTAGCCAGCGTGACGCGGAGGGTAAGCGTTGCTTGCGCGAGTGGCCCGAGGGTATCGGTATGCATACAGGTTTGCGTGCCTTGTATCTCGGTTCAAACGACTTGCGTAGGGTAGAGGATACCATATCGCCCTATATCTACTATCTGGATATCAGCGATAATCCTAATATCATCTTCGATGCGAGCGATATCTGCGATTATTGGCGCGCAGGAGTCTATTTCCTGATTTACGATAAGTCGCAGAATATCTTGAATTGTGATTATATGTTGGAGTAACCTTGTTTTGAGATATGAATTTGAGAAAATATATATATTTAGCATTAGCTCTGGGCTCTCTCTTATCTTGTACCGACGACAAGAATAAGGTGGATTTTGTCCTTGATGAGAACAAAATCGAAGTGGAAGCCGCAGGAGGCGTCGAGAAGATTAGACTCAATGCTTCGGAGCGCTGGATTGCCTCAACGGATAATCCGTGGATATCAATCTCACCGGCCAATGGCGTTGGCTCGGTTGATTGCGAATTTCGTATCGATTCGGCTTTGACCGTGGAGCCTCGTCGCGGTGTTGTGCGCATCCAGAATCTTGTGACAAATGAGGAGCAGGAACTCGTTATCGAGCAGGCGGGATTCCCTTATGAGATTACGGTTGCCAAATCGGAGGTGGAAGTCGAGAATTACGACCGTCAGGAGAATCGATACTTCGATGTGGTTGTGAAGTCGAATGTCGATTTCGATGTTGCCCTGCCTGAGGATGCCGAGTGGCTCTCGAATGACGATTATAAACTCTCGCTCGATAGAGGTGTGCGACCTCGCGAAGTGAAGGTGCGCTTTAAGTGGAAAATCAACACTACAAATGCGGAGCGCTTGGCGAAAGTGGAGTTTAAGCCTAAGCAGAGCGTGGAACTCTCGCAGCAGGATGTGTTAAATGTTAAGCAGGAGGCTGCCGACCCCATCATCCCCGATACTCGTTCGGGTGACTCAATCGCAATTTTGAATATTGCCCGTTCGCTTGGTACGCTCGCTTCGTGGGAGTCTTCCGAGCCTATGGATATGTGGGATGCCGTTACTTTGTGGGACGAGACTATGGATGGCTGCACACCCGACAAGGTAGGCCGTGTTAAGCGTGTAGAGTTTACGATGTTTAACATTAAGGAGACTCTTCCCTTCGAGGTGCGTTATTTGACCGCTGCCGACGAACTCTATTTCTTCGGTAATAGTAACACCTTCCTTCTAAATATTGAGTTGGGTGATGATATTACCGAACTTACACAGCTGCGTCGCTTGACAATTGGTAGCTATGGCTTGATTTCTATTCCCGAGAGCTTTAAGAAGTTGGAGAATTTGGAGTATCTGAACCTCTGTGCCAATAATTTCCAGAAGGTGCCTGCGGTGCTGAAGAAGGAGAACTTCCCCAAATTGCGCGCGTTAGTACTCAATGCTAATCAGCGTAGCGTAGTTCGCGATTTGAGTAATACTACCAAGACAAATATCGGAGGTTTCTCAGATGAGGCTTCATTCCCCAAGCATCTGCTTATGTGGGATAAGTTGGATACACTTATCTTGTCGGTGAACTACTTGCAGGGCGAGTTGCCTTCGTTGGAGGATGACCCCGACTTCCCGACATGGACAGCCGAGGAGATTGAGTCTTGCGACACCTTGCCTCGCGCACTTATCGGTACACCGAAGGTGTTGCCTACAACAAAGCAGTTATCTATCAACCTCAATCGCTTGTCGGGTAATATTCCCTTCTGGTTGATGTATCACCCGATGTTGGATTGGTGGGCCCCTTACAGCCTTGTATTCCCTCAGGAGGGTCGAGCTGCAGATGGTACGCAGGCGGGCTTCGATAATGAGCCGGCGAGCCTTCGTGACTACTACTATAAAGAGCCATTCTATGTAAACAAGAAGTTGGCGAATGAGGTTATTGAAGACGAATACGACGAAAACGAGTAAGCTATGAAGATAAAGAGATATTTATATGCGGCATTAGCCTCTGTGGCTCTATTTGCAGTTGGCTGTGTCGATGACAACCTTGCGAATGACACCACTGAGGAGCAGACTCCTGTGGTGGAGGGTGAGTTGTTGGTTAAGTTCACTCCGGAAGTTGCCGATATCATTGCCGAGGCCGGAATTGCAACGCGCGGTAGTGTCACACGCAGCAGCGTGCCTACGGTAGACGAGGTTTTGGATATTGTGGGTGCTTATGAACTTGAGCGCCTCTTCCCTGTGGATGAACGCAATGAGGAGCGTACGCGCGAAAGCGGACTTGATCGCTGGTATGTGGTGCGATTCGGAGGCGATTACTCTGCTGAGCAGGTTGCGGAGCGTTTCCAGCGACTTGGCGATGTGCAGAAGATTGATTTCAACCGTACAATCAAGCGTGCTTATACGGGTAAGGCTACTCCTTTGTCACGCGAGAAGATGGAGCGCATGACTCGTTCTGCCCGTACTTACTCGATGAACGATGCTCTTTTGTCGATGCAGTGGAATCTTATCAACGACGGAACGATGTTTACTTCGGGCGAGAAGGTTAAGTCGATAAAGGATGCCGATGTGCAGATTGAGACGGCTTGGGAGCGTTCTACGGGCGATGAGTCGGTTATTGTTGCCGTTTTGGATGAGGGCGTGTTTGTTGAGCATCCCGATTTGGCAAAGAATATCTGGGTGAATGAGGGCGAGATTAACCGCTCACATAAGGATAACGATAACAATGGCTACAAAGGCGACTACTATGGCTATAACTTCGCATTGAATCAGGGCCTTATTACTTGGGATGATATATACGATTCAGGCCATGGCTCGCATGTGGCAGGTGTAATTGCTGCGGAGAATAATAACAACGGCGTAGGTATCAGCTCTATTGCCGGAGGTAATGGCGAGAAACCGGGCGTGAAGATTATGGTGTGCCAGATTTTCTCGGGCGTGCAGGGCTCAAGCTCTATTGCGGTGTTGCGTGCCATAAAGTATGCTGCCGATAATGGCGCAGTGGTTTTGCAGTGCAGTTGGGGCTATGTATCAGGCTCGGCCAATGAGTTTGATTGGAAAGAGCAGGGCTTCGCATCGCAGGAGGAGTGGGAGGCCGGTGCTCCTTTGGAGAAGGAGGCTTTGGACTACTTTACTCATAATGCAGGCTCGCCAAATGGTCCTATTGATGGAGGTATCGCAGTCTTTGCTTCGGGTAATGAGGATGCTCCGCAGGCGGGTTACCCCGGTGCTTCGGATGACTATGTGTCGGTAGCTGCTACGGCAGCCGATTTTACCCCTGCTGTTTATACCAATTATGGCCCCGGTACGACTATTTCGGCTCCGGGTGGCGACCAGGACTATTATTTCGACTATATCGATGACGAGCATACTTACGGCGAGATTGGATGTATACTTTCAACTCTTCCGTACCATGTAAGCGAAAGTGGCTATGGCTACATGGAGGGAACCTCTATGGCTACACCTCATGTTTCGGCTGTTGTTGCTTTGGGTATTTCGTATGCTACGCAGTTGCGCCGCCATTTTACAGCGAAGGAGTTGCGTGATTTGTTGCACTCTTCAGCAACACCAATCGATGACTATATGACCGGCACAAAGTCATATTGCCGTTATGTGTTGGATATGGGCATTATACAGCCTATGCAGCGCTCGCTCTCTCCTTATAAGGGTCAGATGGGTGCAGGTCAGGTGAATGCTGCGGCATTCCTTGCGGCAATTGAGGGTGCAGGCGTTGAGATGCGCTTCCCGAACCTCTATATCCCGGAGGGTGGAGTTGCGGCTACTCAGCCGGCTCGTTACTTCGTAGGTGGTGAGGATTTGACCTATACGGTAAATATTGCGGATGAGTCGATTGCTACATGCTCTATGGAGGATGGTAAAGCCATGTTTAGCGGCTTAAAGAGTGGCTCGACCACAGCTACTATCAAGGCAAGCAATGGCATTGAGCATTCGTTCAATATCACTGTGCGTAAGGGTGCAAACTCTAACGGCTGGTTGTAGTAGGCGACTAACGACGATTAACCACTCGATTTCGGATGCCTCGCATTAAGTTGATATTGGCGGTTGTGATAGCGCTGTTCTCAATGGAGAGCGCTGCGCAGATTCGCATCATCTCGCGTGAGGATATTGAGCGCGTAGCGAATCCCTCGACGGTGGATAGCCGAGCGATGGCAATAGTTGGCGGTAATGCGATATCGTTTGGCGAGATAACGGAGGAAGGTGGTGCTTGGGAGTGCAGGGTCGCGTGGCAAAATCAGGGCGATAAACCACTTGTCGTAATGCGCACTTCGAGCAGTTGCTCATGCTTAAAGGTTGAGGCGGAACGAAATGCTGTAAAGCCTTCGGAAAAGGGTTATATTACATTGCGATATTATCCTAAGGGACATCCCGGTGAGGTGACTCAACGCGCGATGATTTATACCAACCTGTCGGATAAACAACCTACGGCAATTATTACTGTGTCGGGAGTTGTGAAACCGAGTGCCGACCGCAGAGGTGATTATCCGCAAATGTTGGGCTCCCTGCTTCTGCGCCGCGATACGGTCAGAGCGCGTCAAGGCGAGGAGATTCGTATTGCCTGCATGAATGGCGGAGAAAGCACGCTGCGCGTAACTGCTGATACGCTTCTTTCGCCGCAGGGTATTAAGGCTTATACCGAGCCTCGGGAGTTGAACGCGGGCGAGGAGGGAGATTTGGTTATTACGCTCCCCGAGAAGTTGAATTTTAAGCGCGTGCAACTCTATCTGCAAGGGTTAAATGTTGCTCCGCGCGAGCGAAGAGTGGTGATAATGGTTGAAGAGTAGAAAATAAAAAATGATATAAAATGAAGAGTTTATTTAAGAGATTATTCATGTTGTTGGTGGCTGTGGCCGCAATGTCGGCATGCAGTGATGACGAGTCGTATACGGAGCCTCAGTTGGAGGTTACGCGCCACAATATTTCGGGCGTGTGGAGCCTTCAAACCTGGAATGGTGGAGCGCTCGCCGAGGGTAGCTATGTCTATATAAAGTTTGAGCGCGCCGACCGTACATATACCATGTGGCAGAATGTGGATAGTGCCCCTGCGCGTAAAATTACAGGTATGTACAATATCGAGATTGATGCCGAGTTGGGTGCTGTAATTCGCGGTAACTACGATTATGGTAATGGCGATTGGGCTCACCGCTATATCGTCACCAGCCTTACCGCCGATGAGATGATTTGGGTTGCGAAGGATGATGCTACCGATGTGAGCATCTATGTCCGCGCTGAGCTTCCCGAAGAGTTCCAAACGGAGGAGTAGAGGTGCGTGAGCGCAAGAAAAGCGGCTGTCGTGATGTTGATGTCATGACAGCCGCTTTTCTATTGTAGGCTTTTGAGGAATGGGGGCTCGGAGCTGATTGTGATGCGCTCGGAGGAGTTGGGGTGCGTAAAGACTATCTTCGAGGAGTGAAGATGCAGACGCTCGGTGCCTCCGTAGCCGTAGATATCGTCGCCGACAATCGGGCAACCTAAACCGTCGGTGTGTGCCGAATGTACGCGCAATTGATGAGTGCGCCCCGTGAGGGGGTAAAAGCGTATCAGGGTGCGCCCATTAGCCTCGTTTAGCACCTTATACTCGGTTACGGCGCTGCGACCGTCGCGTGATACCATTTGGCGTGGTCGATGCTCATAATCGAGCTTCAGGGGCAGGGATATGCGTCCCTCCTTTTGTGCGACAATGCCTTCCAAAAGCGCGGTGTACTCCTTATGGATAGAGTGCGAAATAAACTGCTCTTGCAGCGCTTTATGAGTGTCTTTATCTTTGGCTATAAGCAAAATTCCTGATGTCGATTGGTCCAAGCGATGCACAATCATTGGTCCCGATGCGTGCGGATAGCGCTCCTTTGCCCACGCCTCAACCGACCGCACACCCGACTTACCCTCGACCGAGAGCATACCTTCGGGCTTGTTTATGGCTACGATGTAGTCATCCTCCCACAAAATCTCAGGCTCGGCGGGTTTAATCTGCTCCAAAGGGTTGGCATCAACCTCCAATCCCTGCATCATATGTAGCAATATAGGCTTGCATTTGCTGTTGCACGACGGGTAGAAATTGCCATGCTGGCGCACCTCGCCACGCGGGGATTCTCCCCACCAAAACTCCGCCATGCAGAGCGGTGTGAGAGCATTCCGATAAGCATATTGCAGGAGCTTCGGTGCTGCACATTCGCCGGCACCTGCGGGAGGTGTCTGCTGCTTTGTGGGTGCAAAAATTTGGCATAAATCGCGCTCCTCGCCTCGGGCATTGAGCATACGGAACTGCGAGAATATCTGTTGTTGTAACTCTGCCGAGCGAGCGTGCCTCTCCTGCTTAAGTGGAGCCAAAATTTCGCTCAGCGCCTGCCGCTCCTCCGCAATAGCCCTCTTTTCGCGTGTATATTGCGTTTTTAGGCGTTGAATGTCGCTGTTCAGCGACGACATCTTGCTCTGCCATGCAGCACATAGATGATTGCTTTCGTCACTCTGCATTGCCTCCATCTCGGACTTTGTCTGCTGAATGCGCAGCTTTATGTCTTGCTCCAAAAATTCGCTGCGCCGGATCAAATCCTTATGGCGTGCGCTATACTCAGGGCTCTGCTCTATCTCCTTTATCCTCTGGTTTATAGCCGAAATAGCAGCTTCTCCGCGGCGGAAAAAATCATCTGGTTGGAGCATATCATAAACCGCCGGCACGAAGTATTCATGCAGATTGCTACCTGCCAAATTCCCGGAAAAGGCCGCCAAGAATCCTATCTCTTTTTGGCTATTCTCGACAACCAAAACCCCGAACATCTTTCCTCGGGAGAGCTCCTCGTGCCAAATGGTTTGCGAGGCGATATACTCCTGAACCTCCTGCGCTGCTATGCGGCACAATGCGTGTGGCGCATAGTGAAAGGGCCATGTGAAACGCTCAGGTGGCGTGATGCCGCTGATTGGGGTGGAGAAGTGGTGGAACATAGTTCGCCTATTGCGGAGAGTTATAACTTCATGACCTCTTTAATGCCGAGCTTATCGTACATCTGCTGCAACTCCTCCTCGTTGCGGTCACTTACCACAAGCAGACGGTCGCCAACGGCCAACTCCGTATTGCCGCGAGGTACAAAATACTCTCCATTGCGGGAAATCATCACAACAAGCGTGTTGTCCGGAATATCAATATCTCGAAGGGTGCTACCGTGGTTCATCAAATGGTCGGTAACCTCAATCTCCGAGAAGTTACTCTTTATATCGTCGGGAACGCCCACTTTGAACAGTCGCTCCTTCTCCTCGTATGCCAATCCGAGCCAGTTAGCCATACCGCTGACCGTAGTGCCCTGGATAGCGAGTGAGAGCAGCGTTACGAGGAATACTACATTGAAAATCAAATCTCCGTCGCTCACGCCCTCGACAATGGGGTATGTTGCGAAAATGATAGGCACAGCACCACGTAAGCCCACCCACGAAATATATGCTTTTGCCTTGGTTGTGAATTGGCGGAACGGAGCCAAACACAAGAAAACGGCTATCGGGCGTGCTACAATCATGAGGAATGTACCCACAACTACGCCAAGCAGCAACACCTCGGGGCGCAGAAGCTCGTCGATATTTACCAAAAGACCGATTGTGAGGAAGAGAACAATCTGTGCCAGCCATGTAAATCCGTCGAAGAAAGTGGCAAGATTTGAGCGATGTGCAATCTTATGATTACCTACGACCAGACCTGTGATATAAACCGCCAAGTAACCGTTACCCCAAGCCATCGAGGTGAACGAGAACGAGAAGAATACAAACGCCAACAGCAATACGATGTAGAGCGAAGGATTGCTCTTGATGTTGATATTGTTGATTGTCCACACAGCTGCGCGACCTATTCCATAACCTAATCCCGCACCTACGACCATCTGAACGATAAAATTCAGAATACTCTCTCCGATACTGATATTTTCGGGAGTTTGCACTACTGCGAGCAGAACTATGGTAAGCATATATGCCATGGGGTCGTTACTACCACTCTCCAATTCAAGCATTGGGCGCAAGTTCTGCTGTAAGCCCTGCTTCTTCGTTCGGAGTATGGAGAATACAGAGGCCGAATCGGTAGATGCCATGGTCGAGGCGAGTAGTAGCGCTACGGGTAACGATATGGCAAATCCTACCCAGCCGGCAAAAAGCCATATAAATAGGCCTGTGAGCAATGCCGTAAGCATAACGCCTATGGTTGCGAGTATTATACCCGGAGCTAATATGGGGCGTATGTCGGAGAAACTTGTATCCATACCTCCCGAGAATAGGATGACGCAGAGTGCCAACATTCCGATAACCTGCGTGAGTTCAAAGGATTGAAAGTCGATAAACTTTAATCCGAAAACCATACCTACTCCCAAAAACAGCAGCAACGCAGGCGCTCCGAAACGGTATGCAAGTTTACCCGCAATAACCGCCACGAAGAGCAACATCGCTCCAACGAATAATAGATGCTCCATATCCCAAATTTATGTTTTCTAACAAATAAAAAAGCAGGTGCTCTTATAACCAACATAAACCGAACACCTGCTGAATACTCACACTTGGACCATTTAGGCCTTTACTGCGAGTTTGCTGACGGGTTGAAGCTCCAACTCAACATATTCAAAGACTTGAGCTGCAGAAAAATCCCCTGAAGGAGTACTCCATATGGTCACTATTACGGCAGAGATGTTCGCCTGCTTTAATTGTCGCAAGTTAGTAAAATCTTGGCGCTCTACCAAATTAACGACCGTCAATTTATCCTCTTTATTGAATCTTAATTCCTCTTTTTTGAGAAAAACCTTCTCCTTGGTATGCCATGGAGCCATGCCACCCCCGCTTAAGCGGATTACCGACATAGCTCCGCCGACCAATGCCAATACCGCACCGAAGAGTACGATTGCCGACTTTAAGTTTGCAGAATCATTGCCACCCTCAATCATGCCGTTAATCACAAACAATACCACGCCGAGGAAAAATATTCCCAAGGGCATCGCGAGTGAGCAGCGGCGCATCTCAATCACTCCGTTAGGTAAGGCACACAACGCCTCACTCATATCATATTTAGCCATAATCTATCTGTTGTTAAAACCCCACAAGCGAGAGTGTATGATAAATATAACATGATACCATACACAAACTACACACTAACCCGGCATCATGCTACATTTATCATGCACTTTCGCCAAGCAGGGTTGTGAATTGTAAAATAAAGTCCAAAAATTACATATATAACCATCTGTTCCGACAGTCACTATTGACCGCCGAAACCATCTTGAGATATGAATTTGTGGCTAAATACGAAGTCGGCAAAGCGTGTGCAGATAATACGCAACGCGCAGTGACGACCTGAAGTGATTATATTCAAAGATATGTGTTGTATGTCCGCTATGGCGTGCATGTACGGCGGCGGACATTATTTTTTCACACTCAATACGCTGACGCAGATTGCTGCGCTGATGCGATTGCTGCGCTTTAGCCATTGAGGTGTATATCGTACTTGTTCTTGCATTGCCGAATGTTTGCAGGGCGGCATAAGACGAAATGTAGAATTGCGCAGGCGCAATATCTTCATCCGGCAGTGTGTTTTTATCGAAAACCTCCTTCGTTGAGTCAATGGTTTCAGTTCGCTCGGATAATGCCACGCACGATACACCCCATGATAGATAGAGCGTAAAGCTTAACATTATGAAGAGAAATTTTCGCATCATATGACTCCTATTGAGGTATGAATGTATAAGTTATCGTTCCGCTATGCTTTTCAGGGGCAGAACTGTCGATGTTGAAGCGCGAAGCACGCGCAGCCTTCAGTGCTTCGTGGCGCATGCTGTCGTCACCGCCCGACACTACGCGTGCCGATATGACATTACCTCCCCTGTCGAGTGTTACCGCAACCACAACTTGTCCTCCCGTGTCGCAACGATAGGCGGGAATTACCAAATCCACCTTTTTGCGAATGGGATTTTTGAACTCGAAGCGCACGGTTACACCTCCCTTGTATTTTGTATCTTTGCGCTCGCTATCCTTGCCCTTGTCGCCCTTGTTGCGCTCGGCATCGAGAATTGCTTGAGCCTCCTTTAACCCCGCTTCGTAGGCCTCACGGTTGGCCGCTGTGCGCTCGGCAACCTCTTTGGCTGCGCGGTTAAGTTCCGAAGTCTTTGTGCCTCGGTCGTCTTTCAGGTTTTCATTCAGCATCGCATCGTTCGATTGCAGGTTGCGAATCTCCGACCAATTAATCTCCGATTGGCGCTTTAGCTCGATTTCGCGCTCCAGGCGCTCCTTCTCTGCCTCCAACTCCTCTAAGGTCTGCAAATCGACATATATGCCCTGAATATGGGGCTTTGAGCCGATAACAATCTTCGACGAGAAGAAGAGTATGCCGAGAATAATGTATGCCGCAATCATCACACTCAGGCCAATGCGGTGGTCGTAAGCCCATTCGCCGGCATCCTGCTTCTTCGGCTCGAAGGGTAGCCCCATACGCTTACGACGCTTCGGACGAGGCTTTGACGGTGCCTTGTCGGTTGTCGGCGCATGCTTGGCCGTGGGGTGAGATTCTGCATTCTTGTGTGCAACCTTCTCTCCAGCCAAATGCTCCTTCTGCGGGTTATCGTGTAATTCAATGCTCATAAATTCTTACAAAGGTAGCGATTTTTTTCGGATTTCGTGCAGTGTACATGATGATGTGTGTAAATTTGTAAAATAAGCTGATAGAAATAGGAACTTTAATTTGGTTATTATATAAAATATAAATAATATGAGTATCTTTGCCGCGAATTTAATTTGTGAAAGTATTTACATAATAATATGGCTCTTAATAAAATCCTTTTGATAGCGATTGCGGTACTCTCTATGTTGGCTGTATCGTGTACAAATAATGTTGATGAAATTGATGCTTCATCTCGGACTTCCGAGGTGACATTTACTGTTTCGGCAATAGAGAGCATTACGCGAGCTGATTACGGCAATGGTGAGCAAGCCAATAATCTGTATTGGGCGGTATATAATCATGATACCAAAGAGTTGCTCTTTAAGAGAGAGGAGGATAAGCCGCAGATAATGACAGAGCTAAAAACCAAGGTCGTCATACCTTTTGTTGAAGGGAGGTCGTATGATGTGTTGTTCTGGGCTGAAAACGCAGATGCTCCATATAAAATTAATTGGAGCAATGCAACTATGGAGTACGAGGATGCTTCACGCCTATTGGCTAATCAAGAGAATTATGATGCTTTCTATTGTTATTATGAGGTTGGCTTGGTTTCCAAGCCTGTAAGCCATGATGTTGAGCTTCAGCGACCTTTTGCGCAGGTGAATGTTTTAGCTGCGAATTTGGTCGATATGGTTGGCGCTGGATATATTATTGATAAAACAAAAGTTGTTACAGATGGCGTTTATACAGCATATGACTTTAGAAAAGATAATGTCGTAGGCTCTCCACAGATAGTTACATTTAATTATGCGTCAAGACCAAATGCTATGGCAGAGATAGGTTCGATTGCGTATAATATAATTTCTATGAACTATCTGCTTGTGGGTCAAGCAAAGACGACGATTGATATCGAAGTGGGTTGCGAGGATGTTAATGGGGTAGAAAAGACATTTGCTTACTCAACTGTACCTGTGCGACAGAATTTTAAGACTAATATAGTGTTGAATCAGGGCGCAGGAGAGCAAGAATCAAACAAGGTTTATTATAATTCGTTGTCATCGGCGTTTGATGATATTAATAGGGGTGTTATTTCGGGCAATGCTACTGCTGCTGAGGCTGTCGTAATGGTCAGCAAAACCAACGGACTCTATTCTGTCGCTCTTCTGAAAGATACTTCTGTCGAAAATACAATATCACTTAATAATGTGAAGTTGATATTGAATGGGCATACATTAAGTTCAACCGTTACAAAAATGTTTGCCATCGGAGATAATGTGACTATTGATGGTCGCATCTCGGGAAGTGCCATTAATTATTCGCACAACGATGAATTGGGGCGATTGGCTGATATCTCGGGTAATAATAATCGCTTGATTGGAGGACAGTACATTGTTGGAACTTCGGGCTTGGGTCGTTATCCTTCATCGCCGGAGATAATGTTTGATATTGCCGGTGAGCTGCTTGTTGATGGTATCTCTTTGGAGTCGAATGATAAAGGTGGTGGCACCGTGTGGGCTTTCCGTCCAAAGGCAGATAGTAATCTTACTATTAATAATTCAACAATTATAGTAAAATCAGCCAGCGGCCTTAACTCTATATGTGTCTACTCTATTGGCGATATTACGGCAACAGATAGCAGGTTGGAGGTGTGGTCTAATCATACGGCAAATGCTGCAGGAAATGATTATGCGCAGACCGGTAGAGCGCTATATTCGGAGGCGACATCTACGGTAAGGCTAAATAATTGCAATATTTATGGCGCCCATAGTGGTGGAACTTTTCGCGGTAATCTTTTTATTGATGGCGGAATATATCGAGGTTATTCACACGGCGGTTTATATATCTCAAATGGTGCTTCATATAAAACTATAATCAAAAATGCCCAAATTCGAGAGGAGGTATCTCTTCCTGATGGTTATTATGACGATGGTGTCGCCGGGACTAATAAAGCAGGTATGTATACCGGAGCAGCATCGAATATGAAGATATATATGGATAATTGCAATGTCTTTGGTAGGGCTCAGCCTATTGTGCTGAAATATACAGATGGTAGTAGTTATAATAATGCATTATATGTCAGCAATACCTCTATAAATAAGGACTACACGCATTACGGAGTGCGCAATGATGGCAGTAATTATGTATATTTTGGTAAAAACAATAATTTCGATAGTACAAATCTGAGGTATAATAGGAATTATGTAATTACTGATGCTGATTATGGGCAGATAGAATAATTTGCGGTAATATATATCGGGAATTATATTTCTCGGCTATTTATACCTTTACAACGCTTCGGATATGGTTTGATGCTATATTCGAAGCGTTGTATTTGTGGGGTGTGCGGTCCTGCGTCTGTCGGGGTATCTATGTCGATAAACCAAGATTACAACTGCTGGTTACGATGCGTAATATCCTCGGTTTGAATAAATATTTTTTACGAAAGAGTAAATCTTGCCTATTTTGTCGTCTTTCTATGAGAAAATTATTAAAAGATTTATAAATATTGAAAATGTGATGTCTTAAAAATATTGTTGTGTTTTTGCTGTAAGATGCTTATTTACAGCGTGTTAATATTTAATGTTAGTATATTAGGTGTTTTTAAGAAATTTTTTTATTGAAAAAAGTGTCAAAAAATTTTGCAATTTAATATAAAGCAATTATTTTTGTTGCGAAATGAAACCTAAATAATTGCGAAACACAACAAATTATGTTGCAAACCGAAAAGAATCATTACGATGTAATCGTTATCGGTGGCGGTGCTACCGGGGCCGGAACAGCTCGTGATTGTGCGATGCGAGGTCTTAAGACGCTACTTGTTGAGCGCAAGGATTTTACAGCCGGAGCAACCGGACGAAATCATGGATTGTTGCATAGTGGTGCGCGTTATGCCGTAACCGACCAGGAGTCGGCTGCGGAGTGTATCAGCGAGAATATGATTCTGCGCCGTATAGCTCGCCATTGCGTCGAGGAGACGGGGGGCTTGTTCATTACTCTTCCGGAGGATGATTTGGCGTATCAGGCAAAATTTGTTGAGTCGTGCCAGAAGGCAGGCATTGATGCAAAGGTTATCGACCCGAAGGAGGCTATCCGAATGGAACCTTCGGTAAATCCCGATATTATAGGTGCAGTTACGGTTCCCGATGGAGCGGTAGACCCTTTCCGTTTGACGACTGCCAATATAGTGGATGCACAGTTGCATGGCGCCGATATTATCACATATAATGAGGTTGTAGGTTTTGTTAAGAATCAGAATCGTATCGAGGGCGTAAATCTGCGCCATATCCGCAATGGCTCTCAGTCTACTTATTATGCCGATGTGGTAATTAATGCTTGCGGTATTTGGGGACATCATGTTGCCGAGTTGGCGGGAGTCAGAGTAAATATGTTTCCGGCAAAGGGTGCTTTGCTTATTTTTGGTCATCGCGTGAATAGCGTTGTTATAAATCGCTGCCGTAAGCCCGCCGATGCCGATATATTGGTGCCGGGTGATACAATTTCGCTTATCGGTACAACATCAAGTCGTATTCCCTATGAAGATATAGATAAAAATGAGGTTACTCCCGAAGAGGTGGATATCCTGCTTCGTGAGGGCTCGATGTTGGCTCCCGTGCTTGCAAATACGCGTATTTTGCGCGCATATTCGGGCGTAAGACCTTTGGTGGCGGCGGATAATGACCCATCGGGCCGTAGTATCAGCCGCGGTATTGTATGCCTCGACCACGCCGAGCGTGATGGCTTGGAGGGCTTCATTACAATTACGGGAGGTAAGCTCATGACCTATCGCCTTATGGCTGAGTGGGCAACAGATTTGGCTTGCCGTAAGCTCGGTCGCAAGGCTCAGTGCTTAACTGCCGAGCGTGCTTTGCCCGGCTCGGAGCAGAATACCGAGAAGGAGAAAAAGGGTAAGGCTCACATTATTGAACTCAGCACCGAGCAGAAGGCTGCCGAGGGTCGCCATGGTACAATGAGCCGTTATATCCCGTCGCACGATGCGGTGAATGACGCTTTGGTTTGCGAGTGCGAGCAGGTGTCGGTTGGAGAGGTGAATTATGCTATCAATAACCTGCATGTTCACAATCTTATCAATCTGCGTCGTCGTACACGCATGGGTATGGGTACTTGTCAGGGCGAGTTGTGTGCATGTCGCGCAGCGGGTCTGCTGGGTAAGGCAAATGGTTGCGCCGAGCGTACTTTGGGCGACCTTGCATCGTTCCTCAATGAGCGTTGGAAGGGTATGTATCCCATAGCTTGGGGCGAGAGTTTGGTCGAGATACAATTTACATCGTGGCTTTATAATGGTGTCTGCGGTATCAACCAAGTGGCAAAAAAGAGTGGTGAAGAATCGAATCAGTAGGAGGTAGGCTATGAAGTACGATACTATAATTATAGGTGGAGGTTTGAGCGGTTTGCTCAGTGGTATAGCACTTGCTCGCAGAGGGCAGCATGTGGCAATCGTGTCGGCAGGACAGAGCGCATTGCACTTCAGTTCGGGTTCGTTTGAACTTTATGGCGAGGGCGAGAATCCTATGGAGGGTATTGCTCGCTTGAGTAAGGAGCATCCCTATCAGAAAATAGGTTTGGAGAGTGTCGAGAAGTATGCCGAGCAGGTGAAGGAGTTGTTCGAGAGTGCCGGAGTGAAGTGCTCGGGTAGCGCAACTCGCAATCACTATCGCCTGACTCCTATCGGTATGATGAAATCGGCGTGGCTTACACTCGATGACTATGCTCAATTTGAAAGCGAGGAGAAGATGCCGTGGCGCAGAGTTGCGTTGGTGAATTTTGATGGTTACCTCGATTTCTATCCCAAATTCCTTGAGAGTGGCTTCGCGAAGCGTGGCGTTGAGTGCGACCTGCATACCCTTTCATTATCGGAGTTTGAGCATTTGCGTGAGAGCTCTACCGAGATGCGTGCTACAAATATTGCGCGTATTATGACGGGTAAGATTTTGGAGAAAATTGCATGTGACCTTAAGAGCCGCATCGGCGATGCTGAGGCGGTATTTATGCCTGCGGCATTCGGTTTGTTTGATGGTGAGGCTGTCGAGGAGTTGCGTTCGCAGGTTCGCATACCGCTATATTTTATCCCCACTATGCCGGCTTCTGTTCCGGGTGTGCGTACTCAGATTCAGTTGCGCGCAGCATTCCAGAAGTTGGGAGGTGTCTATCTATTGGGCGATAATGTTACGGGCGGAGTGGTCGAAAATGGCCGTCTTTGCTCGATTATGACCACAAATCACGGTGATATGGAGCTTCGTGCCGAGAATTTCATACTTGCATCGGGTAGCTTCTTCAGTCATGGACTTATCGCCAGTCAGGATTCGATTTATGAGCCGGTGTTTGGCTTGGATATCGTAGCCGATGCTTCGCGCGAGGAGTGGTATAACAAAGATTTATATGCTCACCAGCCATATATGGGCTACGGTGTTGTGACCGATAGCAGGCTTCGCTGCATGAAGGGCGGTGAGGTAATCGAAAATCTCTATGCCGCAGGCTCGGTTTTGGCATCGCAGAATGCTATCGAGCAGGGTACGGGTGGTGGAGTGGCAATCACCACAGCGTTGTTTGTTGCCGATGAGATTCTTAATGCTTAAAAGATTCCCGAGATATGAATTACCAGAAGAGCAATATCAGCAGTAACGATTTCGAACAGTGCATAAAGTGTACTATCTGTACGGTTTATTGCCCCGTTACGGCTGTCAATCCCGAATATCCGGGCCCCAAGCAGGCGGGTCCCGATGGCGAGCGCTATCGCTTGAAGAAACCTCTGTTTTATGACGAGGCGTTGAAGTATTGCTTGAACTGTAAGCGCTGCGAGGTTGCTTGCCCGTCGAATGTGAAGATTGGCGATATTATCCAGCTGGCGCGTATCAAATATAGCAAGAAGGGCCCCGGCTTGCGTGAGCAGATTTTGGCAAATACCGACTTTATGGGTACGCTGGCTACAACTTTTGCTCCGATAGTAAATACTACGGTGGGTTTGAAACCCGTGAAGAAGATTATGGATGCTACGCTTGCGATAGATTCGCACCGCACATTCCCGAAGTATGCGTCGCAGCGATTCACCACTTGGTTTAAGCGCAATGCCCAGAAACAGCAGGATAAGTTTGAGAATCATGTGACATATTTCCATGGTTGCTATGTGAACTACAATCATCCTCAACTCGGTCGCGATTTGGTTAAGTTGCTCAATGCTGTGGGCTATGGCGTGCATCTTATGGAGAAGGAGCGTTGCTGTGGTGTGGCGAAGATTTCGAATAACCTTATCAAGCAGGCTACACGCGATGCAAAGCGCAATTTGGAGGAGATTCGCCGGCAGGTAGCACTTTCGCGCGAAGTGATTGCTACAAGTACAACCTGTACATTTACGATGCGCGACGAGTATCATCATATTTTGGGCTTGGATAACTCGGATGTGCGCGACGAGATTAATCTTGCAACACGCTTTATATATCGTTTGCTTGACGAGGGTAAGATTAAACTCGCTTTCCGTAAGGATTTCAAGCTTCGCATGGCTTATCATACGCCTTGCCATATGGAGAAGTTGGGTTGGTCGGTATATTCAACCTCGCTTTTGAGAATGATTCCGGGCGTGGAACTCATCATGTTGGATTCGGTTTGTTGCGGAATTGCCGGAACTTATGGCTTTAAGCGCGAAAATTATAACTACTCGCAGGCTATCGGCGCACCTCTCTTTAAGCAGATTAAATCACTCGGCGTGGAGGTTGTTGCTACCGATTGCGAAACCTGCAAGTGGCAGATTGAGATGTCGGCAGGCGTAAAGGTTGAGAATCCGATTTCTATCCTTGCCAATGCGCTGGATGTGGAGAAGACAATGGAACTAAACAATGTAAAACTATAATTATTAACTAACCTAATTACAAACATTATGGCAAATTTCTTGACACCCCCTGCTCATAAGCAGGAGAGAACCGACGCCAAGGTTAATTCCGATTATTGGAAACTGCGCTTGCAGGTCTTTATCGGTATTTTCATCGGTTATGCCGGTTTCTACATCGTGAGAAAGAATTTTTCGATGGCTATTCCCGAAATGGCCCCCTTTGGATTCGAAAAGGGTGAGCTGGGTATCGTGCTTTCGATGAATGCGGTAGCTTACGCCCTGTCAAAGTTCTTGATGGGTAGTGTATCGGACCGCAGTAATGCGCGAGTATTCTTGCCTTTGGGCTTGGTGCTTGCCTCAATCTCGATGATGTTCATGATGGTGCCTATCATTGCGTTTGGCCCCGAAAATAAGGGCTGGGCAATCGCTTTGATGGCAGTTTTGAACTTCCTCGTTGGTTGGTTTAACGGTATGGGATGGCCTCCTTGCGGACGCGTGATGACTCACTGGTTCTCGGTTAAGGAGCGTGGTACCTGGATGGCGGTTTGGAACTGCGCCCACAATGTAGGTGGTGCGTTGGTAGGTCCTATGGCTGTCTATGGTGCTATTTGGTTCGGACATTGGCTCTTCGGCGAGAATCAGGATTTCTACTTCCTCGTTGGAACTTACCTCTTCCCCGCAGCTGTGGCTATCTTTATCGCAATTTTGGCTTACCTGCTTATTCGTGACACTCCGCAATCATGTGCGTTGCCTTCGGTTGAGAAGTGGCGTAATGACTATCCGCAGAATTATAGCGAGAAGTCGGAGCGTGTACTCTCGACAAAGGAGATTTTCTTTGAGTATGTCCTTAACAATAAGCTCTTGTGGTATATCGCTATCGCAAATGCCTTCGTTTACATGATTCGCTACGGATGCTTGGATTGGGCACCTACGCTTCTTAAGGAGCAGTATGGCTTCGATATCAAGCAGGCGGGTTGGGCATATTTCGCATATGAAATGGCTGCAATTCCCGGTACGCTTATCTGTGGTTGGTTGTCGGATGCCTTGTTTAAGGGTCGTCGTGCATTGCCTACCGCACTGTTTATGATTATCGTGGCATTTGCTCTGGGTCTGTATTGGTACGCATCTTATACCGCGCACTTCATGTTGGCTATGGTAGCTCTTATCGCAATCGGATTCTTTATCTATGGCCCCGTTATGCTTATCGGTGTGCAGGCTTTGGATTTGGCTCCGAAGAATGCAGCAGGAACTGCCGCAGGTCTTACAGGCTTCTTTGGTTACTTCTTCGGTACGGCAATCCTTGCAAATATCGTCATCGGATATGTTGCCGAGCATGCAGGTTGGGATGCAACATTCATCCTTTTGCTGGCGGCATGTGCTTTGTCGGTAATATTTATGGGTCTTACATTCAATGCCGAGAAATATCTGACACAGAAAAAACAATAATTCAAATATCTAATTCATTTTATTATCTAACCTAATTTTTTAATTGTATGAAAACTAAAAATCTTTTGCAAACAATTGCAATTTCGTTGGTTTCATTCGTTGTCTGCTTAGGCCTCTTCTCTTGCGAGATGCAGGATGTGACCAATGTGGATCGTGATGCTGCCCGCATCGAGACAAAGCACATCTCTCCCGAGATGGCAAAGGTTCGTGACTATGTGCCCGATATGGCTGTCGTAGCACACCGTGGTTCAGTGTTCTGGGTACCCGAGGAGACCGAGGCTGCATGGCGTTGGGCTCGCGAGATGGGTGCCGACTACTTGGAGTCTGACCTCCAGTGCTCAAAGGATGGTGTTATCTTGGCTAACCACGATGACAACCTGAAGCGTACAACCAATATCGAGAATGTATTTGGTGAGACCGTTCCTGCAACTCGTGTTGAGTTCTATAAAAAGTATGCAGGTATGTCGCAGGCTGAGGCTGAGGCACAGGTTCAGGCTGACCGTTTGAGCTTCACTCCGTTCTATACAAAGTCTTATTTCTACGAGGAGTTGATGATGCTCGACGCAGGTACTTGGTTTAATGAGGATATGCCCGAGCAGGCTCGTGAGGCGTTCTCTACTCAGAAGCAGTATGTATCTACTTTGGAGGACCAGATTAAGTATGCCGAGGGTAAGATGCTCAAGCGTGATGCTCAGGGTGAGCGTGTTTACACTTTGACCGGCACTTGGGACCCTGCAAATCCTCACACTTGCTTGACATATAAATTCGAGTATGTTGAAGATGAGGTTAGTAATGGAAATCATCCCGGTATCTATCTTGAATTTAAGGAGTCTTGGTTGAATCCTTCGAACTTCGAGCAGATGGTTTATGATGAGTTGGACCGTCTTGGTTGGAACATCATCACAAAGCCTGAACCCGCAGATGCTCCATTCTATACAAAAAATGAAAAGGGCGAGAATGTGGTAAATGTTGCCAATACAAACGGTAAGGTTATCCTTCAGACCTTCTCTTGGGAGTCATTGCGTCGCTCGGCTGAGATTTACAAGGGTCAGATTCCTATGTGCTTCCTCTTGTGGCATGATAAGATTACTCCTACACAGTATGCTTCGTATATCGACATCGCAGTTGATAACCTGGCACACATCATTGGCCCTTCTATCGCAGGTGCGCCCAATAACTACTTTGAGATGAATGCTCCTTGGATGCACGATATGATTCGTCGCGCGGGTATGCTCAATCATCCATATTCATTCGATACTATGGAGCAGATGCATGTTTACTTCGGCGATTGGCATTATGGCGCAAGCGATTTCAAGGCTCCTTACCTCGATGGCTTGTTCACTAACCGTACAGAGCTTACTTTGCAGTATATGATTGACAAGGGCTTGCGTCATAAGGATGCTCCCCAGACTGTTGAGAATGCACAGGATTGTTTAACTCGTCTTGGCTACTAATTTGACTGCCGAAAAGTTCGAAACAGCTAATATTAACTCATAAATTGAAGAAAGTAGTTATGAAAAAATATATTTTGATGCCCGTTGTGGCACTGTTTACCCTTGCAAATGTTTATGCACAGGATTTCGATACCGCTCCGTCGGTACAGGTTAAGGGCGAGAATGGTCCCGTGTTTACCATCGGCGCTCGCATGATGGCAGATGTTGCCTACTATCACTCGGACTTCACTCCGCTTAAGTCGGGTGCAGCTCTTACAGATGCGCGTTTGCGTGCCTCTATGAAGTATGACAATTGGTATTTCTATGCTGATTTTGACTTCTCGAAGGGTAAGTTCAAGCAGAAGGATATCTATTTGCAGTATAGCTGGAATGATGTTCACGCTATCAAGGCGGGTTACTATTGCGACCCCTCGAATATGGCAGGTAACACCTCTATCGGCAGTTATCACTTCATCTCTCGTTCGGCTGCATCGCGTGCTTTGAGCGCAGGTCGTCAGTTGGGCGTATCTTACAAGTATATGGGTGAGAACTTCTTTGCTAATCAGGGCGTTTTTGCCGAGAACCTCTATAACGACCAGGCTGCTGGTTTCCAGGGCTTAACTCTTGGTGGTCGTTGGTTGTGGCGTACCATCGGTAGCGAGAATAGCGCATTCCATGTGGGTGTAAATGCTCGTTATGCACATTTGAACTCTGGCGTAGACTATCAGGGTACAGTTCAGACAAGCGTGACTCTCTCTACTCCTTTCGAGACATATGTTGATACAAATGCCGATATGATGCACGCTTATGTGCCCTGGGCTTCGGATGTAGTGAATGTAGGTGCTGAGTTCGTATGGGTTGCGCCTAAGTTCTTTGCTCGTGGTGAGTATATCTGGAAGCACATCGGTAAGGAGCGCGACGACGAGACTTTGTTTAAGAATCAGCTCGGTACAGAGTGGTCATGGGGCTCTTTGGAGTCTTGGCAGGCAGGCAATCCTTTGAAGTCTTCTAACTTCTCGGGTGCTTATGTTGAGGCCGGTTTGCTTATCTTCGGTGAGCCTTATCGCTATGACAGCAAGAATGCTATCGTAGGCGGTATGCGCGGTAAGTCGTTGGAGATTGTGGCTCGTTACAGCTATACTAATCTTAACGATATCAAGGATGGTGCTTATTACTTCTTGCCAAAGGATCAGTATATCGACGAGGGTATGTTGCTCGACTATCCGGCGTTGTCTACATCAGTAGGTGGTGGCCGCATGCACGCTGCAACTGTGGGTGTGAACTACTCATTCAACAAGCATGTTCAGTTGTTGGTTGATTACACTTACAGCAACTACCTCCGCGACAAGAATCCTTACGACAAGAACTTCCACGCTCTTCAGGGTCGTTTGATTTTCTCATTCTAAAGGACGACGAATTTTCATAATTGAATAGGTTTTTTCGGGGCTGCCGACCTTTTGGGGTTGGCGGCTTTTTTATTAGAATTCAAAATTCAAAATTCAAAATTAATCCGACATAAAGTCGGTTTTTGCTGCCTCGGTTCTACAGATATGGGGCATTTTAAGGACTGGCGATTGATAAAAAATTGCGCTTTCGTTTTGAAAATCAAATGTTTTTCATTACATTTGCTAATTATAGTGTGAATATTACAAACCGAAACTGTTATGACGAAAGAAGAACGCCATCATCTTATACTCGAAACCCTTATTAAGCACGAATCTGTGCAGGTTTCCGACCTCTCGACATTGCTGGAGGTTTCGGCTGTTACCATCCGTAAGGACCTTACCGAGCTGGAGAGTGAAAATAAACTTTATCGCTCTCATGGTAAGGCAATTTTGATAAATCCATATATCAATAACCGCTCGGTGAACGAGAAGGAAAAACTTGCCACCGAGGAGAAAAATGCTATCGGACGGGCGGCTGCCGATATGATAACGAAGGATGATTCGATAATTATCGCGTCGGGAACTACGGTGCATGCTCTGGCGCGCAATATCAAACCAATACACAAGCTAACGGTCGTGTCGGCATCGTTGCAGGTGTCGGAGATTCTTACGGCAAATGAGGCTATCGAGATTATTCAGCTGGGTGGAACGCTGCGCCATAGCAGTAACTCCGTTGTCGGAAAGTATGCCGAGCAGATTTTGCCGAGTTTTTGTTGCAGCAAACTCTTTTTGGGTGTCGATGGTATTGATTTGGAGTTTGGCCTGACTACGACCGATGTGCGCGAGGCAGACCTCAATAAGGAGATGATGCGCACGGCTCAAAAGACCATTGTGCTGGCGGACTCCTCGAAATTCCGTCGTCGCGGCTTTAGTAAGATTGCCAATATCGAGGATATCGACATTATAATTACCGATTCGGGCATCCCCGATGCTATTGCGCGTCGTATTGAGGAGATGGGCGTGGAACTGGTTGTCGTGGAGATTTAATATTGATGATTTGATTAGAATCTGTTGGCTATGTTCGATGATTTTAAGCGTGGCTGTGACTGTTTCAAGCGTGGCGCATATTCCGAAGCGTTGCATTACTTTCGTGTTGCCATATCGGATTATGGTTACTACTTCGACCTTAATGCTGCGGCGCATGTAGGGTATTGCCACGAGAAGGGTTATGGCTTAACTGACTATGTGAGTTGTGAGGTTCGCTCACTAAGAAACCTCTTGGGTAGTTTTTATGAAGATAAACGACTGCAATTTGATTGTAGGCTGATTCTGCATAATGCCGAGGAGCTCAAATTGGAAGTATTGGAGAGCGATAATAGTTGAAATTTATAGTTTATATAGGCTATTAGATAAATATTTCGTATATTTGTGCGCGCTTTTGTAAACAAACATAAAAATTGAGGTATAAAGCGCAGAATTTTGACTAAATTAGAAAATTATTTGAAAATATGCAGACTAAACAACAAACTCTTGCCGGCTCAATCTCTTTCTCGGGAAAGGGCTTGCATACGGGAGTAAAGGTGAATATGACTGTAAATCCTGCAGAGGATAATCATGGTATCGTATTCCGTCGTGTGGATTTGGAGGGACAGCCTACTGTGCCTGCACTTTGTGAGTATGTGAACGACACCTCGCGCGGTACTACAATCGAGAAGGGCGCAGCGAAGGTCAGCACCATCGAGCATATCGTATCGGCGTTGTGGACTATGGGTGTAGATAACGCTATGATTGATATCGATGGTCCTGAAACTCCCATCATGGATGGCTCGGCACGCGAATATGTAGCCAAGATTTCCGAGGTGGGCCTTGTGGAGCAGAAGGCAGAGCGTAAGTATTATGAGGTTACCGAGCGTCAGGTCTACACCATACCCGACAAGGGTGTGGCAATCATTATCTATCCGGATGATGAGTTTACCGTATCGGTGCATGTTGATTATAACTCCAAGGTTATTGGAAATCAGTATGCTACGCTCGATATGTTCAGTGAGTATGCCGAGCATATTGCACCTTGCCGTACTTTTGTATTCTTGCATGAGTTGGAGCCGCTTTTGAAGATGAATCTTATCAAGGGTGGCGATTTGGATAACGCTATCGTTGTGGTGGAGAATCCCGTGTCGGATGAGCAACTCGACCACTTGAAGAAAATCTTTAACAAGGATGATATCCGCGTTACGGGCGGCTATTTGAATAATCTTCAATTGCGCGCATCGAATGAGTTGGCACGCCATAAGTTGCTTGACCTACTTGGCGACTTTGCTCTTTTGGGTATGCGTATCAAGGGTCGCGTGTGGGCTTCTCGCCCCGGTCACTATGCCAATACCGAGTTTATGAAGCAGCTTATTACTGCAATTCGTCGCGATGGTGAGAAACCGGCATTTAAGTATAACCCCTCGAAGCCCGCTTTGATGGATATCAATAAGATTATGTCGCTTTTGCCGCATCGTTATCCTTTCTTGTTGGTGGATAAAGTGTTCCATCTTGACGAGAATAGCATTGGTGCAATCAAGAATATTTCGATTAACGAGCCGCAGTTTACGGGTCACTTCCCAACCGAGCCGGTTATGCCGGGCGTGCTGCTTGTTGAGGCTATGGCGCAAGCGGGAGGTATCTTTGTGCTGAATGGCCTTGAGCACCCCGAGGAGTATTCGACCTATTTCCTCAAGATAGACAGCGTACGCTTCAAGCGTAAGGTTGTCCCGGGCGATACGCTTCAGTTGGAGGTCCACTTGATTGAACCTATGCGTCGCGGTATTGCGTCAATGTCGGGTAAGGTCTTTGTGGGCGGCCAGTTGGCTTGCGAGGCTACTCTTATGGCTCAAATTATTAGAAATAAAACTAACAACTAATTTACTATGATTAGCAATCAAGCATATATCCATCCTAACGCCAAGATTGGCGAAAATGTTACCGTAGAGCCTTTTGCATATATCGCAGGCGATGTTGAAATTGGCGATGGCTGTTGGATTGGCCCTTCGGCCGTTATTCACGACGGTGCGCGCATCGGTAAGAATTGTAAGATTCATTCGTTTGCATCGGTGGCTTGTACTCCCCAGGACTTGAAGTTCGCGGGCGAGGTTACAACTGCCGTAATTGGCGATAATTGCGATATCCGCGAGTGTGTTACCATTTCGCGCGGTACAGCTTCAACGGGTACTACCATTATCGGCTCGAATAACCTTATTATGGCGTATGCTCATGTGGGCCACGATTGTGTTGTGGGTAGCAACTGCGTTATCGTAAATGGCGTATCGTTGGCCGGTGAGGTGCATGTTGGCGATTGGGTTGTAATTGGTGGCCACTCGGCTGTTCACCAGTGGACTCATATCGGCGACCACGCTATGATTCAGGGTATGTCGGGTGTTACAAAGGATGTTCCTCCCTACATCACTCTCTCGAAGGAGGGTCACTATGCCGGTATTAATAAGATTGGTTTGTCGCGTCGAGGCTTTACTCACGAGCAGATTATGGCTATCCATGATACATGTCGCATCTTGTTCCAGAGTGATATGAACTACCTGAATGCCTGCGATAAGGCCGAGGCTGAGATTCCGCAGTCAAAGGAGCGCGACTATCTGATTGATTTCGTGCGCTCGTCAAAGCGTGGCGTAATTAAACCTTATGTTAAGCGCGCCGCATCGGCAGAGTAGGGTAAAAGATTTATATATTACAAACCACTTCCATTTTTTTTGGAGGTGGTTTTTTTGTTTTATTTCAAGAAAATATTATATTTGCAAAACACTAATACTAATACATTATTCTTATGAAAAGATTACTTTTATTATCGTTTATGCTGCTTATGGCAGTAAGCGCCGTTGCGCAGAGTCGCGTGACGGGGCGTGTTTTGATTGGGGGATTCCCGGTTGTAGGTGCGACGGTAGTCGCTACAACGGGTGATGAAGCCTGCCAGAATGGGAAAAGTGGCGAGGATGGAACATTTGCTCTGCAACTCGAGCAGGGCGAATATGATTTGAAAATTGATTTCCTGAGCCATAAAACTTGGCAGCAGAAAATCGTTGTCGAGGGCGATATGGATTTGGGCGATATACAGCTCGAACTCGAGGATAAGTATAAAGATATGATGGTCCGCACCCCGTGGGGCTATTTCGATGATTTGGCTGCAGATGCCGCCGAGAATGGCATAATACTTACCGCGCCCGCAGGTTTTAAGAAATGGAATAGCGGCTATTCGCGTGGAGCGTTTTATGCCTGCCGACTCCATTCCGAGGATGGCGAGGTGGCGTTGATGTTCAGTCCGATTGAGGCGATTGATCATTTGCGGATTTTCGATGTTAGGGGCGAAAAGATTGTTGCCTATGGCGGTCGTCGATTGACGCCACCGGAAGAGCAATCTTCGGAGGCGGTTGAGTTGCTCTATGCTCAAGGTCTTAAGAATGCAACCGATGTGGAGCACCTCTCTCGCAAGGAGTGTCGTCGTCTAAACATCGACAAGGGTTATGTTGTATACCCCGATTACGATGGCAAAACCTTTCTCGAAAAATATACTTACTTGACATGTGTTGTGCTGAAAAAAGGCGATGTGCTGTTTCGCTTCTCGGTAAAGATGACCGATAAGGCTAAAAAGCAGGAGAAAAAGTATCTGAAGTCGATATATGATGCTATTCGCTTTGAATAACAAAAAATATGCATATTTTCCATGCAAAATTTTGCGATATAGTATTTGCACCGTGAAATGAGGATGAAGGGGACGATTAAGTCCCCTTCTTTCGTACGATAATGTGGCGGTAAGGGGGGGCTTGGCAGAATAGACGCGTTAATGTTGATTTAGTCCGCCTTCTTCAAAAGATGGAGGTTTCTGTTTGTAAGTAGTATATCTGTTTGATAATTATTCTTTTGGGTAAATATTATGGCTGTGATATTAAAATAATGCTTATTATTTGCAATAATTGATTATCTTTTTTATATTTGCAAAAAACAAACTATTTTGCCCTATGAAACGAATTTTTAGTTTGATGATTATCTCTTGTGCGTTGCTTTTTGCGTCGTGCGAGAGTGGCAATGATGAACCTAAGCTCAAGAGCGCAGCAGAGATGGTTCAGGAGATAGGTTTGGCTGATTCGGATAAGACGGCATTTGAAATGTTGTCGAGTAATGAACTGTGGTTGCTAAAGCGTCAATGGGTGTACTCGGAGAGCGGAATGTCGGGCGAGTTAATTTATGATAGCGAAACCTGGTCGTCAGAGTTACTGTATGCCCTGCCACCGGACGGCTATCCTGTTATGCTTAATTTTTATAGAAAGTTTGATGAAAATGGGGCCTATTGGTTTTATGAGAAGTTAGGTAGAGTTCCACCTCATTACCAAGTCGATGAAATGGTCGGGATGGAAGATGGCGTGATATATGCCAAGCATAGAGTGGAAGACTATGAATATTCGGTGAGAGTGTTGGCTTATAATGGTGAATGGATTGTTCTCGAAATGGGTCGTTCTGATGTTGCAGGGTTTGCCAATGTGTATTATGTTGAGTTGTGTAAGGTGACTTCATCTCTTGTGACTTTGCGCGAATCGGTGAATTATGATGTGTTTAAGCAGGATTTTGAGAAGCAGTATCCGGATAAGGATTTGGGAGAGTGGAAAACACATCGCTCTTGGAATAATAAATTTTGGCGTTAGAAGAACTTTCTCATGTAAAGATTTGTAATCTAATAATTTTTTACTATATTTGCACCGTGAAATGAGGATGAACGGGATGAAGGGGACGATTAAGTCCCCTTCTTTCGTACGATAATGTGGCGCGAGGGCAGCCCTTGCGGTTCCAAATAATGAAATACAGAGATAGAAAATTATGATAGATTGCGAAAAGATTTTGGCTATTGCCGAGCGAGAAATGGAGGGCACAGACCTCTTTACGGTTGGTTGCAAGTGTAATCCGATGAATGAGGTGGAGTTGCTTATCGATAGCGACAGTGCGGTGTCGATTGAGCAGTGCATCGCGTTGTCGCGTACAATCGAGGCGGAGTTCGACCGCGACGAGGAGGATTTTCAATTGACCGTTGCCTCGGCGGGAATTGGCGAGGAGTTGAAGAATATTCGTCAGTATCGCAAACTCATTGGCTCGTCGGTAGAGGTGCTTCTGAAGAACGGAATAAAGATTTTGGCGAAGTTGGATGGCGTGGATGATAATGGCATAACAATTTCATATCGCGAGAAGCAGGCCGTCGAGGGCAAGAAGCGCAAGGTCGAGGTTGAGGTGTCGAACACATATTCATTCGATGAGATAAAGTACACGAAGGAGTACCTCGATTTCAAATAATCAAATGCAATAAACAAAACAAAAAATAGATAAAATTCACAACAATGGAAAACTTAAATCTTATCAGCAACTTTGCCGAGTTCAAAGAGCTGAAAAACATTGACAAGGCTACAATGATTGGCGTTTTGGAGGATGTCTTCCGTCACGCTTTGCAGAAGCAGTTCGACAGCGACGAAAACTTCGATGTCATCATCAACCCCGAGAAGGGCGACCTTGAGATTTGGCGTAACCGCGAGGTTGTCGAGGATGGCGCTGTGGAGAATCCTAACACTCAGGTAGCCGTTTCAGAGGTTAAGGCTATCGACGATACCTACGAGGTGGGTGACGAGTATGCCGACCAGATTAAGATGAACCAGTTTGGTCGTCGTGCGGTGCTTTCGTTGCGTCAGAACTTGGCTTCTCGTTTGCTCGATTTGGAGAAGGCAAACATCTATGAGAAGTATTCGCAGAAGGTGGGTGAGATTATCACCGGCGAGATTTACCAGGTATGGAAGCGCGAGGTGTTGATTCTCGACGACGAGGATAACGAGTTGGTATTGCCCAAGAGCGAGCAGATTCCTAACGATTTCTACCGCAAGGGCGACACTATTAAGGCTATCGTTAAGTCGGTTGAGATGATTAACAATCAGCCACGCATTATCCTTTCGCGTACGGCAAATCAGTTCTTGGAGCGCCTGTTCGAGCAGGAGGTTCCCGAGATTTTCGACGGTTTGATTACCATCAAGAAGATTGTTCGTATCCCCGGCGAGCGTGCGAAGGTTGCTGTGGAGTCTTACGATGACCGCATCGACCCCGTAGGAGCTTGCGTGGGTGTTAAGGGCTCGCGTATCTATTCTATCGTTAAGGAGTTGCGTAACGAGAATATCGATGTTGTGAACTATACAGCAAATACACAACTTATGATTCAGCGCGCGTTGAATCCTGCAAAGGTGTCATCTATCACTTTGGATGATGAGCGCAAGACAGCTTCGGTTTACCTCAAGCCCGACCAGGTGTCGTTGGCTATCGGTAAGGGTGGTTTGAATATCCGCCTTTCGAAGATGCTTACTGACTACGATATTGATGTATATCGTGAAATCGAGGAGGAGGATGTTGCTCTTACCGAGTTCTCGGATGAGATTGAGTCTTGGATTATTGATGCTTTGAAGGCTGCGGGCTGCGACACTGCAAAGAGTGTTTTGGAGTTGCCCGTTGAGGAGATAGCTTCGCGTGCCGACCTCGAGTATGAGCAGGCAGAGTAGGTTGTTGCCATCCTTAAGGCAGAGTTCGAGGAGGAAGAGTAGTTTTAACCGATAAGTTGTAGATGTGCGTATGACAAATAATAGAAAAATAAGACTCATTCAGGTAGCTAAGGAGTTTAAGGTGGGATTGAATACCATTACCGACTTCTTGCTCAAGAAGAGTATAAATGCCGACCTTTCCCCCAACTCGTTAGTAACTCCCGAGGTTTATGCGGTGTTGGAGAAGGAGTTTGGTGCGAACCGTTCCATTACGGGAAACGAGCGTGATAATGTCCGCGAGAAGATTCAGGGTAATCGTCAGTCTGTTACAATTGATGGCAGCAAGAAAGATGCTGCGAAGGAGGATGAGCAGGAGGTTATCATTAAGAGTAATGTTATCAGCGTTAAGGATGAGGTGCAGCAACCGAAGATTTTGGGTAAGATAGATTTGGAGCCCAAGAAACCGGCAGCGAAGCCCGCGGAGGTGAAGCCCGAGGAGCCTAAGAAGCAGGAGCAGAAGCCTGCACAGGAGGAGAAACCTGCTGCGCAGAGTGCCCCCGTCGAGGAGAAGCGTGCGCAGGAGCAGAAACCGGCGAATAACGAGCCTAAGCCTGCCGCCGAGCCAAAGAAGGCGGAGGAGCAGGCCCCAAAGAGCGATGGCGTATTCCGTCCTTCGCATACTTCGTTGGCAGGACCTCAGATTCTCGGCACGATGGATGTTAGCGGCATGGTACCGGGAGGTAAGCATAAGCGCAAGCGTCTTGATAAGGAGAAGGTCGATGTGAATAAGCAGGGCAAGGGTGGTCAAAAGCCGCAGGATAACAACGGCAAGAAGAACAAGCCCCAGCAGAATAATAACAATAATAACGCCCAGCAGCAGAATCAGCCAAAGGCTGGCGAGGCTCGTCGCAATAAGAAGAAGGAGAAACATCAGCCGAAGCCGGTAGTGCGTCCCGAGGTAAGCGACGAGGAGGTATCAAAGCAGATTAAGGATACTTTGGCTCGTTTGACGGCGAAGGGTGCAAAGAATAAGGGTGCGAAGTACCGCAAGGAGAAGCGTGAGGAGATTCGCGAGAAGATGCTCTCGGAGGAGATTCAGCGCGAGGAGATGGAACGCTCGGTATTGAAGGTTACGGAGTTCGTTACCGTGAGCGAGTTGGCTACGATGATGAATGTGTCACCTATGGAGGTTATCTCGGCATGTATGAACTTGGGATTGATGGTGTCAATCAATCAGCGCTTGGATGCCGAGGCTTTGGTTGTTGTTGCCGAGGAGTTCGGCTTTAAGACCGAGTTTGTAACCGTAGATGTTGCCGAGGCTATCGAGGAGGAGAGCGACAGCGAGGAGGATTTGGTCGCTCGTCCGCCTATCGTCACCGTAATGGGCCATGTGGACCACGGTAAAACATCGCTTTTGGATAATATCCGTAAGACCAATGTCATCGAGGGCGAGGCCGGAGGTATCACCCAGCACATTGGTGCTTATTCGGTGAACTACAACGGTCAAAAGGTTACTTTCCTCGATACTCCGGGTCACGAGGCGTTTACCGCGATGCGTGCGCGTGGTGCGAAGATTACCGATGTTGCGATTATCATCGTGTCGGCAGATGACCATGTGATGCCACAGACCGTTGAGGCTATCAACCACGCACAGGCGGCAGGTGTACCTATGGTCTTTGCGATTAACAAGATTGATAAGCCTGCGGCAAATCCTGAGCATATCAAGGAGCAGCTGGCACAGATGAACTACCTCGTTGAGGATTGGGGTGGTAAGTATCAGAGTCAGGATATCTCGGCAAAGAAGGGTATCAACCTCGACAAGTTGTTGGAGAAGGTGCTTTTGGAGGCGGAGTTGCTCGACCTGAAGGCTAATCCGAACAAGAAGGCGCAGGGTAGTGTGATTGAGTCTACTTTGGACAAGGGCCGCGGTTATGTTGCAACAATCATGGTGCAGAGTGGTACTTTGCGCGTGGGCGATGTCCTCTTGTCGGGAACTTACACAGGTCGTGTGAAGGCTATGTTCGACGAGAATGGTAAGAAAGTTTTGGAGGCAGGACCCTCTACTCCCGTGCAGGTTTTGGGCTTGAATGGAGCACCACAGGCGGGTGACAGCTTTAATGTTATGGATGATGACCGCTCGGCACGCGAGATTGCCAATAAGCGTGAGCAGTTGCAGCGTATGCAGGGTATTATGACCCAAAAGCATATTACTTTGGACGAGATTGGTCGCCGTATTGCAATTGGCTCGTTCAAGGAGCTTAACATTATCGTCAAGGGTGATGTGGACGGCTCGGTGGAGGCTATGTCGGGCTCACTCATCAAGCTCTCGAAGGAGACCGTTCAGGTGAATGTTATCCATGCTGCCGTAGGTCAGATTTCGGAGTCGGATGTATTGTTGGCAACGGCTTCAAACGCCATTATCGTCGGCTTCCAGGTGCGTCCTTCGGCTGCGGCGCGTAAGACTGCCGAGAAGGAGGAGATTGAGATTCGCTTGTACTCAATCATCTACGATGCCGTGAATGATATCAAGGATGCTATCGAGGGTATGTTGGAGCCTGTGATGAAGGAGGTTATCTGCTGCTCTATCGAGGTTATGGAGACCTTCAAAATCTCGAAGGTGGGAACTATCGCCGGAGGTATCGTGCGTGAGGGTAAGTTGCAGCGCAATACGCCTATCCGCGTGATTCGTGACGGTATCGTTATCCACACCGGTAAGCTCGGCTCACTCAAGCGCTTTAAGGATGATGTCAAGGAGGTATTGACAGGTCAGGACTGCGGTCTTAACATCGAGTCATACAACGATATCAAGGTCGGCGATATCATCGAGGGCTACGAGCAGGTAGAGGTTAAGCGTAAGTAACAGCCGTTACGGCTGTTTCCCATCGGGTAGCATCTCCTAATGTTGGGCAATTTTACGATAGGCGAGGCGAAGAGGGGTAATGAAAGATTAAGAATACAATAAATACTAATTAAATAACAACCTACAAACTTAAAGTAGAAATGGCACAAATTAAATTCACAACGGCAGAAGAGGCCGTTAAGGTTATCAAGTCGGGTGACCATGTTCACCTCAGTTCAGTTGCATCAGCACCTCAGTGCTTGATTAAGGCTATGTGCGAGCGTGGCCGCGCAGGCGAACTTAAGGATGTTCACATCCACCACCTCCACACCGAGGGTCCCGCTCCATATTCAGAGCCGGAGTTCGAGGGTGTATTCCAGCTCGATTCATTCTTCGTGGGTGGCAATGTTCGTAAGACTACACAGGCCGGTTTTGCTGATTACATTCCTATTTTCCTCAGCGAGACTCAGAAGCTGTATCGCTCGGGCGCAGTTCCTTGTAATGTTGCAATGATTCAGGTATCTACTCCCGACCAGCACGGCTATGTGTCGTTGGGTACTTCGGTAGATGCTACTTTGGCAGCTGTTGAGTGCGCAGACCATGTTATCGCGGTTGTGAACAAGTATGTTCCCCGTGCATTCGGTGACGCGATGATTCACTCTTCAAAGATTGACCTCTTCGTGGCTGACGACCAGCCCTTGGAGGAGGCTCACTTCACAACTCCTAACGAGGTGGAGGTTGCTATCGGTAAGCACTGTGCTGCCCTTATCGAGGATGGCGCAACTTTGCAGATGGGTATCGGTGCTATTCCTAACGCTGTGCTTTCACAGTTGGGTGGCCACAAGAATTTGGGTATCCACACAGAGATGTTCGCTGATGGCGTACTTCCTTTGGTTCGCGCAGGTGTTATCAATGGTGAAGCAAAGAACATCGACAAGGGTCAAATGGTTTCAACTTTCTTGATGGGTTCACAGGAGGTTTACAACTTTATCGACGACAACCCAGGTGTACTTATGAAGGACGTAGGTTACACTAACGATCCATATATCATCGCT
>JAFXIS010000095.1 GCA_017532885.1 Alistipes sp. | reverse complement strand
GGTGGATAAGGGATGCTTGATTCATCTTAAATAATGCAAAAACACCCAACTTTACATTTTTGGGTGTAAAATTGGGCGTTTGTTTTGCAATTTACTGATTTTCAGCGTTTATTGCGGAGAGGGAGGGATTCGAACCCCCGGAGCCTCGCAGCTCAACGGTTTTCAAGACCGCCGCAATCGACCACTCTGCCACCTCTCCGGGCACAAAAGTAGAACAGAATTTTGATTTGACCAAATTTTTTTATCATTTTTTTTGTAAATATTTGCAAACACCTCATTTTCAGTGCAAAATTTTTATTCATTTTATTTGCAGAGTCAATTTTTATTCTATAATTTTGTATTATAAACTATAACCTATAACATAAACCAATAACGAAAAAGTATGAATAAATCGCAGTTAGTCAATGCGATTGCTGCTACATCAACGGTTTCGAAAAGTGAAATTAAGAAAATTGTAGACGCATTATTCGATTTGACAGAAGAGACCCTCGAAAAGGGTGAAAAGGTAGTAATATCGGGTTTTGGCGTATTCTCGGTGGCGGAGGTGGCAGAGCGCATAGGTCGCAATCCTCGCACGGGAGAGCAGGTGAAAATCGCAGCACGCAGAAATGTAAAATTCCGTTCTAATATGGATATAAAGTAGTGTAACGAATGCATTACAAGCCATTTAGTGCGAGTATTAGGTTTTATTAACGAGTGTGTCGCAGAGCATTGTTTAATGCTCTGCATTTTTTTCTCCTCGACTAAGTTTTTGGGGGGGGCAATACAGCGATGGGGTATTTCTTCAGGGAATGTTGCTTGCTGCTTTTCTGTTATCTGTGTATAGTTACAAAAAACTCCATATTACAATGGCGAGAGCTTGTTGCATTACGAATCGTAATTTCGCAGCCGCAAATATTTGCATTTTATAATCGGCTATTTTTTACGGGTAACGCCATAAAATAATATTTTCTAATTTGTTTTTGTATCTTTGCAATAATTTTCCGCGCGCATGCGTTATAATAAGGTATGTGCGCATGCGCCTATTAACCGACCGTAAATTTGAAATTAGACAATTAAAAAGATATACACTATGAGTGAAGTTATTAACATCAAAGAACTTAACGAACGCATTGAGCGTGAGAGCGTATTTGTAGATACTTTGCGCCAGGAGATGGGTAAAGTTATCGTAGGTCAGAGTCACCTCGTTGATACACTCTTGATAGGCTTGCTCTCGAATGGCCATATCTTGTTGGAGGGCGTGCCGGGATTGGCTAAGACATTAGCTATTACTACTTTAGCAAAGGCTGTGGATGCCGATTTTGCTCGCATACAGTTCACTCCCGACCTCTTGCCTGCCGACCTTATCGGTACGCTCATCTATTCGCAGAAGAGTGAGGATTTTGTAGTTCGTAAGGGCCCCGTTTTCGCAAATTTTGTATTGGCGGATGAGATTAACCGCTCGCCGGCAAAGGTGCAGTCGGCACTTCTGGAGGCTATGCAGGAGCGTCAGGTGACAATCGGCGACGACACCTACAAGCTCCCCGAGCCGTTCCTTGTATTGGCTACGCAGAACCCCTTGGAGCAGGAGGGAACATATCCTCTGCCCGAGGCGCAGGTGGACCGTTTCATGCTTAAAGCGAAGATTTCGTATCCGAAGAAGCAGGAGGAGCGCGAGATTGTCCGCATGAACTTGGCAGGTGAGGGTATGCCCGAGGTTAAGAAGGTCATCACACCCGAGGATATTGTCAAGGCGCGCAAGGTTGTCGAGGATGTATATATGGACGAGAAAATCGAGAAGTACATCATCGACATCATTTTTGCCACACGCGAGCCTGCGGAGTATAACTTGGAGAAGTTGCAGCCGCTAATCGCTTATGGAGGCTCGCCGCGTGCAAGTATCTCTCTGGCGAAGGCTGCGCGAGCTTATGCGTTTATCCGTCGTCGTGGTTATGTTATTCCCGAGGATGTGCGTGCCGTATGTCATGATGTATTGCGTCACCGTATAGGCTTGACCTACGAGGCGGAGGCTGAGAATATCTCTACCGAGCAGATTATCACCGAGATACTTAACAATGTTATAGTACCCTAAGCACAATAGATTCAAACTCATATGCAGGAGCAAGAGAACGATATTTTAAGGCGTGTCCGCAAGATTGAGATTAAGACCAGAGGTTTGTCGAATGAGATTTTCGCAGGAAAGTATCATACGGCATTCCGAGGACGCGGTATGTCGTTTTCCGAAGTGAGGGAGTATCGTGTGGGCGATGATGTGCGCGACATTGATTGGAATGTTACGGCGCGTTCATCGAAGCCCCACATCAAGATTTACGAGGAGGAGCGTGAGCTTACGATGATGCTTTTGGTGGATGTCAGTGGTTCACGAATGTTCGGCTCGTCGGAGCGTCTGAAGAAGAATATAATAACCGAAATTGCCGCAGTGCTGGCATTCTCGGCTACGCAGAACAACGATAAGGTGGGATGCATATTCTTCTCCGACAAGGTCGAGAAATTCATACCTCCCAAGAAGGGCAAGAGCCATATCTTGATGATTATTCGCGAGCTCATAGGCTTTGAGCCTGAGTCGCAGGGTACTCGCCTGTCGGAGGCGGTGCGTTATCTGACAAATGTGAACAAAAAGCGTTGTACGGCATTCCTTCTTTCGGACTTTATGACTGCACATAGCGACAAGGAGGCATTGGAGGATGCGCTGAAGATTGCCGGAAAGAAGCACGACATTGTGGGCATACGCATCTACGATGAGCGTGAGGCGGAACTACCCGATGTCGGTATCATAGAGTTGCAGGATGCCGAAACCGGCCGTAAGGTGTGGGTAGACAGCTCTTCGCGCCGTGTCAGGGAGCATTATGCAGAGTCGTGGAGGGAGCGCGATGAGGCTATCGGAGAGTTGCTACGCCGACATAGAATCGATACGGCAACGATTTCTACCAACGAGGACTATGTTGCAGAATTAATAAAACTTTTCAAGCAGAGATAGCGTGAATGGATAATTCAGAATTCAAAATTCATAATTCAAAATTATTGGCATGTGTCGCCTTGATGTGCTGTGTGCTGTGTGCCACACCATCTGTTATGGCACAATACGAGCCTCGTGACAATGCCCCGAAGATTAGCGGCTCGATAGAGCCCGACTCGGTGAGTATCGGCGACCGCTTTACATATACCATCGAGTTGGAGAAGGACCTTGCGCAGGAGATATTCTTCCCTTCGTTTGGCGGCGAGCATACCGATTATGAGCTTATTGAAGAGCCTCCGGTGGATACCCTGTCGCGCGAAGGACGCAAACTTAAGCTCCGCAAGAGTTATCGTTTGGCAGCGTTCCAGGAGGGTGTTCACAAGATTCTTCCGCAAGTGATTTATGCCGATAAGAATATTATTGACACCTTAGAGGGCGAAGATACGCTCCAGATTTTGGTTACAACATTTGTAATAGACTCTACGGCGCACTCAATCTTCGATATTAAGCCTCAAATGGATATGCCATTCAAGTTTGGCGAGATTTCGGGATATGTAAAGTGGGCGCTTTTGGCGTTGCTCGTAATTGCATTGCTCGTGTATGTTGCCTATCGTGTATTGCGTCATTATGGAAAATCTTTCCACGATATCTTCCACCCTGCACCGCCACTGCCTCCGCATGAGGTGGCACGCATGGCTTTGGAGCGATTGTATGTGCAACGATTGTGGCAGGCCGAGAAGCATAAGCTCTACTATTCGATGCTCACCGACATTCTCCGCACATATATCGACGGAAGGTTTGGCGTAGGTGCCATGGAGATGACCTCGGACGAGATTATCGAGGCTATGCGCAATGTCGATTTACCACAAAAGAGCGCCATGGACCTTACGCAGATATTGCGTGATGCCGACCTTGTGAAGTTCGCCAAGGCTGTGCCTGAGGCGGAAGAGAACGAGGCGGCTTATGAGGCAGCATGGCAATTCGTCGAGCAGACAAAACCTGTGGAGCAGAGCGACGAGGAGGATGACGAGTCACAACCAAACAAAGAGAAATAGAGCATGAAAAGATATATTTTCGTCATAACAATTTTGCTGTCGTTGGTGTCATTTGGGCAGGCGAGTGCGCAAAATATGCCGGAGCGAGGTTTGGTGCGCAAGGGCAATCGCCAATTTGCCCGCGAGCATTATGACCGCAGCGCTGAGCTTTATCAGCGCGCACTATTGTGCGATAGTACAACTTTCGAGGCTCAATACAACTTGGCAAATGCCTTGTTGCGTCGTACCATGGCGGACACTTTGGCTTATCAGAATCCCGAGTCTGCCGAGGCAAAGATGGGTGCCGGATATATCGCGCAGGCTGAAGGTCTGTTACAGAAGGCTGCCGCCGACTCTTTGCGTACCGATGTAGAGCGCTCGGAGGCCTATTATAATATGGGAAATGTGCAATTTGTGCAGCAGAAGTTGCAGGATGCACTGCGCAGCTACCGTAAGGCACTGCGTTACAACCCCGACGATATGGAGGCGAAGTACAACTACGCCCTCACGAAGAAACTCCTTGAGCAGCAGCAACAGCAGCAGCAAAACAACGACCAAAATCAGAATCAGGACCAGAATCAGAACCAGAACCAAAATCAGAATCAAAATCAAAACCAGAATGGGGATGGTCAAAACGATAATCAAAACCAGAATCAAAACCAGAATCAGAATCAGGACCAAAATGGTGGTCAGAATGATGAGCAGGAGCGCTCTTCGGGTAATGATGATAAGAACGAGAACAACGACCAGGAGCAGGAACAGCAGGCTCCACCGCGTAGCGGCATGAACGATAAGCAGCGCGAGCAGGTGCTGAATGCTATTCAGGCTCAGGAGGATAAGACTCAAGAGAAGCTTGACGAAAAGGCGAAGGGCGTTGTTGTCAGGGGTCGTAAAAATTGGTAGTGTAACACTTAATTACTGAAAATTTTGAGATTCGCAAATCCATATCTATTGTGGCTCTTGGTGCTTTTGGTGCCGATGATAGCCTATTATATCTACCGTACATTGCAGGGTGGGGCAGCAATACGCATCTCGACCGTTGCCGGCGTGCGTAAAGCACCTCGCACATGGCGTTATTGGTTGCGCCACGCCCCCTTTGTGTTGCGTGCGGCGGCCTTTGCTTTGATGATTGTTGCATTGGCACGCCCTCAGGGAGTGGAGCAGCAGAGCAAAACCAACGCTGAGGGTATTGACATTATGCTCGCCATCGATATCTCGGGCTCAATGCTTGCGCGTGACTTCCAGCCCGACCGTTTAACGGCCGCCAAGGAGGTTGCCGGCTCATTTATCGCCGACCGTCAGGGTGACCGTATAGGTTTGGCGGTCTTTGCCGGTGAGGCATTTACGCAGAGCCCTCTGACAACCGACAAAAGTACCTTGCAGACACTTCTGTCGCGCATTCGCAGTGGCGTAATAGAGGATGGCACAGCCATCGGTAATGGTCTGGCTACGGCATTGAACCGCCTGCGCGAGAGCGACGCGAAGAGCAAGGTTGTAATTCTATTGACTGATGGAGTGAACAATCGCGGAGAGATTTCACCTCTTATGGCAGCCGACATTGCTGCCGATATGGGCATCAAGGTCTACACCATTGGTGTGGGTAAGCGCGGTAAGGCTCCCTATCCGGCAATTGATATGTTCGGTAATATGACCTACCAGATGATGGAGGTCGAAATTGACGAGAAAACCCTCTCGGAGATAGCTTCACGCACGGGTGGAAAATATTTCCGTGCTACGGATAAACAGAAGCTGAAGGCTATCTACGACGAGATTAACCAAATGGAGAAGAGCAAGGTCGAGATTACCGACCTTACGATATATCACGAGGAGTGGGTGCCGCTTTTGCTTTTGGCATTGGCACTTTTGGCGCTGGAGTTCCTCTTTACACATATAATCCTTAAACGCATACCTTAGACCTATGTTTCGATTTGCAAATATCGAATTTTTATATCTTTTGCTGCTGATACCTCTGTTGGTGGCTATCTATGCTTTGGCGTCACATCGTCGTCGCCGCCTTGTGGCACGCTTCGGAAATGCGGAGTTGATGCGCTCGTTGATGCCCGATTTTTCGCGCGGGCGCTTGCGCCTTAAGACTACGCTCTTTATCTTGGCATATGCCTGCTTGGTTGTGGCTGTGGCACGCCCTCAATTCGGCTCAAAGCTTCGCGAGGAGAAGGCGCGCGGCGTGGAGATTATGCTTGTTGTCGATGTGTCGAACTCGATGTTGGCAGAGGATTTCGAGCCCAATCGCTTGGAGCGCACGAAGTATGCTATAAACAAACTCTTCGAGGGCTTGCAGCAGGAGCGTGTGGGTCTTATCGCCTTTGCCGGAGAGCCTAAGGTGCAGTTGCCTATCACTTCGGATTACCGTATGGCGCAGGCTTTTGCAAAACGCCTATCGCCCACGCTTGTCGGTGAGCAGGGTACAGCCGTAGGTAAGGCGCTGCAGTTGGCGGCGTTGTCATTCTCATCGCAGAGCGAGAAGAGCCGCGCCATAGTGCTTATTACCGATGGTGAGAATCACGAGGATGATGCCATAGCTGTGGCACAGATGGCAAAGGAGCAGGGTATACACATCTATACGATAGGTATCGGAACACCCGAGGGTGCGCCTATCGAGATAGGTGGCGAATTCATCAAGGATGAGAACGACGAGATTGTCGTGTCGAAACTCGGCGAGGAGATGTTGCAGGAGATAGCTTCGATAACCGAGGGAGCTTATGTTCGCGCCTCGAAGCAGGATATCGGTTTGGATGAGATTGTGAAGGGCATAAACCTTATGGAGAAGAGCGAGCTTTCGACCATTCGCTATGAGGAGTATAACGAGCAATATCAATATCCGTTGGTTGTAGCTTTGGTGCTACTGTTGTTGGAATTTACGATTTTGAGCCGTCGCAATCCGCGTCTTCGTCGCTTCGATATCTTCCGCGATAAGGAGCCCAAGCAGGGAAAATAGCCCGTCGGAGCCTCCGTGGAGGTCGTTGCGAGGCTAATTTCGCCACAAAAATCTATATTTTCACCACTTTTTCATGGCTCCGCCACTTTGCGCGGGTGTATATCCCATGCCTATTGTGCAGAGGCGGGGATTGGTATACTTTTGCCATAGCAATTATTAAAGATTAAGTGATGAAGAAGTTTTTTATTACCATTTTTTGCGCATTGTTTTTCGGTATTCCTGCAATGGCGCAGAACTTTAACGAGAATGGCGATGCCATCATTGGAGAGTATCTTACCGACCGTGGCGGCAGCAAGAGCAAGGTGCGCATAACAAAGAATGCTGATGGCTCGTATGATGCTCAGGTATTCTGGGTAGAGAATCCCTATGACGAGAATGGCAACAAGCGCAAGGATGTGAAGAATCCCGACAAGTCATTGCGCAATGTGGATGTAGACCAGATTGTCATCGTGAAGGGCTTGAAGTATGACGCCGAGGAGAAGACATACGGCGGTGCAAAGATTTACGACCCCACGAAGGGTATGAGAGTGAATGCTTCGGCAGAGTTCGAGACTCCCGACAGATTGAAGTTGCGCGGTACAATCCTCGGTATGGGTGTTACACTTTATTGGACTCGCATAAAGTAATTAGTCGGGCTGTTCACAATTAGACCCCAAGAAAGTTTTTTTCAATAATTTAGACAGAGAGAGGGCGTTCAACATATTTGAACGCCCTCTTGATTTTGTATGTGGAGCAAATTTACTCCTCGCTCTGCTCCTCACCCTCCTCGGGCAAAGTGAACTCGGTAAAGCCCGCTCCAACCAGGATGTTAAACCACGATAGTGCCTTCTTGATATCCGAAACATGCACTCTCTCGCGGTCATACTCAGGCAATACCTCGGCAAAATATGCCTTCATCTGTTCGGGAGTAGACTTTGGAGAAAGGCCCTCCTTGCCGCCTGTGTGGGCATACATGCGAGTGAAAACATCCGCCAAAGCGATATCCTCACCCTCGGTGAACATTGAAATCTCGGCGAGTGCGCTCACGCGAGCTGTTGCCGATGCGCATACGCGCTTACCATCGCCAAGTGACTCCACGATAATTCCGCGTGTAGACTGCGCAACATACTTATAAAGTCCGGGCTGTCCTGAAATAGCCAAAATATCCTTAAATTCCATAGTTGTAAATGTGTTTCTAAATTTTCTTCGTCGCAAATATAGCGAAAATATTTAAGTTATAATAAATTACTGCTGCTTTGTTATATGTACATCGAGCTGCGGGTAGGGGAAGTGCGCTCCATGTTCGGGCAGTTCCTTATAAATGGCCTCGGTTACAGAGTCATATACCGACCAGTAGTCGCTATTCAGAACCCATACGCGAGCCTCGATAACCACAGCACTCTCCGTCAATGAATCTATGCGTACCACGGGAGTGGGCTCCTGCAAGATGCGCTTATCGCGTGCAATGATAGCCAAGAGGGCCTCGCGAATCTTATCGTAGTCATCGCCATACGACACCGACACTCGCCAACTGCAACGGCGTGTCGTTGAGGTTGAGAAGTTGTTGATTATAGAGGTTGAAATGACATTATTAGGGATGTAAATCGTCTTTTTGTCGGCGGTGTGAATAATCGTCGTAAAGAGGCGAATGGCATGCACCGTACCTCCCACACCCTGCGCTTCGATATAGTCACCTACGCGATATGGGCGCAAAACCAGGAGCATGATACCTCCGGCGAAGTTTTGCAGCGTGCCACTCAGTGCCATACCAATGGCCAAACCCATAGAGGCGAGGATGGCGATAAATGCTGACGAGTCGAAGCCCAAAACCGACACCAAAATCACGAAGATAAGTACATATCCGACGGTCTTTATGGCTGTGAGCAGGAATGAGTGCAGTGAAACCTCCACCCCGCGGCGAGTCATCACAGCATCCAAAACCTTCACAATGCGCCCTAAAATCCAGCGCATCACATAGAAAATAAGTAGTGCAATGATGATTTTTATACCTGTCCAAATGCACCACTCCAGCATCTGTGACCATATCTGCTGCACATCCATCTCGGAGAATTGACGCACAGCCTCTGCAAAACGCGCCTTCTGGATGCTATCAGGTACAATGAGATTTTCAACCTGCTCGGTCTGCAAAAAGTTCATAATTTACTCTGTCTAAGATTATTAATCCTTGTTGTTTTGTTGTCGTTGTCGTCCTTATTGTGGATTATTTGCCCTCATTGCGTGCCGCATTAAAGCAGTGACGACACAGAGGCTCATAGGTATCCTTCTCGCCCAACATCACGAGCTGACCATCAGCCGTCAAACGATGTGAGTGATGTGCCGGGTCGCCACAACGAACGCATATAGCATGCACCTTCGATACATGCTCTGCCGTAGCCATCAATGCCGGCATAGGGCCAAAAGGCTTGCCCATATAATCCATATCAAGGCCTGCAACAATCACTCTTACACCTCTGTCTGCCAATTGGCGGCAAACATCCACCAAGCTGTCGTCGAAGAACTGCGCCTCGTCAATACCCACAACATCTACCTCGCTGGTCATCAGCAGGATATTCTGCGGTGACTCCACGGGTGTCGAGCGAATCGAGTGACCCTCATGCGATACAACCTCCTCGACCGAGTAACGCACATCTATACATGGCTTGAAAATCTCCACTCTCTGATTTGCAAACTCCGCGCGGCGCAAGCGACGAATCAACTCCTCGGTCTTACCCGAAAACATTGAACCACACACAACCTCAATCCAACCACGCTGTTTAGAACTCTCCAAAAACATTTTTCTGCAAAATTTTAATTACACGGCACCCTCCGACGGATGCCATTAGCTTATTTATTCTCTAAATTATTAATATTCAACCCGATTTCGATAGGCGAGGGTTAGCGGCTTAGCTTTACGGCAGTACCCACAGCCGATACCATAAACATAGCCTTGCCTTTGCTCGATACCTCGTTAAAATCCATTTTCAACCCAACGATGGCATCTGCACCGGCAGCTTTGGCCTTACGCTCAACCTCCTTTATGGCAGCACGATATACATCGTCGAGCTTGTTTTGATAGGTCGATGAGCGACCTCCGAAAAAGTCGGTAAACGAAGCGACAAAATCCGAAAAGAAATTTGTGCCTATTACGATATTTGTCGAAACTAAACTCACATACTCCTCGATGCGAGAGCCCTCGATATTGTTTGTTGTTGTAATAATCATGGCTTATAATTTGCTATAAATTGCTATCAATCAACGGATTCTACTCCTCCAGGCGGATAATGTTTGCTCCGAGAGCATTCAGGCGACCCTCGATATTATGATAACCTCGGTCTATCTGCTCGACATTCTGAATCGTGCTGACACCCTCGGCGCTCATTGCGGCAATAAGCAGCGCAACTCCGGCACGAATATCGGGCGAAGTCATCTTCGTTGCGCGCAGACGCACGCGGTGGTCGTGACCGATTACCGTAGCACGATGCGGGTCACAGAGGATAATCTGCGCTCCCATGTCGATAAGTTTATCGACGAAGAAGAGACGGCTCTCGAACATCTTTTGATGAATCAATACCGCACCCTTCGCCTGTGTTGCCACAACCAAAAATATTGACAACAGGTCGGGCGTAAGTCCGGGCCATGGAGCATCGGCAATATTCATAATAGAGCCATCTATGAAACTCTCGATGGCGTAGTGGTCCTGCTGCGGGATATAGATATCGTCGCCGCGCTGCTCAAACTGAATACCCATGCGGGCAAACTGCGCCGGAATAATACCGAGATTCTCATACGACACATTCTTAATCGTCAGCTCCGATTGCGTCATGGCTGCCATGCCGATGAAACTGCCCACCTCAATCATATCGGGCAACATGGTGTGCTCGGTACCTCCCAACTCCTTCACTCCCTCGATGGTGAGCAGGTTCGAGGCGATACCCGAAATCTTGGCTCCCATGCGATTGAGCATTTTGCATAGTTGCTGCAAGTAGGGCTCGCATGCGGCGTTGTAAATCGTCGTAGTACCTTCGGCTAAAACCGCCGCCATAACGATATTTGCAGTACCCGTAACCGATGCCTCGTCCAGGAGCATATAGCAACCCTTCAGGCGCTTTGCCTCAACCGAGAAGAACTCGTCTGCCTTGTCGAAATTGAACTCGGCCCCCAATTTCTGGAAACCGAGGAAGTGGGTGTCCAACCTGCGACGACCAATCTTATCGCCACCCGGCTTGGGGATGTATCCAACGCCAAAACGCGCCAACAGCGGACCAATCATCATCACCGAGCCACGCAGCCTTCGGCAACGCTTGTGATAATCCTCACTACGCAGGTAGTCGAGATTGATATCGGCAGCGCGGAAGGCATAGCTACTCTCGCTCAAGCGCTCCACTTCAACGCCCATAGCCGCCAATAGCTCAATGAGTTGCAGGATGTCGAGAATCTGTGGTACATTATGCACCACGACGCGCTCCTTTGTCAGCAATGTAGCACACAAAATCTGAAGCGCCTCATTCTTCGCTCCTTGGGGTGTTATAGAACCATGCAGGCGTCGTCCGCCCTCAACTTTGAATATTGCCATACGATATAATTTTTACCAAAGGTAACTATTTTCGCCGAAAGAAACCAACTTTGAATCGAGTTTTTTTATTTGTCGGCGACATATGTCGGGCGAGGATGAATTTGCTGTGCCTCTATCGTGGTAATTTATAGCACCAAAGATGCGACATGTGGCACATATGGATTTTTTATAATGAAAATTTTATTTTACAATTTTTTTATTCTATATTTGCACTCGCAAAAATATTTGCTGGTATTTTGCAGGACCCATAGCTCAGTTGGTTAGAGCAGCGGACTCATAATCCGAAGGTCGTGGGATCATGCCCCTCTGGGTCCACAAAATCATAAACGCCTCGCAGCTGAGCTGTGGGGCGTTTTTGTTGTTTATGTCGGTGGGGATAAGCCGCATAGTTTGCAAAAGTGTGTGTAGACCGGTGTGTAACAAAATGAAAACCTCTGTAAATTATTAATTTACAGAGGCTTGCTAATAAATTTTGAGGTCCGAAGCGAACGCTATAAATTTTAATCAGATTTAATTTCTTTTAATTAAATTGAAAGGTTACAGAGAGGATAGACGAGAAGATATTGCAGGCTTGACTCTTGCAGGTCTTTTGATGTTTGGCAAGGCTGATAGCATTACAGATGCTTATGCTTGCCCTCAATATTTCCCTGACTATCG
>JAFXIS010000094.1 GCA_017532885.1 Alistipes sp. | reverse complement strand
GAAACAGTCTGGTGGTGCCGGTCAGTTTGGTGAGGTACATATGGTTATCGAGCCTTACTATGATGGTATGCCTGAGCCTACAAAGTACAAGGTGGGCGGTAAGGAGATTACCGTAAACATCAAGGGTAAGGAGGAGTACGACCTCGATTGGGGCGGTAAGTTGCAGTTCTACAACTCTATCGTAGGTGGTGCTATCGACGCTCGCTTTATGCCTGCTATCTTGAAGGGTATTATGGAGAAGATGGACGAGGGTCCGCTTACAGGTTCTTACGCTCGCGACATCCGCGTAGTGATTTACGATGGTAAGATGCACCCCGTAGATTCAAACGAAATATCATTTAAGTTGGCTGCTCGTAACGCCTTCAAGGATGCATTCCGTAATGCAGGCCCGAAGATTATGGAGCCCATCTATGCCGTAGAGGTTTTGACTCCGAGCGAGTATATGGGTGCCGTTATGAGCGACTTGCAGAATCGCCGTGCAATGATTATGGGTATGGAGTCAGACAAGGGATTTGACCGTCTGAATGCACGTGTACCTTTGGCAGAGTTGTATCGCTACTCAACATCACTCTCATCATTGACATCAGGTGCTGCGACATACACAATGCAGTTTGCATCGTATGAGCAGGTTCCCGCTGATGTTCAGGATAAGTTGTTGAAGGCTTATACAGATACTGACGAGGATTAAACCAACCATAAGCAACAGATAATGTCGCCGCTCCGCCTCCACAAAGGGTGGAGCGGTTTTTAATACATTTATTAACCAATTTTCCAAACCCTAAACCTTTGATTATGAAGAGATTTAGTTTAGCACTACTGCTCGTGTTATTGGTTGCGTGTAACAATACAGAGATAGACTACGAGAAGTTAAATGCACAGGCAGCCGAAGAGTATAACACAGCCATACGTCCCGGTTACGAGGGGCGCAACCCCTATTGGAACGAGTTTGCTGTCAAATTCATCTATGCTCCTGCATTTGATTTCAAAGAGGTCGAGGGAGCAGCCTATTACCAATATACCGTCACACCAAAAGACAACGCCGAACAGAAATCGTGGGTTATGACGGCACAAAAGCCAAATACATCACTCTCTCCGATATGGCAGGATATAGAGGTAGGACAGGTAGTATTGAAGGTAGAGGCGATGAACGATGAGGGTAAGGCTATTGCAACAGTAGGCGAAAGAGAGTTTCTGCGCGACTTCCCCTTCGAGGGCCCCTATCACGAGGCTGTGAGAGATTACAAGGAGTGTGCTATATTAGGCCTGCTGGCGTGGCATAATAAGGGCGCCATACAGAGTTGGAAACATAGCGTTGAGCCTGATATGTCATACGACCACAACACCTATGCCTGCAAGATTATCGGCTCGACAGTTCGCTGCGAGGTGTTGCTTGCGCAGTTGTGCCCGTCGCTCAAGGATGATGCGCTGAAGATTGCCGAGAACGCTATGCAGTTTCTCATCAACCAAAGCCAGCCCGCCGATGCGCCTCTGGCCTACTTTCCGCCGACCTATTATCTGGATTATGTCGCTTCGCGTCACGCCGATAATATAGGCAAGACGATGACCTTCGAGCCGCTAATCGTTGCTCACGCCCTGCTCGAACTCTACAACATAACCGATAAGAAGGAGTATCTTGACCGCGCAATGAATATCACAGACACCTACACCCGACTGCAGGCCGAAGATGGGTCGTTCCCGATAAAGATTGACTACCAGACGGGCGAGCCCGTAAATGAGGTAAAAGCATCGTTAGACCCTCTATTGTGGTATCTGCTGCGCCTTGAGAGCGAGTACGGCATCACAAAATACAAAGATATGCGTAGCAAAGCCGAGCAATGGATGCAAGAGGTGGCCGTCGAGAAATTTGACCTGACGGGACAATTTGAGGATGTATCTGTCTTGGGACTTCGACCTTACGAAAACCTGACAAACTGCACATTCGCCTCTTACGGCACCTATCTGCTCGCAAAAGAGACCACAAGCGACAAGGAAATGCAGGATGCTCTCGATATGATACGCTTCAGCGAGGACCAATTCGTATGTTGGGACTATTTGCCCAATCAGCACGGTGTGAGGATATACTTTGCGCCCTGCGTACTTGAGCAGTATAAATATCGCACTCCGATAGATTATAGCGCCTGCAATATGGCCGAGGCGTGGTTGTATCTCTACAAGCATACGGGCAATGAGTTACACTTAAGCAAAGCAAAGGCTATGATTGACAACATCACCATTATGCAGAATATCTCGACGGGTATGCTTCCCACGTTGTGGTGCGTCAGGGGTAGTACCGATTGGATAAACTGCTCACATCGCTCAATCGATATGCTGCTGCAAATGGATAAACTTCTGAAAGAATAGGAGATTGATTGCGATGACAAATAATCCTTTAACAGAGTGTGTTCAAGTTTTGGGCACACTCTTGTTGTAGATACTATCCTTAAGTTAAGTCGTGAGCCCAGCAGGCTCCAACAGACATCGCTCAACAGATTATCCTTCTTCAGCATTACTCTGCCATCTCTAACAGAGACATCGCAAACGTCACAAAGAAAATAACAATAGTTGCCATAACTAACCATCTTTTCCGTCGCAGGCTCCTCGGCGGAATAAAACCTTACACACATACATATAAAAAGAAAGTGCGAGCCTGTTTTATCCGACGGTAGGCCTTCGACTGCCTGTAGTAGATATAACGACTCACACTTTGGCGATATATGTTGCTTACAACATAATACATACCAAAGCCGAGCATCCGTTATTCCCTACCACTAATGAGTTGTCGAAGTTCACCGTCGAGGAATAAAAAACGCTTTCCTATATATGTAGTCGCGCTGTGCGACTTCTGCAAAGTTAGCAAAAATATCTTTCTCCGCACGCCCTGCACAAAAAAAGTGCGGAATTATATTTATTAATATTGTTAAGGGCGTCACTCCACAAAATCGGCTTGCTGATTTTGATTGGAGTCTCTAATGTTATTTATAATAATTTCCTCCTCTAAGGCAAGAGGAGGTGTCGCTTTAGCGACGGAGGAGTCTGTAACATAACCTCACTTCTCCAAAATTAATCCACTTCGTGTCTTTTTCACCTTTTTAGCCGTAAAAAGGTGAGAAAAAAGCGGCGCGGTGATAAATTTTAGGGGTTAACCGAATAAATTTCCTAAAACGGACGCCTTCGCGTTTTTACTTCGTGAAAAATTCTCCGTTTTTTAACGGAAATTTCTCCGCTTATCCTTTTTCCTAAAATTCATCTGCCGCGATTGGGCTTCGCGCGGTAATATTTCTTCGCTCTTTCATCTTTGCTCTTTCCTCCTCTAAGGCAAGAGGAGGTGGCACTCGCTTGCGAGTGACGGAGGAGTCTGTAACATAACCTCACTTCTCCAAAATTAATCCACTCCGTGTCTTTTTCACCTTTTTAGCCGTAAAAAGGTGAATAAAAAGCGGCGCGGTGATGAATTTTAGGGG
>JAFXIS010000093.1 GCA_017532885.1 Alistipes sp. | reverse complement strand
GTTCCTTTCAAAGAAGAAGTTGGCACAGGTTGCTGCTGACACTATGGTAGGTGGTGCTACATTGACAGGTCTTTTGGGCACTTCGGCTTGGTATGCTCCCGGTGCTGCTGCAGCATCAGTAGTAGAGGCTATCTTGGGTGACCAGAAGCGCATCATCCCCTGCGGTGCTTACCTCGAGGGCGAGTACGGTCAGGAGGACATTATGATTGGTGTTCCCGTAGTTGTTGGCCGCAAGGGTATCGAGAAGATTGTTAAGATTGACCTTACAAAGGAGGAGCAGGCTCAGTTTGAGGCTTCAGCCGCTGCCGTTCGCAAGGTTAACCAGATTCTTTACGACACAAAGGCTATCTAATAGGATTAAGGATATACACCGAAAAATAAATCCGGGATTCGTAATGAATCTCGGATTTATTTATGGTGCTTAAATACCGTATTGCCCTATGATTAAGGCTGTCTGTTTGCTTTAAGCATACATTGCGGCCTTTAGCCGCATTTACAAGTCTGACCCACCCCCAACCCCCGCCTCAGGCAGGGGCTTTGGTCGCCACTAAAAGTGGCTCCTAAAAAGCACTACCGCAGGTTGGGTAACCAATCTTATTTATTAACTATTTTTACATTATCTCTTTCTCTCTTCATACGCTCTACCGTACGGTCAATATAGTTCTGTATATCGGCTTTGAGGTTGGTATATAGCGGACACGTAGTGTAGTTCTCGTTATCGAGCAACACATCGCGAATCGAGCGCAGGGAGTTCATATAGTTACTCATCTCGTTACGCAGAGACAGGCCCTGCTTATTCGAGGCATTGATTTTGGCTACCGACATCGAGCGCAACTTATCGCATACGGTATTCAGAAGCACCATCACCACATTATCCATCAGCGTATGGCCGTGCATAAACAGATAGGTATTCTCCTCCGTAACACCTTTGGCCCGCAACTCCTCGGCAAATGACGCTATACGCTCGGCCATACGGGGATTCTCGTTCTCAAGGCGGGTAACTTTACGTGTCACGTTGCGGCATAGCCACGCCAAAGTATCGGCTCCGTTACGTTCCAACTCCAAAAATCCGAGTCGCACCGTATTTTTGAAATCGACCAACGGCAAGACCGACTCGCTACCCAACTGCGCAGAGTAGGCGTACCACAAAAATATGGGATAAATCGTACGCGAATAGTCACGCATAAAGGCAACAAAATCGAATATATGGCAGTCGTTCTTGGTCGCCTTTACGCATATATTGTGCAACGAGGGCGCATAACAAAGATAGTTCTCCGTCGCGTAGGTGTAGGTATGAAACATATATGGTGCAGCGAGTATCTCCGCCGACTGCTCGGTCCTCCCATCAAAGAGGTAGTCAAAATCGGAATCGACACAAAGTAGCAACTCTTCGCCCGATTGGGGAATCATCGACATCAATATTTTTTTACCTTTTGGTAAATCCTCACGTGTAGGCACCGAAATCTCGAAACGCAGATAGGGATTATCGAAATGGTCGAAAATACCGCGCCAGAAGGCTACATCTTCATAACCCTCGACAAATACTCTCACCAAACGTCGCCCATCGTCAACCGCCTGTGGCAGGGAGTAATTACCCTCACAACGACAACGCGCAAGGGCTTCGTTCTTTAATTTTTCAACCGTTGTACGTTTCATAATTTGTTGTAAAGATATAAAAATAGTAAATTTGCACCAAACATTAAGCGACGTTTTATTGCAAGCGTCGAAGAAAGAGAATACTTTTTTGCAAGAATGGCGCAACTTTGGGCCACACTTGCGCATAATCATTACAACAATGAGCGATTGGAAACAGCGTCTGGGAATGGTCTATTCGACAAATCCCGATTATGAATATCAGACCGACACAGAGCCCGAAGCGGAGACTCTGCCTCCCGAAAAACAGAATTTGAAGGTATGGCTTGACCGTAAACAGCGAGGCGGCAAGGTCGTGACGCTTATAAAAGGTTTCGTCGGCACAGAAGAGGACGCCGCTGCTCTCGGACGAATGCTCAAGAGCCGTTGCGGAGTGGGAGGCTCGGTCAAAGATGGCGAGATAATCGTACAAGGGGACCATCGTGACCGCGTGGTAGAGTTATTGATAGCAGCAGGTTACAAATGCAAGAAGGCGGGAGGTTAAATCTTTTCGTTTAGAGTTATGTCGCTCACGAGGGTAGTAAAATTTTTCATATTGACCGTGCTGGCCGTTGTCGCAGCACGAGATGCCTCAGCCCAATATTACAGTTGGGGTGCAGACCCTCTCGGCCTTAAGTGGATGAAAGGCTC
>JAFXIS010000092.1 GCA_017532885.1 Alistipes sp. | reverse complement strand
GTCGATTTGCCCGATCCGTTGCCACCATACAGAATTGTGATTTCGGAGAAATCAAGCGAGTGCAAACCGCGCTTGGAAAGTACGCCAAAGGGATATGGCGACCCGTTGTCCCAAGGATGACTTTGATAGTAATCCGCCAAAAAACGATCCTCTTTCCCTAAGGTCATGAACCTAAATTGTTCCAAATAGATCATAGCTGCATAATTTAATTTTTCACAAAAGTACCGCGCTACACAGACAAAAGCCGTCAGAGTAATTCCAATTCTTGTTTGAGTTGGGCGATTCGCTCGGCACCTGCTTCGAGGTCGTAGCGAAACAATCCTGCAAACGAGCAGTTGCAGAGCATTTCGATATCAGTCTCGGTTATTGGGCGAGGAAAGCCGCAGTCGGCGTATGGTTGCATTTTTCGCCCGATGGCACTTATCAGCGACTCGCCCGTGCGGACTTCGAGCCGAGGCTCTCGCTGTGCAAAATAGTAGAATAGCATCTCACGGTGGAGAGCCTCGCAGAGTTCGTCTTTTGTCATAAATCAGCATTTAGAAAATAGAGATATACTCCTTGATATCGCGCGGGCGATTGAGTAACCTCACACTCTCCATCATCAGCCCCGAACGGCGATTATCCTCTGCCTCCCAAACGGGTGTATGCGATGCAAAAGCAGTTAGGCGATTTATCAGCTCCCACATATTTATACCGCTACGGGCAAGATTTGCCGGAATTTGCTTCGTATCATATCCTGCGGCCTGATACATACCGAGCAATTGCTCATAGGGAGCAATCTCGTTAGCTATATCTTGCTCCACTCCATACCGCGACAATAGTTTATCTACCATTCTGACCTCGCCCACCGAAGCCTCGGTACGCATTGCAAGCAAGGCATTGGTGCGTAGCTTATCAAATCCTGCGGTAATAAATTCTGTGCGTGGCAGAGCCAACATCTTGGCTACATTGGTATCGTTTAATTGATAGGAGTGTGCAATTTTGCGTTCCGAGCGCACCATATGCCCATTTGAGCAAATCATACGCATATAGTAGTTTCCGGCCTCAACCTCTCCCAAGTTCCAACGAAACCAAACACCATTGGTCATAAACTCCTCATCTGTTGCAATTTCATTATAAGTGGGCGCATTGGGCATAAGACTAACGGTTACACCACCCTGCAACGAGCCCGATGTGTAGAACGTCTCGGGTGTATAGCCATTATCATTCATAAACATCTCCAAAAAGTCAAAGAACCCCTCGGCCGGTATTGCCTCTTGCTTGAGGTGCGTTGCGCCTACAATTTTTCGCTCCTTGGGGTCGGCAATCAATGCGAGTTTTCCCGCTTTTTCTACACTATTCGATAAAGCAAGATAGTTTCGCAAATCACGAATACCATTTGCTCCGAAGGTGTCAGTAACAGCCTTCGATTGTCGGGGCGATACGCCGATAAAGGCATCTATCTGCTCGGAGATATTAGGCTCGACTTCGAGTTCCAAACCGTGCATTAGGTAGGTGTTTTCGCCCGAAGAGATTAGTTCTTGTGGTTCTACGATACGGTAAGGTAGTTGTGAGGCGATGAAATTATCACGCCACGCGGTGT
>JAFXIS010000011.1 GCA_017532885.1 Alistipes sp. | reverse complement strand
TCCATCGAGCAACTCGCTACGCCCTATCGCTACACTGTGCGTGACGGCAAGAAGATTGGCACTCACAATGGCGCACACTTCTACACCATAGGTCAGCGCAAAGGCTTAGGCATAGGTGGCCGCAAGGAATCGCTATTCATCATTGCAACCGATGTGAAGGAGAATGTGATATATGTCGGTGAGGGTGATTCGCACCCGGGACTCTATCGCAAGGCACTACGCATACGCCCCGAAGAGATACATTGGGTTGACCCCGAGCAAGCTATGCAGGAGGGAGAGAGCCGCGACTATATGGTGCGTATCCGCTACCGCCAACCACTCCAAAAAGCGTCGCTCATTCGCAAGAGCGACGCTATGTATATCCTCTTCGAGGAGGCACAGCGAGGCATCGCCGCAGGCCAATTTGCTGCGTGGTACGATGGCGAAACGTTGGCAGGCTCAGGCGTAATTGAGGGATAGCAAACAAGCTGCGAGATGAGACTCAAAGCACTTCTAACCATACTCTTAGCCGCCATCTGTGCAACTTTATCGGCTCAAAGTCAGCGCACAGGATTCGGCATAGCCTACTACAATGTGGGCGAGCTTCGCGGGGTACAACTCGACGAGGGCAACCTTCACGAGACACAACAATCCAATAAACACGCGCAACGTCGTGCGAGGTGGAACACACAACTCTACAACCAACAAATCAGCCGCACAATCAGCGTTATCGACTCCATCGCTCTACCCGTAATTGTACTCTACGGCATCGAGAGCGAAGCTGTGGTCCGCGATTTGGTGAGCCTCTCTTCGCGCGACTATGCCTACATCTATCGCGACCAAAATATCAGCAATGGCTTGGAGTTTGCTGTGCTATACGAGGGCGATAAATTCTTCCCCGAAAAGGTCACTTGTTGGGACAAAGCACTCTGCATCGAGGGGCAGGCTGCAAAGGCCGAGATAGTGGTAATTGCGAATGCTCGTTGCACGTCGATTGGGGCATTAATCGAGGAGATTGGCATTAATGCCAAATCGGACAATATTATCCTAATTGGCCAACCTAACAAACTCAACTTCGAGCAGTTTGGACTCCTTGATGCCACACTTGCTGCCCAAAGGCAAGGGCGGGGCAATTACGCCACAGGCAGAGGGTGGATTATGCGCGATAGAGTGGCCACGAACATCACAAGCCAAAGTGCGTGCGATGTGTTCATAAAAAGCTGGTTGTTAGACGATTTCGGCAAGCCGATTAGTTCCGTCCCGCCAAAGGCGAAGGGTAAAGCGCACTCGGCAGCTCTGCCGATATACATATATTTTAGGGATTTATTTGCTTATTAGCAAAAAAGTTTTAACTTTGTATGTTCATTAGGGTATAAGCCCCTCTCCCCGCCAAAAAGTGGGGATAGATTTGTGTGGATTAAACAGAAAAAATAATAAATTACGAAAGTAAACAAAATCAATATTTCAATAAATTATAATTAAAAAACCACTTATTTATGGCAGATGTAAAACGCGTCTATACCTTCGGTAACAAAGAGGCTGAGGGTAATGGTAAAATGAGAGAATTACTCGGTGGAAAGGGTGCCAACTTGGCAGAGATGAACCTCATCGGTATTCCCGTACCTCCGGGATTCACCATCACAACTGAGGTTTGTGCAGAGTATTACAGCAAGGGCAAGGAGGCTGTTATCGAGATTCTCCGCCCCGAGGTTGAGAAGGCAATCAAGAACATCGAGAAGCTTACAGGTATGCGTTTCGGCGACAACGAGATGCCACTTTTGGTATCAGTTCGTTCAGGTGCTCGTGCGTCAATGCCCGGTATGATGGATACTATCCTCAACTTGGGTATGAACGACGACGCAGTAGAGGCTGTTGCAAAGCGTACAGGTAATCCTCGTTTTGCTTGGGACTCTTATCGTCGTTTCGTGCAGATGTACGGCGATGTTGTACTCGGTATGAAGCCCGTATCAAAGGAGGACCACGACCCATTCGAGGTACTTATCGATGCACAGAAGGAGAAGCGCGGTATCACTATGGATACAGACCTTACAGTAGAGGATTTGAAGGAGTTGGTTGTTGCATTCAAGGCTGCCGTTAAGGAGCAGACTGGCAAGGACTTCCCTGCTTGCCCCTGGGAGCAGTTGTGGGGTGCCGTATGCGCAGTGTTCGGTTCTTGGATGAACGAGCGTGCTATCCTCTATCGTAAGCTCAACAATATCCCAGCTGAGTGGGGTACAGCCGTATCAGTACAGGCAATGGTATTTGGTAATATGGGCGAGAACTCAGCAACAGGTGTGGCATTCTCTCGTGATGCTGCGACAGGTGAGAATATCTTCAACGGTGAGTACCTTGTAAACGCACAGGGTGAGGACGTTGTGGCAGGTATCCGCACACCACAGCAGATTACAATCGAGGGCTCACGTCGTTGGGCAAAGGCTCAGAACATCTCTGAGGAGGACCGCGCATCGAAGTATCCTTCATTGGAGGAGGTTATGCCAACAGTATATGCAGAGCTTAACGAGATTCAGCACCACTTGGAGGTTTACTTCAAGGATATGCAGGATATCGAGTTCACAATTCAGGACGGTAAGCTTTGGATGTTGCAGTGCCGTAACGGTAAGCGTACAGGTGCAGCGATGGTTAAGAT
>JAFXIS010000091.1 GCA_017532885.1 Alistipes sp. | reverse complement strand
CAAAATTCAAAATTCAAAATTCAAAATTATTTGGCTGACGCGCCGATATAATCTCTAAAAAATTAGACTAAATTGTATACTTCTATCAATATTTTTTGCGACGATTACCGCCCGAAGGCAATTTTGAATTTTGAATTCTGAATTTTGAATTCTCTTTTACCTTCTCCTTATCCCTCCTCGGCGGCCACTATTTCCGCCACCCGCCTCCGAGAAGTTAAACTCCTTATTCTTTATCTGGCGGCTGCGCTCACGCTTATAGTTCCATGTTTCGAAGCCCTCCTTATTGAAACGATAAGCAAAAGTGAGGTTGAATGTCAAGTTATCCAGCGGCGAGCGATTCGGCGTATACCAGAAGGGGTTTTCGGGCCCATCGGTGCTGTTGTCGTAGTACTTGTTGAGGTTGCGCATCAAGTCGGCATAGCCGAAGTAATACCTCGCACGAAAACCAAACTCCCATCTGCCAAACAACAGGGCGAAGCCTCCACCGCCTGCCAAGCCGTAGTTCCAGCGATTATCGCGCTCCACGCGCCAATTATATTTTCCACTCGGCTCGCCCGTATAGGGGTACTCCTCGTACTCGTAGTCGCCACCGAAGTTATACGAAAAGGTCACTGCGCCCTCGATATAGAGGCGTACATGGTTGCGCGCCAAGTACACATGCGGCTGCCACACGATAGGCAACATTATGGAGTTGAGGTTGCGAGTGTAGAACTTATAATGGCGCTTCTCCTTGCCATCCTCATCAAACTCCGACTCATAACGATAGCCATACGAATATCCGCGTTGCAAAAACTCAAGGTCGGCACCCACGCAACCCACAAAGCGAGGCATAGAATAGTAACGCCACGACACACCGCTATTCACAAGTGGAAATATTTGTCGCATCTCGCGCTTGGGGAACAGGCGTGCCGAAGCCGAGCTTATACCTCCATATACACCAAATGTGTGCTGCGCCTGCACCTCCACCACTCCACACATAAACATGAGGAGGGCAACAAAAAATATCTTCTTCAATCCGTTCATCTCTCAATCTAAAGTTTTCAATCTAAAAACCCATTCTGCCGCTTGAGCTACCTGAGCCGCCCATCATGCCGCCCATGCCGCCCATCATGCCGCCCATGCCACCCATCATACCGCCCATGCCGCCCATCATGCCGCCTGCGCCACCCATCATGCCGCCGGAGTTCTTGTTCTGATTCTGGTGTTGATTCTTGCGGCGCTCCTCCTCGAGCTTCTCCAAGCGCTCGATTTCGCGCTTATCCAAACGCTCGATAAGTTGCTCCATAGTAACCGGCTCGAAGAGGCGTGCCATATCGAGTTGCACATCGAACTCCCAGCCCGTCTTGACGGTCAGGACCTCCTCCTCTTGCTCGTTTTTATAGAACTCGGCACGCTCGCTCTGGCGATGCTCCACCAAGTTTCCGCTATCCCACTTGCCATTGCCGTTCATATCCTCGATAATGCGCATACGAACATCGCCGGCGGGGATGTAATAGATATCGTGGATGCCGGCACCCAAATCGCGAATCTCACGAATAACACGATTCGACGACGCATCGGTGACCTGCACGATGTAACGATAATCGGCCTCGCGCGGTTGCACATTGAGATGCAGCGTAGCAAATTTCTCCTTGTCGCTAACCGTGAGGTTCATCGTAATTGAGTCGTTACCCTCGCCCGTAATATCCTCCAACGCATCGGTAGGGATAAAGAGGCGGTACGAGCGCTTGGGATTCCACGCCGAGCGAACACGCCACTTACGCGGCGAGAGTGTATCGGGGATAAAAATCACCTGCTCGGGGAGTGTATCTCCCGCCTCGCTCCACGAGAGCATCTCCACCGACATAGAGTCAAATTTCAGGAGCGGCGTAGCAAACTCAAGTGGTAAATCCTGCTCGGGGTTCACCTCGGCAGTAGCCTGGAACTTCTCAATCTTGAAGGTCGAGCGTCGGGGTGGCTCCTGCCACTCCTCACCCATCTCCTCGGCCTTTGCCTTCTCCTTTGCCAAGCGTTCACGCTCGCGCTCCTGCTCTCGCGACTCGATAAGTCGCCATGGCAAACGCAACTTGGCGGTATCCTCGCGAAGAACTCTCACCGAGTCGTGCTTCATGTAACGCACAAATCCGCGAATCGTATCGGGAAGGCTCTCCGAGGGCACTTTGAGCCACAGATTCAGCGTATCACGACGCGACGAGTGGGGCTCAATGATGATATCCTTTGAGTCTATGCCGTTGAGGTTTATCTCCAAAATTTCGGGGTTACGCGCAGCAAAGTAGAGCTCAACCTTATGCTGGTCGGGGCGTTTTTGGTCGGCAAGGTTCTGACGCACGAAACTCTCATCGGTAAACATGCGGAAGTAGAGCTGCGGGTCTGCCGATACATAACGGCGCAACGAGTCATACCAAATGCCGAAAGGAGGCAAATCCATAGGATTGTGTGCCTCGTCGATAAAACCAATCTTATCGATGCCCGGCTCATACATTTGGTTGTCGTTATCGTCGTAGAAGGCGTATATTCGATACTTCACCGGCTTAAGGTTCTGCGCAATGAAGATACCGTTTGTACGCGAGCGGGCTATCTTCGAGGGTGTGTAGTTAAACATCGTTGAGTCATAATCCACAGGCTCGGGGACAGAATCTGCCTCGAAGAAGTAGATGAAGGTGCGACCCAAAGAGTCAAGCTTCTCGCTATCCTCGGTATAGCCCGACATAAAGAGCGAATCCACAGGGCCTCCCGTTGAAAAGACATAACGCATGCCATGCAAGGGGTTGCCCTCGTTATTGTCGGCGATGGTTGAGCCGAACTCAATGGCATAGGTTGTATTGGGTTGCAGCGAATCATCCTTGATGTCGATAAACAAGGTCTTTCCGCGCAGCAGCAAGGTGGGCTTCTTCTTCATCGCCGGAGAGGTAAAAAGCTCCTTCTGCTGATCCTTGAGCTGGATATATTCGTTAAACTCAATGGCGATACGCTTCGTTGTGAGGCTCTCGGTGTAGTTGTTGGGCATCATACCCAACACTACGGGAGGAATGGTATCCTTGGGTCCTCCCTCCAATGTTCCCACCGAGGCACAACGGCTGAAAAATGCTCCACCGAAGAGTAAAACCACCGCTACGGTCAGCCAACTTGTCACCGAATGTTTATTGCTGCAATATCTCGAACTTTTCATCATCTATAAAATATCGTTTTCTACACTTTTCTTTTTCCTGTTACTCACTTCCGTTACTCGACGGCGCTATTCTCTTTTACTCCAAAGAATGGGTTTACAATCATCCAACCCGAGGAGGTGTGGCTGCGCTTCCATGCCGAGAGGTGAAGTTTCGCCTTCACCGTAGGCAGGTTCACCGGCAGCTCATACTTACGATAAGCATACATCCTGAGCGTACGATCCACAATCACTATCATCGAATATTTCTTATTCAAATCAATCGACACCTGATAGGCATCCTCCGCCACGAAATCACCTATACGGTCGGGCACTTCACGAATCTCGCCTGTCTCTTTATTGGTTATGCGACCCACTACGGCGTCCTCCCACGAGGCTATCCTCCACTCGGTAGTATCGACAAAATAGGCATACGAGAAGAGGTCTGCCGCCTTACTCTCTGCGCCATTCTGCTCCAACTGCTCGAAAACGCTCACCTTAAACATTGTATATGCCACAGTATCCTTGAAGCAACCACCACATATGGCAACCACCGCAAGGACTACGATTGCTATTGATAATATTCTCTTCATATCGTGTTTACTTATCGTTTTATCGTTTCATATAAATCCTCCAAACTCCTATGCAGCACGGGATGCACCTCCTCGGGCATAATCTCACACAGCGGAGCCAAAGCGAACTCGCGCTCATGCAACAATGGATGTGGCAGCGTTAATCGCTCGCTACGGATTACCCTATCGTCATAGAACATCACATCGACATCCACAACCCTTGACGCATAACGCTCTCCGGAGCGCTCCTTCTCGCGCTGTTCCTCATCGCGTCGGCGTCCCAACAACCGCTCAACCTCCAACGCCACATCGAGCACCTCAAGCGGCTCTAACGCGGTTGTAAATCGCAGCGCCTGATTATAAAACTCCCTCGCGGCCGAGAAGCCCCACGGCTCGGAGCGGTAGAGCGCCGACTGCGCTTCCACAGAGCCGATTTTCTGCTCCAGGAGCGCGGCTGCATGCCCCAATATCTCGGCAGCATGCTCCTCGTTGCTTCCCGTCAGGAGTGTTACGCGGTGCATCACTTCAGGCGGTTTATGGTTTTACTTACCGCCAACGCAAAGTGCGTAAATATAATCTTCGCATTGCCGTTTTGACTCACTTGGCGCATTGCTAACTCTATCTCGTTGAGGATAAACTCCACATTCTGGTTGCCGATGAAGGGTGCAAACTTATTACAGAAGGCTGCCTCATCGCCCCACAAGTAACTGATGCTGCCCAAGCCGGCATGCAACATATAGCTCTCACGCAAAAGGCGTGCTGCATGGCGCAACATGGCGCGTTGCTGCTCACGCGAAAGAGCCGCAACCTCCTCAGCCCACTCGATAAGTTCAAGGTGCTTGTCGTTATACGACAGGCGCATCAGCGCACAGAACAACTCAAAGCTCTCAGCCTTCACGGCATCCTCCTCGCCACCCGACAGCGCGCGCATCTCGATGATGTCACCACCCGCCAAACGAGCCAAATTGCGACGACGCTGCTCATCGCCCTCACCCGCCAAAGGCATCAAATCCTCAATCGCAAGGCGTGGTACCGCAACCTCCTGCACACGCGAGATAATCGTCGGCAGCAACAGGTCGGGGCGCTCCGACACCAGCAGGAACACGGTCTTCTCCCACGGCTCCTCCAGGATTTTGAGTATCTTGTTTGCCGCCTCATCGTTCATTGCCTCGGGTTGCCAGATAATCATAATTTTATACTCCGACTCGAAGCTCTTGAACTGCAAGCGACGGATAATTTCATCCGCCTCGCGAGCCGTAATAAGCCCCTTCAAGGTCTTACCCAAATCCAATCTGTCGTACCACTGCTGAGGGGTAAAGTAACCCGCCGTATCTGCCAAAATCTCTCGCCACAGAGGCATAAACTCGCCCGAGAGAACCACCTCGCCCGATTTTTTGCCCTGCTTGTTCACGGGGAAGACGAAGTGCAGGTCGGGGTGTGCCGCCTCCGCAATCTGACGACACGAGGGGCACTCGCCACACGAATCGCCATCATGACGATTTTGGCAATTGAGGTATTGGGCATAGGCTATGGCAAGGGGCAAAGTTCCCACGCCTGCCGCACCGCTGAATAGCTGCGCGTGGCTGATACGCCCCTTATTGACACTCTCGGCGAGGTGTCGTTTCAAGCTCTCCTGTCCTATGATATCTGCAAAACGCATCTTTTATCTTTGTTCTTTTATCTTTAATCCTGCTACGCAGGCTTTTCCTCCTCGCGGCTCGGCATAATCCAAGCAAGACTTGGCTTCTGCTCTCGCTCCGCAGCGTCGGTTGCTCTTTGAACTTTTATCTTTCCTCTCGGTTTACTTTCCTGTTGAGCCAAATCCTCCGGCACCGCGCTCGGTTGAACCCAGGACCTCGACGCTCTCCCACTCCACCTGCTCGTGGCGTGCAACAACCATCTGGGCAATGCGCTCGCCACCCTCGATTGTGAATGGCTCGTTGCTCAAGTTCACAAGTATAACCTTTATCTCGCCACGATAGTCGGCATCAATAGTGCCGGGAGAGTTCAAAACCGTTATACCATGCTTCGCAGCCAAACCACTGCGTGGACGAATCTGCATCTCATAACCCTCTGGCAACTCGACATAGAGTCCCGTAGGTACCATAGCTCGCTCCAGCGGAGAGAGTGTTATGCTATCCTTGATGTTGGCGCGGATATCCAAACCTGCCGACAACGGAGTCTGATACTCCGGCAACGCATAACGCGAATGATTTACAATCTTTACTTTCATAATTTATCGTTTTTTGTTTTCTTTCAATTAGGGAAATTAAGGAGTTTAGTGAATTTAGGGATTACGCAAAACTCAATTTTAATCCGACACAAGGTCGGCTTTTAATTGCTTCGGCTCGGCAAAGTAAATAAATTTTCTTTGCACTCGCCTTAATCGCAATTTTGAATTTTGAATTCTCCTCCTCGTCACACTCCTCACAAGTCCCCCGACATCTATCTTCTCGCGCCATACGGCAAAGAGCAAATAAGCCGCAACCAACACGACATTCACTCCATAGCGCACTACCGTCGTAGGCTCGCCATAGCGCAGCAGCCATTCACTCGCAAAATAGAACGCAACACCTATCACAACATACTCCGTAATGCGTCTAAAATCGTAGGGCGTCGGAAAATAGCGGCGATTGAGCCACAAGCTCACCACAACCATTGCCGCCTCGGCACCAAACCTCGCCCACGCAGCACCCTTATAACCCAACTGCGGCACCAACGCAAAGCAGAGCGATACGGTAGCGACCAAACCGACAAAGGTTACATACACCGCAAAGCGAGTCTTCTCCTCACGCTTATACCAGAACGAGAGGTTAAGCCACACGCCTGCCAGAATATTTGCACCCAGCACTATGGGCAAAATATCTATGCCCTCGCGGAAGGTGCGCCCGACAATCAGGGCGAACACATCGCGGAAGAGTGCAATGCCCAAAAATATGAGCATCGACGCCATGACAAAGTACTTCAGTGCCGCGGCATTCGACTCCACAAACTCCTCCTTCGTAAAGTTCGCCAAAAAGAAAGGCTCCGCCGCCAGGCGATACATCTGCGTGAAGAGCGTCATCACAACAGCAATCTTCGTGATAGCTCCATAGACACCTAACTCCGCCATCGAGATATCCTCGGGCAGCAGATATTTTATCATCTGCCTATCCAGGAACTCGCCCGCCGTACCCGCAATGCCACCTATGAGCAGCGGCAACGAATAGGCGAAAATCTTACGCAGCAGTCGAGGCTCAATCTTCGGCAGAGTACGCTCCGTAGTGGGCAGGATAAGCAGCAGCGTCACCACGCTCGCCACAAGGTTTGCAACAAAGACCCAACCCACGCCAAAGTCGGTATTGTAAAGTCCTACAACCAAAAAGAGGATAGCCAAGCCGACATTCACAGCCACATTCACAGCCTTCAACGCCACAAACCGCAAAGCGCGGCCCTGCTCACGCAGACGCGAGAAGGGTATCATCGTGGCGACATCAAACAGGATAATCGTAGCGACCAGAACGACATATTCGGGGTGTGCCTCGTATGCTGCACCCATAAGGTGTGCCACATCCTGACGGCACAACACCACAACCACGAAAAAGAGCAATGCTGCCACGATATTCGCACCCCAAGTTGTCGCAAAAACCTTGCGCTTGCGGGCTGCAATATCCTCCGCAGAGCCACCCTCCGCCTCGGCTTTGGCGGTAAAGCGGAAAAAACTCGACTCCATACCCATCGAGAGTAGCACCAGCGCAAAGGGAATCAGAGCATAGATGTCGGTAATGATGCCGTAGGTCGCCTGAGAGAATGTGTAGGTATAGACCGGAGTCAGCAGGTAACTCAGGAATCGCACGACAATGGTGCTGATACCATAAATGGCGGTCTGTTTGGCTAATTTCTCTAACATCTCTCGTTGCTATTCGGCTGTCAATCATTTGTTTCGCACGCGTTATGCGCGCCACCGACGCGTTGCTTGCGCGTATATCTGCGCGTATATCTGCGCGTATATTATGCCCGCGTCGCGCACGCCATACGCGCATAGTAACTCGCAAAGTTATAACTTTTATCGGAATAAAGGGCAGAAATGGGTGAAATTCTTTTATCAGGCCATCGTTAATCTCTTTCTCGAATAGGGAATTTAGGGAGATTAGAGAATTTAGGGAATTGCGCTTTATACCATCTTTGCGGCAGCGCTAAACTCTCTAAAATCCTTAATCTCCCTATTTTATTTTCTCACGCACAACAAGTTGTGCTCAGAATGACGGATTGGCTGCCCAAGAGCGTCACTCTGAGGGAGCTTTAGCGACCGCGAGAGTCTAAAAAACAATTGCTCAGAATGACGGCTATCAAACCCTCCTCGGCAGGTGCGGGTAGTAAAATTACCACCCTGAGGATTGTTGGGCAAGGCATGGAAGGGGCGGAGAAGGAGCAGGTAGGTCTGGGTAGTAAAATTACCACCCTGGGGGCCGTGGGGAGGTGCTTCCATATAAGTGGGGGAGCGCGAGAGTCTAAATGATTCAAAAAAATTTGAATTTTGAATTTTTCACTACCTTTGCATCAGAAACGGTTTTCGCCATAATTGGCGGAGTAAGAGGGAATTCGGTGGGGAGTGCCGAAGTATTGGAAAATCGGGTCACCCGAAGAGGTAAATACCGAACACTCCGAATCCGAAACAGTGCTCGCTGCTGTGATTTTCGCCCCGTGGGGGTTGCGTAACAAAAGCCACTGATTAAAGTGTGAGGGTAGAGGCTATAATTGAAGAGATTTTCTACCGAAACATATTGTCGGGAAGGCGTTGCGCGACAAAGAAATAAGTCAGAAGACCTGCCGTGAAGGATATTGTCCGTGCCAGAAGTTGGTCGGGCGACATCAAAAAGGATTGCACCTGCGAGTAACGGGTAAGGTCAAGAGGGCTTGAAGAGGGGGAGTAGAAAATGCTTCGAACAATTAGAAAAAGGCCTGTTTTGATTAAAAATTTAACTCGTCGGTGTAGCAGCATCGGCGAGTTTTTTTATGCCCGAGAGCCAAGGTGCAGAGTTTTAATTTTGGCGAAATTTGCTACTTATGAAGAGGTTGATGCACATACTGACAATATTGTTTTTGACACTCATTGCATCGTGCAACAAAGATGAGGTTATAACAACCACTCCCGCACCCGAAATCATTGTCGAGGGCAGCGGTGTTTACATCACAAAAATTGGGCGCGCAATTTTACTTGAACCGCGCGTAGAAAATGCTGAAGGAGCGATTTTTGGCTGGTATGAAAAGGGCATAAAGGTTGGCGGGGAGCCATCGTACAACTTTGTGAAAGAGGTTGCCGACAGCTACTACCTAACACTGCGCGTAGAGAACAAAACGGGAGTTGCAGAGGCAGATTTTCGCATCGAAGTATACGATTTGACACCGCCGAAAATTGCCTTCGCGGCGAAAAACGGAGTTATGGAAATCAAGGTCGGAGTGCCAACGGAAATCATCCCGCAGGTGTCGGGCTCGGAGGGTGCATCGTATCGTTGGTTGCTTGATGGCGAGGCTTGCGGCTCGGAGCCTACATGCACCTTAAATCTCGCGCGTGAGGGCGACTACACGCTCTCGCTAAAGGTCGAAAACGAGGATGGCAAAGCCGAAAAATCCATTATCGTACGAGCGGTGAAGCAACTCTCGGCAAGTGTGGTTTTTCCCTCGGCGGGGGATGCTTCGAGTGGCGAAAACGAGGCTCCTATGCGCAGTATTTCGTTAGGACAGAGCGTCGTGCTGGCGCCCGTCGTTGAAGGTTTTTCCGCACCGAAATACCGCTGGAAAATAGGAGGTGAGGAGCAAGCAGCGGAGCAATTTTTCAGCTTCACGCCAACCGCCGAAGGCGAGTATGAGATTGAGGTTGAGGTCTACGACCAAACTCTCGCAGCATCGGCATCCGTCATTGTAAAGTGCTGTACCCCAGAGGGTACATTCCGACGCGCAGCGACTGCTACAAGCAGTAAAAAGTGGAGCAAAATATTCGAATACACACCCGCACCGGGGCAGTTTATCGGCGAGAGTCAATCGGGATTCGACTCGTCGGTACAGAGTGCCGAAGCTGCCGCAACCTATGCCGAGCGACGACTCGCGGAGGGAAAATTTCTCTCGCTCGGAGCGTGGGGCGGATATGTCGTTGTGGGCTTCGACCACAGCATCGAAAACTCGGAGGGTAACGACCTCACGATATATGGAAATATGTACACCACTTCGTCGGAGGCGGGAATTGTGTGGGTTATGCAGGACAGCAACGGAAACGGCCGACCCGACGATATGTGGTATGAGTTGCGAGGCTCGGAGTGGGGCAAGGAGAGCCACTCTACGCTCTATGCAGTGACCTATTTCCGCGCGGCAGGCGAGCAGATGCCCATACGCTGGCGCGACAATCGTGGCGATGAGGGCGAAGTACCATTTATGACGGCACATGCCGAGGCAACTTATTTCCCGGAGTGGATTGATGGCGACCACTACACGCTCTACGGCTCTCGCTTAAAGCAAAACAGCTCGGTATTGCCGTCGGGAGTGGTATCACACAATCCCTATGCGTGGGGCTATGCCGACAACCTTGGCGAGGATAGCGAAGGGGGCAATGCGGATGAAACAACCGAAGATACGGCTGTCGGTTGCGGCTTCGACATAGCGAATGCTGTGGCAGCAGATGGCTCGGCTGTGGAGTTGCAATATATTGATTTTGTGCGTGTTCAGTCGGCAATAAACGGTTTTGACCGCTCGATGGGAGAGCTCTCGACCGAAGTGCTGGGCGTAGAGGAGAGATGAAAGAGCAAAGATAAAAGTTCAAAGAGCAACCGACGCTGCGGAGGAAACGAGGGTTTATCCCTCGTAACCACTAATAGTGCGAGAGCAGAAGCCAAGTCTTGCTTGGATTATGCCGAGCCGCGAGGAGGAAAAGCCTGCGTAGCAGGATTAAAGATGAAAGAGCAAAGATAAATTAGAGAATTTAGGGAATATAGCGATTATGCAATAGAGCAATTCGGCGCTTCGCTAAACGCCTTAACCTCCTTAAATTCCCTGACCGCCCTAAAAAATAGAAAAACCACAAAAACGAAACGATATGAAACGATTTTTTTACCTTATGATTTTGGCAGCGGTGGCTGCCGCAACTGTGGGATGTGACGAAAACAGCACATCGCTGGAGATATACAAGCAGGCGACCATAACTTTCGAGGGCGAGGCTTGGAAGAGCGTAATAGCCTCAAACTCATCCTCTTTCGACTTTATGACCGAGGATTATGTGTGGGAGGATAACAACACCTCGCTCACCTCACGCCCCAAGTTTACCACCTCGGAGTGGGGAAGCTACTATGGCGGAGGTTGCACGGTGTCGAACTACGGCTCAGGCGATTTGGCGGCACAGGGCAGCTACGCCTACGACCTATATGTATATAAGGAGGGTGTGGCCGACTCACGCACAGGCTGCGGAGCCGAGGGCTCGGACAACTTCATCGTATTTTATGGCAACCTCGAAAGCCTCTCCACAGTTATGGGCGTAGATTGCCGCCCCGAGATATATTTCCGCGACGGAAAGCCTCGCACGATAGAGTCGTGCCAGATAAACTCTACGACATATTTTGTAAATGTAGTGGAGAACGGCAACCCCTTCTCGCCGAAGCTTGCCGAGGGTGAGCAGATAAAGGTCTATGCCACAGGATTCGACTCCGAGGGCAAAACAACCGCAACGGCGACATTCACTTTGGCAACATATGGCTCAACCGTAAAAGATTGGACCACATGGGATTTATCATCGTTGGGTGAGGTTGTGAAGGTTACTTTCAACATCTTGGGTGGCCACAGCGACGACTACGGCATGACCTCTCCGAAGTATTTTGCACTCGATAATATAAAGGTCAAGTGGCAGGAGTAGAAGAGGGCCGAATTCAAAATTCAAAATTTTCTTTCATCTTTTATCCCGTTATTCGCTCCGTTCTTCGGGCGAGGAAATCAAAAATCGCATAAAAATTTGGGTTTTTGCACAAGTTTTGTTACATTTGCAAGTCAATGCGCCTTATAACGGGGTTAAAATGATGAATATTTGCCGTTTATAGGGTGATTTTGATGAGCAAACGGAGTGTAAATTAATTACGAGAACTATGGATGATGGCTTCCAATGTAAGAATAGCGGCTGTGTCGTATCTCAATACGATACCATTCATCTATGGTATTCGACACGAGGGTAATCTTCGCGCCGACCTCTTGCTTGCACCCCCTGCCGATTGTTATCTCAACTACGCAGAGGGGCGTGCCGATATCGCTCTGATGCCCTCGGCTATGGTGCCGACACTCAAATCAACTTCCATAATTACAGACTATTGCATAGGTGCTAACGGAAAGGTGCGCACGGTGGAGCTGTTCTCGAATGTTCCGATACAGCAGGTGCGTCGCATATTCCTCGATGTGCATTCACGCACCTCGGTGCAGTTGGTGGGTTATTTGGCGGCGAACTATTGGCATATACAGCCCGAGTGGTATGAGCTGAGCGACTACTCGCAGGTGGCATTTGCACAAAAGGAGGATGCCTTTCTGTTGATTGGCGACAAGGTATTCGACCACGAGGGTCTGTTCAATTACAATTACGACCTTGCCGAGGAGTGGAAAAAGGCGACCTCGATGCCCTTTGCCTTTGCTGTGTGGGTTGCGCGCAAGGGCACTTCGTATGAGGTTATAGATGCTCTGCAACGCGCCTTCACCTTCGGTGTAGAGTCTATTTGGGAGGCTATTGTCGAGGCAGGATATGACCAGAAGCCATACAACGCATATGAGTATTTGACTCAAAATATAGATTTCGTGTTTAACGCCGAGAAGCACTCGGCTCTGCAAAAGTTTTGGAACGCAGGCATCAAGGTTGAGCCTCGATCCAACCCGGGTTGAAGAGGATAAAGGCCGCCCACAAACAAGCCCGTTAGGCTGAAGAGGGGCGACGGACACTCTCGCGAGGTGTGTTGCTCACCCGCGCACAACAAACAAATAGGAGTTTAACCCGTAAAAACCTTTGCAGCGATGCTTACAATCTACTTAAAGCAATACAACAAAATTATTCGTAACGCCGAGCCTGAGTTATTGGAAAACTTGGGCTACGATGATATTCTCTGGATAGACCTTCTCTCGCCCACAATCAAGGAGCAAAAGGCTGTCGAGGCGTTTATGGAGGAGTCGCTCCAGACACGCCAGCAGGTCGAGGAGATTGAGTCTACATCAAAATACTCGGAGAACGAAAATTCGATTATCTCGAATACCAACTTCTTCGTGCCACATGGCGACTCTTTCTCGGTGGAGCCCGTGTCGTTCATAATCTCAAACGAGGGTGTGCTGGTGTCGATGCGTGCCACCGAGTCACGCACTTTCCGCGAGGCAGAAAAACGCCTTCAGATGAACTATCGCGGCTACTCGACGGGTTATCACATCTTCATTTCGCTGTTGGAGGTGCGCATCGACTTCGATGCCGACCTTGTGGAGTTCGTCGCCAAGCAGGTTGCTGCCCTGAGCAAGGATATCAACGCCGAGGACTCTATCGACAAGACCGTTATCCAGCGCATAAACATGTTGCAGGAGAACACCATGGTCCTTCGAGAGAATATCTTCGACCGTCAGCGTATTCTGTCGAATATCTTGCGCTCGGAGCGTTTCCCAAATGATATCTATCCGCGCTTGCAGCTGATGATTAAGGATGTTAATTCGCTTATCAACCACGCCGACTTCTCGTTCCAGCGTCTGGACTATATTCAGGACTCGGCTCTGGGTCTGATTAACATCGAGCAGAATGAGATTGTGAAGATTTTCTCGGTGGCAGCGGTGATTTTCCTCCCCGCGACACTTGTGGCGAGTATCTATGGTATGAACTTCAAGGTTATGCCCGAGCTCGATTGGGTTTGGGAGGTCGGAGGTTACACAATCCCTCTGGGATATGTTTTTGCCATATTCCTGATGATTGTATTCTCTTGCTGCACAATGCTCTACTTCCGCTATAAGAAGTGGCTGTAAAGCGAGAGAAAAGATAAAAGATGAAAGAGCAAAGAGATTTGCTTTTAGCTCCAAACAACCCCTCTATGAAAACTATAAAATTCGGACTTCTGCCACGCATCATCGTGGCTATTGCGTTGGGTGTGGCACTCGGAGGCGTGATGCCCGAGGCGCTTGCACGCACATTCCTTACCTTCAACTCCATTTTCAGCCAGCTTTTGGGCTTTGCTATACCGCTTATTATCGTAGGCTTGGTCACTCCTGCCATTGCCGACATAGGTCGTGGCGCAGGGCGTATGTTGCTACTAACCACACTGTTGGCATATGGCTCAACGCTCGTTGCCGGCTTGGCTTCGTTTGGAGTGGGCGAGGCGTTTTTTCCCTCGATGCTCTCGGGGCAGATTACCGATGTGGCAACCGAACAGGTGGCGAAGCTATCGCCATTTTTCACCATAGAAATACCCCCTCTTATGGGTGTTATGACGGCACTCGTTCTATCGTTTATGTTAGGTCTGGGCATTGCCTACATCGAGGGCGATGTGTTGCGTCGCGGCACGAAGGAGTTTGGCGATATCGTAACCAAGTTTATCGAGCGCGTGATTATTCCGCTGCTACCGCTCTACATCTTCGGCATCTTTATGGATATGACAGCCTCGGGTGAGGTGTGGCGCGTTTTGGTGGTCTTTGCCAAGATTATAGGAGTTATTTTCGCGCTACATATTGTGTGGCTCATCCTGCTCTATTCGGTTGCGGGAGGTATGGCGCAGAAAAACCCCTTCAAGATGCTCGTGACGATGCTTCCGGCATATTTTACGGCTCTCGGCACGCAGTCGTCGGCTGCGACTATCCCTGTAACTTTGGCGCAGGCACGCAAGATGGGTGTGAGCGACGAGGTCTCGGGATTTGTCATTCCGCTATGTGCTACGATACACCTCTCGGGCAGTATGCTTAAAATCGTGGCGTGCGCTCTGGCGCTGATGATGATGCAGGGCTTGGAGTACGACTTTGCCATGTTCTTCGGCTTTATTTGCATGTTGGGCATCACGATGATAGCCGCTCCGGGTGTTCCGGGTGGTGCTATTATGGCGGCATTGGGTGTTTTGGCCTCGATGTTGGGATTCTCGGCCGAGGACCAAGCATTGATGATTTCGCTCTACATAGCGATGGACAGCTTCGGCACAGCCTGCAATGTTACGGGCGATGGAGCTCTGGCAGTAATTATGGACAGAATATCAAAGACAAGTGTTAGAATATGAAAATAGTGTTTGCGACAAATAATGCCCATAAGCTCCGCGAGGTGCAACAATTGTTAGGTGAGGAGTTTGAGGTTGTGACGCCGCGCGAGTGCGGCATTATGGAGGATATCCCCGAGGAGCAGCCTTCATTGGAGGGTAACGCCTTGCAGAAGGCTCGATATATCTTTGAGCGTACGGGCCTCGACTGCTTTGCCGACGATACGGGGCTTGAAATTGAGGCGTTGGGTGGTGAGCCGGGAGTTCGCTCGGCGCGCTACGCTACCACCGAAGGCCACGACGACGAGGCGAACAAACGCCTACTGCTGAAAAATATGGAGGATAAAACGAACCGCAAAGCGCAGTTCCGCACCGCTATGGCACTTATTGTCGGGGGCGAGGAGCACCTCTTTGAGGGTATTGTGCGCGGAGATATTCTCTGCTCGGAGCAGGGTGATGGCGGCTTTGGCTACGACCCACTATTCCAGCCCGAGGGTTACTCTTGCTCATTTGCCGAAATGCCTGCTGAAGAGAAAAATGCTATATCGCATCGCGGCAGAGCCCTCGCGAAGTTGGTCGCTTGGCTGAAAGAGAGATAAGGCGAGAGGAAAGAGTAAAGATAGCGTCATGCCACATTAGCATAAAGTATTGAATTACAGACACTTTATACCTACCCTTGTCAAATGTGGAATGACAGTGATTGAGATTCTCACGCACAACAAGTTGTGCTCAGAATGACGAATTTGCTACCCAAGAGCGTCACTCTGAGGGAGCGCGAGCGACCGCGAGAGTCTAAAAAAGATGAAAGTTCAAAGAGCAAAGAGAATTAAAAATTATTTTTTGAATTCGTCATTTTGAGCAATTATTTTTTCAGACTCTCACGGTCGCTAAAGCTCCCTCAGAGTGACGAAAAAAATAATTGCGTGAGAATCTAAAGATAGAGAATTTAAGGAGTTTAGGGAAATTAAGGAAATTTTTATGGTGTCAGCGCTAAATTCCCTAATCTCTTTAATCTCCTTATCTACCGCTTATTTTAACCTCGCTATCAAGTTCGTACTTGCAAGGTAGTAATTTCCAAAGGTAGATTCCAATCAATTACTGCAGGCATACCACTGCGTATCTACATCCTTGCGTCGTGCAGTAATTGTGGAATGACAAAATTTTACTTCTCTTTCATTTTTAATCCTGCTACGCAGGCTTTTCCTCCTCGCGGCTCGGCATAATCCAAGCAAGACTTGGCTTCTGCTCTCGCTCCGCAGCGTCGGTTGCTCTTTTGTCATTCCACCGAACGCAGTGAGGAATGGAATCTCTACCGAAATAGTTAGCCGTTAGGGATGCCAATCATTAGCACAAGGTTATGCAAAATATATCTGCAAACAAATACTTTGCGCTAATGTGGCATGACACTATTTTCCCTAATATCCCTAAACTCCCTACCCCTCCACTCTTGCGCTCTGCTAAAAATATCGAAACAGGTTGTCAAAAAGTTGTCAAAAAGTGTTGATAACTTGTATGAAAAATTGATGATAAAAGTTGATAACTTTTTGTGTCGAAAAACCGTCAAAAAAGCAACTGCTTGAAGATGAGATATGGTCGTGCATAACCAAATTTTTATGCAGAAAATTATTAAAAGTTTTCATCACGATATTCAACTTTTTCAACCCCTCAATTGATTATAAAAAGTTGGTGTTAAGATGTTGATAATATTTCTATCATATTGTTTATATTGATTTTTTCCTATTCTTAAAAAGAGTTGAAATAATTAAAAATCAATAAAATAACAAAAGTTGTATTATCAACAGACTTATAATAAACACCCGAAAATATGTCGAAAAATATTCTTGAAAAAAGTTATCGACACAATTAACAAGCATATATATTATTACTTCTTTTATTATATATATAAAAAGTAAAAATTAATAATAATAAATATTGTCGATAAGTCTGATTGGCAAATTTTTTCGGCTTTACTTCGGATGGCTCTTGGGCTTCGAATCTTCTACTCGCCCAAAATCTTCACACTCTTGTTTTGGGTGTTATATGTTTTATAGGTATAATGCATTGCGGATAACATGCTGCTGTTGTTGAAAGGTGCAAAAATTATCTCCGGCGCAAGCGATGCTATTAACCAATTGCGAATCTGCGCTGTGGATTGAGATTGCCTTTGGTTGTTACGAAAGGAGAGAAACAGCACCCTGCCCCGGTCGTATGCAGTTTGTAGATATGTGGGTATTTTGCGATATAAACCTCTGCCGAGTGCAACTATAACCGAGCGGTTGTGTGCAAGCAGAAAATCCAAAACCTCGCGCTCTAAAGGGGAGTTGAATCCGCTTATGACGATTTTTTCTGTTTGGCAGACCTCTGCGGCCCACTTCAGGGCGAGTGTGCGTGCTTCGTCGGTGGAGGTTCGCGATGCAAAAAATGCCACAAGCTCCCGGTTGAGCAGCTCTATCGGTCCGCTATATTCATTTTCATTAAATTCCATAAAAAAAGCGCAAGCGTCGTATTTACTTATCCAATATCGAGGCCTTGGCTGCCCACTCATTAGAATAAGCAACACCAACACCCACGCTGGATATATATCGCACAAACCAAACCAATTGGTTGTAGGATATACGACCTTGCGTGGATATTTTGTTGCCGTTCTTCTAATGAGTTAAAAACTGCCAAGTTTCGATATTGAAGAATCGTCAAAAATATCCAATCAAATATGTATGACTTAACGGCATATACCGTAAGCTATTACAAAGATAAGCAAAAATTTATATAAACTTCGAATTTTTACAGAAAACTCTTTTGAGAGTCTTAACTTTGTCATTCCACATTTGAGTAACGGAAGGATTCGCAAGTGCGCATTAGTTATCATTGCTCAAATGATTGGAATCTACCTTTGAGAATTGTACCTCGCAAGTACGAACTTGGCAGTAAAGGTAATTTAGCGACATGACACTATATTCCTTAAACTCCTTAAATTCCTTAACCAATAAAAAATTTCGAAAAATCTTTCTTTTTGCAATAAAATATTGTACATTTGTTTCATATTAGAAATATTATGTACTTATGTCAAAGAAAGAGTTCAAGCGTTATCTTATAACATCGGCACTGCCCTATGCCAATGGTCCTGTACATATCGGTCATTTGGCGGGTGTTTATGTGCCTTCGGATATCTATGCGCGTTATTTGCGCCTCAATGGTCATGATGTAATTTCTGTTTGTGGTAGTGATGAGCATGGTGTGCCCATTACAATCAAAGCCCGCAAGGAGGGTATCACTCCACAGCAGGTGGTGGACCGTTATCACGAGATTATCAAGGATGCTTTCAAGCGCTTGGGTATGTCGTTCGATATATATTCGCGTACTTCGTCGCCCACACATCGTGTTACGGCATCGGATTTCTTCCGCAAGCTCTACGATGAGGGTAAGTTCATCGAGCAGACCTCGGAGCAGTATTACGACGAGGAGGCTAAGACCTTCCTTGCCGACCGCTATATCATGGGAACATGTCCCCATTGCCAGAGTGAGGGTGCTTATGGTGACCAGTGTGAGAAGTGTGGTTCTACACTCTCGCCCGACGAATTGATAAATCCCCACTCTACGGTTTCGGGTGCTGTGCCTGTAAAGAAGTCTACATCACATTGGTATTTGCCGCTGAATGAGTATGATGGCTTCCTGCGTGAGTGGATTCTGGAGGGTCACAAGGAGTGGAAGTCAAATGTATATGGTCAGTGTAAGTCGTGGCTCGATTTGGGCCTTCAGCCGCGTGCTGTAAGTCGCGATTTGGATTGGGGTATCCCCGTTCCGGTTGAGGGTGCCGAGGGTAAGGTGTTGTATGTGTGGTTTGACGCACCTATCGGCTATATCTCTGCTACAAAGGACCTTACACCCGATTGGGAGAAATATTGGAAGAGCGAGGATACCAAGATGGTACACTTCATCGGTAAGGATAACATCGTTTTCCACTGTATAGTGTTCCCATCGATGTTGAAGGCGCATGGCGAGTATATCCTTCCGGAAAATGTGCCGGCAAACGAGTTCCTGAACTTGGAGGGTGATAAGATTTCGACCTCGAAGAATTGGGCTGTATGGTTGCACGAGTATTTGGACGAGTTCCCCGGTAAGGAGGATGTCTTGCGTTATGTTTTGTGTGCCAACGCTCCCGAAACAAAGGATAACGACTTCACATGGAAGGATTACCAGGCACGCAACAACAACGAGTTGGTGGCTATCCTCGGTAACTTTGTGAATCGTGCTTTGGTGCTTACTCAGAAATATTATAATGGGGCTGTTCCTGCGCTCGGTTCTCTTACGGAGTATGATCGTGCCACTATCGAGGAGTTGAGCGGAATTAGAGGCTCTTTAGAGGCAAATATCGAGAGTTATCGTTTCCGTGAGGCTTTGAAGGATGCAATGAACTTCGCCCGCATCGGAAATAAGTATTTGGCAGACACCGAGCCTTGGAAGGTTGTAAAGACAGATGCCGAGCGTGTAAAGACTATTCTCAATATCGCTTTGCAGATTACGGCAAATGTGGCTGTGGCTATTGAACCGTTTATGCCTTTCACTGCTGAAAAGATACTCAAAATGTTGAATATCAATAAATTAGGTTGGCAGCGTCTGGGTGCTATGGATTTGGTTGAGGCGGGCCACGAAATTGGTATGCCGGAGCTTTTGTTCGAGAAGATTGAGGACGATGTTATCGAGGCACAGCTCAAGAAGCTGGCAGATATCAAGGCTGCGAATGCTGCAGCTGCCGCAGCCGAGCATGTAACGGGACAGAAGGAGGAGTGTTCGTATGACGATTTCCAGAAGATGGATATCCGTGTTTCGACAATCCTTGCTGCCGAGAAGGTTGCCAAGACAAAGAAGCTCCTTAAGCTAACGGTCGATACAGGTATCGACAAGCGTACCATCGTGTCGGGTATTGCCGAGCACTTCACACCCGAGGAACTTGTTGGTCGTCAGGTACTTGTGCTTGTAAACCTTACTCCACGCGAGCTTAAGGGTATCACTTCAAATGGTATGATTTTAATGGCCGAGGATGCTTCTGGTAAGTTGGAGTTGCTCTCACCCGAGCATAAGACCAATAATGGTGCTATTGTAGGATAAAGTAAGATTGTTATAGAAAAACTCAATTCAAAATAACCACAACAGATTAATTTTAGGCTTATGGGATTTATTAAGAAGTTTGGATTTTTTGCTATGGCTACGATGTTGAGTTTGAGCTTTATAGCGTGTCATGAAGAGGAGGTAGTTGTAGAGGAGGGCCCGGAGTATACTCATACCGACATAGTCTTTATGTATGACTATTCGGGTAAAATTTACGACCTCATAGATGTAACTCATGAAGTTGTTTTTAATGAGGGAACGGAGCCTGTGAAGTTCTTTCCTTCTGAGGAGGAGGGAAGGATTACAATTTCGTTTACCGGAGTACAACCTTTATCTTCTATTTCGGTAAAGATTATTAACGAGAGAAACTCTAATCCTATCGACATGGCAGACGGCATTGCATATGACCATCGTGACACTCCGCGATTCTCTATTACTCGTTATTTCGACGATGGTTCTTTTGAGGCTGGTGGAGAGATTCATTCGGGTTCGACTAATGCTACGGGTTTGAATAAAAATACTCTCGAGGAGTATATTATAGAACATGCTACAACAACCTTTACTGTGAAATTAACCGAGGAGGGTTTCCTGGATAGAACCAAGGAACCTGAATTGTAATCTTATACCTTAAAGATTTAACAACCTACCGAAATTATGAAAAATATTGATTGGAGTTCGCTTGGATTTGACTATTATGGGTCTGATATTAACGCACGAACATCGTTTAAGGATGGTGTTTGGAGCAAATTAGAGTATACTTCGGATGAGTATATTCCTATCCATATGTCATCATCTTGCCTGCACTATGGTTTGGAGGCTTTCGAGGGATTGAAGGCTTTCCGTGGCGTAGATGGCAAGGTTCGCCTGTTTAGAGCTGACGAAAATGGTAAGCGTTTGCAATCTTCAGCCCGTAAATTATGCCTGCCTGTACCTCCTTTGGATATGTTTTTGGAGGCTTGCTACGAGGTTGTAAAGCGTAATATGGAGTATATTCCGCCCTATGAATCGGGCGCTGCACTCTATTTGCGCCCTACCCTTATAGGAACCAAGGTTGGTCTTGGCGTAAAGGCTTCTCCTGAGGCTATGCTTGTGGTTTTCTGCTCTCCGGTAGGACCTTACTTTAAGGGAGGAATGAAGACTATTAAGGTTGTTATTGACCGAGAGCAGGATCGTGCTGCTCCCCGTGGAACAGGTGATGTAAAATGCGGTGGAAACTATGCTGCCAGCATCAAATCAGGCACTAAGGCGCACAATTTGGGATATGCAAATGTTATGTATGTGGATGCTTTGGAACATAAATATATAGAGGAGTGTGGCGCTGCCAACTTCTTTGGTATTAAAAATGGTACATATGTAACGCCAAAATCTCCGTCTATTTTGCCCTCTATTACCAATAAGAGTTTGCGCGTTTTGGCAGAGGATATGGGTTTGAAGGTTGAGGAGCGTCCTATTCCAGTCGAGGAGCTGCCAACTTTTGAGGAGGTTGGCGCTTGCGGAACAGCAGCAGTTATATCTCCTATTGAGTCGGTTTATGACCTTGATAACGATGTTCGCATAGATTATGGTAGCGAGGTTGGTAAGACCTGTATAGCTCTTTATAATCGTTTGCAGGATATACAGTATGGTCGTGCCGAGGATAAATTTGGCTGGACTACGATTGTAGAATAAGTGTTCCCCGTGGAACAAAAATAAAATCCCGCTCAAAAAAGCGGGATTTTTTTAATTCAAAATTCAAAATTCAAAAATACCTTCGGCTGGTAATAACCGCAAAATAAAATTGATAGTGATATACATTTTTAGTCTAATATTTTAGAGATTATTTCGGCGCGTAAGCTAAATAATTTTGAATTTTGAATTCCCAAAACTACCTTCCAAACTTTATCAGCAGCACATTAATATCTGCCGGACTGACACCCGGAATGCGAGACGCCTGCCCTATTGTTTGAGGACGAATCTTCGTTAATTTCTGTCTTGCCTCGATGGTCAGGGCATTCATTGCCATAAAATCAAAGCCCTCGGGAATGACAATATTTTCCAGGCGATGCAATTTTTCGGCAAGAAGTTTCTCGCGCTCAATGTAACCTTTATACTTAATTTGTATCTCGGCTTGCTCCAAAACCTCCTCGGTTATACCCTGCTCCTCTACAAATTTTCTCAGGCGTGGTAACTCGCGCGCCATATCCAAAAGTGAAAATTCATTGCGCGCAATGAGCGAATATAGTTTACTGCCCTGCTTTAGTGGCTCAAAATTGTGCGTTTTTAAGTAGCCCTCAATTTCCGATATTTTTACACTCTGTGCGTGAGCGTAGGAAATAAGCGAAAATACGAGTGATTTTTTTTCGACGAATTTCTCCCAGTTTTTATCCGACACAAGACCAATTTCGCGACCTTTTGGAGTTAATCGCAAATCGGCATTATCCTGACGAAGCAGGATTCTGTACTCGGCGCGCGAGGTAAACATGCGGTACGGCTCATCGACACCCTTCGTCACTAAGTCATCAATCAACACTCCGATATATGCTTCGTCACGCTGCAAAACGATTGCCTCGTCACCCTGCAATTTGCGATGAGCGTTTATTCCTGCCATAAGACCCTGTGCTGCCGCCTCCTCGTAGCCTGTTGTGCCATTTATCTGACCTGCGAAGTAGAGGTTTTCGACAAGCTTTGTTTCGAGAGAGTGTCGCAACTGCGTGGGTGGGAAATAATCGTATTCAATGGCATAGCCGGGGCGATAGACATGTGCTTGCTCCAAACCTCGGATTTTACGCAATGCTGCGAGCTGCACCTCCTGAGGCAGCGACGACGAGAAACCATTTATGTAGTATTCGTTGGTGTTGCGACCCTCCGGCTCAAGGAAGAGCTGGTGCTGCTCCTTATCGGCAAAGGTGCGCAGTTTATCCTCGATGCTCGGACAGTATCGCGGCCCTATGCCGTGAATCGTGCCATTGAAGAGAGGCGAGAGTTGAAAACCCTCGCGCAAGGTGGTGTGCACCTCAGGTGAGGTGTAGACCAAATAACAAGGTTTTTGCTCCTTAACCACCTCAGTATCAGCCGAAAACGAAAACTTTGAAGGTTTTTCGTCACCCTCCTGAATCTCCAAGCATGAAAAGTCTATCGTGCGGCCGTCGATGCGCGCCGGAGTACCTGTTTTCATGCGTCCCGCCTCGAATCCGAGAGCAACCAAAGCTTCTGTTATACCATGTGATGCGGCATCTCCTGCCCTACCCCCCTCGGCACTCTGCGCTCCACAGTGCATGAGCCCCGAAAGGAATGTTCCCGATGTAAGGATTACGGCGCGCGCCTTGAATGTTACGCCCATGCGTGTTGTAACCCCCACAATGCGAGGAAGTTGCGAGCTATGGTCGAATACTAACCCATCGGCGGCATCTTGCCAAATAAAGAGGTTGTCTGTGTTCTCCAACTCGCGACGCCAAAGCTGCGAAAATTGCTCCTTGTCGCACTGCGCGCGTGGGCTCCACATCGCCGCACCCTTCGAGCGATTGAGCATGCGGAACTGAATGGTCGAGCGGTCGGTAATTACGCCCATCTTTCCTCCCAAAGCATCTATCTCTCTGACAATCTGACCTTTGGCAACACCGCCAACTGCCGGATTACAAGACATCGATGCTATCTTCGTCATATCCATCGTCAGGAGCAAGGTGCGCGAACCAAGGCGTGCCGCCGCCGATGCCGCCTCGCAACCTGCGTGACCGGCACCCACGACGATAATGTCGTAATTATAGAGGTCGTTATTTCTCTGACTCAAAGCCATTTTTCTAATTCAAAATTCAAAATTCAAAATTATTTTTGCTGGTACACAACCAAAGAATTCAAAATGCGGTTAAGCTGTTATTATCGTCGCTAAAAAAAACAATATTATAAATATTACTATTGCTTTAATTATAGCGTTTAGACACCCGTTAGACTCTTTCATAATACTTAAATAAAAAGTTGTGATTTGGTGCTCTTGCCACTCT
>JAFXIS010000090.1 GCA_017532885.1 Alistipes sp. | reverse complement strand
TTGTTAGACAGGCTCCTTTGTAAAAGTTTTATAACAATAGCTATTTTGAAGCTGCTCGAAGGATGAAAAAGCGCAGCATACTTGGCGTATGTGAGCATTTTTCAGACAAGGCAGATGCCAAAAGAGCCTTGTTAGAAAACTTTTATTCGACTATTACCACGCGATTAGTATTATTCACGGGGAAGATACTATCGGTTGCACCTACACCCTTCCACGACAAACGATTTTTATTTACACCATGCTTTACGAGGTAATCGTAAACAGCCTTGGCGCGATGCTCCGAGAGCTTCTGATTATAGGCAGGAGTACCTGTTCCGGCATCGGCATGTCCCACGATAGTGAACTTTGTCGCGTCGGGAGCCTCCTTAATCGCCTCACTCACAAGCTGCAATGTAGCTTTAGCCTGGTCTGAAAGGCGATAGCTATTGATTGTAAAGAATACAGCCGATGATGTCACAACTTCATGGGTGGTATTTACATGCTCCTCACGCACCAGCTCCGTTTTGAGTTCGCGATTCTCACTCATCGCCTTTGTCGTAGCGGCCTTCTGCTCCTCCAGGCGCTGTGCGAGCACCTGCTCGTTGTTCATCGACTGAGCCAAGCCCGCCTCAAGCACTGCGATAGCTGCCAAATATCCATCCACATCAGTCTGCGAGTAGGCAAGCTCCCAATTACGCTTGTTAAAACGCACCGTCATACCCACAGTCACGCTATAAATCTGTCCAAAACGACCAGCCTCGCGAGCTACAGCCTTCGGCATATCGTGACCAGAACTTATAAAGGTCTTCATCTCGAGATTCAAATCTATGGTTTGTCCCAATCGGAAGGTATTTATCATACCTACATCTGCTACGAAACCAGCCGAGCCATCCTTGCTTATATCGACAATGCTGACACCCATACCGGCAAATGCCTTGGCATAGTAGACGCGGTCGTCGCGGTAGCCTCCAATCCAATTCGAGAGATTTACCACACCATCGAGATGAGGCACCATCCAATAGCTGTTGAATTTATCGTGTGCCTTATTCGACATATTTAGCTCGCCTCCAACGACTTGCAGGCGAGCACCCACAATAGGATTAAACCACTTGGTGGCAGCAATCTCTGCCATCCAGCCGATATTATCCCCGAATTTTCCCTGATTGGAGCCCCAATCATTCCATGCCGAATAAGTCACACCGCCACCTACTGACAGCTCCATATTCGACCAAAAACCATTGTTGTAAAGGCCTTTCCAACGAAGACCCTCCGCCGATGTCTCCTGAGCTGATACGCTACCAAAGGAGAGTGCCAAAATAGCAATAACGAGTAATTTTCTTTTCATAATCCAAATATGGTTATTATTATAATTGTGAATAAATTGACCCTTTGTCTTGCGTTTCCGAGCAATTCACAACCCTTCCTTTGCAAATAATAAGCCAAAAAAAATGATGGCGTTCCAAACTTGTGAAACACCATCATCTCTTTCCGAAATTCGTATAACAAGAGCCTTGTTATAAGGATTCTCTAATTTTATCTGCTAACCACACTTAGAATAGCCGCATGACATACAGGTGAGGCAACCATTCTGGTAAGCCATATCCTCCTGACCACACTGCGGACACTTACCCTTTGACTTTGTTCCGTCGGCAATATACTGCTTCAAGGCGCGCTGCACACCATTCTTCCAAGTATTGATACTCTCACTGTTAAGGTGCAGACCATCAATCAGATGCACAACCTTGTCGATAGGCATTCCGTGACGCAACACTCCCGAAATCAGCTTCGCATAGTTCCAGAACTCCTCGTCAAACAAACGCGAAATACCTCCGATAGTGTTGGTATAACCGTAGCGGTCCACATATTGGAAGTCGTAACGCTTCGTTCCTTCCTCCTCGCGCACCTGAATGATGCAACCCTTAGTAACCTTGCGAGGGATATACATAGCATCCTCCTCGATTTTACCCGTAAAAATCTCATAAGGACGACCATTCTGAATACCCACAAAGGCTATCCAATCCTCCGAGCCGTTCTTGAAGCGTACGATGTCGGCAGGGATAGAGGTAGGTCGCTTGCGCGAATTATCAACCACATTGTCGCACTTCTTATCCGACTTCTTCTTGGCATCGAGCAATACTCCGTCGCGGCATCCATCGCGATAGACCGTAACACCCTTACAGCCACACTCCCAAGCAGTCTTATATACCTCGGCTACCAACTGCTCCGAAACCTCGTTTGGAAGGTTCACTGTTACCGAAATTGAATGGTCCACCCACTTCTGAATTGCACCCTGCATGCGCACCTTGGCAACCCAATCGATATCGTTTGCCGTAGCTCCATAATAGGGAGAAGCCTTCAACCACTCGTTAAGCTCCTCGTCGGGGATAGTTTGCAAGCGCGAAGTATCGTAGCCGTTCTTCTCCAACCACTTAACGAATTGGTGGTGGTAGACATAATACTCCTCGAACTTCTCGCCCATCTCGTCCACGAAATCGGCAACCTTATCTCTATCTGAAGGATTAATCTTACGACGACGCTTATATACAGGACGGAACACCGGCTCAATACCCGATGTAGTCTGCGACATAAGCGATGTTGTACCCGTAGGCGCAATTGTAAGCATTGCGATATTACGACGACCCTTCTCGGCCATCTCGGCATAGAGTTCGGGGTCTGCCTCCTTGATACGCTGAATCATAGGATTGTTGGCCTCGCGTGCAGCATCATAGATAGGGAATGCACCACGCTCCTGTGCCATCTTGGTAGATGCGCGGTAAGCCTCAACTGCCAATGTGCGGTGTACCGACACAGCGAAGTCGATAGCCTCATCCGAGCCATAACGCAAGCCCAAAGCTGCCAGCATATCGCCCTCGGCGGTAATGCCAAGACCGGTACGACGACCACGCTGAGCCATATCCTTAATCTTCTGCCACAAATCGTACTCTACACGACGGATATCATCCTCCTCGGGGTCAGCCGATACTTTGTTGATGATAAGTTCAACCTTCTCCAACTCAAGGTCGATAATATCATCCATCATACGCATAGCCTTGCCGACATGCTCCTTGAAGAGGTCAAAATTAAACTTCGCCTCCTTGGTAAACGGATTCTCGACATAGCTCAACAAATTGAGCGCCAACAATCGGCAGCTATCATACGGACAGAGGGGTATCTCACCACAGGGGTTAGTCGAAACAGTCGTAAAGCCCAAATCGGCATAGCAATCGGGCACACTCTCACGAATGATTGTATCCCAGAACAATACACCGGGCTCAGCCGACTGCCAAGCATTATGGATAATCTTCTCCCACAACTTCTTGGCGTTAATTTCGGTCTTAATGCGTGGATTATCCGAATGAATAGGGAACTGCTGTGAATAGGTCTTATCCTCCATTGCGGCACGCATAAACTCATCGTCAATCTTAATTGACACATTGGCGCCGGTAACCTTACCCGACTGAGTCTTAGCATCGATAAATCGCTCGGCATCGGGGTGCTTAATCGAAAGCGAGAGCATCAACGCGCCACGACGACCATCCTGAGCAACCTCTCGCGTTGAGTTTGAGTAACGCTCCATAAATGGTACGATACCTGTTGATGTAAGTGCCGAATTCAACACAGGCGAACCTGCCGGACGCAACTCCGAGAGGTCATGACCTACACCGCCACGACGCTTCATAAGTTGAACCTGCTCCTCGTCCATACGGAAGATACCTCCATACGAATCGGCATGCTTGCGGTTACCGATAACAAAGCAGTTTGACAACGATGCCACCTGCAAGTCGTTACCAATACCGGTCATGGGACCGCCCTGAGGAATAATATAACGGAAATGGTCGAGCAACGCAAATACCTCATCCTTCTTCATCGGATTGGGGTATTTACTCTCTATGCGCTCAATTTCGGCTGCAATACGATGGTGCATATCCTCGGGGGTGCGCTCGTAGATATGGCCGAATGAGTCTTTCAACGCATATTTGCTCACCCACACGGTTGCAGCGAGGTCATCGCCGCCGAAGTACTCCTTCGACGCCGCTACGGCGTCATTATAGCTCACCTCGGTGAGTGATTTCTGATTTTTTGACATAGGTTTTATATTTTGTTGTATTTATTCTCCTCAATTGGGGCAAACATCACCATTACAAAGGTCCGAAAAATTAGAGCCACAAAGCACAACGCTCAACACATTTTTTCGACAAGTTATTTACAAAAACAAAAAATCCGCGCCGTATCAACTTACAACGCGGATTTATCTCTTATAACAAAAAATCGCCACTCCAAACCTATCGACCAACATCGGCATACCGACCAAATCGGCCAATTATATTTGGCTCAACCCACTATATTAATTAAAACGATATTCGCCACTATTGAGAAATGTTACCGACACCAATTTCCGCTTTTCGGTGACAAGGTCGGTATAGGTAATATTCAGCTCTCCTCCCGTATAGTGGTTCCACCTTAATGAACTTACCAAAGGCCTCTCCTCATCAATCGAGAACTCCGTCAGGAACGAGCCTTCATCCTCTATCGTACCACTGCCGCCGACTCTTGCTTCGATATACGACTTCTCAACATCGATATCATACGCCACCTCGGCATCAACACTATACTTCTCTGGAGAATAATTAATCCCCGCATAATAGGCCTTAAAGCAATTTTCCTCGCCTGCAACACCCGTATAGGTCATATAACGGCTCGGATTCTCGTTGCTGCTCCAATATCGCCACAGTGTCCACTCGCCACCCTCCGACAAAGGTCTTCCGTCGGTTTCGATTAGATACTTATCTCGTTCGGCTGTAAATATCAGATTATTGCCTTTTACCTCGATTGTCACATCCGCGAAGTAGCGCGCTTTAAGCAAGATGACCGCTTGCTCTGCCGACGAGAAGTAGGCATTGGCATACATAGCATACGGGAAATATTCAATCCCATTAGCAAGTGCACCCCTCACCTGATTAACAAGCAACTCCCTCTCTCTGCCCGGTCGGCGTTCGGTGCCGTCTTCTACAACGCAGGAATTTAATCCGAGCAGCATGACAACCGCAAAAATTATATATCTCTTCATAGCCTCACCTCCTATCTGTAAGTGTTTGTCTTTGAGTCAAAGCGGTAGCCGACACCTATGCGGCCCCAACCGCTAAGACCGCCACCAATCTCCGCAAAACCAAAGAGATTCTTTCCAAACGAGCAACCAAAAAATGTGGGGTCTATCCAAGGAAGGCACACTCCGGAACCTCCGGCGAGGCCAACCGACAAGCCCGAATAGAGTTGCACACTCTCGCGATAAAGATAAACAAAACGCACAGTTGCCATAGCGCTACCGGCATATTGGCTCTCGTTGCTTATCTTTTCATTGGTGATGTTATCTCTGCGAGCCTGGATTGTAGCTCCGAATGTCAAGGTTGCACCAACTTGTAGCCAACGACGCGAGTGATAGGCATAGCTCAGCGAGTAGTTACCGACGAAGCGAGCCTTCGTTAGATAACTTTCAGCCTTAATCATGTCGTGTCTGAAATCACGATACCCTACATCGTCGCAACAACCTATGCCATCCATAAACAACACAGTTGCCAGGGAGTAGCTACCCACTCCCACGCGAAATTCATGCTTATCAATCCTCTTTGGCAGAGTGCGGGTTATCGTGATGTCGTTCCCATCCTGCTCCACTTTGCGTGTCACATCCTGCGCATACGATTTCCCTGCTGCCAAAAATAGCAGAATCATCGACAGTAATTTTAGCCTTCTCATCATCTTAAAGTTTGGTGAATAGCCTGTTTTTAGATACTTTATTGTTGGCAACAGATTACTATTGGCAACAAATTATGGCGTGCGGTGGAATTACTTTACTGCAACGGCATCAATCTCGACCTTTGCACCCATAGGCAACTTGGCAACCTCGTAGCACATACGGGCAGGCATCTGTTCGGTAAAGAATGTAGCATAAACACCGTTCATAGCGGCAAAATCGGCGATATCGTCGAGCAAAACCGTAGTCTTAACCACATCGGTCAAGGCGTAACCTGCCTCCTCCAAGATATAACGCAGGTTGGTGAGCGACTGACGAGTCTGCTCCTCGATGCTCTCTGCCATCTTACCTGTCGAGCCATCGATAGGAAGCTGACCCGAAACATAGATTGTACCATTGTTTTCAACTGCCTGAGAGTATGGGCCTACGGCTTTAGGCGCCAAAGGCGAAGCGATAATCTTTTTCATAATGATTTAAGTTTTAATTATTTTAATTCTTTATCGTATGTTATCAATACACTGATTGTAGGCTCTGAGTATTTTATATATTTTGTATTATACATAATTGATATTGTATGCCCCTGATAATAGCATTGGTAGCCGATAGAGCCTCCACTCCAACTGCGTTTTTTCATCTGCGCCCCAAGTATATTAATATCCTCGCTGATGGCCTTGGCATATTTGGCGATATCACCTTTTCGCCAACCCTTAGGCATAGCATAATTGAAATAGAGGTCGGTCATTGTGTCCAGATTGTCATTGTCGTAAGTAACAGTCATATAGCGACAAGGCATAGCATCGTAGCCGCGTACTCTAAGGTAGAAGCCATCGGGCGTTACATGAACCTCACTATCATATTTATCGCTCTTAAATTCGCACTTCTTCACTCCTTTTGCCGACGCTGTAATCCTATGCACGGCCTCCATCGGGATATCTCGCGAAGTAAACAATGCCATAGGAGTATATATCAATTCTCTGGGCGAAATATAATCCTTACGGTCTATTTTCTTCTCGTAGTCCATTTGATTTGCCACCCGTTGATAGGCGCGAGCTATCAACCCCGACACGCTCTTTGATTTCTTAGGTGTAGCCGACGAATCGGCGGAAGTATCATCCCCTAAATCAAAAGTCGCCACAGCACGCACAAATAGCTTTCCATGCTGGGGATACGGCCCTACATATCCATCCGATGTCCTTACATGTATAGCCGAATAACCGTTAGAATAATATTTGTGCTCGGTAGATGTCCAATACCACATCATCTCACCGATTTTAGGAAGCAATTTACCACCCTTCATTTCAAGAGTACGATTCACAGCCTCGCGAACATTGTCTTTCAACAAGAGCGTCTTAATTTCCTCTTGAGCCGGCAAATACCAATCAAGACCCAAATCGGCACACCACGCAAAAGCAGGATAATTATTTCTCCACCCGGCTTTACCCATCACTATCCGTGTATTCACTTTACCGTCATAGATGCTATTGGCACCTATTAAGTGCTTGTTCTCATTATTAACCGCCCACGATAAAAAAATGTCTGAATGCGTCAAACTCACAATTTTACCTCTGCGACCACTTGCTGCCACATCAAATACTACACCCTCCTTTGTGCCGTCGTTATAGTAATCACCAACTTTATAGAAACTCTTATTCTGCGCAAAACTCTCACCGGTAAGGCAACATAAAAAGAATAGTATAACAAAAATGCGTTTCATCGTTTTTCAGTATTTTCTTATCACGAAACAGATTGACACTGCCCCAAAATTACACATCTCTACACAAAGATACATAAAATCATTATCTTTGTAGCGTCCGATTGCACTATTTTTGCGTACGGGCGCGTTATATATTTAGATTTTAACTATTCGCTATGAAAAAAATTATTTTATTGGCTATCGTAGTGGCAATGATTTCTGCTCTATTTATGGGTTGTTGCCCCTGCCGTAAGGGAAAGAACAACCTATCGCTCGAAGGTCGCGAGTGGCACCTCGTGCGCATGATGAATCACGACCTGCAAATCTCGGCAGAGCAATTTACATTCACATTTGCAGCCGACGGAGAGTTTTCGGGCATGGGAGCCTGCAACCGCATCTTCGGCAAATACACCATAAGCGATAAGCGCGACATGACATTCAGCGATATGGCTTCAACAAAGCGTATGTGCCCCGATGCGGAGTTAGAGGCGGCATTCCATAAGATTTTAAGCCAAACAACCCACTACGAGATAGATGGCGACATGTTGATGTTGCTCTCGAACGGCGATATGCAGGCTGTACTGAAGGCCGTTACGAAGTAATATATTATTATATAATATAGCAAACGAGGTTGCTCCACAAGAAGCAACCTCGTTCTATTTTAGGGACTATTTTCTCTGAATCGCTTTGCCCCTTATATTGCGCACAACAACTTACGCCGTTGCGACCTTCTTCTTACCACCCTTCTTTGCAGCCAAAGCCTTATCAACCTCAATCTCGAAGTCTGCCAAGACATTCATATAGTTGATAAACGCCTCATATGACGAGCCATAGGGGTTGAAATATGAGTGAACATCGCCGTCCGAAAGCCACTTTGTAGCCATATAGTAGAAGTGGTCTGAAGTCTGCATGAAGTTCCAAACATACTCGAAATCTGCACTCTTCAACGCCTTAACCTTATCCTTCATGGCATAGAGCTTACCGAATGCCTCGTTCTGCAACTCGTTACCCAACCAAGCGGTAACATCGCGCTCCTCGTCGGCCCATGACATAACATGAGGACAGTGCAAAACGCCCACCGGCTGATATGCCTTCGCAGCCTCGCTTACGGTAGCGAACGACAACTCTCCTGTTGCAAGCATAGCCTTAGGCAAAGCCTTCATGAAGTCGAAGATACCTGTTGTAGCCTTCTGGTGCTCACCGAAGGTCTCATAATCCATAAACAGATTAACAACCTCGCCGGCATCCTCCTTAACCCATGAAGCGAACTTCTCGGCTGTCAAAGGATACTGATCCCAACCCTTGTTCGAGAAGCGGAATGCAATATCATCCGAGAGCTTATAGTTGCGCAACAACACGCGCAAGCGGTTATCAATAGCGTTGGTATATACATAGTCAGGTGACTTCCAGCCCATAACATGCTTTGCACCCTCGGCCAAGATTGTCTTGAAGCCCAACTCCGATACCATCTCGCCGATAGCGTCAGAATAGATAAGCTCCGTATTGCGGAATGCAACGGGTTTCTTACCGAACTCATCCTTAATCATCTTTGAGTGAAGCTTAACCTGCTCTACGAAATCCTCCTTCGATGAGAGTGAAGCCAAAGAGTGAGAGTAGGTCTCTGCCAAGAACTCTACACAACCTGTCTCTGCCAAAGCGCGGAATGAATCCAAAACCTCGGGAGCATAGGCACGGAACTGCTCAACGGCAGAGCCCGTAATAGAGAATGTGCACTTGAAAGCACCCTTATTCTCTTTGATGAGGTTCAACAGCAGGGCGTTCATCGGCAAATAGCACTGGCGTGCAACCTTCTGCATGATAGCGCGATTGGTGAAGTCATCCAAGTAGTTGTGGTCCTTACCGATGTTGAAGAATCGGTAAACCTTCAAACGCCATGGCTGGTGTACTTGAAAATATAAGCAAACTGTTTTCATATTTTTTATCGTTTTTATTATTTTTCACACTCATTTATGGCGTCCTGATATACCGCCTTGATTTTCGCTGCGGCATTATTCCACTTAAGACCTGTAACCTCCTCCAAGCCCTTCTCGGCAAACATCTTCGACAAGGCGGGGTACTTAACAAATCCATAAATGGCATCTGCCATAGCATCTACATCCCAATAATCAACCTTCACGGCATAATCCAAAACCTCGGCAACACCACTCTGCTTCGAGATAATAACCGGAACATTTGCACGCATAGCCTCCAAAGGTGAGATTCCGAAAGGCTCCGAAACCGAAGGCATGATATAGACATCCGAGAGTTGGAACATCTTATGCACATCATCGCCCTTCAAGAAACCTGTAAAGTGGAATCTATCGGCGATACCCAAGCGCGCTACACGACGAATAACATGATTCATCATATCACCCGAACCTGCCATTACGAAACGCACATTCGGAACTCGCTTCAAAACCTTTGCGGCAGCCTCAACGAAGTAGTCGGGACCCTTCTGGAAGGTAATACGGCCCAAGAATGTCACAATCTTATCCTCCACGCCTCGCTCCGGAAGTTCGTTATCCTTCTCGGCGAAACGGACTGCATTGTGAACAGTTATAACCTTCTCAGCCGGAATGTTATACTTATCTATAATAATATTACGCGTAAGGTTCGACACGGCGATTACCTTATCGGCAGCTGCCATACCGGCACGCTCGATATCGTAAACGCGGGTATCGATATTATCGCTCGACGAACGGTCAAACGATGTAGCGTGCATATGCACAACCAAAGGCTTACCCGACACACGCTTTGCCGCAATACCTGCAAAATATGTCAGCCAGTCATGAGCATGGATTACATCGAACTGCCCCTCCAACTGTCGTGCCACCTCGGCAGCGACAACTGCATAGCGGGCAACCTCCTCCATAAGGTTTGCACCATACTTCCCCGAGAAGGTATAGCGCTGCGTCCAGCTATCACCCTCACGCTCCCAGAATTTACGACCCGTACGCTCATACTCCTCACGATAAGTGTTCCACTCCTCGGGAGAGATATAAGGCACCATGTTTGAATCGATATGAATGAACGATATCTTGCGCATGATATCATCTGCACCCTCGATTTTAGAGTCGCAATAGCGCGCCTCAACATCACTTGCATTGACAACCTTTACAAATCGCTCATCCTCATCGCCCGATGCTTTAGGCATCACGAAAATGACCTCCACATCGTTTCGCGCAAGACCTCGCGTCATGCCGTAGCACGCCGTACCCAAGCCTCCCGCAATATGAGGGGGGAACTCCCAGCCAAACATTAATACTCTCATCCTATACTTGTTTTATTATTTCTTCGTCTTTTTCTTCTCATCCTTGACTGCTGTCTTTGCAGTAGTCTTTTTTGCGGCACTCTTCTTCTCGGCAGCCGCCTTCTTTACCGGCTTCTTCTCTGCTTTTGCAGCCTTCTCTGCCTTCTCTGCCTTTGCAGCCTTAGCTTTAGGAGCCGACTTTGCCGGTTTTGCGGGCTTTACACCCTTCATAGCATCAATCTGCATCTTGATATGGAGCAAGCCTCCAACGCTCGTAGCTTGTGACAAGCATCCGCGAGCATGGAATGGGGGATCGCCCTCAAAGCACTCGCTTATAGAACCAATACATGCAGTTTGTATCTCCTCATCGAAGTTGTTGAGAATCTCCTCTGCCTCGGCCAAGAAACGCTCCCCGGCAATCGCAAAGCAACTCTTCACATACAACATCAATGGCCAAATCCAGATTGAACCGTTGCGTGATGCCAAATCCTGCGAACGCTGGTCATCGGCATACGAAGGCTCATAGTTGGGGTTACGCGGAGAGAGCGAACGCAAACCGCGCGATGTCACCAAGTGCTGACGAACAACACTCAACACATCCATAATCTGACCCTCATCGAGCATTGTGTAATCCAAAGCACAAGCTACAATCATATTTGAGCGGCGGAAGTCATTCACTTCATAGTCATTCACATAATCGGCCAAATAACCCTCCTCTGACAACCAGAACTTCGAGATGAACGACTCCTTCGTCTTAGCAGGCATATCCGCCCAACGCTCAACGAACTCCTTATCCTTCATCTTGCGTGCCAAATCCAATGTATAGCTTACAGCATTGTACCACAAAGCCTCAATCTCAACGGCATAACCGGCACGCTGTGCCACAGGCTTGCCATCCACCTGAGTATTCATCCAAGTGAGTGCTTCACCCTCGGCAGCAGCCCATACCAAGCCGTTGTCATGCAACACAACCTTACCGCCGAAGCCACGACGATAAGCCTCCAAAATCGACTTCATAGCCTCGCCATAGCGCTCCCACAGCTTCTTGGCTGTGATATGCTTCTCCAAATGCTGCAAGGTCCAGAAGAACCACAACGGGGCATCGGCAGCAACCTGCGCAGAAGCCGAGCCTGCGAAATCGCCATTATGCATGCCCGCAACCATGGTATCCAGCACATCGAGGCAATCCTCCTTATAACCCTGCTCCAAAACAATTCCGGGCAAAGAAATAAGGGTATCACGACCTACCGTACCATACCACGGATAACCGGCAATCATCTCGGTACTACCACCCGGGCGGCGCACAACGAACTGACGAGCCGAATGGTGCAAGCAGCTGATGAAATCAATCTTATGTGTACGACGAGCCAACGAAGCCTCATACATCTCGGTAATGGCATCAGCCGACGCTACCTCCTCGGTAGCTGCCGAGAAGATGATGCTCTCACCCTTCTTGATATTCATCTCGAAATATCCCGTAGTGAGCAAATCCTCGTAACCGTCGTAACCGCGCTTAATCTCCTCGGGGTACTCAAAGCCGTAGTACCAATCGGGGGCAGCGACAAACTCGGCATCGCTCTTATTTGTCTGAAGGTGCAACCAGGGGAAGCCCTCATAGAGCTTACACTTAACGCCACCCACGATAGGATACGAACGACCATTTGCATCCATATTTGCCTTCGACAACGCGTGCTTGTTACGGAATGCGAAGAATGGGCGCAAACGCAAGGTGGTGTCAGAGTGGGCATCCACCAAAGTATAGCGAATCATAAGCTGTGTACGCTTATGAATCCACAACAACTCCTTACGCAAAATAACGCCACCCACACGATGTGTAATCGTAGGTGTCGGAGTGTACTCAAAATCGGTAATGTACTTATGGCCACGAGGCTCATAAACACCCTTAAAACGGTGCAAAGCGAGATTGAACGACTGGTCGTGCTGAATAATGGTTTCGTCAAGTGACGACAACAACACATACGCCTCATCGCTCTGATCTATCGGAGCAACCATAAGTCCGTGATATTTGCGAGTATTACAGCATACGATTGTAGTGCTCATATAGCCGCCCTTACGGTCGGTAGCAAGCATCTCTCGTTGAAGCGAATACTCCAAATTACCCAACTCTTTCTTGTCAAATGTTAGTGCCGACATATTTAAGTTTTTGAAAAATTATTTATTTTCAGTAAAGTTAATAAAAATTTCGTAAACATGTACGCTGTTTTATAATTTTCTGCGGAAAAACCTCAAAAAATCCATAAAAGCGCGCCATTTTACATCTTTTTGCTTCGTCGGGCAAGACTCACCTCACCCGACGCGCAAACATCTTTAGGCATTATGCCCACTTTACCAAAGCGAAGTCCATACGGTGTGGCAAGCGCTCGTTCTTAGGATATACACGCAACGCTACATCGAATGTGCCTGTACGCTCGGGGGTATAGTCGATAGAGAAGGTTGCCAAGCGGCCTTCTACGCTCTTGAGCTCAAGAGCCTTGGTTGAAACCACATTCACAGCCTCTCCGGCCTCGATTTGCTTAGCTACAACCAACTCAACGCCCAAATCCTCGGCACGCAAAGAGGCTACATCCAAGGCTACCTCGTAGAGATACTTCTTATCAACGAAGATTGCCTCATTCGAGAGCTCTACGCGCTGAACATTCATAATCTTCACATCGTCCCATGCGGCAGAGACCTTACGCTTCCAAGCTGCAATCTCACGAGCCATACGATAGTTGTTCTCGACCATCTGCTCCTTACGCGCTGCAAGCTTATTGTAGAAGCGGTCCTCGTAATCTACCAACTGACGGTTCATAGTAAAGTTAGAGGCGATATCGGCGATACACTTCTTCATGGCGTCACACCAACGATGAGGTACACCATCGTCGTTGCGGTCATAATATAAAGGTACAATCTGGTCCTCGATGGTGTTGTAAATCATCTCGGCATCCAACTCATCCTGGAACTTCTGTTCGGTGAATGTACGCTCCATAGGAAGCATCCAACCTGCACCCTCCTTGTAACCTTCAACCCACCAGCCATCAAGTACCGAGAACTGCATAACACCATTCATCACACACTTCTCACCCGATGTACCTGATGCCTCCAAGGGGCGAGTAGGAGTATTCAACCATACATCAACACCCTGAACCATGCGACGAGCAAGCTCCATATCGTAATTCTGCAAGAATACAATCTTACCTACGAACTCAGGCATAGACGATACCTCGATAATACGCTTGATAAGGTCCTGACCCGGCTTATCATTGGGGTGAGCCTTACCGGCAAAGATGAACTGCACGGGGCGCTCCTTATTATTTACCAATGCTGACAAGCGCTCCAAGTTGGTGAACAACAGGTAAGCACGCTTGTAAGTCGCAAAACGACGAGCAAAACCGATAGTCAAGACATCTGTGCGGATACGCTCTGCAGTCTGCACCATCTGGCGAGGTGAATCGAAACGCACCTGCTTAGGATCGCTGTAACGCTTGCGGATATGGTTGATAAGGCGAGTCTTAAGCGCGATACGCTCCTGCCAGAGCTCGGCATCATCAATCTTATGAACACCCTGCCACTCAGGGATGTTATATACATGGCTGTTGAATCCGTTAGGGAAGTGCTTCTCGTAGAGGCGACGCAAGTTCGATGCTACCCAAGTCGGGAAGTGAACACCATTGGTAACATAACCGATGTGAAGCTCATTCTTGAAGTATCCGGGCCACATGTTACCCAAGATATCCTTCGACACCTCACCGTGCAACCACGACACACCATTCACCTCCTGAGAAAGGTTACATGCCAATACCGACATTGAGAAACGCTCGTTAGGATCGCTCGGATTAGTCTTACCCAAATTGATAAACTGCTCCCAAGTCACACCCAAAACCTCAGGATAGTGCGACATATACTGACGCATCATAGCCTCGGGGAACGCATCGTGACCTGCGGGCACGGGGGTATGGGTTGTAAAGAGCGAAGATGAACGCACAACCTCCAAAGCCTCAGAGAATGACAGACGCTTCTTAGCAATGAGGTTGCGGATGCGCTCAATGCCGATAAATGCGGCGTGACCCTCGTTGCAGTGATATACCTGCTGCTTTACACCCATCTTTGTAAGTGCGCGGATACCACCAACACCGAGCAACAACTCCTGCTTTAGACGCATCTCCCAATCGCCACCATAGAGGTAGTATGTAATCTGACGATCCTCGTCGCGGTTTGCCTCATAGTCGGCATCCAACAAGAAGAGGTCGGTGCGACCTACCTGGCACTTCCAAACGCGAGCCGACAATGTACGGCCGGGGAATGCAATCTGTATTGTAACCCAGTTTCCTGCCTCATCGCGCACGGGCGAGATAGGCAACTTCGAGAAGTTCTGAGCCTCGTAAGTGGCAACCTGGCTACCCTGTGCCGAAAGCTGCTGTGTGAAGTATCCATAGCGATACAACAAACCGACAGCCACCATAGGAGTATTCTTATCCGACGCCTCCTTCAAGTAGTCACCTGCCAAGATACCCAAACCTCCGGAATAAATTTTGAGCGAAGAGTGCAAACCGTACTCCATAGAGAAATATGCGATAGAGGCGCTCTTTGGATCGGGTTTCTCCGACATATACTCATCGAGCTGTGCTGCTACGGCATCCAACTTTGCAAGGAACTCCTTATCCTTCTCCAACTCGTTGATGCGAGCCAAAGGCAACTTATCCAAAAGCGCGATAGGATTACGCTCCACAGCATTCCACAACTCGGGGTCAATACCCTCGAACAAATCGCGAGCCGACTGAGTCCAGCACCACCACAAGTTACGAGAAATTGTCTCCAAAGCGCTCAAACGCTCGGGCAAACGCTTCTCGACCATCATACGATGCCAAGAGGGCTTATTTGAAGTGAGCTGCTGACGCACGAAGTTAATCTGCTCGGTATAGTTACCGCCATCCTCGATGAATGTACGGTTTGTACGAACTACCGAGTTCTCCAAAGCCTCAGCATATGCACGCTCATAGTGCTTGTAGAAGTTCTCCCACAATGCCTTCTTCGAGATTTCGCCAGCAGACTCACGCACCGCAGCCAACTCCACATCATTCATGTTCAAGAATCGCAAAGTGTAATCTACCAACTGCTCAACAGCGTAAGCATCGTTGTTGTCGTCACGACGAATAACCTCAACACCTGCATGCTCCGCCAACTTCACAGCCCACAAACCGAAGCCTGAAAGGTTTGAAGTAACGGTAGGAATTGAGAATGCGATAGACTCCAGCGGAGTATATCCCCATGGCTCATAGTATGATGGGAATGCGGTGAAGTCCATACCCACCAACATCTCATAATAGTTCTTATTGAATACGCCATCATTTGCGTTAAGGTATGAAGGTACGAATACAACCTTAACCTTCGAATCCTCACGCTCAAGGATGCTACCCTTGATTGCCTGCGATACGGGATCCCACTGCTTTGAATCGATGTAGTGAGTAGAGAACTTCCACTGGCCCTCATCGATAGGCTGCTTAACATCCTGAAGGTGGCGAACCAAGTCGGCACGAGGACCATTATTTGCAGCAGGCACGGTGATATAAGCCAAAATCTCGCGGTCGAGTGAGCATGAAGCCAAACGCTTCAACGACTCCATGAAGATATCAAGACCCTTGTTATGGAACTCATAGCGACCGCTGGTACCGATAATGAGCGGCTCCTTTACAAACTTGTGACCCAAGCAGCTCTCGGCAACCTCAATCATTGCACGACGAGCCTCCGCACGCTTCTGGTCGAACTCCTCACCCTTCCATACGAAATCATTCTCGAAGCCGTTAGGAGTGATGTGAGTCACCTCGCGACCCAACAAATACTTACACTCATTAGCTGTAATGTCGCTAACTGTAAGGAATGCATCGTGATATGACGCAGCCATCTTCTCGATAGAGTGCTTTGCCATAACATTGAAACGGCGAGCCATCTCGTCGGCGTTATACTTGTGCATATCAGAGTACAAAGGCAGATTATTACCTGCAATGCAACGACCTGCAACCGTAGCATGTGTAGTGAAGAGGGTTGCCACATAAGGAGAGTACTTACGCAAGTACAAACCTCCCGATGCAGTCATCCACTCGTGGAAGTGTGCTGCAATCTTATCTGCCGAAGAGCAGAAGTTATCGACATACGACTTGATAACCATACCGGCAGCGTGACCGAAGAGCACGGGCTCGATGTAATCCCACTGTCCAGAGATTGAATCTACATGATAATCCTCCCACAACTGCTTCAAAATCTCATCCTTCTGCGAAATGAGTGACTTAAAGTCGATAAGTATCGCGATAGGGCGACCTACAACATTCCAACGACCGATACGGACACGAATACCCTCCTCATAGAGTCTTTCGCGCCATGCAGCAAGCAGCGTGTTATCAATCTCAAATTCGGGATTAGCACCCTCCTGCATCAAATCCGGGCCGATAACGATATAGTTATCGCCAATACGCTTTGTAACGGTTAATGCTTTCGTAGCAATGACGGTATGAATACCGCCGATTTTGTTACATACTTCCCAACTCACCTCAAACAGATGGTCAGGCATCTTCATATTACCCATAAAATAGTTTTATTTGTTAATTCGCAATTTTGCTATTCTCCCTCTCTTTGAGCATAAGCCTCTCATTTACACTCTACTCAAAGAGATAACGGCACTCAAGAAAAGGTTACAAACTTAATTTTCCCGCAAAAGTCTGCATACCCTCACTAAATGCCGCCGCAAAGATAATACAATATATTTATATTAGAGCATAAAAAAGAGTGTCAAAAGTGATTTTCTAAAAAAACTTAACAATAATTTAATATTTTTTAGTAATTACACCTCAAATAGCGATTCTATAACCGCATCGGAGAGCAAAAAACGCGAAGTTGGGATATGCAAAAAATCTTTATCGAGCAATAAATCACCGCTTTTTATCCACATTTTGGCACTCGCGAGCAGATTTTCCCGAACTTCGACACCAAATCTTCGGGCGACAAATGCGAGGTCCACGCCCTCAACTCTTCGTAACGAAGTCATGACATACTCATTATAGATATCTCTTTCTGTAAGAATTTCCGATTGGTATTCCCGACTGACTATATAATCTGACAACCTCTGCTGACACCAACGCCTCTCCGCGCCATTAAACGAGTGCGCACCGGCACCAATTCCGAGATACTGCACACCCTGCCAATATGATGAATTGTGACGCGAGCGGAATCCTGGTCGGGCATAATTCGACACCTCGTAATGTTCAAATCCCGCATTACGCAACTCATTCTCAATCAGCGCATATTCCATTTCACTACGCTCCTCCTCCACAACGCTCAACTCGCCACGGCACAGCCTACGATGAAACGCCGTCGAGGGCTCGATTGTCAAATGATATGCCGAGATATGCTGCACCTGCAAATCCACAGCCTGTCGTATTGATTTCAGCAACACATCTTCGCCAAACCCCGACACTCCGAATATTAAATCTATGGTAATATTTTCGATACCGCTATCCTGCAAGCGTTTCACAGCAGCAACAGCATCCTCGGCACTATGACGACGATTCATAAAACGAAGTTCCTCATCATCGAACGACTGCACACCGAGACTCACGCGATTAACATCCGTAAGACGCAACGCCTCGACATATTTTCTTGTTATATCATCGGGATTTGCCTCGATAGTAATCTCCTCCACCCCGCTACAATCCAACTTCCTATCGGCGTGGTCGATAAAGCGCTGAAAATGCGAAGGTTCCAAAAGCGAGGGTGTTCCTCCTCCGAAATATATCGTACGCAACTCCTTGTCCGACAGGAAATCACACGCCTCATCCAACTCCTGGTGCATAGCCTCCACAACCTGAGGCATATAGCGCAAATCCGCCGAGCGAAAAAAATCACAATAGGCGCAAATGCGTTTACAAAAAGGTATATGAAAATATAGTCCCGCCATAACAACACAAAGATACGAATTCAAAATTCAAAATTCAAAATTACTTTTTAGAAGTTTAAGGCAATAAACAAAACCGCTTCGACATATAGCCAAATCACCATCAAAATCGCCACAAAACAGGCCTCAAAAACAAATCTACAAAGCGTTGATAACCAGCAAGTTTCGTTCGGGCAGAAAAAATAATTAATTTTTTTGAAAAATTTTAGTGTTATTCTTTTCACAATTCAAATTCTTTCACTATTTTTGTAGCGCTGAAATAAGGGCTTTTCATTAGGGTGTTTGCGAAATAACAGTAAACCCGCATGAACAGACAAAGCCGACAGCGAAACAAAACTAAATTGAGAAGTAGAAGTTTAACTAAAATAAGAACAAAAACTATGGCAAAGATTGATTTGACAAAGTACGGTATTACCGGTACTACCGAGGTGATTTACAATCCCTCTTACGATGAGCTCTTCCGCGAGGAGACAAAGCCCGGCCTTACAGGCTTCGACAAGGGTGTTGTTACCGAGATGGGTGCTGTAAATGTAATGACAGGTGTTTACACAGGTCGTTCACCCAAGGATAAGTTCTTCGTAATGGATGAGACATCAAAGGATACCATCTGGTGGACATCTGAGGAGTACAAGAACGACAACAAGCCTGTAACAAAGGAGGCTTGGGCAGAATTGAAGGCGTTGGCTTCAAAGGAGCTCTCAAACAAGAAGCTTTATGTTGTTGATACTTTCTGCGGTGCTAACGAGAACAGCCGCCTCAAGATTCGTTTCATCATGGAGGTAGCTTGGCAGGCACACTTCGTAAAGAATATGTTTATCCGCCCCACTGACGCTGAGTTGGAGGTTTACGGTGAGCCCGATTTCGTAGTATTGAACGCATCAAAGGCTAAGGTTGAGAACTACAAGGAGCTTGGTCTTAACTCGGAGACAGCCGTTGTGTTCAACCTCACCGAGAAGATGCAGGTTA
>JAFXIS010000089.1 GCA_017532885.1 Alistipes sp. | reverse complement strand
GAAGGAGAAGGCTATCGCATTGGAGATGATGAAGCAGGATCCTAAGAACGCTAACAAGCCTGAGGCTATCTTGGCTAAGATTGCAGAGGGTAAGATGCGTAAGTTCTTCGAGGAGAACACTCTCTTGAACCAGGCATTGGTAGGCGAGAAGATCTCTATCCGCGAGTACTTGCAGCAGGCTGACAAGGAGGCTACAATCGTTGCTTACAAGCGTTTCGCTTTGGAGGCATAATTTAGCCAACGGATATATAAGAAAACGGGTTGCTCTTTCGAGCAGCCCGTTTTTGTTTTTGTTAGAGAAACTTTTCCGAAATGAACAACACTTTGCGGGAGATTGTCTGAGATAATGTAAAAGGATAAGTAACAAACCGCTTAAAGGAGTAGGGTACATAAACAAGTAACTCGGGTAGTAATTTTACTACCCGAGTTTATGTTTATCTATATGTAATTCAGCTGTTTAGCGATTCTTGGCAGCGTCCAACTTCTCCTGTGCCTCCTTTACGCGTTTGTTGGCTGCATCAAGTTCCTGCTGCATGCGCTCCTTCTCTGCCTCGGTGCGGGCTGAGGGCTTTGACTGGTTTTTCTGCTCGTAGTAAAATGCCTTTGACTCCAACTTTGCTGCCTCGAAATTGGCTTTGTCGATTTGGTGCTGCAATTTCGCGCTCTCCTTCATGTCGCGAAAAGCCTTGCGGAAAAAGCCGTTCTTTTCGTTCTGTGTAGATTCCGTTTGCGCCTCTTGTGCCGAAGCTGCCGAGCATGTGGCAAGCGTCGCCAATAACATGCAGATACCCTTAAATGTTTTTCTCATAGCTGTAATGTTTTATGTTATTTCGAGTGCAAAGGTATTGTGTTTGGCGATATGAGATTTTGCATAAGTACTGCATGATTGGTATATTTTTCGGGAAATATGCGTCGGATTAGCTGTTTGATAGCAAAAAATAGGTATATTTGTGAAAATTAACAGCTGAAATAATATGGCAAGTCAGAATGTTTCCCCATTGAATTGGCGTGAATATATAGAGCGCGTGACGCCCGCAAATCGTCGTATAGGAACTGATGTTATGTTGTTAGACGACGATAGATTCTTGGATAGGGTAGAGGCTTTTGTTAAGAATGAGCCTTTTAAGACGGATATGACCATGGCGATATTCTGCGAGCAGGGTGAAATGACAATGAAGATTAATATGAGAGAGTATCATGTCGTTGCGCCGGCGATGGTAATAATTTTAGCGGAGCAGATATGTGAACCGATATCGCATTCCGACGAGCTCCGAGGTCGTGTAATTGTTATGTCGAAAGCCTTTACGGATGGTCTGTTTGTCAGCTTTGGGGATACAATTCCGTTGCACTCTTCAGTTTATAATAATCCGGTGTTGAAGATAGAGGAGGATGGGTTTGTTTTTCATCAATATTATAATCTGTTGCAGAACTTGGCAAGCTCCCCTCATACGGATTACAAGTTGGAGTCGGCGCATCATCTTACATTGTCGCTATTTTATGGTTATTCGCACATGAGGCATGAATCCACGAATAATGTGGAGGTGTCATCTCGCCAAGAGGAGATATATGCCGATTTTATCGAAGAATTGAGCGCTAATTATCGAAAGGAGAGGGAGATAGGTTTTTATGCGCAGCAGTTGTGTATCACTCCGAAGCATCTTTCGCAGGTCGTTAAGGATATTTCGGGGCGTAGTGCCGGAACGATTATCAGCGAGTATGTGATATCGGAGGCGAAGGCGTTGTTATACTCCACAACAAAGAGCGTACAGCAGATTAGCGATGAGTTGAACTTCCCTTCGCAGTCGGTATTTGGGAAATATTTTAAGCGCGTAACGGGTAAATCACCGAAGGAGTATCGCAAGCAGCCGATGTAGAGCGAGGGTATTTTACTCGTGGTCGTGGCAGCAGTCGCCCGAATGATGTTCCAGAACGGTGTGGGGAATATGGCCGTGCGAGAGTATCTGAATAGGACAGTTGTAGTTCTCTAACTGCTCGGCAGTCAGAATGTTAGAGTCGTGGCGATGCACCGTGCGATTAACGCAAATAATGCTCTTTACGACGCTTGTTATCGTACCTAAGTCGTGCGACACAATCATAATTGCCATATGCTCGCTCAACTGCTTTACCATATTGTAAAACTCATACTCGAAGCGGTTATCGACGAAATTTGTCGGCTCGTCCAATATGAGCAGGCGAGGCTCCGAAATGACGGCTCGACAGAGCAATGCGCGCTGCATCTGTCCGCCCGACACCTCTCCAATGGGGCGCGATGCAAGGTCGGCAATGCCCATTTGGTTGAGTAATGCGCGAGCGCGAGCCTTATCCTCGGAGGTATAGCGACCCATAAAGCCCTTTTCGGTCTGCAGACCCGACAGCACAACCTCCTCCAATGAAATAGGGAAACGCATGTCGAACTCCGACACTTGCGGCATGTAGCCTATTTTGTAGTGGTTGCGGTGGCGCAACTCTTCGTCGAAAAGAATCTCTCCGCTATGTGGGATGCTGCCCATAATAGCCTTTACAAGCGATGTTTTACCGCCACCATTAGGACCGATGATGCCCACAAAATCGTCGGCGTAGATGTCGAGATTGACACCTTCCAACGCCACACATCCGTCGTAGCGAATACCTACATTGCGTAGTGATATCAGGGTCTTGCGATGATTCATGTCTGTGGGACTATTGCGCTGTTATAGTGCGGGTTATGCTTGATATGTTTGCGATAAAATTCTCCTCTAACGGATTTATCTCCCTGCACTCCACGCCCATATCTTTTGCTATAATCTCGACTGCCGAACGAGGGTATTGGCTTTGATACAATAGGCATTTCACGCCTTTTGACTTCGCTTGGTCGATAATGTTGGCGATATGCTTTGCCGAGGGCTCTTTGCCGTCGCTTTCGATAGCAATCTGCTCCATACCATAGGCGCGAGCAAAGTAGGTTAGGGCAGGGTGGTAGATGACAAATGCCTTTGCCGAAGAGGCTTGGCACATCGTAGCACACTCGATATCTAACTCGTTGAGCCTGTGGATTAAATCGTTGTAGGCATCGGTGTATTTCGTAGAATCGGGATACTCTGCGATAATGGCCTCATAGGCGTTGCGAGCCATACTCTTCAGCTCTCGAGGAGAGGTCCAGATATGGGGGTCGATACCATGGTGGTGACCTTCGTGGCTGTGGTGGGCGTGATGATTATGCGAACATGAGCCTTCCATAAGGTCTATGCCGAGGCTAAGATTAATGAGGTTCTCTGTGTTGTGCATACGCTCGGTGAGCGATGTCTCGAAGTCGATAAGACCCGTAGAAAAGACCATAGAGGCCTCATTTAGGGCGATAAACTGCTTCGGAGTAGGCTCAAATGTCTCGGGGCTGGCACTTGCCGGCACCAGGACATCGACCGTGAAATCATCCCCCGTAATCTGCTCTACGAGGTATTTTAGAGGTTGAATAGTAACAATAATATCGCTTTGAGGGGCGTATACTCGCTCTCCACATGCCACAAAAAGTAGGGTAGTGACCGCAAGTGCTATATGATAAAGACTCTGTCGCATAACTTTGCTGTTTAACTGAGTGCAAAGATACGAATTTTGCATCAACATGTGAGTGTATGATGCAAAAAAAGTCCGACCTTGCAGCCGGACTTTTTATCTATGCAACTCAAATTATTAGAGTTTTGTGAGGTTGAGATTACGCCACAAAACCTTGATGACATTGTAGTCGTGAATCTGCAACATGATACGGCCGGTACTTGCACCGAATACGGGGTCGTTGATATCAATCATCTCCTCGCCATTGAGCCAAGTTTTTACATTGTCGCCCTCAACACGCAGACGCAAGGTGTTCCACTCGCCGGTCTTGAGGATATTCTCCTTCTCGTCGGGAATCTGAATCAGCCAACCACGGCCATAAGACTCATAAATTGCGCCTGTGTCATAACCCTTAGGAGCAACCTCGCACTGCCAGCCATTAACAACATTGCTCTCGAAACCGCCATGAACGAATGAGTGGAAGAATAGACCAGAGTTACCGTTTGCCTCCTGCTTGAACTCTACGGTAAGGTCGAAATCCTTGTAGTATTCGCGTGTGCCGAGGTAGCCATACTGCTTGGCCTCGCCATTCTCGGTTACAAGATTACCATCCTTGTCTACCGAAGCCTCGATGCAACCAAATGCCTCCCAGCCGGTTAAGTCCTTGCCGTTGAAGAGAGATACGGTCTCGCCAGCCTTCTTGGGCAACTCCTTAATCTTGATATTGCGGAACGATGCGGGGTCGCCGTGGTCCTGCAAGCAGAGAACGCCCTCGTGAGCCAAGCCATACTCTGTGGCGTTGCCCCATTTGCCGCTTGCCTTGCGAGCAAACCAATCCTCGGTCCAAGCCTCAAACTCCAAAATCTTCTCGCCATTGAGCCAATGCTCAACATGGCCATTGTCGAATACGATTTTTGAGGTGTTCCACTCTCCTACGGGATTTACATGCATCTTCTCATAATCAGGCAGATACATAGCGTAGTCTACGCCCAACTTCTGCCACTCCTCCAGCTTCGTGGGAGCATTTACCTCTTCCCAGCCCTCGTTGTCAATGAGCTGATACTCAGGTCCTGTAACATAAGGAACAGCATAACGAGGATGCTCTACAACATGATAAAGCATGCCGCTATTGCCTCCGTGAGTGAGCTTCCAGTCCCACATAAGCTCGAAGTTTGCGAACTTCTTGTCGGTTACGATGTAGCCAGAGCCGTCAGAACCCTCGCCTGATGCTTGAATGCAACCATTGACAACATGCCATCCACCGATGAGTGAGTCGCAGTTGAATGAACGCCAACCATCAAGGGTCTTACCATCGAAAAGCAACTGCCAGCCTTCAGCCTTCTCTGCCGATGTAAGGCGGTTGTGCGATTGGCACGAAGTGGCCATGCCTGCCACAAGTACAGATGCTGCCATAAATGTTAGAATCTTTTTCATAAAGTTTTGGTTTTTAGTTTGTTATATTGTTGTATGTTTTATGTATCGAGCTTTGATGCTATATGAATTATCGCTATTGTGAGAGGCTAAAATAACGCCTCGGTATGGGCTGTTTATGCGTTTAAGGTTAGGCGCGTGGGGTAGTGCATCGCTATACCACGCCTCCCACGATATGTTGCCGTCGTTCTTTAGCGCATGAAGACATTCGTAACCCAGTATCGACTTTTTCTCGTGAGTTTTAATCCATTTATGCGAGTTATGTGTGCTACTCTCAATGAAGCACGCGGCATTTGTGGCATTTAGGTCTGTGTAGGCACCGTCAAATGCGTATAGCGAGATTTTATGGTCGCAAAATACCTCATAACAGTAGCCGTTTTTGCCTCGTGTGTGATATGTGGTGTCTATTTTAAGATGCAGAAAATCGCTTTTTCCGCCGAGCGTACGCTCGTATATAACCGTAAGTCGCGTCGGCTTGGGGGTATAGATGGATGTGTTTAAGTTGCCTTGCGTAATACGATGACCATAACCCATGTGCGATAATATGGTTATAAAACCAACTAAAGCACAGATACTTAACGCGGAAATGATTAGTCGAAATTTATTCATGTTGTATTCTAAGGGAAACATCCTTACGCAAAGTTAAGAAAAATATTAATTCGTGGTTTCTTTATTCGCCATAAACGCAAAAAAATATCGTATATATAGGTGCGCAGCAGCATAAAACCATGCAGATAGTGCAGTAGAGCCTTCATCGGAGCAAGTTATTGGTTGGATATTGCAAAGATAATGGTTTTTGATGTAATATATATATTATGTTAAAAATATCGGGGCGAGGGCGAAAAAATATTGTAATGTGGACTATGTGTAGTCAATATATAAAGGGATAAAGGGATAAAAATATATGCAGTAAATACAGAAATACAGAAATGGAGCTATGGTATATTACGCAAGTATGCCTGTAAGCAATTGCCAAAGAATTAGAGCAATAAACATAATTGTCCCTAATACTAACATGATTGTACTAACAACGAGTAATAATTTCCTAAACCAATTAGGAGAAGAATTGTTATTTTAATCTCCCCGCACAGTAACCGCCGTATCTGCATATTTAACGAGCGACATCATAGCTCTCGAATGAGCGATCGTCATACAATATTATAATGCGTTTGATATTACCACGCGTCGTAGCGTTTTGAGTCGCAGCGCTTAATGCTCTGGCAACATCAGATTGTGGAGCTTGAACGGGAGTATTATCCGCTGTTGAGATTTGAGCGTTTTCCGATACGGAGGGTGAACTATTTTCAAATATCGAATTCTCGGCGGGTTGAGAACCTTCGGTTGGCAGGTCACGATACATCTGTTCGCTGTCGAGCAATAGCCAATCCGGATTAAGGCGTGGAAATCGTCGCAAGACCTTCTGAACGAAATCGAAGCTCGGTTTGTTTCTTCCTCCGAGTATATGTGAAATACCTGATGGCTGAATTCCCAATAACTCAGCAAGGCGACTTGAGGTTAAGCCCTCATTTTTCATCAAAATAAGCAATTTTTCGCGCATAATCCATATTTTTTACAAATATAAAACTTTTTTCTTTTGTAAACAAGCAATATTATACAAAAGTAAACAATGGATAGTTGTTAACAATGATTACAATTGTAAATGTGTAAATTATGGTAAATAGCCGCGCCGTGTTTAATATAAAGCGTATATTTATGTAAAGTTGCGTAAACGACTGATAAATAAGAGTATTACCCTTAATAATATTGATATAACAATAGTTTTATATAAACAATGCTCTAAATACGAGTATACGCAATATTTTAATTGATATAATATTTATAAGTAGTTGATTTATTGTATTATAAATATAAAAGTTTAGTGATTGAATTTCGATTAATTGGCGATAATTTACGGGTTTATTACCTATCTAATTTATTTACAAATGTGATATTTTAACAATCCCTGTCGGTTTACTTATTTATACAAATGTAAATACTAAGAGCATATTTCAATTGTATATATGTTACAAATGTAATTACAGATGTAAAATTTGAGCAAATTTGTTGAATTTTGTCAATAAATTGATGTGCTGATGGATATAATTTTGTTGAAAACTATTTAACAGATGTATTATGTTAAATAGTATATAGTATAGGGTAGCTGATTACTCAACTACCCTATTGTATTTCAGCTGGTTATAAAGTTGTAAACACTTGTTTATAACGCAATCTTTTTTGCTATTTCAGCAAACTCTTCTGGAGTTAATTTCAGCTTTTCGCGGCGAAAATCCACATCATTTTCATTGTTCATGGGTATCAAATGGATGTGTGCGTGAGCTACTTCGAGGCCCAAAACTACTGTTGCGACCTTTTTACATCCTGTTTGCTCCTTGATTTTGTGCGCTACCCTTTTGGCGAATAGAATCATTCCTGATAGCGTTTCGTCGTCTAAGTCGTAGAAATAATCAACCTCAATCTTAGGTACGACCAAAGTGTGTCCTTTGGCTAAAGGGTTGATGTCGAGGAATGCGTAGTAGTTGTCGTCCTCTGCAACTTTGTAGCTTGGAATCTCTCCCGCTATAATCTTTGAAAAAATTGTAGCCATACTATATTATGTTTTTTTGTTTGTATGTTTAATGGTGTCTTATTCGGGTTGGATGTGGAGGGTGACTGCCCTACTCTTGTCTTCTCCCTACTTCGGCCCTAATAGCTTATTAATACTCTTCGTATTTGGGACGGAGTATCTCGGAGTATATTACCGCCTTCTCCATTGTGAAATCCTCTAAAATCTCCTCTATTTGCCCCGATGTGGTGTTTGGAGTACTGTTGGATGCTTTAGATGTGTTTTGCACATTAGGCGTGTGGGAGTTGTTCTTACGCTTTGTAGCGACCTGTGGCTTCCTCTTGGGCGCTATGGGATGCGTTACAGAAGTGGTCACATTAGTCTTTACAGGGCGCGTGATGGTGCGATTGCCCGGAAGCTGGGGCTCTGAGCTTTGTTCGCTTAATAGTTCGCGAAGTTGCTTTTCCAAATCTTTGGGAACTTCCTGGCTGTCGTTGTTTGACGGCTCAGTGGTGCCCTTTTTATTGGATTTGTCTATGCCCTTTGGAGCGAGCAGCATAATGCCTCCTATGATGAGATATATCCAAAAGTTGTCCATATTCCTGCTAATCCATTCGTTTTACACTCTCCATGCCCTTTATGCGACGCATACGGTCGAGGATGGCATTAAGACTCTCGGCGTCGCGCACATATAGGCTTACTGTGCCCTCGAAAATGCCATCGTGGGATTGGATGTTTACCTGGCGCATATTGACGCTGAAGTCGTTTGTGACGACATTGGCAAGGTCTATCAATAGACCCATGCGGTCGATGCCGACAATCGCAATCGTTGCTAATGATGATTGGGTCTTGTATTGCGACCATTGTATAGCCTCTTTTACTATGCAGTCGCCATGCTGCGCAGCCAAGCGGTTAAGCTCGTCGCATGTGGCCTTATGTACAATGATTTGGTGCGTTTTGGGGTCTTTGAATCCCACTACACTATCGCCCGGTAAGGGGTGGCAGCATTCGGCAATAACGAGGTTGTTGCTCTCCGGACTCTTTGTCTTTGAACTCTTGTCCTCGTTCTCCTTCTCCGGAGTGTTGTCCTCGTCGTCGTCATTGATGAAGAGTGTCCAGAACTTCAAAATCTTGTTCTTTGAGTTGGTCTTGATAATCTTCTCCAGGTTGTCGAGCGAAACGATGCCTGCGCCTATCTTTGTATAAAGCTCATCTTTATTTGAGCTCTCGTAAGCCTCTATAAGTTTGCGTATTACGCGATTATTGGGTGTGATGTTCAATTGCGCAAGTCTTTCGTCGAGCATCTGCATTCCTCGTTGCAGATTGTGCTCTTGCTCGCGTTTTAGGAAGTTTTTTATCGCCTGCTTTGCCTTGGTTGTAGTTACATACTCCAGCCACTCTGCCTTGGGGCGAGCCGATTCGGCTGTGATAATCTCAACCTGGTCGCCACTATTCAAAGGTGTGGTAATAGGCATGATTTTATGGTTGATTTTAGCACCTATCGCGCTATTGCCAATCTTGGTGTGGACATCGTAGGCGAGGTCTAATGCTGTTGCTCCATATGGCAGATGACGGGCTTCGCCCTTGGGTGTAAATACCGCAATTTCAGATGTATATAGCGATAACTTAAAGTTATCCAAGAAGTCGATAGCGTTCTGTGTAGGGCTGTCTAACGCAGTGCGAATCATCTTCAACCACTTGTCGAATTCGTCTTCGTCGTTCGATATGGTGGCGTGCTTGTATCGCCAATGTGCAGCGAAACCCCGCTCGGCGATATCCTCCATTCGTTGGGTGCGAATCTGCACCTCTACCCATATGCCGTCGGGGCCCATGACTGTGGAGTGCAGGGCTTCGTAACCGTTGGCTTTGGGAATGCTGATCCAATCGCGCAGGCGGTCGGGTTTTGGGGTGTAAATGTCTGTGATAGACGAATATATTTGCCAACATTGGGTCTTTTCCGAAGGAAAGTCCGTAGGCTGGAATACAATGCGAATGGCAAAGAGGTCGTAAATCTCCGAGAATGGTATCTGTTTGCGTACCATCTTTGTCCATATCGAGTAGACGCTCTTTATGCGGCCTGAAATCTCGTATTTGAAGCCATTGCGGTCCAATGCCTCGATAATCGGAGCGTTGAACTTGCGGATATACTCCTCGCGGGCGGCTGAAGTTTCGTCAATCTGGCGCTGAATCTCCTCATACTCCTTGGGGAAGCGGTACTTCATGCAGAGGTTTTCCAGCTCGGTTTTGATGGCGTATAATCCAAGTCTATATGCTAAAGGTGCAAATAGATAGATTGTTTCACCCGTGATTTTGATTTGCTTGTTTTGGGGCATAGAGCCCAAAGTTCGCATGTTGTGTAGACGGTCGGCAATCTTTATCAAAATGACGCGAACATCGTCCGACAGGGTGAGCAATACTTTGCGGAAATATTCCGCTTGCAGCGAGGTGTCGGCATTGAATACTCCCGACATCTTCGTCAATCCATCGACCATCGATGCGATTTTGGGTCCGAAGATATGCTCCATATCCTCTACCGTATAGTCGGTGTCCTCTACAACATCGTGCAGCAATGCCGCAACAACGGACTTTACGCCAAGTCCGATTTCGTCTACGACAATCTGTGCTACTGCAATAGGATGCAGGAGGTATGGCTCTCCTGAACGGCGCCTTACCCCCTGATGAGCCTCTTTAGCTAAGAAGAAAGCTCGCTTTATAAAGTTCCAGTCGGCTTCATTTTTGCAAATCTTCTTGCACGATTCGACCAACTCGTCCCATTTGGCTTGAATTAAAACCTCATCCTCTGCAGTGTAATTCATAATCTCTATTTTTGCGTTTTCATTGCTTCGCGCAACTTAGCTTCAATCTCGTCGCGAAGTTCGGCGTTGTTTGAGAGCAACTCTTTCACCGAGTCGCGTCCCTGCCCTATCTTCTGCTCTCCGTATGAGAACCAAGAGCCTGACTTCTTGATAATGCCGTAGTCTACTCCTAAATCAACAATTTCGCCAATCTTAGAGATTCCCTCACCAAACATGATGTCGAACTCGGCACGCTTGAATGGAGGTGCGACCTTGTTCTTTACGACCTTGACCTTTGTGCGGGTGCCCAACTGCTCCTCGCCATCCTTGATGACCGAAGCGCGGCGGATGTCGATGCGTACGCTGGCGTAGAACTTCAGTGCGTTACCTCCGGTGGTAGTCTCAGGGTTACCATATACCACACCAATCTTATCGCGCAACTGGTTGATGAAAATACATACGGTCTTGGTCTTTGAGATGCTGGCTGTAAGCTTACGCAGTGCCTGCGACATAAGGCGAGCCTGCAAGCCCATCTTTGAGTCGCCCATTTCGCCCTCAATCTCGGCTTTAGGTGTGAGTGCTGCAACAGAGTCGATTACGATGATATCGATAGCACTTGAACGAATGAGTGAGTCGGCAATTTCCAATGCCTGCTCTCCGTTGTCGGGCTGCGAGATAAGCAGATTATCGACATCGACACCCAGCTTTTGGGCGTAGAATGAGTCGAAGGCATGCTCTGCGTCGATGAATGCGGCGATACCGCCAGCCTTCTGTGCCTCGGCGATGGCGTGGATTGCCAAAGTGGTCTTACCTGATGACTCGGGGCCATAAATTTCGATTACGCGCCCCTTGGGATAACCTCCTACTCCCAATGCCATATCCAAAGTGATTGAGCCTGTGGGGATTACGGGTACATTGGTTACGGCTTCGCTGCTCATACGCATGATTGAGCCCTTGCCGAAATCCTTCTCTATCTTGTCCATTACCGCGCTCAAAACCTTGAGCTTATCGGCGTTTACTTGTACTTTTTCAGTTGCCATAGTCTTATTTTTTTACTTATTTTTATCTAATTCGTCGGTAATCTGCTCGAAGTGTGAGTCAGTCTTTACCTTGTCAAAAATATGGGTGATTATGCCCTCTTCGTCGATGAGGAAAGTTGTACGCTTTACGCCCATGTACTTCCTGCCGTACATCGACTTCTCGACCCATACGCCGAAAGCCTCGCAGATTGAGTGGTCGGTGTCGGCAATGAGCGTGAAGTTTAAGTCGTGCTTTGTGCAGAAATTTTGGTGAGAGCGCTCGCTGTCGGGACTTACGCCTATGATGCGGTAACCGCGTCGAGAGAGTTCCTCCTTGCCATCGCGCAGGCTCTTTGCCTCCAAAGTGCAGCCCGAGGTGTTGTCCTTCGGGTAGAAATAGAGAACCATGCGAGAGCCCTTCATCTCTGAAGATGAAACGCTTGAACCGTCTTGTGTGGTGCCACTGAATGCGGGCGCGATGTCGCCAACTTTTAATTCTGCCATAATGACTTTTCGTTAAAAGGTTATAATCACTCAAAGTTACAAAAAAAATGTGAAAACTTACATTTCTGTGTCGAAAATTTATTCTCGGAGCGATTTTTTTTGCCTTGGGTGCGGGGTTAATCCCACATCATCACGGTCTGCACCTGTTCGTTGAACTCCTCCTGCGAGGTGTTTAAGCGGCGGTTGCATGCCGGACAACGAATCGGAGCGTCTACCTCGACATAACTCTCGCATCCCACGCAACGCGGCATCATTCCGAATGATTGGTCTTGGCTGTAATCAAACACCGCCTGGCAGTGCTTGCACTTGATTTGATAAGCAATTCCCATAATTGTAATTATTAATTTTATTTACCCAAATTCTGATTAGTAGTGTTTTTCGCCTAAAACCTCTGTCAGGAAAGCGAAAAAGCATAATGCGCCAAAAATTATACTACCCATATTCTCTACTTTTTTTGGTTTAACTCTTGTTTTACAATGCAAAATAACACACTATTTGTGTCAGGTTGTGACACAAGAAAAATGAATTGAGATTTTTTCGAGAAAATGAATAAAAAAAGCTCCGTTGCGGAGCTTAGAAGCTGTTTGAATTTTATTTCGAGATTATTTGATAGCTAATTTCGTGTAAATTTTCATTTGGGGTATGCAGGTAATAGTGGACTATTTCCAATTATCACAAATGAAAAGTTGCCGAAAAGAGCCTCAAAGAAGCCGAAACTATCTTTTGTAGCAACGAACAAACTCTTT